>JAIVJI010000032.1:0-66109 GCA_020200135.1 Acidobacteriota bacterium | reverse complement strand
GGGGTACCGCGCCGTGTTCGTCCTCCACGACGTCGAGGGGCACGAGCACGAGGAGGTGGCGAGGCTTCTGGGCTGCTCGGTCGGGACGAGCAAGTCGCAGCTCCACAAGGCCAGGATGAAACTTCGCCAGCTCTTGAGGCAACAGAACGAGCCGAAGTAGGCTTCCAAAGGTGTCGCGCCCCCTCCGCCCCCGACCTTACGCCGAGGCGGCGCGAAAGAGTTTGAAAGTCTTCCCCGAGACCGACCCGACAGCTTGAGTAGCGTTAGAGGTTACGAGAAATGAACTGCGAGAAGTGCCAGGAACTGCTCAGCGATTACCTCGACGGCACGCTCGGCTACGCCGAGCACGCCGCCGTAGGGGCGCACGTCGCCGAGTGCCCCTTGTGTGAGGCCGAGCGCGCCGACTTCCACTCCATCATCGCCGTCGCGCGCGAGGCTCGCGGACATCTCTTCGCGCCCACAGACGAGCGCGCCCTGTGGCTGCGCGTGCGCGACACGGTCGAGGCCGAGAGCCTCCCGGCGCGCGCCGCGTCGGCCGAGGCGCAGGCCGCCGGCGGCTTCTGGTCGCGTCTGTTCGGCAGGCGCTTCGAGCTTTCGCTCCCGCAGCTGGCCGCCGCCGCCGCCGCGCTGATCGTCGCCGTCTCGACGGCCACCACGTTCGCGGTCCGCCGCGAAGGGTCGGGCCAGCGCGGAGGCGTCGCCGCCGCCCGCCGCGTCGTCTCGGACGAGTTCTACCCGCGCACACACCTCGAACAGCACGAGGCCAGCCTCAACTACTGGGAGCAGCGCGTGCAGGCGCGCAAGGCGAGCTGGAACCCGCGCATGCGCGCCTCGTTCGACCGCAGCGTCTACGTGCTCGACCAGACCGTCAGCGACTCGCTCGACGACCTGCGCCAGAACCCGCACGACGAGATCGCGGAGCAGATGCTAAACTCCGCGCTGCGCGACAAGCTCGAGCTGATGCGCGAGTTCGGCGAGCAGTAGGAGGCGCGGCGCGCGCCGTCCCCACATCGGCCGCCCGGGAGGAGACACGAATACAATCCCAACCCGCGCCCGCGCCCCCGGCCGAAGGGGAGCGCGGGCGCTTCCGGCGCGAGGCGTGAAGCGCCCGGCGGCGTCCGAGAAGTTTTTGAAGTAGATGAAGCAGGCGACACCCCACAACCCCCGCACACGGACGACGGCCGCGCGCCGCGCGCCGCGCGCGTGTGCGCTCCTCGTCGCCGCGCTCTCGGCGCTCGTCTTCGCCGCCCCGCGGGCGAGCGCGCAGAAGCGCTTCTCGCGCGACTACCCGGCGGCGCCGAACATCAGGCTCGTGCTCTTCAACCGCTCGGGGCGCATCGAGGTCGTCGGGTGGGAGAAGAACACCGTCCGCGTGACGGCGACGATGGAGTCGCGCTCGGCGAAGATGGAGCCCGAGGTGAGCGGCCAGGGCGTGCGCATCGACGTGCGCCGCGACAACCGCGAGGACGTGGGCGACGTCAACTTCACCATCCGCGTCCCCTTCAACTCCGACGTCGACATCAGCACGATGACCGGCGGCGTCATCATCCGCAACATCCGCGGCGAGATGGTGCGCGCGCACGTCACCAGCGAGGGCGACATCGAGCTGACCGGCATCCGCGCGCAGAACGTGATGGCCGAGAACACGCTCGGCAACATCCTCTTCGACGCCGAGCTGCTGAAGGGCGGCACCTACGTGCTCAACTCGACGCAGGGCGACATCACGCTCCGCATCACGGCCGAGTCGGGCTTCCGCCTGACGGCCGTCGCGCCCCGCACGCGCAACATCGACCTCAACGGCTTCGTCAACAAGGGCGAGTTCGAGTTCATCAACGAGAAGCGCAAGGTCGTCGGCAAGGTCGGCGACGGCGGCGCGCAGCTCAACACCACCAACGGCCGCGGCTCCATCGTCTTCATGCCCCGCTAGTCGCGCGGGGAAGGCGGGGGGCAAGCTTCAAAAGGCAGAAGTGAAGACGGCCGGGCGGCGCCGCTCCCGTCCCTCACTTTTGCCTTCCGCCTTTTATGTTGTAGCCTGCGAATGATGAGAAGCACGCCCCCGAACATCCACACGCCCGCCCTCCTCTTCACGCTCGTCGCGCTCGCGCTGCTGGCCTTCGCCCCGGCCCACACGGCGTCGCCGCCGCCGCCGCAGAGCGGGAGGCAGCCGAAGTCGGACAAGCCCGCGCCGCAGCCGACCCCCGCCCCGCTCAAGCGGACGACGACGCGGCGCGAGTCGCGCCGTCTCGGCTACGGCGGGTCCGTGACCGTCTACGGCGCGCCCGAGGGCTCGGTGACGGTCGAGGGCTGGTCGAAGGACGAGGTCGAAATCACGGCCGAGGTCGAGCAGAGCGCGGACACCGAAGAGAACCTCGCGCGGCTGACCGCGCTCAACACCTTCACGGTGGACGACGACCTCAACCACGTGCGCGTGATGACCGTCGGGCTGCACGACCGCAAGTACGCGCGCCGCGCCGCGCGCGGCCTGCCGAAGCACCTGCCGGGGATGCCCTGGAAGATCGACTACAAGCTGAAGGTGCCCGCGGCCGTAGACCTCGAGATCAACGCGGGGCGCGGCGCGCTGGTCGTGAGCGGCGTCGAGGGCGGCCTGCGCATCAACGCGGGCGGCGGGGGCGGCGACTCGCTCTTCGCGCTCGCGGGCGGCGACGTCGAGGCGACGGTGGCCTCGGGGCCCGTCACGGTGCGCGTCCCCTCGCGGAGCTGGCGCGGGCGCGGCTTCCGCCTGCGGCTCGTCAGCGGCGACCTCACGGTCGAGCTGCCCCCCGGATTCAGCGGCGACGTGGACGCCGAAGTCCTGCGCGCCGGCCGCGTCGAGAACGACTTCGCCGGCCTCGCCCCGCGCGACCGCACCAGGCCGACCGAGCGCACGCTCCAGGCGCGCGCCGGCAACGGCGGGGCGACCCTCTCCTTCACCGTCGGCGACGGCACCCTCCGCCTCACGCAGGCGCGCCCGAAGCAGTAGTCCGCGCCCTCTGGACTTCGCGCGCGGCGGCCGTTATGCTGCGGCGTCAGTCTAAAAACTCTTAACGGAAGCCGAAACGATGTCAGTCAAATCCGACCGCTGGATTCGGCGCATGGCCGAAGAGCACCAGCTCATCCAACCCTTCGACGCGACGCTGGTGCGCGAGTCTGGCGGCCGGCGCATCATCTCCGCCGGCGCCTCGTCTTACGGCTACGACATGCGGCTCGCCGACGACGGCTTCCGCGTCTTCTCGCCCATCCACGGCCGCGAGATCGACCCGAAGAACTTCGACGACGCGTCGCTCGTCGAGGCCCCCCTGCGCGACGCCGAAGACGGCTCGAAGTACTACCTCATGCCGCCGCACTCCTACGCCCTCGGCGTCACGGTCGAGACCTTCCGCATGCCGCGCACCGTCACCGGCATCTGCATGTGCAAATGCCTCACGCGCGACGCGCGCGTCGTGGACGCCGCGACCGGCGAGTTCGTCTCCATCGCCGATCTGGCGGAAGGCGCGAGCGTGTTGTCGTACCGGGACGGGCGTATCGAGGGGCGCGACGCGCTGGCGGCGATCAGCCAGGGGCTACAGCCTGTCTTCCGAGTCAGGACGAAGCTCGGCCACGAGATAAAGGCTACGAGCAACCACCCGTTCCTCACGGTCGGCGGCTGGCGCGAGCTGGGCGAGATGGGCGTCGGGAGCCGCGTCGCGGCCGCGCGCCGCCTGACCGTGTTCGGCAGCGAGGAACTTCCACGCTGGGAGGCGGCGCTGTGAACGTCGGCGCGCTGAAGAAGTTCGTGCCGGCGCGCGTCTTCCGCGCGGCGAAGCCGGCCGTCGCGCTCTTCCTGCGCGCCCTGTTCTCGGGCGACGGCAGCATCTTCCTGCAAGGCAAGGGTGGCCGCCCGCAGCCCGTGCTGGAGTATGGCAGCAGCTCCGAGCGGCTCGCGCGCGACGTGCAGCACCTCCTGCTCAGGTTCGGCATCGTCGGCAGGCTGCGCGCGAAGCGGACGCCCCGCTCGCCCGCCTTCGTCGTCCAGGTGCTGAAGAGCGCGCACATCAAACTCTTCCTCGAAGAGATAGGCTTCTGGCCGGCATCTCGCAAGGACGTGAGGGCGCGCGAGGTGATTGGGCCAGTCGTCGAAGAGCGCTTGAGAAATCGGCGGGGAATTTACGACGCCATCCCGGCCGAGTTCTGGTCAACCCTCAAGGCGGAGGCGCGGGCCCTGCACACGACCCTCTACGCCGCCGGGATACACGTGCGAAACAGCCACGACGTGACGCGCCTGGAGCTGGAGAAGTTCGTCGCTCTTCACCCGCATAGCAGGCTCAGAACGCATCTCGACGCCGACATCCTCTGGGACGAGATCGTGTCCGTCGAGCCGTGCGGGGTTGAAGAGGTGTTCGACCTCTGCGTGCCCGGTGCCCGGAACTTCGTCGCCAACAACCTTGTCGTCCACAACTCGACCTACGCGCGCGCCGGCCTGATGCTCAACACCACGCCGCTCGAAGCCGGCTGGACGGGGCGCCTCGTCATCGAGCTCGGCAACCTCGCCGACCTCCCGCTGCGCGTCTACGTCAACGAAGGCATCGGCCAGGTCATCTTCCTCGAATCCGACGAAGACTGCGACGTCTCCTACGAAGACCGCGGCGGCAAATACCAGGGCCAGACCGGCCTCACCTACTCGCGCCTGTAAGGACTCCGGCGATGGAAACGCTCGACGAGTTGTTGGGGGAGTGCGGGCGGCTGCACGGGCACATGTGCGCGGGGCAGTTGCTGGGGGCGCGGATGGCGGTGGTGGGGTGCCGGGCGGTGGGGGCGGACGACCCCAAGGGCGCCGACCGGAAGAGGTTGATCGTGTGGGTCGAGATCGACCGCTGCATGGCCGACGCCGTGGGCGCGGTGACGGGCGCGCGGCTGGGCCGGCGGAGTCTGAAGTACTTCGACTACGGCAAGGTGGCGGCGACGTTCCTCAACACCGAGACGGGCGAGGCCGTCCGCGTCGTCGCGCTGGAGGAGTCGCGCCGGCTCGCAGACGAGCGCCACCCCGAGGTCGGGTCGAAGAAGGAGCGGCAGTTCCTCACCTACCGCGAGGCGTCGGACGAGGAGCTGTTCAAGGTCGAGCGCGTGCGCGTCCGCTACGGCGAGAACGACGCGCCGGGGCGCCCGCGCTCGCGCGTCACCTGCGCGCGCTGCGGCGAGGGCGTCAACGACGGGCGCGAGGCGGCCGGCGCGGCGGGCGAGCCGCTCTGCCGCCCCTGCGCCTCGGGCGGTTATTACGAGAGGCTCTGACCCGAGTGCGCGGGCGGTAAAACTTCCGGGGAGGGTTTTGACGAGATGCTGCCGCCGATACCCGCGTCGTGGCGTCCGAAGGTCGGGGGCGAGGTCGAGAAGCCCTACTTCCGCCGGCTGGCGGAGTTCGTCGAGCGCGAGCGCCGGGACTACGAGGTCTACCCCGAAGAGTCGGACACGTTCCGCGCGCTGGAGCTGACGCCGTTCCGCAAGGTCAACGTCGTGCTGCTCGGCCAGGACCCGTACCCGGGGCCGAACCAGGCGCACGGGCTCTGCTTCTCGGTCAAGCCGGGCGTCGCCGTCCCCGCCTCGCTCCGCAACATCTTCAAGGAGCTGAAGAGCGACATCCCAGGCTTCCGCGTCCCCAACAACGGCCACCTCGCCGCTTGGGCCGAGCAGGGCCTCCTGATGCTCAACACCGTGCTCACCGTCCGCGCCGGCCGGATCGGCTCGCACCGCGGCCGGGGCTGGGAGACCTTCACCGACGCCGTCATCGAACGCGTCAACGCGAAGAAGGACGCGGTCGTCTTCGTCCTCTGGGGGCGCGACGCGCAGAGCAAGGCGGCGCGCATCGACGAAGGCCGCCACGCCGTCATACGCGGCGCGCACCCGTCGCCGCTCTCCGCGCGCCACGGCTTCTTCGGCACGCGCCCGTTCTCGGCCGTCAACGAGGCGCTGCGCGCGGCGGGCAAGCCCGAGATAGACTGGCAGATTCCCGACATCTAGCGGAACACAAAGCCGCCCCCGACACTCTAACCCTCAGGCGGACTGGCCGTCGCACATCGCGCGCCGCACGCCCTCCGACTTTGACAAGCCATGCTCAGCCATAAGATAGATGACGAGACCGAACTGCGCCTGATAGAGCCTCACCACGCGTAGGCCCTCAACGCGCTCATCGAGGGGAACCTGGAACACATCAGGGAGTGGTCGGCGTGGCTGAAGCGCGAACGCTCCATCGAGAACACGCACGACTTCATCAAGCGCAACATGGCCCGCATGGCCGGAGGCGAAGGGTACGGGCTCGCCATCTGGCATCGCGGCGAGATGGCCGGCCAGGTGGAGTACAACTACTTCGACCGCGCCAACCGGAAGACGGAACTCGGCTACTGGCTCGGCGCGCCGTTTCAGGGGCGCGGGCTCGTCACGAAGTCCTGCCGCGCGCTCATCGACCACGCCTTCGGCGAGCTCGGCCTGAACCGCGTCGAGATGCGCTGCGCCGTCGAGAATCACAAGAGCCGGGTGATTCCCGAACGCCTCGGCTTCAGGCAGGAGGGGGTCCTGTCGCAGGCCGAGTGGATGCACGACCACTTTCACGACCTCGTCGTCTACGCCGTCCTCGCCGACGAGTGGCGCGCGGCCGTCGCGGGCGGCGTCCCCGCACGGAGGGCTTGATGCTCGAAATCAGAGGGCTGCGGAAGACTTACCCCGGCGGCATCGTGGCGCTGAAGGGCGTCAGCCTTGAGGCCGCGCCCGGCGTCTTCGGCCTACTCGGGCCGAACGGCGCGGGCAAGACGACGCTGATGAAGATTCTGGCGACGCTGCTCGACGCGGACGAGGGCCAGGTCACGGTCGGCGGCGTCGATTTCGTCGGCCGCAAACCGGCGGCGCGCAGGGTGCTCGGCTACCTGCCGCAGGAGTTCGGCCTCTACCCGTCGTTGACGGCCGAGCAGACGCTTCACTACTTCGCGCGGCTCAAGGGCGTCGCCGACTCGGGCGCGCGCGCGCGGCTCGTCGGCGCGCTGTTGGAGAGGGTCAACCTCGCGGGCGCGCGGCGCCAGCCGGTCGGCGGCTTCTCGGGCGGGATGCGGCAGCGCCTCGGCATCGCGCAGGCGCTCATCGGCCGGCCCCGCCTCATCATCGTCGACGAGCCGACCGCCGGGCTCGACCCCGAGGAGCGACACCGCTTCCACAACCTCCTCTCCGAGATAGCGGGCGAGGAGACGGTCGTGCTGCTCTCGACGCACATCGTCTCGGACGTCTCGACGCTCTGCGGCGCGATGGCGGTCATCCGTCGCGGCGAGATAGTCGCGACCGACAGCCCGCGCGCCGCGCTCGGGCGTCTGGCGGGCGCGGTCTGGGAGGCCGCCGTGCCGCGCGACGAGGTCGCGGCGCTCAAGGGCCGGCTCAAGGTCCTGTCGACCTCTCTGTTCGAGGGGCGCGTGCGCGTCCGCGTGCTGTCGCGCGAGGGCCGTCCGGGCGAGGGGTTCGCGCCCGTCGCGCCGACACTCGAAGACTACTACTTCGGACTCGTCTCGCACGCGGGGAGCCCGAACTGATGGGCGCGGTCTCGACACCGCTTTCGTCGCCGCTCGCGGCCGTCTTCCGCGCGGAGGTTCTGTACAACCTGAAGCGCGTGGCGCCGTACGCGATGGTGCCGCTGTTCAGCGCGAACGCGCTGCTGTGGTGGGGCTGGGGGCCGGCCGTCGCGCGCGGCTGGGCCGTCAACAGCGACTTCTACATCGTCTGGCTGCTCGGCGGCTTCTCGTTCATGACGATGCCGCTGTTCATCGCCATGATGATGGGCGACCCGGTCATCAGGGACTACAGGCTCAGGGTCGACCCGCTCATCTTCTCGAAGCCGGTCGGGCGCGGCGAGTACCTGCTCGGAAAATTCTTCGGCAACTTCTTCGTGCTCGTCTGCTGCCAGGCGTGCTTCGCGCTGACGGCGCTCGCGCTCCAGGCGTTCCGTACCGACGGGATGGTCGTCCTGCCGGCGCGCGTGCTGCCCTACCTCCAACACTTCCTCTTCTTCGTCGTCGTCTCGAGCCTCGCGCTCGCCGCCGTCTTCTTCACCGTCGGGACGCTGACGCGCAACGTCAAGGTCGTCTACGCGCTGGCCGTCTCGTTCTACCCGCTTTACGTCACCTGGCAGCTCGTCATGAAGAGGCTGCTGCCCCTGCGTTGGCGCGTCACGCTCGACCCGCTGCTCTTCAACGTCGCGGCCAACGGCTGGCACGGGCGCAGCGCCGAGTGGCTGAACCAGCTTGTCGTCGCCTACGACGGCGGGATGGTGGCCAACCGCCTCCTGATGGTCGGCGTCGCGCTCGCGTGTCTGTCGCTGCTCTACCTGCGCTTCTCGACGATCGAGCGCGGCGGGGGAAGAGAGGCCCGGAATCAGACTTTGACCCTCGGCCTCGGCGCGGGAGTCGAGAGGCCGGGCGGTGGGTCGGAGGCGGGCGGCGCGGAGGAAGGTTACGGCGCGGCCGACGCGCGGGGCGCCGTCGTCGTCGCCGAAAAGGTCACGGCGGGGACGGCGGCGGGCGAGACCGCGGCGGCGAGGCTGGCAGAGTTGCCGCGCGTCGAGGTCGTGACCGGGGGGCGGCGCGCGGCCGTCTCGCAGTTCCGGGCGGCGCTCGGTGTGGAGTTCCGGCTGCTGCGTGCGGAGCGCAGTCTGGTCGTGGTCGCGCCGCTCGTCGTGTTCGCGTGCGTGCTCGAGCTGGCCGCCTTCGGGGTCGCGCCCCCCGTCGCACACGCCTCGTACTCGGCCGCCTACGCGGCGCGGACGGCCGAGGGGCTGCTGCTGTTCCTCTTCGGCGTCGCGGTCTTCTACGCGGGCGAGGCGATGCACCGCGACCGCGAGCTGCGGGTCGAGCCGGTGCTCTGGAGCACGCCCGCGCCCGACTTCGCCTTCCTGCTCCCGAAGTTCGCGGCGACGCTGCTGCTCTCGCTCTCGCTCGTCGCGCCGGTCGCCGCCGCCGCAGTCCTCCTGCAACTCTACAGCGGGCACGCGCCGCTCGAACCGCTGGCCTACCTCAGGACCTACGCGGTGATTCTGCTGCCGAGCGTCGTCTTCATGTGCGCCGCGTCCGTGTCTTTGAACGTGCTGCTGCGCGACAAGTATCTGGCCTACGCGTTCAGCCTCGCGGCGGGCGGGACGGTCTACTACCTCGCCAGTCAGGGTCACGGCGGCTGGCTCTCCAACCCGGCGCTCTACAACCTCTGGACGCCGGCCGACCTCTTCGACGGCCGCCGCCTCGCGCGAATCCTGACGCACAGGGTCTACTGCCTCGCGCTCTCCTCGATGCTCCTCTCGCTCGCCTTCGTCTTCTTCGGGCGCGGGTCGGCGGGGCTTTGCGTGTGGGAGGGCTGTGGCGGCGCGCGTCTGCGCCGCCACAAAAGTTTAGGGGCTCGCGGGTTCGGGCGGGAGGGGGACGGGGCCTACTTGTACCTGTAGGTGATGCGGCCGCGCGTCAGGTCGTAGGGCGAGAGCTCGACGCTCACGCGGTCGCCGACGAGGATGCGGATGCGGTTCTTGCGCATCTTGCCCGAAATCTGCGCCAGCACGACGTGGTCGCTGTTGTCTATCTGAACCATGAAGAAGGCGTTGGGCTGCTTGTCAACCACCACGCCGGATGCCGGGACCAAGTCTTCTTTAGCCAATCGTTGTCTCCTTACGCGTGTGTGTGCGGTCGGGCCGCGCGTGGTGTCTGAAGCCGCGCGCGGCCGTTTCGTCTCGTGCGTCTTTAGTCTCTCAACGTCCCGCGCGGCGCGGGCGGAAACTGCGGCGCGTGCTGCTGCCCGCGCCGCGCATCGGGCGGCCGAACGGCTTGGCGGCGGCGCGCCCCGCGACGGCCGCGCCGCCGAAGGACGCCGCCGACACGCGCTCGACCGTCTGCCCCGTCAGGCGCTCGATGGCGCGCATCGAGAGTTCGTCCACGGGGGTGACGAGCGTGATGGCGCGGCCGGTCTTGCCGGCGCGCCCGGTGCGGCCGATGCGGTGGACGTAGTCCTCGGGCGCCTCGGGCACGTCGTAGTTGATGACGTGCGAGATGGACTCGACGTCGATGCCGCGCGCGGCGATGTCGGTGGCGACGAGCACGCGCGTCTCGCCGTCCTTGAAGCCGCGCAGCGCGGCCTCGCGCTGGGGCTGGGTGCGGTCGGCGTGGATGCGGTTCACCTTGTGCTCGCGCGCGAGCAGGATGTGCGAGAGCCGCTCGGCCCCGCGCCGCGTCCGCGTGAAGACGAGCACGCGCTCGAAGTTGTCGCGCTCGCGCTCGAGCAGGTCGAGCAGCAGAGCCGTCTTAGACTCCGACGCGACGATGTAGGCCATCTGCTCGACGTTCACGGCCGCCCGGCCGCGCACGTTGACCTCGACCATCGACGGCTCCTTCATCGTGCGGCGCGCCAGCTCTTCTATCTCGGGCGACATCGTCGCGGAGAAGAGGAGCGTCTGCCGCCGCGCGGGGAGCTCGGCGAGGATGCGCCGGATGGCGGGCAGGAAGCCCATGTCGAGCATCCGGTCGGCCTCGTCGAGCACGAGCACCTCGACGTGCGAGAGGTCGAGCGTGCGGCGCTCGACGTGGTCGAGCAGGCGCCCGGGGGTCGCGACGACGCCGCCGGCGCCACGGCGCAGCGCGTCGATCTGGCGCGACATGCTCGCGCCGCCGATGACGGCCGCGCAGCGTGGGCTGCCCTTCGGGGCCAGCTGCTTGTAGCTCTCATCGATCTGCGAGACCAGCTCGCGCGTCGGCGCGAGCACGAGGACGCGCACGCCCGGGCGCGGCGTCTCGGCCATCCGCTGGATGGTCGGGAGCAGGAAGGCGGCGGTCTTGCCGGTGCCGGTCTCGGCGCAGCCGATGAGGTCGGCGCCGGTCAGCACGATGGGGATCGCGCGCTCCTGAATTGCTGTCGGCTCAGTGTAGCCGAGTGACTCGCAGCGGCGCACGAGCGCGGGCCGGAGTCCGAGTTGAGAAAATTCCATTCAGTACCTTCTAACGCCGCCTCCCGACCCGTGTCAGGTCGGCGGACTCATGATGAAAATGAGAAAGCGCCTCCGGCGATGTCTGTTGCCAGAGGCGCTCTCTCAAGTGTCGCTGGCTTTGCGGCCGCGCTTACCAGCGCGGCTCGCGGTTGCCGCCGCCGCCGCCGAAGCCGCCACGGCCACCGCCGCCGCCGCCACGGTTGCCGCCGCCGCCGAAGCCGCCGCCGCGCCCGCCGCCGCCGCCGAAGCCGCCGCGCCCGCCGCCGCCGCCGCCCCTATCCTCGCGGGGCCGCGCCTCGTTGACGTTGAGCGCGCGCCCGCCGACTTCCTTGCCGTTGAACTGCTGAATCGCGGCCTCGCCCTCCTCGCGCGTCGCCATCTCGACGAAGCCGAAGCCGCGCGAGCGGCCCGTGTCGCGGTCCTCGACGACCGAGGCCGACTCGACCGTGCCAGCCTGCGAGAACAGCTCGCGCAGGTCTTCGCTGGAGGTGTTGAACGACAGGTTGCCGACGTAAAGTTTAATAGACATTCTGGTGTACCTCTCCCATGTAAGGAGTATCAAGAGAAGCTTCCCATTGAAGTTTGCTTCGGCGGGACGGTGGCAACGAAGGCTCGCGTCTGGGGTGCTCAACTTTTGAGCGGCTTCCGATCTGTTAACAACTGCCCGCTCTCGAACCATCCAGAACGCCGCCGCCAGTACCTCTGGGCGGGGGGCGCATCACCGTCGATGCGCGAGAGAAGGATTGACGGCACTTATGATGCACCAAAAGCATACTAAGTTGCAACGCCTGGGGCGCGGCCGACGGCGCCCCGGGCGTTTTATTATGCGCGAAGGGCGCCTCACCTGTCGAGCAGCTCGACGGCCTTGAGGACGCGCGCGAAGCCGCGGCTGACGTGCGCCCCGAGCGCGACCAGTCCCAGCACGACGACCGTGTAGCCGCCCACCGTCGCGATGAGCAGCAGCAGGTGTGTGCGGTTTGTGAGGTCGGCCGCGAGCAGGAAGGCCGCGAGGAAGAGCGCCTCGAAGACGACGGCGGTCAGGAAGGCGAGCGACATAAAGCACCTCCGTTCACGTCTGGAAAGATTGCCGCCCCTAGCGCGCCGCCTTGTAGTAAACGACGAGCGCGATGGCGATGAACTCGACGACCGCGCAGGCGATCACCGCGTACTTGAAACTCCGGTCGAAAGTCCCGGCGCCCTCGTCGGGGGGCGCGCCCTTTTGTCCGTCAGTCTGCATGGCTTTCGCGCGAAATCCTTCAGCTTTTCCGCAACTGCCTGCGCAGGGCCTCGAGCCCGTAGGCGAGGCGCGACTTGACCGTGCCGGGCGGGATTCCCAACACCTCGGCCGTCTCTTCGAGCGACATCTCGTGCAGGTAGTAGAGGACGACGACGGCGCGGCTGGCCGGCGAGAGCCCGGCGACCGTCTCGCGGAGCCGCGCCGACAGCACCGTCGCGAACTCCTCGCGCGCGGGCGGGGCGGGCAGAGCCTTTAAAGCCCCCTCGTCCCGAACCTGCTCGGCCCAGCGCCGCTCGCGCTTCAGGTGTCTGAAAGCCTCGCGCGTCGCGATGCGGTAGGCCCACGGGCGGAACAGCGCGGGCTCGCGCAGCCAGCCGAGCTTGCGGTAGACGCGCAGGAACGTCTCCTGCAGAACGTCCTCGGCGAGCTGCCTCTCGCCGACGAGGCTCAGGGCGTAGCGGTAGAGCGGCCCCTGCACCGACGCGAGCAGCGCGTCCAGCGCCTCGCGGTCGCCCGACTGCGCGCGCAGCACGAGGAAGCCTTCGCGTTCCGCCCCGCCCGCGTCCTTCATGGGTTCACCCGCCCCGCTCCAGACGGCGCTCGCGCAGGTAGAGCAGCAGCGGCAGCCCCAGCGAGACGCCCACGCACGCGACCGCCAGCGCCGCCGGCCACAGACCGCGGAAGCCGAGCCGCCGCCCCTCGACGCCGGCGAAGAAGAGCAGCGCCGCCGCCGAGACGAACACGTCCATGCCGAAGAAGGCGCCGACGCGGTTCTCGAAGAGCTGCGCGAAGAAGAGCGCCGGGTCGAGCCCGTGCTCGGCCAGCCACGGCGCGATCTGCCAGTAAGGCAGCGCCACGCCGAACGCGCACAGAATCAGGTAGATCGTCTTCGGCTTCATCCCGAACCACCTCCGCCGGATAAGTCTTACGCCTCCGGCTCTCGACTGTTAAGACCCGGCGCACTCTAAAACGGTTCGGACGCGGCGTGAAAATTTCGGGCGGGACTTCAGACGAGGAGCGGGGGCGTTTAACCGCCCCCCGCTTTACGCTCGAGTGTGAGTCGATGTCTCACTCCACCCAGCGGACGCGGACGCCGGCGGCCTGGAGCGTCTCCTGCAACTGCTTGTTAGGGGCGACGCGCGCGAACTGCGCCGTGCGCGTGCGCACCGTCAGGTTCTCTTCGGCGAGGTGCAGGTCGATGAAGACCTCGCAGTCGCCCGGGTAGGCGAGCAGCGCCTCGGCGACGCTCTCGCCCGCGCGCAGCACGTCGTCGCAGGTCGGGAACTCGATGACCAGCGCGTTGGCGCGCAGGCGCCCCTGGTAGGTCGGCCGCCCGTTGGTCATCGGCACGCGCGCGCGGTCTAACGCCGTCACCTCGTCGCAGACGATGGTCAGGCCGCTCTCGCCCTCGCACCTCCCCGTGACGACGAGCAGCACGTCGTCGGCGGCGTCCGCGCCCTTCGTCTTGAAAGCCTCGGGCCAGAGCACGCACTTGACGCCCGCGCCCGTCAAATCCTCCAGCCGGAAGTAGGCGTAGCGGTCGCCCTTCTTGGTGTTGCGCACGGTGAAGTCCGAGACGACGCCGACGACCTTCACGCGCGCGTTCGGCTCGACCGACGAGAGCTCGGAGACGGGGACGCAGTTGAGCTGCTCGATCTTCTCGGCGAAGTCTTCGAGCGGGTGCCCCGAGACGTAGAAGCCGACGGCCGCCTTCTCGCGCGTGAGCAAGTCCTTGTGCGTCCACGGCTCGACGCCCGTGACGGGGAGCGGCGGCTCTCCCGTCTCGGACGAGTCGGCGGCGGCGAGGCCGAACATGTCCGCCTGCTTGCTGTCGCGGTCGCGCCGCGCGCGCGCGCCGCGCTCCAGCGCCTTGTCCACGCACGCGAACAGGCGCGCGCGCCACGAGTGCAGCTCGTCGCCCGCGGGCTTGAGCGAGTCGAACGCGCCGGCGCAGACCAGACTTTCGATGACGCGCTTGCCCGCGCCCTTCTCGCCGACGCGCTCGGCGAAGTCGAAGATCGAGCGGAAGGGCTTTTCCTGCCGCGCGTCGATGATGGCGCCGACGGCCGACTGGCCCAGCCCCTTGATGGCGCACAGCCCGTAGCGCACCGCGCGCTCGACCGGCGTGAAGCCGGGGCCCGACTGGTTCACGTCGGGCGGCAGCATCTTGATGCCCTGCGAGCGCAGCTCCGACGCGTACTTGAAAATCTTCGCCGTGTCGTCGGTCACGTTCGTCATGACCGCCGCGTAGAAGTGCTCGGGGTAGTGCGCCTTCAGGTACGCCGTCTGGTAGGCGACGTGAGCGTAGGCCACCGAGTGCGAGCGGTTGAAGCCGTAGTCCGCGAACTGCGCCATCAAACGGAAGATTTCGCGGGCGGTCTTCTTCGGGATTTTGTTTTTGACGCAGCCGGAGATGAACTTCTCCTCGTGGACGGCCATCTCCTCGCGCTTCTTCTTGCCCATCGCGCGGCGCATGAGGTCGGCCTCGCCGAGGGAGTAGCCGCCCAGGCGTTGGGCGAGCTGCATGATCTGCTCCTGGTAGACCAGAATCCCGTAGGTGTTCTTGAGGATGTCCTCCATCTCGGGCACGAGGTACTCGACCGGCTTCTTGCCGTGGTAGCGGTCGATGAAGTCGTCCACCATGCCGCCGTCGAGCGGGCCGGGGCGGTAGAGCGCGTTCAGGGCCGAGAGGTCTTCGAGCGACTTGGGCCGGAGCTTGCGGCAAATCTCCTGCATGCCGACCGACTCGAACTGGAAGACGGCCTCGGTGTGCCCCTTGGCGAACAGCTCGTAGGTCTTCGGGTCGTCCTGCGGTATCTCGTGCCAGTCGATGCAGCGTCCGTGCATCTCGCGTATCGTCTTACAGCACTGGTCGATGATGGTCAGGGTGGTGAGGCCCAGGAAGTCCATCTTGAGCATGCCCGTCTTCTCGAGGTCGGACATCTCGAACTGCGTGGTGAACTCCTGCTTGTTGTTGACCGCGACGGGTATCAGCTCTTCCAGCGGCTTGGGGCTGATGACGACGCCGGCCGCGTGGACGGACGAGTGGCGCGCGCAGCCTTCGAGCCGCCTGGCGATGTCGATGACTCGCTTGACCTGCGGGTCGGTGTCGAACGCCTGCTTCAATTCGGGGACTGTCTCGATGGCCTGCGTGATGGAGACGTTGCGGCCGCGGATGGGCGGCGGGATGAGCTTGGCGATCTTCTCGACGTCGGCGTAGGGCATGTCGAGCGCGCGCCCCACGTCCTTGATGGCGGCCTTCGAGGCCATCGTCCCGAAGGTGATGATCTGGCAGACCGACTCGCGCCCGTAGAGCTGCGTGACGTGGTTGATGACCTCGGCGCGGCCGTTGACGCAGAAGTCGATGTCGATGTCCGGCATCGAGACGCGCTCGGGGTTGAGGAAGCGCTCGAAGAGCAGGTCGTACTGCAGGGGGTCTACGTCGGTGATTTCCAAACAGTAAGCAATCAAACTCCCGGCGGCCGAGCCGCGACCCGGCCCGACGGGGATGTGGCGGTCTTTGGCGAACTTGATGAAGTCCCAGACGATGAGGAAGTAGCTGGGGAAGCCCATCTGCTTGATGGTCGCGATCTCGGTCGAGATGCGCTGCTGGTACTCGGAGAGGCTGTGCTTGAGCTTGCCCTCCGACAGCATCCTGTCCCAGAGGGTCTCGCGCCGCTTCTCGTAACCCTCGCGGACGACCTTCTCAAAATACTCGTCGACCGTCAGGCCGCCCTCTTCGGGCGGGATGGGGTAGACGGGGAGCTGGTTCTCGCCCAGGGGGAGCTTGAGGTCGCACATCTCGGCGACCTCTGCGGTGCGCGAGACGGCGTCGGGGATGTGCGCGAAGATTTGCGCCATCTCCTCGGGCGTGCGGACGTACCACTGCGGCCCGCCGAAGCGCATCCGGTTCGGGTCGTTCACGGTCTTGCCCGTCCCGATGCAGAGCATCACGTCGTGCGCCTCGTAGTCCTCGCGGTAGAGGTAGTGCGCGTCGTTGGTGGCGACGAGCGGGATGCCGGTGCGCTTCGACAGGTCTATCAGGTCTTTGTTGATCTTGATCTGGTCTTCGAGCTGGTGGTCCTGAATCTCTAAAAAGTAGTTGCCGCGGCCGAGGATGTCCTGGAACTCGTGCGCCGACTTCGCCGCCTCTTCGAGCCGCCCCTCCTTCAAGTGCGCCTGCGGGACGCCCGACAGGCAGGCCGAGAGCCCGACGAGGCCGCCCGAGAACTGCGAGAGCAGCTCGCGGTCGATGCGCGGCTTGCGGTAGAAGCCCTCCTTGAACGCCTTCGACGTGAGGCGGACGAGGTTGTGATACCCCTCGCGGTCTTTGGCGATGAGGATCATGTGGTTGTAGGGCTTGCCGCCCTTCCGCACTTCGCTCCGGTCCGAGCGGTGCCCCGGCGCCAGGTAGACCTCGCAGCCGATGAGCGGCTTCACGTCGTGCGCCTTCATCTCCTTGTAGAAGGAGACCGCGCCGTACATGTTCCCGTGGTCGGTCATCGCGCACGCCTTCATCCCCAGCTCCCTCACGCGCTCGGCGAGCGGCTTGATCTGGATGGCGCCGTCTAAAAGTGAATAATCGGTGTGGAGATGCAGGTGGACGTAGTCTGTGTTCGACATGTCTGGCGATTCAAATGCGGATGGAAATTCTACCCCTTGACCCGGCCGGCGCGGGGGGCGCTCCGACTCGCTCGCGCGGCTTACGGTGCGAGAGGATAGCACAAAGCGCGCGCGTGAAAAGTCGCGCGGGGGATTTATTTTTTCCACAGGCGGCGAATCTGTGGAAAACTTTTCGGCGCCCCCGCGCGGGCGGCTGCCCTGCCGCGGTCGGCCGGAGTTTTTAGTAAGATGGCATCGTCCCGGCCGCGCGGCCGGCGGTCGGGCACGCACGCCCCACAGGATTTCGGAGGAAGGATGCTCGCGTTCTTAAACATCTCGAACTTCGCGCTCATCAGCGAGCTGAAGGTCGAGTTCGACCGGGGACTGAATTTGCTGACGGGCGAGACGGGCTCGGGCAAGTCCATCATCGTGGACGCGCTCGGCGTGCTCATCGGCGACCGCTTCTCGCCCGAGCTGATTCGCGCCGGCGAGCGCCACGCGTCGGTCGAAGGGCTGTTCGCGCTCGGCGCGCACCCGCAGGTCGAGGCGATACTCGAAGAGGCGGGTCTCGGCCCCCGCGCGGGCGGCGACGTGGAGCTGGTCGTCCGCCGCGAGCTTTCGGCCGAGGGGCGCGGCCGCGTCTTCGTCAACAACCGCCTGGCGACGCTCTCGCTGCTCCGAAACTTGCGGCCGCTGCTCGTTGACATCCACGGGCAGGGGACGCAGCAGACGCTCTTCGACCCCGAGACGCACCTCGAACTGCTCGACGCCTTCGCCGACCTCGCGGCCGGGCGCGAGGGCGTGGCCGCCGCGTACCGCCGCTGGTCGGCGCTCAACCGCGAGCTCGAAGCGCTCAGGCGCGACGAGTCGGAGAAGTTCCACCTCACGGACGCGCTCCGCTTTCAGGTGAGCGAGCTGGAGGCGGCGCGGCTCGCGGCGGGCGAGGACGAACAGCTTGAGGCCGAGCGCCGCCGGCTGGCGAACCTGGAGAAGCTGACCGAGCTGTGCTCGGACGCCTACAACACGACCTACGAGGAGAGCGACTCGACGGTGGCGCGCCTGAGCCGGCTCGAACGTCAGGTCGAGGAGCTTTCGCAGTACAAAGCCTCTTACAAGAACTACTCCGAAGGTCTCGCGTCGGCGCGCGTCGTGCTCGAAGATTTGAGCGCGACCCTGCGCGACTTCCTCGACGGGCTGACCTTCTCGCCCGAGCGTCTGGCGGAGATAGAGGGCCGGCTCGCGGAGCTGGCGCGGCTCAAGCGCAAGTACGGCGGCACCATCGAGAGCGCGCTCGAACACCTCGAAAGCTCGCGACAGTCGCTGGGCGAGGTGGCGATGGAGCACGCGCGCTTCGAGGCGCGCGTCGAGTCGCCCGCAGACCTCTCGGGCGAAGAGGCGGCGAAGAGTTTTACGGCCGCGGGCTTCGACCGCGTCGAGTTCTACTTCTCGGCCAACGCGGGCGAGCCGCTGCGGCCGCTGGCGAAGGTCGCCTCGGGCGGCGAGGCTTCGCGCATGATGCTCGTCCTCAAGACCAGCGCGAGCCCGGCGCGCTTCCCGCGCACCATCGTCTTCGACGAGGTCGACGCCGGCATCGGCGGGCGCGTCTCGGAGGCGGTGGGTCTCAAGCTCAAGGCGCTCTCGCGCACCAACCAGGTACTCTGCGTGACGCACCAGGCGCAGATAGCGCGCTTCGCCGACACGCACCTGCGCGTGGACAAGCACGCCGCCGCCGGGCGCACAGAGGTCTCGGTCGGCCGGCTCGACCGCCGCCGACAGGTCGAGGAGATAGCGCGGATGCTCACCGGCGCGGAGATAACGGACACCGCGCGCCGCCACGCCCGCGAGATGCTGAAGACGACTTGAGAAGTCGAAAGTTTAAAGTTGAGGTTTGAGATGAGGAGACGGATGGACAGAACCTTTTTCCTGCTCGGCGCGGTCTCGGCCTTCGTCGGCGTGGCGGCGGGCGCGTTCGGCGCGCACGGGCTGAAGTCGCGTCTGGGCGAAGACCTGCTCGCAATCTTCGAGACCGGCGTGCGCTACCAGATGTACCACGCCTTCGCCCTCTTCGCGGCGGCGTGGGCGGCGTCGCGCTGGCCGGGCGGGTTGACGACGGCCGCCGGCTGGCTCTTCGTCGCGGGCACCGTCATCTTCTCGGGGAGCCTCTACGCGCTCTCGCTCACGGGGCAGCGCTGGCTCGGCGCCGTCACGCCCATCGGCGGCCTCGCCTTCCTCGCCGGCTGGCTCTGCCTCGCCGCCGCGTGCTGGAAGAGTTGACGACGGCTCAGTCCCGCGCGCGGCCGCGCCAGAGGAAGTAGGCGGGGACGCCCGAGGCGAGGATGACGAGGCCGAGGGCGCTGTTGCGCGGGTGCTCGTAGACGGTCGCGGCGACGATGAGCGCGCAGGCGGCGGCGAAGAAGAGCGTCGTGAAGGGGTGGCCGGGGACGCGGAAGCCGCCGCCGTCTTCGACGCCCCCGTCGCGCGCACGCCGCGCCCGCCGGCGGAAGACGAAGAGCGAGAGCGCGGTCAGCCCGAACCAGATGAAGTCCACCGAGACGACGTAGTTGAGAATCTCCCCGAACTTGCCCCAGAAGGCGATGACGGCCGCGAGCGAGCCCTGCAAGGCGATGGCCGCGACGGGCGCGCGCGTCCGCTCCGAGAGCCGCGCGACGCCGCGGAAGAAGAGCCCGTCCTCCGCCATCGCGAAGTAGACGCGCGGCGCGGTGAGCATACTCTGGCTGAGGAAGCCGAGCGTCGAGACGGCGATGCCGACCGCGATGAGCCGCGCGCCGCCCTCGCCCAGCGCGAGCCGCATCAGCGCCGACGCGGGCGTCTCGGTCTCGGCCAAGCCGTCGGCGCCGAGCGCGCGCAGGAACGCCACGTTGACCAGCGTGTAGAGCAGTATCACGCCGCACACCCCGAGCAGCAGCCCGCGCGGCAGGTCGCGCCGCGGCTCGCGCATCTCGCCCGAGACGAAGCTCGCCGTCTGCCACCCGCCGTAGGAGAACATCACCGGCGTCAGCGCCGCGCCGAGGCCCGCGAGCAGCCCGAGCGACGCGGGACGGTCGAGCAGCGGCCCTCCCGTCAAAGCGCGCGGCTCCGCGACCGCGAACAGCCCCGAAGCGACCAGCGCCGCTACCGCCAGAATCTTCAAGACCATCAGCAGGCTCTGCACGTTGCTGCCCGCGCGCACGCCGAGGCAGTTGACGGCGGTGAGGAGCGCGAGCGTCGCCGCGGCCACCGCCCAGTCGGGAAAGTGTGTCCCGGTCAGCTCGGAGAAGTAGCGCGCGAAGGTGATGGCGACCGCCGCCATCCCGCCCGTCTGGACGACGAGCAGCAGCGCCCAGCCGTAGAGGAAGGCGACGCCGGGGTGGTAAGCCTCGCGCAGGTACGCGTACTGGCCGCCGACCTCGGGGCGTCGCGCGGCCAGCTCGGCGTAGACGAAGGCCCCGGCGAGCGCGACCGCGCCGCCCGCGAGCCACGCGCCGAGGACGAGGAACGGCGTGTGGACCTGCCGCGCCACGTCGTGCGGCGTGGCGAAGATGCCCGAGCCGACGATGCCGCCCATCACGATCATCGTCGCGTCGAACAGACCCAGACGCCGCGCGAGCCCGTGGCCCGGCGCGTCCTTGTCGTGGCGTGTCGGCGGGGGCGTTGCGGAGGGATTCATGATTTCAAATTAAAATTTGAAAGCTCAAAGCCCCTCTCCGGCTCAGGGGTTCCAGTCTTCGGGGATGAACTCGACCGCGACGGCCTCGCCGTCTGAGGCGTCGGGCCCGCGCGCGCCGGTGCGGCCGGTGCGATAGGTCACGAGCACGTGGTCTGCTCGCTCGCGCGGGCCGCATTCGAGGCGGCCGGTCTTGACGGCCGTCGTGTAGGTGATGAAGCGCACGCCGCGCAGGTCTTCGGCGCGCAGACGCAGGGTGCCCGCCGCGGTCTCGACGCGGAGCACGACGCCCACGTCCGCGCACTCTATCTCGGCCAGCCGGCCGCACACCTGCGAGCCCTCGAAGCGCAGGCGCTTGTGCTGCGGCCCGCCGCGCACGGGGAGGTCGCAGGGCTGCGCGGCCCCCGCGGCCTCTGCGTCGGCGCGCGTGGTCTCGTAGGCGTGCTGCCGCTCGAGCTCGGCCTGCCGTCGGCGCGACTCGATGCGCGCGACGAGCGCGGCGGCCAGCTCGCGCATCCGCTCGTCGGCCGAGCGTCGGGCGTATGGCTCGGCGAGGCGTCGCGCCTCCTCGAAGCGTCCGCCGAGCATCTCGGCCTGCGCGAGCATGAGGACGAGGTCAACGCGGCGCGGGGCGAGCGCCGAGGCGCGCCGCAGAAGCTGAGCCGCCTCCGCGTGACGGTCGCCGCGCTCCATCTCGACCGTCGCCAGAAGCCTGTACGGCTCGACGAACGTAGGCGCCAGCTCCGAGGCGCGGCGCAGGCGCGAGCGGATCAGCTCCGTCCTCTCCTCGAAGCTCCTGGGCGTCAAGTCGGCGGCGGCGCCCGCGCCCTCGCGGTGGAGCGCGTCGGCGAGGTGGTAGTGCGCGAGGTGGTCGGAAGGCTCCTCGGCCGCCGCCAGCTCCAGGTGCCCGCGCGCCTCTTCGTGCCGCCCCTGCCGCAGCCGCAGCGCGCCCAGCGAGACGCACGTAGGCCGCGAGCCCCGCCTCTATCTCCGAGACGCCCGCGCCGAACGCGCCGCGCAGCGCCTCCTCGGCCGACAGCCCCTCGGCGAGCAGCGACGTGAAGCGCGTGAGCGCCTCGCGCCTCGTGCCGCCGCGCACCTCCGAGAGGTAATGGACGAGCGCCCACGACTGCGCGTAGAAGAGGCCGAGCTTGCCGGACTCGGAGTAGAAGGGAGACGACTGGTCGACGTCGAAGAGCGTTTCGAGCGGAATCAGCTCGCGCCCGCCGCGCAGCTCGCGCGCGAGCTGCGCGGGCGGCTCGCCGAGCGTCAGGCGGCGCCCGCCCTCCGAGACGCGCGCCGTGCTGTAGAACTCGGCTAAGCCCTCCTTCAGCCAGAGCGGCGCGGCGCTGAAGTGGTTGTCGACGAGCAGGTGCGTGTATTCGTGTACGAGCGTCGCCGGGTCGCGCGCCGCGCCGCGTTCGAGGACGACCGTGATGTAGTTGATGTCCGAGCCGGGCTGGAAGTAGCCGGCCACGTTGCGCGCGGTGCGCCCGCCGAGCAGCGGCTTGAAGGGGGCGTAAGTCTCGTCGTCGGGGAAGACGACGACCGCCGTGGGGACGCCCGTGTGCTCGCCCGGCAGCAGGCGCGAGAAGGCCGCGCGGTACTCTTCGAGGCGTGCGGCCACGCGCCGCAGGTCGCGCTCGGGCGCCTCGCCCTCGACGAGGAAGTTCCGCGAGCGCACGCTCGACCA
Organism: Acidobacteriota bacterium; assembly: GCA_020200135.1. Classification (GTDB taxonomy): domain Bacteria; phylum Acidobacteriota; class Blastocatellia; order Pyrinomonadales; family Pyrinomonadaceae; genus QHXN01. The sequence goes on along the minus strand of JAIVJI010000032.1, from coordinate 43,947 downwards.
CGCGCCGTCACCGCCCCCGGCGCCGCGCCCCTCCACGCGCGCGACGCGCGGCGCAAAAGACGCCGACGCCGCGAGCAGCGCGACGAGCAGCAGGAGTCGGGGGGACGGCCTTTTCATGTCTGACCTGTCAAATCCCGGGCGGTACTTTTTTAGAGCAGCGAGCGGACGAGGTAGAAGACGCCGACGGTCGCGGCCAGCAGGAGGAGCGCGGCGAGCGCGGCGCAGCCGTAGAAGGTGAGCCTGAGCTTCCTCGCGGTCTTCTCGTCGCCGGGCGAGAGCGGGTTCTGCGGGAAGTACGGCGGCGGCGTCTCGGTCGGCACGGTGTCGGTCTCTCCTCGTTCGGCGCGGGCGATTGTAGCACAGTCGCCTTGCTTGCCCGGCGCGAGCGGCGCGTGCTACCGTTTTCGCTTTCACGCAAGGGGCGGCCGGGAGCTTCCGTCTCGCCGCCGACAGGTCAAACACCATGATTCGACCGTTCAGGGGCGTCAGCCCTCGGATTCACCCGACCGCGTTCATAGAGGACAGCGCGCAGGTCGTCGGCGACGTGCACGTCGGCGCGCACTCCTCGGTCTGGTTCGGCGCGGTCGTGCGCGGCGACGTCTTCCACATCCGCATCGGGGAGCGCACCAACGTCCAGGACGGCACCGTCATCCACGTCTCGAACGGGACGCACGCCACCATCCTCGAAGACGAGGTGACGGTCGGCCACAACGTCACGCTCCACGGCTGCCACGTCGAGCGCGGGTGCCTGGTCGGCATCGGCTCCATCGTGATGGACGGGTGCCGCGTGGGCGAGCGCTCGCTGGTCGCGGCCGGGGCGCTTCTGTCGCCGGGCACCGTCGTCCCGCCGCGCTCGCTCGTCATGGGCGTGCCGGCGCGCGTCAAGCGGCCGTTGAGCGACGCGGAGGTCGCCGACCTCGACACCTTCTGGAAGAACTACGTCGAGTACACGCGCGTCTACCGCGAGGAGTACGGGATAACGGAGGCCGGTTGACGCCGCCTTGGGCTGCCCGCGGAAGCGCCGGGCCGGAGGGGTGAGAGCCATGCGTCACGGAATCAGTTTCGCCGGTGTCCTTCTGGCGCTCCTGCTCGCGCCCTGCCTGGGCACGGCCGCGCGGGGGCAGGGGGCGTCGGGTCTGCTCGCCGAGCCGGAGGCGGCCCCCGCCGCGCAGAGCGCGGGCGGCGCGTTCGGGATGGAGAAGGCCGTCAACGAGTTCGGCTTCTGGGGCGGCGGCTCGTTCAGCGCGCCGACGCTGATAGGGGACACGGAGGGCGTGCGCTTCGGGGTGCTCGGCTTCCGCTACGCGCGTGTGCTTGCGCGGGGCGACAACCTCGCGCTCAAGTACACGTTGGACGCGGTGCCGCTGGCGGCGATGTCGTTCCCGGCGTTCGAGCCCGAGCCGGGCGGCGTGCGGAAGGTGCGTCGGACGATAACGGGCGCGGGACTCTCGCCCGTCGGCTTCCAGCTCAACTTCCGACGGCGCGAGCGCGTACAGCCCTTCGCGCAGGGGTCGGGCGGCTTCCTCTACTTCGGCGAGCGCGTCCCGGACGAGCGCGGGGCGCAGTTCAACTTCACGGCCGACTTCGGCGGCGGCGTGCAGTGGAAGACGGGCGCGCGGCGCGCCTGGACGGTCGGCTACAGGTACCACCACGTCTCCAACGGCTACCGCGCCGACGTCAACCCCGGCTTCGACTCGAACATCTTCTACGTCGGGTTCTCGATCTTCAGGTGAGTAGACAGTTGTTTTATGCCAGCCAAGACACAGCCCGCGCGCGGGATGCGCGACTTCCTCCCGGCGGACTTGCGCAAGCGCGAGTACGTCATCCGCGTGATTAAGGAGACGTACGAGCGCTACGGCTTCGAGCCGCTGGAGACGCCGGCGGTCGAGAACATCGAGACGCTTCTGGGGAAGTACGGCGAGGAGGGCAACCAGCTCATCTTCAAAATCCTCAAGCGCGGCGAGCACGAACGGACGGGCGAGGCCGACCTCGCGCTCCGCTACGACCTGACGGTGCCGCTGGCGCGCGTCGTCGCCGAGTACGGCGAGCGGCTCCCGAAGTTTTTCAAGCGCTACCAGATTCAGCCGGTCTGGCGCGCAGACCGCCCCGCGCGCGGTCGCTTCCGCGAGTTCTACCAGTGCGACGTGGACGTGGCCGGCACGCGCTCGCCCGTGGTCGAAGCGGAACTCTGCGCCGCCGCGACCGACGCGCTCACGGCTTTAGGTTTTACGAACTTCACCATCCGCCTCAACCACCGGCAGGTGCTCGCCGGCGTGCTCGACGCGGCGGGCGTCGCGGCCGACAAACACGCCGACGCGCTCGTCGCGCTCGACAAGCTCGACAAGATTGGGCGCGAGGGCGTGGCGCGCGAGCTGGCCGGGCGCGGCATTCGGCCCGAGAGCGGCGAGGAGCTGCTCGGCTTTTTCGAGAACCTCCCGGCGCTCGAACACGCCGCCGAGTTCGTCGCGGGCGACGGCGGCGGGACGGAAGTCTCAAAGGCCGAAGCCTACAACCGCGCCGCGCTCGGCCGCCTGGTCGAGTTCGTCGGCGACAACGAATCGGGCGCGCGCGGCGTGGACGAGCTGCGCCGCATCGTCGAGTACGCCGCCGCGTGCGGCGCCGCCGACCGCATCAAGATAGACCCCAGCCTCGCGCGCGGGCTCTCGTACTACACGGGCGCCATCATGGAGATCAGCGTGCCCGACCTCGCCGGCTCTTTGGGCGGCGGCGGGCGCTACGACAACCTGGTCGGCATGTTCTCGGGGAAAGACATCCCCGCGTGCGGCTTCTCGCTCGGACTCGAACGCATCATCGTCGTGATGACCGAGCGCGGGATGTTCCCCGAGAATTTGGAGCGCGCGGCGGCCGACGTGCTGGTGACGGTCTGGGACGAGGAGTCGGTCAGGGACTCGCTCGCCTTCGCCGCCGGGCTGCGCCGCGAGGCGCCGGCCCTGCGCGTTGACGTTTACCCCGACGCGGACAAGCTCGGCAAGCAGCTCAAGTACGCCTCGTCGCGCGGCGTCCCCTTCGTCGTCGTCATCGGCGAAGACGAGCGCGCGCGCGGCGAGGTCGCGCTCAAGGACATGGCGAGCGGCGGTCAGGAGACCGTGGCGCGCGCACACGCCGCCGCGATACTCTCCGAGAGGCTGTACGGCAACAAGTCCTGATGACCATTTGAATAGAGATGAGGTTTTGATGGCTGCTCTTGACCACCTGGGGGAACTGGAACGCACGCACTCGTGCGGGGCTTTGCGCGCGGCCGACGCCGGGCAGACGGTCGTGCTGATGGGCTGGGTCGCGGTGCGCCGCGACTTCGGGCCGCTGACCTTCGTCGACCTGCGCGACCGCGACGGAATCACGCAGATCGTCTTCGACGCCGAGGACGCGCCCGAGGCGCACGCGCGCGCGAAAGAGGTGCGCGGCGAGTACGTCATCGCCGTCAGGGGCGAGGTCGTGCTCCGCGACCAGTCGGCGCGCAACCTCAAGATCGGGACGGGCGAGGTCGAGGTGCAGGCGCGCGAACTCCTCATCCTCAACGAGGCGCGCACGCCGCCCTTCCAGCTCGACGCGCCGCCCGACAAGCTCGCCGCCGAGGAGGTGCGTCTCAAGTACCGCTACCTGGATTTGCGCCGCCCCTTCTTCCAGAACGTGCTCAGGCTTCGCGCGCGCACCGTCGGCGAGATTCACCGCTACATGGACGAGCAGGGTTTCACCGAGATCGAGACCCCCATCCTCATCAAGTCCACGCCCGAGGGCGCGCGCGACTACGTCGTGCCGTCGCGCCTCTACGCCGGCCGCTTCTACGCGCTGCCGCAGTCGCCGCAAATCTTCAAACAGATCTGCATGATCGCGGGGCTCGACAAGTACTACCAGATCGCGCGCTGCTTCCGCGACGAGGACCTGCGGGCCGACCGCCAGCCCGAGTTCACGCAGCTCGACGTGGAGTTCAGCTTCGCCACGCGCGAGCAGGTCTACCGCTTGATTGAGGGCCTGCTCGCGCGCGTCTTCCGCCTCGTCGGCGCGGAGCTGGAGACGCCGTTCCCGCGGCTCTCCTACGCCGAGGCGATGCGCCGCTTCGGCAGCGACAAGCCCGACCTGCGCTTCGGGATGGAGCTGCAGGACCTGCGGCCCGCGGTCGAGGGGACGGCGTTCGCGCCCTTCGCCTCGGCGCTCGAAGCGGGCGGCGAGGTCAAGGGGCTCGTCGCCAGAGGCGGCGCGCACCTCTCGCGCAAGCAGCTCGACGAGTTGCAGGAGGTCGTCAAACGCTACGGCGCGGGCGCGCTCGCGTGGGTCAAGCTCGGCGACGAGGTCTCGTCGTCGCTCTTGAAGGCGCTCGGCGAAGAGTCGGTGACGCGGCTCGCCGCGCAGGCCGGGGCGGAGAAGGGCGACGCCGTGCTCGTCGTCGCCGGCCGCGCTTCGGTCGTCGCCGCCGCGCTGGGCGCGCTGCGCAACGAGGTGGCGCGGCGCGAGAAGTTAATCAAGCCGAACACGTTCGCGCCGCTGTGGGTGACCGAGTTCCCGATGTTCGAGTTTCACGAGGAGGACGGGCGCTATTACCCGATGCACCACCCCTTCACCTCGATGGTGGACGAGGACATCCCCGCGTTCGGGCGCGCGGTCGAGGGCGGCGAGACGCACCTGCTCAGTGGGATTCGCGCGAAGGCTTACGACGCGGTCGTCAACGGCATCGAGGTCGCGGGCGGCTCCATCCGTATCCACCGGCGCGACGTGCAGCGGCTCGTCTTCAAGGCGCTGGGACTGACGGAGGAGAAGGCGCGCGAGCGCTTCGGCTTCTTCCTCGACGCGCTGGAGTACGGCACGCCGCCGCACGGCGGCATCGCCGCCGGCATCGAGCGCACGCTGATGGCGCTCACGGGCATCGACAACATACGCGACCTGATGGCCTTCCCCAAGACGGCCTCGGCCGCCGACCTGATGATCGACGCGCCGGGCGCCATCGACCCGCACCAGCTCGAAGAGCTGCACATCAACATCGGAGTGGAGTGAGGCGGGCGGCGAGGGCGCCTGAAGGTTTTGAAATGACGCGGACGGACTTCAGGATTCCGCGCCCGCTGGTCGAGGAGATGTTCGCGCACGCGCGCGCCTGCGCGCCCGAGGAGTGCTGCGGGCTGCTCGGCGGCGGCGACGAAGGCGCGCGAACGGCGTACCCCCTGCGCAACGCCGCGCCGCGCCCCGAAGTCGCCTACGAGGCGGCGCCCGAAGAACTCTTCGAGGCTCAGCGAAGTATGCGCGCGCGCGGCGAGTCGCTCGCGGCCGTCTACCACTCGCACCCGCGCTCGGACGAGCCCGAGCCGTCGGCCGCCGACGTGCGGCTCGCCTTTTACCCTTCGGCCGTCTACTTCATAATCGGCTTCGACGAGGCGGGCGAGTGCGTGCTGCGCGCCTTCCGCATCTCGGAGCGCGAGGGGCGGTGGGAGCCGGCCGCGTTCGAGGTCGAAGCCTGAAGGGGAGAACTCGCGCCGCGCGCGCGACGTAAGAGGATTCATGCCGGAGAAGAGAAGCAAGTACGACACGGACCCGCTCGACCCCGACTACGCGCGCCGCGCGGAGGAGGCGTTCGGGCGCGCCGGCGAGACCGACCCGCTCCCGCCCGCGAGCGTGACCGAGGAGCAGACGCGCCGCCTCGACGATCGGGTGACCGACTCGTACCCGTCAGTCTTCGTCCCGCCCGCCTACACGCCGCCGCGCGCGCCCGAGCCGCAGCCCTTCCGCGCGCAGCCCTTCACGAGCTTCGGCGCGGGGTCGCACCAGCCGCCCGCGACGAGCGCGCCGCCGCCGCCCGGGCCCTCTTCGCCCTACCAGGCTCCGTTCCGGCAGCCGGGCGACGCGCCCTCCACGCGCCCCGTGACGCGGCTCGGCCTGCCCGAGAACATCGCGAACGTGCTGCCCTACCTCCCCTTCTACATCGGGCTCGTCGCGTCCGTCATCGAGCTGGCCGTCGTGCCGCGTAACGAGACGCGCACGCGCTTTCACGCCGCGCAGGGGCTCGCGCTCCAGCTCGCCGTCGTCGCCGGCTCGATCATCTTCCAACTCGTGCGCTTCGCCACGGGGAGCGGCTTCGGCCGCACCGTCTTCAGCATCGCCGCGCTCATCTTCCTCATCTACTCGGCCGTCCGCGTCTGGCACGGCAAGCCGCACCACATCGCGCCGCTCGAAGAGCCCGCCCGCTTGCTCGACGAGAAAATCTCGCCGATGAAGTGAAAGCAGTAGACAGTAGACAGTAGTCAGCAGTCAGTAGAAAACCCTTCCTTCTGACGAACCGTCCGATTGTCGGGGTCGACGCCCGCCGTGCGGAGCCTACTGACTACTGTCTACTGTCTACCGCTTTATGCTAATCTCACTTCCGCTCTTCGTCTCCCTTTCGCGGGCGTCTGCTGGTGTTCGTCCCGCGCTCTTCCGAGGGTGTTCCGCTTCATGAGAAGGAAGTTTCCGGCGTCTCTCATCGCGCTCGCCGTCTGCGCGTCGCTCTGGGCGGTCGAGGTCTCTTCGGCGCAGCGCCGCCGGCCGGCGCGCGGCGGCGCCGCGGGCGCGTCGCGCGTCTCGGCCGCGAACCGCGCGACGGACGCGCGCGTCGCGCAGATAGGCGAGGCGTACCTGCGCGGCCACTACGCCTTCAACCCTTCGGAGGCGACGGCCGCAGGGCTGCACGAGTTCGACTCGCGGCTCGAAGAGCGCGACGCCGAGTCGGTCGCGCGCGAGGTGCGGCGGCTGCGCGGCGTGCTCGCCGAGCTGGCGCGCGTCCCCGAGTGGCGGCTGTCGCCCGACGCGCGTTACGACTACCTCGTGCTCGGCTCGCACGCGCGCGCGCGGCTCCTCGAACTCGAAGACGTGCGCGCGTGGCGGCGCGACCCGGGCCTCTACGGCCGCCTCGTCTCCTCCTCGATAGACAACATCCTCAAGCGCAACTTCGCGCCCGTCGAGCAGCGGCTGCCGTCGGTGCTCGCGCGCGAGCGGCAGATAGCGCGGCTGTTAGAAGAGGCGCGGCGCAACCTCGACAACCCGCCGCGCCTCTTCACCGAGACGGCCATCGCGCAGGCCGCCGGCAGCGTCGCCTTCTTCGAGCGCGTCGTCCCGCAGATGTTCGAGCGCGCCGGCGGCTCGCGCCTCGACGCCGCGCGCCGCGCCGAGTTCCACGAGGCCAACACGCAGGCGGTGGCGGCCGTCCGCTCCTTCCGCGAATGGCTGGAGCGCGACCTGCTCCCGCGCTCTACGGGCGAGTTCGCGCTCGGCGCGGAGAACTACCGCAAGAAGCTGCTTCACGAGGAGATGGTCGAGACGCCCCTGCCCGCGCTGTTGCGCGAGGGCGAGCGGCGCCTGCGCGAGACGCAGGACGAGATGCGCGCCGTCGCCGAGGAGATAGCGCCCGGCCGGGGCGTCGCGGCCGCGCTGCAACTGCTCGCGCGCGAGCACCCCGCCCCGGACGGCCTCGTCGGCGAGGCGCGCGCCGAGCTGGACCGCATCCGCGCCTTCGTCCGCGCTGAGGAGATTCTGACCGCGCCCGCGAGCGAGAACCTGCTCGTCGCCGAGACGCCCGAGTACGCGCGCGCTCTCTCCTTCGCCTCGCTCGACGCGCCGGGCGCCTTCGAGCGCGCGGCGACCGAGGGCTTCTACTACGTCACGCCGGCCGACCCCGCGTGGACGCCGCAGCAGCAGGAGGAGCACCTCGGCCGTTACAACCGCTACGGCCTGACCATCACCTCGATTCACGAGGCCTACCCCGGACACTACTACCAGCTGCTCAAGGCGAGGCAGTCGCCCTCGCGCGTGCGCGCGGCCTTAGGGTCAGCGAGCTTCGTCGAGGGCTGGGCGCACTACTGCGAGCAGATGATGCTCGAAGAGGGCTTCGGCGGGAACAACCCGAAGATGCGGCTCGCGCAGTTGGACGCCGCGCTCCTGCGGCTGTGCCGCTACGTCGTGGGGCTCCGGCTGCACACGGCGGGGATGACGTACCCCGAGGCCGTCGAGTTCTTCGTGCGTGAGGGCTACCAGGCGCGCACCAACGCCGAGCGCGAGGCGCGGCGCGGCACGCTCGACCCGACCTACCTCGTCTACACGCTCGGCAAGATGGAGATTCTCAAGCTGCGCGACGAGTGGCGGCGGCAGCTCGGCGACTCGTTCCGCCTCGGCGACTTCCACGACCGGCTCTTGAGCTACGGGATGCCGCCGGTCAAGATTCTGCGGATGGCGATGCTCGGCGACTCGGCCGCGCGCGCGGGCGCCGCCGCGCAGCAGGGTCAGGCCGAGGAGTCGAAGCCCGTCGAGTCGTCTCTTCTCGCCACCGGCACATACAGCACGCACGAGGGCGGGCGCGCGGTCGAGTTGATCACGGACCAGGCGGGGTGGCGTCGCACCTGGGAGAAGATTGGCGCGGGGCGGCCCCTGCCCGACGTGAGCTTCGATACGCGCGCCGTCGTCGTCGCGTACCAGGGGCAGCAGCCGACGGGCGGCTACAGCGTCGAGATTACGGGAATCCGGCGGACTGGCACCGTGCTTGCTATCACAGTCAACGAGCGGCGTCCGGCGTCCGGTAGTCTTACAACGCAGGTCATCACTTCGCCTTTCGCCGCCGTTTCGATTCCGCGCCCGCCGAGCGGCGCGAGTGTGCGTTTCGCGGACGAAGGCGGCGCGACCGTCCAGCCGCGACAGGAACGTAACAAAAACGTGAGACCTCGCGCCCCGCGCGCGCGGCGGCGCAGGGGGAGAAGCTGAAGCCCACAGGCCACGGTCGCGCGGGGCGTTTCATCTAAAGTGGGTCAGGCGCAGGCGACCTCGCGCACGATGTGCGGCGCGCGCCCGACGAAAAGGTTGAAGCTCTCTCCCGCTCTCTCCGGGTGCCGCGTGTGATGCGGCTTTTGACAGCGAGCGTTCAGAGGGACCGAGAAATTTGCCGTACGAGCGGCACGCCCTCTGGCTTAAGATTCGGGGGACGTGCCGCTCGTCGTTTTTGCGTCATGATTCCCGGCCGCGACCCCACCGGGGTGGGGGGCGCAGGCCGCGGGGGAGATTAAGAAGATGAATATCAGAAGGAACAGCTCACACGGCGCGGCGGCGCTCTTGCTGGCCGTCGCCATGTTCGCGATGCCGCTGGCCGCGCTCGGGCAGACGCGCATCGCGCTGGCGAAGAACAAGTACAGCGTCAGCGACGACGTGCGGGTCGGCCAGCAGGCCGCGCAGCAGGTCCACCAGCAGATGCCCATCCTGCGCGACGGCGCGGTCACGGGCTACGTGAACAGGGTCGGCCAGAATCTGGTCGCGGCCATCCCGACCGAGTTCCAGCAGCCCGCCTTCCGCTACTCGTTCGAGGTGGTGGATGCGCGCGACATCAACGCGTTCGCGCTCCCCGGCGGGCCGATGTTCGTCAACCGCGGCATGATCGAGGCCGCGCGCACCGAGGGCGAGATGGCGGGCGTGATGGCGCACGAAATCTCGCACATCGCCCTGCGCCACGCCACCGCGCAGCAGACCAAGGCGACCAGCGCCAAGAGCACCATCATCGGGCTCGGCTCCATCCTCGGCGGCGCCATCCTCGGCGGCCAGACCGGCGCCGCCATCGGGCAGACCATTGCGCAGGGGTACTTCACCAAGTACAGCCGCGAGTACGAGACGCAGGCCGACATCCTCGGCTCGCAGATCATGGCGCGAGCCGGCTACGATCCGCGCGAGCTGGCCAGCATGTTCCGCACCATCGCGCAGCAGGGCGGCGGCAGCGGCGCCCCCGAGTTCCTGTCGAGCCACCCGAACCCGGGCAACCGCGAGCAGCGCATCCTGCAGGAGGCCGCGATGCTCCGCGTCGAGGGCGGGCGCTCGGACACGGCCGAGTTCCGCCAGGTGCAGTCGCGGCTGCGCGGCTACCCGCGCGCTCGCTCGATGGAGGAGATCGCGCGCTCGGGGCAGCGCAACCCGAACCAGGGCGGGCAGTACCCCGACCAGGGTCAGCAGTACCCCGACCAGGGCGGCGTCTACGCGCGCGGCGAGCGCGTGGCCTACCCCTCGACCCGCTACCAGACGCAGCGCAACAACCTGTTCAGCGTGGCCGTGCCGTCGAACTGGCGGCAGCTCGGCGGCGACCAGTCCTCAGTCTCCTACGCGCCGGAGGGCGCCTACGGCTCGCAGGGCATCACGCATGGCGTGATGTTCAGCGTCGCGCAGTCGCAGTACAACGACCTTCAGAGCGCGTCGCAGGAGGTGGTGCAGGGCCTGATGCAGTCGAACAACTACCTGCGCCAGCAGTCGGGCTTCACGCGGACGACGCTCGGCGGCCGCACCGCGCTCGCGACGACGCTCGTCGGGCAGTCGCCCATCACCGGGGCGCGCGAGCGCGTGACCATCCTGACGGCGACGATGGGCAACGGGCAGGTCTTCTACATGGCGGCCGTCTCGCCGCAGAACGAGTACTCGACCTACCAGCGCGCGTTCTCTTACAGGTGAGCGCCGCCCGCCGCCCTTGCGAATGGCTGAACGAAGGGGGCTTAAGTTGGCACGCGGTTGGGAGAGCAAGTCGGTCGAGTCGCAGCAGGAGGAGAGTTTTCGCGAGCCCGAGGGGCGGGAGCTTCAAGACCTCTCGCCCGAGGAGCGTGCGCGCCGGGAGCGCCTCGCCTCGCTCGCACTCTCACGCGCGCGCACGCTCGACCAGCTCGAACGCGCCACCGGCGCCGCGCACCGCGCCATGCTCAAGCGCACGCTCCTCGCGCTGGAGCGCGACATCGCCGAACAGGGTTGAGCCGGCCCGCGCGCGCCCCGCGCTAAATGAGAAGCGGCACGCACGGACGCGCGTCCGTGCGTGCCGCTCTTGGTTTTGCCGGCCGCCTAGCTCGTGACAGACATCTTCGCGCCGCACTCGGGGCAGAACTTCGGGGCGCCTTCGGGCTGGTGGCCGCAGCCGGTGCAGGTCGGTTTCGGGGGCGCGGCCGGCGTGCCGCACTCGGGGCAGAACTTGGCCGTGCCGACCTCGACGCCGCAGCCCGAGCAGTTGGCCGCGGCGGCCGCCGCCTTCTGCTGCGCGCGCGCCGGCGCGCGCGCGGTCGAGCCCGCGCTCATGTCAACGCCGGAGACGTAGTCGGTGGCGCGCGCCTTCTCGTGGAGCTGCTCGCGCGTGGCGTCGGCCTTGGCCTGCGCGTGCGCAGAGGCCAGCTCCTCCTGATAGTCGGGCGCGCACTCCTCGCACTGCCCGGCCGAGGCGTTCCAGCAGACCTCCGGGCAGACCCAGCGGCCGCAGCGCGAGCACTGGTGGAAGTGCTGCTTGCCCTCCTCGACCGCCTTCTGCAGAGCCTCGTCGTGCGCCTTGCCGCCGACGGCGCGCTGTATCTCGTAGGCCGAGTTGCCGGCCGAGCTGAGCCACCCGCCGAAGAGGTCGCCCGCCGCGCGCAGCAGCGACCCGCCCGTGCCCGTCAGCGACGGCTGGTACCGCGACGCCCCTGACTGGGCCGCGAAGTAAAAGATAGCAGTTAGAGATTTTCTTGTCACCCGGCACCGGTCACCCGCCGGCGCCCTCCTGCTTCGCCTCCTGCCACAGCTCCTCCATCTCGTCCAGAGTCGCCGAGCCGAGTTCGCGGCCCCTCTCTCTCAGCCCGCGCTCGATGTGTCGGAAGCGGCGGCGGAATTTGCGGTTGGTGAGCTTGAGGGCGGACTCGGGCTCGACCTGGAGGTGGCGGGCGATGTTGGTGACGGCGAAGAGGAGGTCGCCCAGCTCCTCGCGGACGCGCTGGTGCTCGGCCCCCGCGCCGCCGCCGCCGCCGGCCGCCGCGCGCTCGCGGATGGCGGCGCGCAGCTCTTCGGTCTCCTCGCGGAGCTTGTCGAAAATCTCGTCCACGTCGCGCCAGTCGAAGCCGACGCGCGCGGCCTTCGTGGCGAGCTGGTGCGCCTCCATCAGCGCCGGCGCCTTCGACGAGACGCCGTCGAGGAGCGACGCGTCCGGCTCGGCCTCGCCCCCGCCCGCCGCGCGCTTCTCCTCGGCCTTCAGGGCCTCCCAGTTACGCAGCAGCTCCTCGCCGTCGCGCACCACCACGTCGCCGAAGACGTGCGGGTGGCGGCGCACCATCTTCGAGTGTATCCGCCCGGTCACGTCTTCGATGGTGAACTCGCCGCGCTCGGAGGCGACCTGCGCGTAGAAGACGATCTGGAAGAGCAGGTCGCCCAGCTCCTCGCAGAGTCCCGCCGGGCGCCCCTCGCGCGCGTCCTCGACGGCCTCGAACGCTTCGTATGCCTCCTCGACGAGCATCGGCGCCAGCGTCGCGTAAGTCTGCTCGCGGTCCCACGGGCAGCCCTCGGGCGAGCGCAGCCGCGCCATCAGCGCGACGAGGTCTTGAAAGTTTGCGGGCATCGTTCGGTTCCTTGAACTTTAAACTTTGAACCCGGATTATGACAGACGAGTCGATGACGCAGCCACCACGTCCATCATCCGTCGTTCGTCATTCATCCTATCGCGGGCGTCTCGCGCCCTCGCCGACCGGGCACCTGCACCTCGGCCACGCGCGGACCTTCTGGACGGCGCACGGCCGCGCGCGCGAGGCGGGCGGCGCGCTCGTCCTGCGCGACGAAGACCTCGACCCGGCGCGCTCGCGCGCGGAGTTCGCCGCCGCGATGCTCGAAGACCTGCGCTGGCTCGGCCTCGACTGGGACGAGGGGCCGGACGTGGGCGGTCCCCTCGCGCCCTACACGCAGAGCGAGAGGCGCGGGCTGTACCTCGACGCGTGGTCGCGGCTCGTCGGGGCCGGACAAGTCTACCCCTGCGCCTGCTCGCGCAGGGACGTGGCGCGCGCGGCCGAGGCGCCGCACGAGGCGGGCGCGGCCGGCCCCGGCGTGAGGGCGGCGCCGGACGACGAGCCGCACTACCCCGGCACGTGCCGCCGGCGCGCGGGCGCCGTGCCGCACGCCGCCCGCGCGCCGGCCGGACTCAACTGGCGCTTCCGCGTGCCCGACGGCGAGGAGATAGTTTTTGAGGACCTGAACCGGGGCCGGCAGGTCTTCGTCGCCGGGCGCGACTTCGGCGACTTCGTCGTCTGGCGCAGGGACGACGTGCCCGCGTACCAGCTCGCGGTCGTCGTCGACGACGCGCTGATGCGCATCACGGAAGTCGTGCGCGGCGCAGACCTCCTCAAATCGACCGCGCGGCAGGTGCTGCTCCAGCGCGCGCTCGGCCACCCGACGCCCGCATACTTCCACTGCGACCTCGTCACGGACGGGCGCGGCGAGCGGCTCGCCAAGCGCCACGAGTCGCTCTCGCTCCGCGCCTTGCGCGCCTCGGGGCTGACACCACAAGAAGTGCGCGCCCTCTTCGGCGCGTAGGTGCGCGGTCTTGAAAACGTGCGGGCCGGCCGCGCGGCGTGGGCGGCGTCGGGGGCGTTTGTTGCGACGGCGCGGGCGCGGGTGCTACCATCCGGCCATAGGCAAACCGTACAACTTCAGAACCTTCGCGCCACGCCCCGGCCCGGCCGGCGCGTGCGCCGAGTGAGCGAGAGAGATGAGCGAAGAGAAGCCCACATTCAAGATCACCGACCGCCGGCTCTTCAACCCCGACGGCACGCCGCGCGACCTCCCGCGCGAGGAGGAGCCCGCGACGCCCGAGCCCGCGCAGCCGGCGCCGACGCCCGAGGCGCGCGCGGACGAGCCGCCGCCACGCCCCGCGACGCCGGAGGAGGCCGCGCCGAGCGCCGCCGGCCGCGACGCGGAAGCGCCGGACGCCGGGCGCGAGGCCCTCGGAGACGAAGGGTTCCTGATGCTGGTCGAGTTCATCGCCTCGTTCGCGGCCGACGCGCTCGGGATGGTCAACCACCCGGGCGGCGGCGGCGTCAACCTCCCGCTCGCCAAGCAGTGCATCGACATGCTCGGGACGCTCCAGCGCAAGACGCGCGGCAACCTCGCGGGCGAGGAGCAGCAGTTCCTCGACATGATCCTCTCGCAGCTCCGGATGCAGTACGTCTCGCTCTCCGGAGCGCCGCGCCCGCCGCAGGGAGGCGGAGGCCGCGGCTTCACCGGCGGCGACATCACGGGGGGGAGATAAAGAGCGTAAACCGTGAACCGTAAATCGTGACAAGAAGGGCGCGTTCTTTCTTGTCACGGTTTACGGTTCACGGTTCACGGTTCACGGCCTTATGAAGTTCACGCTGCTCGGGACGGGTACCTCGACGGGCGTGCCCTCCATCGGGTGCGAGTGCGAGACCTGTACGTCGGACGACCCGCGCGACAAGCGCCTGCGCGTCTCGGTGCTGGTCGAGCACGCGGGGCGCACCGTCCTGATAGACACCTCGTCGGACTTCCGCCAGCAGGCGCTCCGCGTCGGGCTCAAACACCTCGACGCGGTGCTCATCACGCACTGCCACGCCGACCACATCTTCGGGCTCGACGACATACGCCCCTTGAACTTCCGCCACGGCGCCCTCGGCGTCTACGCGAACGAGCGCGCGTGGGCGGACATCCGGCGCATCTTCAAGTACGTCTTCGAGCCCACCTACTTCGGCGGCGGGCTCCCGCAGGTCGTCGCGCACACCGTCGAGCACGGCGCGCCCTTCTGCCTCGGCCCCGGGCTCGACGTGACGCCCGTCGAGGTCATCCACGGGCGCCTGCCCGTCACCGCCTACCGCTTCAACGACTTCGCCTACGCGACCGACCTGAGCGAGATACCGCCCCGCTCGCTCGAACTGCTGCGCGGCCTCGAAGTGCTCGTCCTCGACTGCCTGCGCATCACGCCGCACCCGACGCACCTGTGGCTCGAGCGCGCGCTCGAATACGTCGCGGAGCTGCGCCCGCGCCGCGCCTACCTCACACACATCGCCCACGACATCAAGCACGCGCGCGACTCGGCGCTGCTCCCCGACGGCGTCGAGTGGGCTTACGACGGGCTGGTGATAAGTGACGGGGACTGAGGCGCGCGCCATACGCATCTTCAGCCTCGGGCGCGCGGCGCTCTCCTGCGTCCTCGGCTTCCTGATACCGCTCGGCTACGCCATCCTCCTGTCGGAGGTGGATGACTACTTCTTCCCGAACGGGCCGCCGCCCGATTTCATGGTATGGCCGTTCGGATGGCCACGTCCCGTCTGGATATTGCTGATGGGCCGGCAGCCGGGGGAGTCGGACATTCTCGGCGGGGTCATCTTTCTGGCCGTCTGCAACACCCTGCTCTACGGCGCGCTTGTCTACGGCGCGCTGACGATGCTTTCGTTGGCGAGGAGGAGGCGGGCTGACTTCTCGCCGCCCCCGCCGCCGGAGGTGAATCGCGCGGCGACCCCTTAAGCCGACCGCTCCCTATGAGACTCTTCCACGGATACGAGAACGCGGAGATCGCGCGGCCGGCGGTGCTGACGCTCGGCGTGTTCGACGGGCTGCACCTCGGCCACCAGCTCATCCTCAGCCGCGTCGTCGAGCGCGCGCGCGCGGCGGGCGCGGTGCCCACGGCCATCACCTTCGACCCGCACCCGCGCGCGGTGCTCCACCCGGAGTCCGCGCCGCCGCTCCTCCAGACCCTCGACCAGAAGGTCGAGGCGTTCGGCGTGCTCGGCATCGAGCAGGCCATCGTCGTCCGCTTCACGCGCGAGTTCGCGGAGGTGAGCGCGGAGGAGTTCTTGCGCGACGTGGTTCACGAGCGCCTCCACGCCAAAGAGGTCTACCTCGGGCGCGGCTTCGCCTTCGGGCGTAACCGAGAGGGCGACATCCACCTGCTCCGCCGCGTCAGCCGCGAGCTGGGCTTCCACGCCGACGAGGTGCCCGAGGTGCGCCTGCGCGGCCAGCGCATCAGCTCCAGCCGCATCCGCGAGCTGCTGGCCGCGGGGCGCGTGGGCCTCGCCCGTCGGATGCTGGGCCGCCCCTACGGCGTCGAGGGTCGCGTCGTGCGCGGGCACGAGCGCGGGCGCACCATCGGCTTCCCGACCGCGAACCTGCGCCCCGACAACCGCGTCATCCCGCGCGGCGGCGTCTACGTCACCGCGACGCTCATCGAGGGCGCGTGGCGGCGGAGCGTGACCAACGTCGGCGTCCGGCCGACCTTCGAGAAAGAGGCCGAACCTTCGGTCGAGACCTTCGTAATGGACTGGGGCGGCGACCTGTACGGCGACGTGGTGCGCGTGCGCTTCCTGCATCGCCTGCGCGACGAGCGGCGCTTCTCCTCGGTCGAGGACCTGAAGCGGCAGATAGATTCGGACGCGGCGCGCGCGCGAAAATATTTCGGGCGGGCGGGCGTGCGGCGCTCGCTCTCGGTCATCTAAATTTGAGTTCAAAGTTCCAGCTTCGACACAAGTTTTGATTACGTTTTCATCCGTATGGCAGCAATCGAACGCAGGCAGGTTACGCGGTCGGAAGAGGCGGGCGGGGACGAGACTCGGGCGGGGACGCGGCTCGCGCTGGTGAAGCCCGGCGCCGGCGTCGCCGCCCCAGAGGACGTGAGACGCGCTCTGCCCCCGGCCGCCGGGACGCAAGCGACGGAGCCGCCGGCCGCCGAGCCTTTCGAGGTCGAGGCGCGCGGGTGGCGCGGCCTCCGGCGCACCTGCCAGATCGTGCGCGTGCTCGGCACGATGGCGCTCTACCTCTACCTCAACGACTACGACATCCGCGCGGCCTTCAACCGCCGCGTCGCCGCGCGCAGGCAGGAAGAGGCGCGGGCGCGCGGCCGCGCCGACTACCTCAAGGCACGTGCGCGCGACCTCGTCCTGCACCGCGGGCTCGACAAGCTGGCCCGGCTCGTCCGTTACTTCGTCTACCGCGGCGGGGAGGGGAGCGAGTCGAAGGAGCGGCAGCTCGAACGTCAGGGCGTGTGGCTCAAGGAGAACCTCATCGGGCTCGGGCCGACCTTCATCAAGATCGGCCAGGCGCTCGGCACGCGCGCGGACCTCCTGCCGCTGGCCTACATCAAGCAGCTGTCGCTCCTGCAAGACCAGGTGCCGGCCTTCCCGAACGAGTTGGCCTTCGCGCGCATCGAGTCGGAGCTGGGCCGCACGGTAACGGAAGCCTACGCGGAGTTCGACGCGGAGCCGGTCGCCTCGGCCTCGCTCGGGCAGGTCTACCGCGCGCGCCTCCACACGGGCGAGGAGGTGGCGGTCAAAGTCCAGCGCCCCGACTTGCGCGAGAAGGTCGGCTTCGACGTCGCCGTGCTCGGGCGCATCTTGCGCCGCCTGTCGCGCTACCCGACGTTTACGGAGAACGCCGACTGGGGGGGGATGCTGCGCGAGTTCCGCGAGACCATCGCGGAGGAGATGGACTACGCGCGCGAGGGGCGCAACGCCGACCGCTTCCGCGAGAACTTCCGCGAGTGGCGCGCGGTGCGCGTGCCGCGCATCCACTGGACGCACACCACCCCGCGCGTCATCACGATGGAGTTCATCCGCGGGACGAAGGTCACCGACCTCGAGGGCCTGAAGGCGCGGCGCATCTCGCCGGTCAAGGTCAACCGCCTGCTGGTGCGCGCCTACCTCAAGCAGCTTTTGGAGGACGGCTTCTTCCACGCCGACCCGCACCCCGGCAACCTCCTCGTGATGGACACGGGGCACCTCGCCTTCTTCGACTTCGGCATGGCCGGCCGCATCACGCCGCAGCTCCAGTCGCGGATGATAGACTCCTTCTTCCACGTCGTCGGCCGCGACATCGAGGGGCTGGCGCAGGACCTCATCAACCTCAACTTCCTCAAGCCCGGCGTCAACCCGGAGAGCATCCGCCCCGTGGTCGAGGGGCTGTTCCGCCACTACCTCAACCTCAAGCTCGGCGACGTGAACTTCAAGGAGCTGACCTACGACCTGGCGGAGGTGATGTACGAGTACCCGTTCCGGCTGCCGTCGAACTTCACCTACATCATCCGCGCGCTGATGACGCTGGAAGGCATCGGGCTCGTCACCGACCCCGGCTTCAGCTTCTTCGAGACGGCGCGCCCCTACGCCAAGGAGTTCATGCTCAGGCGCGAGGGCAAGCAGTTCCGCCGCCTGCTCCTCGACAAGATCACGGGGCGAGACGAGGGGCGCATCAACTGGGGCAAGATGTGGAAGCTGGCCAAGCTGGCCGCCAGGACCTACCTCGAAAAAGACGACCCGCGCCGGCCCGCGGACGGCGCGGGCCGGAAGTGAGTTAGGGCTTTTCGTAGCCGAGGGCGCGGGCGGTGAGTCGGCCCGCGCGCGGGTCGGTGCGGAAGGCGACCCAGCCCTCGCGCGTCCCGCCGCGCGGGAGGAAGGCGAGCGTGAACTCGCCGCGCTCGGGCTCGGGCGCGCCGCCCGCTTCGAGGACGACCTCCACGGTGACGCCCTCGGCGGTCTGGCCGCCGCGGTTGACGACCCTGACGGGGACGAGGAAGCCCGCGCCGCCCTCGACGGGGTCGCCCAGGGTCACCTCGACCTCGGGCGGCGTGCCGGCGGAGGTCGCGCCGTCGTAGACGAGGTAGGCGAGCGTCGAGACGACGAGGAGGAGCCCGACGCCGAAGACCACCCACTCCAGCCAGTTCTTCTCGACCTTCCCGCGCTCCCTCTTCGTCATTGCAGCAGAAGCCTCCCGGCCGAAGCCCCGAGCGTCGCCGCCACGCCGAGCACGACCGTCTGCGCCACGCACGTCGCCCACGCCTGCTCGTCGAAGCGCCCGAAGAAGAGTAGTATCGCCGCCGAGGCCGCGAGCGCGA
The DNA here is from genome assembly GCA_020200135.1 of Acidobacteriota bacterium. GTDB lineage: Bacteria > Acidobacteriota > Blastocatellia > Pyrinomonadales > Pyrinomonadaceae > QHXN01. The sequence continues at coordinate 25,343 of JAIVJI010000032.1, read as the reverse complement.
CCGCGTAGGTGACGACGGTGCCGACCAGCACGTCGTGGTGTCGGTCGAAGCGGACGTGCCTGTGCGAGCCGGCGAACTCGCTGTAGTAGAGGATGAGCGCGGCCAGCCCGAGCGAGAGCAGCGCGAGCCCGAGCAGGCGCCACGCGGAGATTTCGACCGCCAGCATCACGATCTCCTCGGTCGGCGCGACGTTCGCGGCGAAGAGCACCGCGCCGCACAGCGAGACGACCAGCTGCCCGCCGAAGCCGCCGGCCGCGCCGCCCCCGCCGCTCACGCCCTTGTCCTGCTCCCCGTCGCCCGCGCCGAGCTGCGCCGTCCCGACCGAGACGCCCACGGCCACCGTCATCGCCTCGATGACGACCTTGCCGGCTGCCTCTTCGAGCGGCATCCCCAGGGTGACGCGCCCGAGCAGCCAGAGGATGAGGAGCGCGACCAGGAGGCCGAGCCCCATCTCCTCGACCGAGTCGATGACGACCTCGGAGAAGCACGTGTCGCGCCTGAGGCCGAGGAGGTGGTTGTAGCCGATGAGCAGCGCGAAGGTCGCCGCCACGTAGGCGGCCAGCCGCCACGGGTGCGAGGTGAACCCGGCCCACCACACCTCCATCGTGTAGAGGAGCGGCAGGCTGAAGAGCAGCCCGCCGGCGACGCCGCGCGCGTACTCCCGCATTGACTCTGAGACGGTTCGCATCTGGGGTCGGGGCGGGGCGCGCCGCAAGGTTCCTCGCGCGCCGCCGCCGAAATTCAGTATACTCGAACTCCCGGCGGCGCGGCGCGCGCGCGCGCCCCGGCCTTTACCAGATGATCACCACGACCTGTCTCGACAGCGCGTCGAAGAAGTTCGTCAACGGCTTCCCGGCCGCGGAGCTGAGCGACCACTGCGGGGTCGAGGGCAACGTCGTCTGGGCGGACGTGTCCGACCCGACGAGTCAGGACTTCGACGAGCTGGCCGAGGAGTTCGGCTTCCACCCGCTCTCCATCGAGGACTGCCGCAACGCGCACCAGCGCCCCAAGGTCGAGGAGTACCCGGGCTACTACTTCATGGTGCTCTATGAGGCCGAGCTGGTCGGCGAGGACAGGGACCTCGAGCTGCGCGAGCTGAACATCTTCCTCGGCAAGAACTACGTCGTCACCGTCCACAGCCGCCCCATCCGCGCCGTCGAGACGGCGCGCCGCCTGTGGGGCGAGTGGACCGACAGGGCCGAGCACGGCGCGGGGCTGTTGGCGTACCTCCTGACCGATTCGGTCGTGGACGACTACATGCCGCTCCTCGACGTGCTCTCCGACCGGATGGACGACATCGAGGACAAGATTTTCGGCGAGTTCCAGCCCGAGTCCATCCAGGACATCTTCCGCGTCAAGAAGCAGCTCCTCTTCCTGCGCCGCACCATCACCCCGCTGCGCGACGTCTTCAACACGATGCTCCGGCGCGAGCAGCCCATCTTCCCGCGCGAGACGCACGTCTACTTCCAGGACGTCTTCGACCACGTCATCCGCGTCGCCGACACCATCGACAACCTGCGCGACATGCTCTCGTCGACGATGGACGCGTACCTCTCGATCCAGGGCAACCGGATGAACCAGATCATGAAGCGGCTCACGTCCGTCTCGACCGTGCTCATGTCGGCGACGCTCGTCGCCGGCATCTACGGGATGAACTTCGACTTCATGCCCGAGCTGAGGTGGCGCTTCGGCTACGTCTTCGCGCTCGGCTGGATGCTGCTCGTCGGCCTGGGTCTCTACTTCTACTTGAGGAAGGTGAAGTGGCTGTGAACGGGAAGAAGAGGCGTAAGCGTTGGAAGACCGGGCGGCTCCACTGGCCCGGCAGCGACCACGGCCACCACCACCCGGCCGAGGCGGAGCGCCTCAAGCCGCTCGAAGAGAAGCGGGAGTTCAAAGAGTCGCCCCAGACCGACAGCGACCGCGAGGCACGGGACACCATCCGCGTGGACAGCAAGAGCGTGACCATGCCCGAACACCTCCTCGAAGACGAGCGCGAGGGCAGCAGAATCTTCCGGCTGGAGCCCGTCGTCGTCTTCATCCTCGTCGCCATGCTCGCCTTCATCGCCTTCGTCGCCTGGCAGATCACGCTCATGCCGCCGAAGCAGTAGACGGTAGTCAGTAGGAAAACCGGAGGCGGCGCGTCTTCGGCCATCGGCCGAGCGCGCCGCCCGTCTTCCTGCCGGCCACTGGCTACTGCCTACTTGCTTCGGCCGCCGCGTCGGCCCGCTCGGGCGCGGGGGTGAGGCGCACCCAGCGGAGGCGGCGGCGCTCGACGCGCTCGACGCGGAAGGTCGCGCCCTCGTGCTCGACCGTGTCGCCGGCCTTCAGGAGCCGGCCGGCGCGCGCGAGGAGGAAGCCGGCGAGCGTCGTGTAGTGCCCGTCCTCGGGGAGGTCGAGCGCGGGGAAGTGGCGGTTGGCGTCGCGCACGGCCAGCATCCCGTCGAGCAGGTACGTGCCGTCGGGCTGCGCGACGATCTGCGACTTCGCCTCCTCGTCGTACTCGTCGTCTATCTCGCCGACGATCTCTTCGAGCAAGTCCTCCAGCGTGACGATGCCTTCCAAGCCCCCGTGCTCGTCGATGACGAAGGCGAGGTGCGTGCGGTTGTCGCGCATCTGCTTGAGCGCGGCGCCGAGCTTGGCGGTCGCGGGCATGAAGAGCGGCGGGTGCGCGAGCGCGGCGGCGTCGAACTCCGGGGCCGGGCGCGTGCCGTCGAGGAACTCCTCGATGTCGCGGCGGAAGAGGACGCCGACCACGTCGTCGAGCCGCTCGCGGTAGACCGGGAGCCGCGAGTAGCCGTTCTCGCGGAAGGCCGCCCTGACCCCGACGAAGTCGGCCGACGCCGGGATGGCCGTGACGTTCGTGCGCGGCACCATCGCCTCGCGCACCTCCGCGTCGGCGAACTCGAAGACGCCGTGGATGAGCCGCTGCTCCTCGGCCTCGATGTGCCCGCCCCGGCGCGACATCTCGATGACGTGGCGCAGCTCCTCCTGCGTGTAGGCCGAGGCGTGCCCCGCGTCGGCGTGGATGCCGAGCGGCCGCACCATCGCGGCGCTGGCGCCGTCGAGCGCGCGGATGGGCAGGCTGAAGACGCGGTAGAAGAGCTGCATCGGGAGCGCGGTGGCGAGCGCCACGCGCTCGGCGCGCTGGAGCCCGAAGAGCTTGGGCGCCTGCTCGCCGACCGTGATGTGGAGCGCGGTGACGATGGCGAAGGCGACGAAGAAGGAGATGACGTGGATCCACGTCTCGCCGACCCCCGCACGCGCGAGCGGCCCTTCGAGCAGGTGCGCGACCGTCGGCTCGCCGAGCCAGCCCAGTCCCAGCGAGGCCAGCGTGATGCCGAGCTGCGAGGCCGAGAGGTAGGCGTTCAGGTCGTCGAGTATCGAGATGAGCCGCACGGCGCGCCGGTCGCCCCCCCGCGCCAGCGTCTCGATGCGCGAGCGGCGGAGCCCCACGAGCGCGAACTCCGCCGCGACGAAGAAGCCGTTGGCGAGGACCAGCAGGACTATCGCCACCAGGTACAGTGCTGTCAGCATGGGCGGTATTTTACAACGGCCGGGGGCGACGCCGAAGGAGCAAACGACGGCGGGGGTGTTTAGACCTTCCCGCCTTCGGCGCGGCGCGCGAGGAGCTTTTCGAGTTCGCCGAAGCGGCGGAGCATCTCGCCGTGGAGGTGGTCGGTCTTCTCGTGCAGGTGCGCCACCTCCATCTCGGCCTTGATGTTGACCTCGTACTCGATGTCGGCCCTCACCTTGTCCTTCTCCGCCTGCCGGTTCGCGCTGATGAGCACGAAGCAGGAGAGGAAGATGGCTTCGAGCGAGACGACCATCGTCAGCAGGCCGAAGGGGAAGGGGTCGAAGGCGCCGCCGGGGAAGAGGAGCGGCGCGAGCAAGGTGTTGAGCGAGACCCACGCCGCGAACCAGACCGCGTGGATGAGCAGGAAGGTCATGCTCCCCGAGAACCAGGCCAGCCAGTCGGAGATTCTTTGCAGCGGCGTGAGCCGCTCCTCGACCTCCTCGTTGACGTTGCGCGAGACGCGCGTGCGCAGGAGCTGGTCGGCCTTGCGCGTCATGCGCCCCATCGCCGCCAGCATGTGGAGCGCGGCGTCGGGGCGGCGGCCGAAGAGCAGGAGCAGGTCGTCGCGGTCTAACTCGAACAGCTCGGTCTCGGCGAGCGCGACGGCCGTCGCCGTGCGCGGGCCCGAGTCGAGCAGCGCTATCTCGCCGAAGAAGTCGCCCGCGCGCGCCGTGTCGAGCGTGATCTTCTGCCCGACGTTGTCGCTGATGGAGAGCTCGACCTCGCCCGCGCGCACAAGGTAAAGACTCTCCCCGGGGTCGCCGGCCCGGAAGAGAGTCTGCTGCGGGTCGAGGCGTACGAGGTCGACGACTTCGGCGAGCGCTCGGCGGTCTTCACCGCCGAGCAGCCTGAAGAACTCGACCTCTTCGAGCGCCGAGGGGGCGACCGGCATTCAGGGTCTCCCGGCGGGCTGCCTGTGGGTCTGCGCGCCGGCGGGCGCGGGCTTCTGCTGCGACGGGGCGGGCTGCCCCGGCCGCGCCGTGTAGCCCGAGCGCGTCACCGCGATGCGCTTCTCGCCGCCGCGCCCGTCCGAGACCGCCACGCGGACGGGGCGGAACTCGCCGGGGCGCCCCGCGTTCGCCGGCCGGTAGCTGACGACGTACTGCGTGCGCATGTCCTTCGTGATCTGCTCGGCGATGCCGGGCAGCTCCGAGAGCGAGGTCGGGTAGAAGGAGCGGCCGCCGGTCTCCTTCGCCATCTTATCGAGCAGGTCGACGGCCTTCTGCCGCTTCGACTTCGAGATGAAGCCGCGCTCCTTCTCGAGCTCGTTGACGAAGCCGATGACGAAGATTTGAACGTCCTGCTCCTTGAGCGCCTCGAAGAGCTGCTCGGTCTTGTAGAAGCTGTTCCGGTCCTCGCCGTCGGTGACGAGGATGAGCGCGCGGCGGCGCTTGTCCTCGACGGGGTCGCCCTTGCGCCGCTCCGAGGCGTGCTCGGCGCGGTGAAGTCCTGGAGGATTTTGATCTCGTCGGAGGCGATGAAGCGGACGACGAACGCCTCGTCGCCCGGCTTGTTGCCGGCGACGATGGTCTTGGCGGCCTCGACGACCTGGCCGATCTGGCTGCGCAAAGACCCGGAGTTGTCCACGACGAGGCCGTAGGTGATGGGCACCTCCTCGCGCGTCACGAACTCGACCTTCTGCGGGACGCCGTTCTCGAAGACGCGGAACTCCTCGTTGCCCACGTCGTTGATGGGGCGGTTGTGGCGGTCGACGACGCGGACGTGGAGGTTGACGAGGCTGGTGTCGATGGTGACGACCTCGTCGGGGTCTACCTCCTGGCTCGGGTCGTCTGCGGGCGCGTCGGGCGCGGCGGTGGGCTGGGTGCGGAGCTTGGGCGGCGCGCCCATCTGCTGCGGGTCGACGGCCGGCGCGGGGGTCCGCGCGGGCGCCGGGGTCGGCGTGGGCGTCGGCGTCTGGCGCGCCGCGGGCTGCGTCTGCGCCGCCGCGCTCGTCACCGTGGTGCTGACGCGGCGCGGCCGCCCCTGCTGCTGCCGCCGCGCGCCGGAGCCCGGCGCGAGCGACGCCGCCAGCGCCAGCGCGACGGCCAGCAGGGGGGCGACGCGGCGCGCCCGGACTGAAAACTCACTTCGTCTCATTCATCATCCCTCAAGGGAGAGGTCGGAGCTTCGGGCTTTGTTTAGAACGGAAGGCCGGCCCAAACTCACCGCTCAAAAAGCCGCCCCGCGCGTCCCGCCCTGTCGGACGAGGCGGGGGCGCGGGGCGTAGACCTTTCGGGCCTGTCTCGCCTTCGCGGGCTCAGGCTCCGCGTGGCCGGGGCAAAGAGCGATAAAGCCTGTGACTCGCCTGCTGCCGCCGCGCGGGCCGGCCCCCGCGCGCGGCACTGTTAGAGATGCCCCTTCGGGCGCGCGCGTTGCCGTTAAACGGGCGGGGCGGCGCCGGCGCCTACCTCGGCGCGGCGCTGGCGAAGTAGCCCTCGCGGCCGCGGACGAAGAGCCTGGGGAAGCCGCGCGGCGGCTGAACCTTGATCTTGATCTTGTGCCACTTGCCGTCGTTGGCGAACGCGGTCGGGCGGTAGCCGATGGAGTACTGCGTGCGAAGCTCGAGCGCGATGCGCTCGAACGTGTCGTTCATCTCGGCGCCCGTCGAGGGGAAGAACGCCTTGCCGCCCGAGACGCCGGCCAGCTCTTCGAGGATGGCGCGGCCGCCGTAGCCGAGCGTCGAGTCGTCGCCAACGCCGACGATGCCGATGGCGTAGATGATGACGTCCGACTCCTTGAGGAGCCGCTTCAGCTCCGAGAAGGTGTAGCGCGAGCTGTTGTCCTGGCCGTCGGAGATGAGCAGGACGGCGCGCTTCTTGTGCGCGCCGCGCGTCACGCGCTCGACGCCGAGGTAGGTGGCGTCGTAGAGCGCGGTCTGGCCGCGCGTCTGGACGAAGGTCAGCTTCTGTATCATCGCGTCGCTGTCGCGCGTGTGATCTAAGAGGAGCTGCGCGCGGCTGTTGAAGCCGATGAGGAAGTACTCGTCGCGCGTGTGGCTGGTGTCGACGAACTTCGAGAGCGCCTCGCGCGCGCGCGTGATCTTGTCGCCGCCCATCGAGCCCGAGACGTCGAAGACGACGCCGAGGGAGACGGGCGCGTCCTCGTCCGAGAAGAAGCTGATCTCCTGCTGGGTCTTGTCGTCGAAGACGGTGAAGGCGTTCTTGCCGAGACCCGTCACGAAGCGGCCGTAGGTGTCGGTGACGGTGACGGTCAGCGTGATGAGGTCGGAGTGGACGATGACGGGCTTGGTGTCGTCGGCCATCGGCGCCACGACGGGGCCGATGGCCGAGCCGCCGAAGGGCGTCGAGCTGCTGGCGCGGCTGTTGGCGGCCGGCACCGCGCTCTTCGGCGCCGCGCCGCCCGCCGCCTCGGGCGAAGGTTGCGGCGCGGGCTGCCCGGCGGCCTTCGGCGGCTCGGCCGTCGGCGCGGCCGAGGGCCGCGGCTCGGCCTTCTGGCCGGGCTGCGCGGAGGCCGTGCCGGGCGCGGCCAGCGCGAGCGTCGCGGCGAAGAGGAGCGGGGCGAGCGCGTCTCTGAGAAAACCGTCGGAGCGCCGGGCCGTCATGGGAACCCTCCTGCAATGTGTCAGGTGCGAACCGGGAAGGGAAAGCCGCCGGCCCCTGCCGGTCGGGCGGGCGGCGGGCTGCCGGAATACGCGCGATGTCGCTTTGACGGCGGCGCGAGCCCCTCGGGTTGTTCGCGGTGGTCAACGCGGAAGACGGGGAGACTTCCTTTTCCTCTGCGCGCTCATTGTAGGACACCGCCGTCGCCGCGCGCAACAAACATCTCGGTTTCGACTTTCTCACGAATCTATTTCCCTGCAACTTCGCCGGGGCGCCGGCGTGTAAGCGGTCGCGGTGGGAGGCGCGCGCGCCGCCGTGTTATAATGCGCCGCCAAGTTCGTGCGCGCCGGGCCTTACCCGCCGGGGCCCCAGGCGGCGCAGACCTTCCGGGGAAGAAAAGTAAAGAAGTGGCCGAGTTCATCTGTCGTTTAGGGACGCCCGCGGGCGAGGTTGTGACGCGCACGGTCGAGGCCGCGGGCGCGGCCGAGGCGCGCGTGCGGCTGGAGGCCGAGGGCTTCCGCGTCTTCTCGGTCGCGGCGCCGAGGGTGGCCGGCCTCGCCGGCGTCACGCGCGGCGGCAAGGGCGGCACCACCCCGCGCGTCAAGCCGGGCGACTTCCTCATCTTCAACCAGCAGCTCTCGGCCATCATCCGCGCCGGCATCCCCATCCTCCAGGCCGTCGCGATGCTGCGGCGCCGCGCCGCCTCCTCGCGGCTGCGGATGGTGCTGGCGGACGTGGAGGATAAGATTCGCAGCGGGATGGCGCTCTCGTCGGCCTTCGCCGCGCAGGGGCCCATCTTCCCGCGCATCTACACGGCGTCGATCCTGGCGGGCGAGCGCTCGGGCGCGCTGGACGACGTGCTGTCGCGCTACGTCACCTACATGCGGCGCGGCGTCGAGATTCGGCGGAAGATTCGCGGGGCGCTCGCCTACCCGCTCTTTCTGCTCGCGGCCTCGATGGGGATGGTCATGTTTCTGACCGTCTACGTCGTGCCCAAGATGTCTTCGCTCTTCGAGGGCTTTAACCGCGAGCTGCCGGCGGTGACGAAGACGGTCATCGCCGTCTCGCACTTCGCCTCGGGGAACTTCTGGTGGCTGGTGCCGTCGTCCCTCATCGGCGGCGTCGCGCTCTACCTCTGGACGCGGACGCCCTCGGGCGCGCTCAACCTCGACCGCTTCCTCCTCAAGCTCCCCATCGTCAACCAGCTCATCCGGCAGCTCGCCGTCGCGCAGATGACGCGGAGCCTGGCGACGCTCCTGGCGGGCGGCATCACGCTCGTCGAGTCCTGGGAGATAGCGGCCGAATCCATCACGAACAAGGAGCTGCGGGCGCGCAGCTCCGCGACGCTGCCGATGATTCGCGAGGGGCGCTCGTTCACCGAGAGCCTCGAGTCGGCCGGGTGGATTCCCCCCCTGGCGCTTGATATGATCGGGGTGGGCGAGCGCTCGGGCTCCCTGCGCGAGATGCTCGAAGAGGTCGCGGACTTCCACGACCGCGAGTCCGAGGTCAGGCTCGAACAGCTGACGACCGTCCTGGAGCCCGCCATCCTGCTGGTGATGGGCGGGGTCGTGGTCACGATCCTGCTCTCGATCTACCTCCCGATCATCCAGTCCATCTCGAACATAAGTGTCCGCGGCTGACCCCGCGGTAATCCCCCGCCCGGTCTGAGGCATCTGAAAAAGCTGATGAGTCAAACGGAGAACCAGGCCCAAGCGGCCGCGCAGACACAGACGGCCGCCCCGCGCGGCGCGGAGGCCGCCGGGCTGCAGGGCGACGACGGACACACCCCGCCCGAGGTGCGCGCCGCGCTCGCGCTCGCGCGCCGCTACCGGCTCCCCTACGTCGATCTGCTCCCGCCGGTCGGCGAGTCCCCCATCGACTACGCGCTCCTGGGCGAGATACCCGTCGACCTGATGCTGCGCCACCTCTTCGTCCCCTTGAGGCGCGAGGGGCGGCGGCTCCACATCGCGATGGCCGACCCGACCGACCTGGAGCGTCTGGACGAGATAACCTCGGCGCTCCACGCGCGCGTCGTCCCGCACGTCGCGACCGCCGGCGCCATCGAGGTCGTCCTCCGGAAGGGCGACGCCACGCAGCGCGTGTTGCAGGAGGCCGCCTCGGGCTTCCGCATCGCGCTCGTCAAGGAGACCGAGACGGGCGAGGAGGTCCTGGACCTCGACCGGCTGGCGACCGACTCCGACATGTCGCCCATCATCAAGCTGGTCGACACCATCATCTACAACGCGATGGAGTCGCGCTCCTCCGACATCCACATCGAGACCCGCGACACGGCCGTCCACGTCAAGTACCGCATCGACGGCGCGCTCTACGAGAAGGTCGAGCCCATCGACATCTCCTACCACCAGACGCTCATCTCGCGCATCAAGGTCATGTCGGAACTCGACATCGCCGAGCGCCGCGTCCCGCAGGACGGCCGCTTCCGGGTTCGTTATAAAGGCCGGAACGTGGACTTCCGCGTCTCGATCATGCCGACCGTCCACGGCGAGGACTCGGTCATCCGTATCCTCGACAAGGAGCAGATCAACGAGCAGTTCCGCAACCTGACGCTCGACGTGGTCGGCTTCCTCCCGCGCGACCTGCGCGACTTCCGCCGCTACATCGCCGAGCCCTACGGGATGGTGCTCGTGACGGGCCCCACGGGGTCGGGCAAGACGACCACCCTCTACGCGGGCCTCAACGAGATACGGAACGAGGAAGACAAGATCATCACCATCGAGGACCCCGTCGAGTACCAGCTCCACGGCGTCACGCAGATTCCCGTCAACGAGAAGAAGGGGCTGACGTTCGCGAGGGGCCTGCGCTCCATCCTGCGCCACGACCCGGACAAGATCATGGTCGGCGAGATCCGCGACAACGAGACGGCGCAGATCGCCATCCAGTCGGCGCTCACCGGCCACCTCGTCTTCACGACCGTCCACGCCAACAACGTCATCGACGTCATCGGCCGCTTCCTCAACATGGGCGTCGAGCCCTACAACTTCGTCTCCTCCCTGAACTGCGTGCTGGCGCAGCGCCTGACGCGCATGCTCTGCTCGGTCTGCAAGCGCCCGTACCGGCCCACGCCCGAGGAGCTGATGGAGTCGGGGCTCCACCCGTCGGAGCACGGCCACCGCGAATTCTTCATGAGCGTCGGCTGCGACGCCTGCAACCACACGGGCTACCGCGGCCGCACCGCCATCCACGAGCTGCTGAACATGTCGGACAACATCCGCGAGATGATCATCGAGCGGAGGCCGGGCTCCGAAGTCCGCCGCGCGGCCGAGGCCGAGGGGCTGCGCTCTCTGCGCGAGGCGGCGCTGGAGAAGGTCTTCGCCGGCGTCTCGACGCTCCACGAGATCAACCGCGTCACCTTCGTCGAAGAGGTCAAGATGAACGGCGACCATATCGTCCCGCCGAACGGGAAGTAGCCGGCCGGCTACTAACTTGTCCGGCAGCCTTTAAGGAACTATTATTTACGCCCCGGCGTGTAAAGGCTGAACCTGGTGGGGCGGCGCCTCCCGGAAGGGGGCGCGGGCGGGCGGCTTCCGGGCCGCCGCGGTTCGGCGTCGCGCGGGGCCCGAACCGTCAAAGTCCTCGCGCGCGACTTTATATCGGCCACTCCCCGACCAGACCGGCCCGAACGCCCGCCCGGCGTCGAAGCCGACTTCGGAAGTAAGGAATAAAAGTAAGTGAGGTTCGTAATGAAGTCATTCGCAGCGGCCCGCCCCTTCGCGGCGCTCATCATGGTGGCCGTGCTCCTCGCCTCGCCCGTGGCCGTGCTGGCCAAGAAGGGCGAGAAGAACTACAGGCGCGGGGTGGAGTACGAGAAGGCGCAGCAGTGGGAGAAGGCCGCGCAGGAGTTCGCGCTGGCCGTCGCCGCCGCGCCCTCCGACACCGAGTACCAGCTCCACTACCGCCGCGCCGTCTTCAACGCCTCGCAGAACTACATGACCAAGGGGCGGGCGCTCGCCGAGCAGGGCGACTACATCGGCGCCTACAACGCCTACCGACAGGCTTACGGCTTAGACCCGGTCAACGACCTCGCCGCGCAGGAGATGGACAGGATGCTCCGGCTCCAGCGCGAGAAGGAGGGCGCGGGCGGCGTGCAGGGGGCCAACGGCACGTCCCGCACCATGCCCAGCTCCTACCGCGGGCCGACGACGGGCGCTCCGGCACCGTCGCCCGAGGCCGACGGCCCGCCCGCGCGCGCCGAGCAGCTCCAGAACATCCAGTGGAACGGCGACCTCGAAGGCTTCATCCGCAAGCTGGCCGACGAGCTGAGCCTCAACGTCGTCTTCGACCAGAACTTCTCGCAGGTCAAGCGCCAGGTCAACATCCGCTGGAAGGACATCACCCCGGCGCGCGCGCTCGACTACGTCTTCCTCGCCAACGGCCTCTTCTTCCAGAAGCTCGACCGCCGCACCATCCTCGTCGCCGACCAGTCGAAGCGGCCGATGTACCAGCAGCTCGTCTTGCGCACCTTCTACCTCTACAACATCAAGCCGAGCGAGGCGCGCACGCTCCTGACCGGCGCGCTCCCCGCCAACGCCGGCCGCCAGCCGCAGTTCATCGAGAACGCGACGACCAACTCGATCACGGTGCGCGACACCCCCGAGAACATACGCATCATCGAGAAGCTGCTCGCGGGCGTGGACAAGGACCGCGCCGAGGTCGTGATGGAGGTCTCGATCTACGAGATTTCGCGGAGCGACCTCCTGCAGATCGGCCACCAGATCGGCAACGCCACCACGCTCAACGCCCTCGGCGGCATCCAGCCCTCGACGGTCGTCAGCGGCCGCAACGTCTCGCTCCTCGCCGGGGCGACCTCGCTCCACTCCGGCATCGGGCTGCTCATCCCGGCCTCGACGATCTCGGCCTTCCAGAGCAAGACCAACACGCGGCTGCTCTTCTCGACGCAGGTCCACGCCTTCGACGACGAGAAGTCCTCGACGCGCGTCGGCGAGAAGGTGCCCGTCCAGACCGCGTCCGTCTACAACAACCTCGTCCCGACCTCCGGCTCGGGCGCGCCGGGGTCGAACGCCGGCGCGGGCAACGTCTTCGGCGGCGGCGGCTTCCCCGTCATCCAGTACGAGGACGTCGGCCTCAACCTCGACTTCAAGCCCAAGGTCTACCCGAACCAGGACGTGCAGGTCTCGATGACCATCGAGTCGAAAGACCGCGCGGCCGGCCCCGACCCGCTGACGCCCGTCTTCACGCAGCGCAAGATTGAGGGCGTGGCGCGCATCCCGAACGGCAAGACGATGATGATCGCCTCCATCGCGCAGGACCGCCAATCGGACGGCCGCGCGGGGCTCCCGCTCCTCGGGCTCATCCCCGTCCTCGGCCGCCTCTTCACCACGCCGAAGAAGGACAACTCGCAGAGCGACATCGTCATCACTATGACGCCGCGCGTGCTCCGCGCGCCCGAGATCACGCCCGCCGACCTCGAGCCGAAGGAGACGGGCACGATGCAGACGCCGCAGTCGCCCTCGCTCGAAGCGCTGCTGCGCGACGCCGAGCGCGAGGAGTACTTCGCGAAGATGCGCGCGCTCCCGACCAACCAGACCGTTCAGCTGAAGGTGCAGCCCGGCCAGCCGGCCGAGGCGGTGACCTTCGTCCCCGCGCCCAAGGCGCTCGTCGAGACGGCGCTCGCCGCCGGCCCGGGCGCCCCGACCCCGGCCGCGCAGCCCGACGCCGCGCCCGCCAAAACCGTCGACGTCGGCCTCGACCCCGCGGGCGGCGCGCCGCCGCCCGCGCCCGCCGTGGTCAACGGCGACGCGGCCGCCGCGACGAACGGGGCGGCCCCCGTCAACGTCGCCGCCCCGGCGGCGTCTGCCCCGGCCGCGCCTGCCGCCGCCGCCGCTTCGCCCGCCGAGAGCTCCGCGGAGCTGATGCTGCTCCCGGAGCGTCAGGAGTTGAAGGTGGGCGAGAGGCGCCGCGTGATGGTCTTCATGAAGACGGACGCGCCGCTGGGTCTCGCGACCGCGACGCTCAGGTTCGACCCGAAGGCGCTGGCCGTCCGCACGGTCTCGCAGGGGGGCTTCGGCGGCGAGAAGGCCGCGGGCGCGCCCGTCGTCACGCAGTCGGTTGACCCGTCGGGCGTGCTCGTCGTCTCGGTCTCGCCGGCCGCCGGCGCCCCGCCGCTCACGGGCGAGGGGCTGCTCCTCGTCATTGAGGTCGAGGGGCTCGCGCCGGGCGAGACCGGCCTCCAGTTCGACGCCGACAAGGTTCACCTCGTCGCCACCGACGGGCGGACGGTGCGCCCGCGCACGACGCCCGGACGCTTGAAGGTCATTCAGTAGGCGTGAAGAGAGACGTGATGAGAACGGCGGGGGAAGGGGCACTGTGTGAAGGTGAGGGGCGCCGCGCCCGCACCCTTCCGCTGTGCCCCTTCCCCTTGACCATTAAGTCCGCGGCCGGGTGGACGCTCATCGAGCTGGTCATCACGATGACGGTGATGGCCGTGCTGGCGATGGCCGTCATCCCCATCGTCCGCACCTCCGTCCGCCGCCAGCGCGAGCTGCGGCTGCGCGAGATACTGCGCGAGATGCGCGGCGCCATCGACGAGTTCCACCGCGACACGGTCGGGATGCAGTGCGCCGCCGGCGGCATCGGCGTCCCCGTCGGCCCGCCCGTGAACCCGAACCAGCCGAATAACAACCCGAACGCCGTCCCCATCGACCCGCGCAGCCGCGTCTACATCTCCGACTGCACCATCTTCGGCGTGGACAACCCCGAGCGCTACCCGCCGAGCCTGGAGACGCTCGTCGAGGGCGTGGACGTGCTCCCGCGCGCCTCGGCCGCCGCGAACCAGTTCGGCAGCGTGGACACCTCGCGCGGCGGGGCGACGGCCAACACCGCGCCCGTCCCGAAGAAGAAGAAGTACCTGCGCGAGATACCCGTCGACCCGATGACCGGGCGCGCCGAGTGGTGCCTGCTCTCGCAGTACGACGAGGCGGACTCGGGCTGCTCGTCGAACCCGCCCAGCCTCTTCGACGTGCGCTCGAAGTCCGACACGACGGCGCTCAACGGGAAAGAGAAATACAGTGAGTGGTAGAGGACAGTCGGCGGTAGGCGGTGTGCGGGCGGCGGACGGCGCGGCGCGGCGCGGCCCGCGCGTGTACCGTGCCGCCTGCCGCCGCCTGCCATCTGCCGACTCGCGCGCGACGCGGGGCTTCACGCTGCTGGAGCTGATGATCGTCATCTCCATCCTGGTCATCCTGGCGCTCATCGCGATGGCGCAGTACAACAAGACGGTGCTGGCGGCCAGGGAGGCGACGCTCAAGGAAGACCTCCACACGATGCGGAGGATGATCGACCAGTACGCCGCCGACAAGGGGAAGCTGCCGCAGTCGCTCGACGACCTCAAGTCCGCCGGCTACATGCACGACGTGCCCATCGACCCGTTCACCGAGCAGGCCGACTGGCGCACCGAGATGGGCGAAGACCCCGGCTCGACCGCCGGCGAGTCCGGCATCACCAACGTCTTCAGCAGCGCCGAAGGCACCGGCTCCGACGGCCGGCCCTACAGCGAATGGTGAAGGGGAGTAGGCAGTAGGCAGTCGCTCCACGTTTAGTACGTTGAAAGAGTAAGTCCGAGACTGCCGACAGCGACGCCTTCAACTGCCTACTGCCCTCTGCCTACTGCTTACTGCCTTATGAACCCTTTCCAAAAACTCATCGCCCCGCGACTGCCGCCGGCGGCCGTGGCGCTCTCGGGCGAGGCGGCGAGCGTCGTCCAGCTTGAGCGGCGCGGCGGCGGGCTCGCCGTGCGGAGCGCCGGGCTGCTGCCGCTCCCCCCGGGGCTCGTGCGCCCCAGCTTCGACGAGCAGAACGTCTCGGACGTGCCGGAGCTGGCCGGCGCGCTCGCGGAACTCCTGACGAGCGCCGGGCTCGTCCGTCGCCGGCGCTGGTCGGTCGGGCTGCCCGAAGCCTCGACGCGCACCTCGATACTGACGATGGAGACCGCGCCGGCCTCGCGCGCCGAGGCCGAGGAGATGCTGCGCTGGAAGACGGAGCGCGCGCTGGGCGCGCCGCTCGACGAGCTGCGCGTCTCGCGCGAGCGGCTGAGGCCGGACGCGCAGGGTCGCGCGCGCCACCTCGTCTCCGGCGTCCGCCTCGCGGTGCTCGCCGAGTACGAGCAGGTCTTCGCGGCGCTGGGCTGGCAGGCGGGTCTCGTGCTGCCGCGCCACATGGGCGAGGCGTGGTGGCTGATGCGCGATGACGGCGGCGGCGCGGCGGCTAACGGCGCGCCCGACTCGCTCCTGGTCAGCTCGCACGCCGAGGGGTTCACCGCCGTCATCCTGCGCGGGGGCGCGCCGCTCTACGTGCGCGCCGTCGTCTGCGAAACCGAAGACCGCGCCGACGAGCTCTACCGCTTCCTGCTCTTCTACCGCGACCGCAACTCGCCGCAGACGCCCGAGGGCGCCGAGCCCGCGCACGCGCCGCCGCCCGCTTACGGCGAGGGCATCGGCCGGATGCTGGTCGCGGGGACGGGCATCGACGAGGCGCAGGCGAGCGCCATCGTCGAAGAGACCTTGAGCGCATGGGCCTGACGATGAGAAAAGTCTCCCTCCTCGCAACGGCGCTCGCCCTCGCCTGCCCGCAGGCGCTCGCGCAGACGCCGCCGCCCGCCGCCGCCGCCCCGGCCGCGAGCGTCACGGTCGGCGTCCCCAAGTTCATGCCCGAGGAGATATCGGGGCTGGAGCTGAAAGAGTTGGGCGGGCGGTCTTTCCGCCTGTCGGACTTCCGCGGGCGCGTCTACGTCCTCAACCTCTGGGCGACGTGGTGCGGGCCGTGCCGCGTGGAGATTCCGGGGTTCAACAAGCTCCACGCGGACTACTCGGCGCGCGGCGTCGAGTTCGTCGGGCTGACGACCGAAGACCCGGAGCTTGACGGCGATAAGGTGCGCGGGTTCGCGCGCGAGATGGGCATGAAGTACAGGCTCGGCTGGCTCGACAGGGAGACGGCGCGCGTGATGGCCTCCTGGGGGCCGCCGCGCACGCCGCCGCGCCCCGGCATCTCGCTGCCGCAGACCTTCGTCGTGGGGTCGGACGGCCAGATAGTCCTCCACGTCAGGGGCTACAACGCGCGCGTCCCCGACATGATTCGCGCGGGCGTCGAGAAGGCTCTCGCCTTCGCGCAGGCCGCGCCCGCCGCGCCGGACCGACCGCAGTCTGGCGCGCCCGCGCGCCCCTGAAACTTTGACCGCGCCGGGCGCGTAAAACTTTGGCGTCATGATCGCACACGCTGTTTCCCAGACCGCCGCCGCCGCGGGCGACGCCGAGCTGGTCTTGCGCGCCCTCGCCGGGCGCGAGGACGGCTTCGAGGAACTCGTCCGACGCTACCAGCGCCCCATCGTGGCCTACGTCTACCGCATGGTCGGCGACTACGACGCGGCGCTCGACCTCGCGCAGGAGGTCTTCATTAAGGTCTACAACTCGCTCGGGCGCTACCGCCCCGAGTTCAAGTTCTCGACCTGGATTTACCGCATCGCGCACAACGCCGCCATCGACCACCTGCGCCGGCAGGGCTCCTCGCGCACGGAGGAGATGGAGGTGGCGGGCGAGGGCGGCTCGACCTTCGAGAAGCCTCTGGCGAGCAAGTCGCCCACGCCCGAGCAGGAGACCGAGCGCGGCGAGCGGCGCGCCGAGATCGAAGAGGTCGTGGCGCAGCTCTCCCCGGCCTACCGCGAGCTGATCGTGCTCCGACACTCGCACGACCTCAGCTACGACGAGATCGCGGAGGTGACCGGGCTCCCGCTGGGCACGGTCAAGAACAGAATCTTCCGCGCGCGCGAGGCGATGCGCGAGCTGCTCGTCGCGCGGGGCATCACCGGGGTGTGAGGGGCTTTAGGAGATGGCGGAACGCGCGCGCGAAGGGGCCACGTGCCCGCGGACGGCTCTGACGGCAGCCTACCTCGACGGCGAGCTGGAGCCGTCGGCCGCCGACGAGTTCGACGCGCACGCGCGCTCGTGCCCCGTCTGCTCCGCGGCGCTCCTCGAACAGCGCCGGCTGCTGTGCCTGCTCGACTCGGCCTTCGACGAGACTTTTGAAAAGCGCCTCCGGCTCCCCGAAGGCTTCACGCGACAGTTGAAGGCGCGCGCGCAGAACGACCTGAGCGGCGTGCGCGACGCGCGCGAGCGGCGCCGGGTGCTGAAGATTTGCGCCGCGCTCGGGGCGGCCGCCTTCGCGCTGCTGGGGTTCGCCGCGCTCGAAGCGGTGACGGGGCCCGCGCTGCGTGCGGCGGGCGCCGCCTCGGGGATGCTCGGCGTCGCGGGGCGCGCCTCGGCCGACGCGGGCGCGGGGGCGGGGGTGGTGCTGCGGGCGGTCGCGGCGCGCGTCGTCTCGGGCTTCGCGTCGCCGTTGATTCTGGGCGTGCTGCTCGCCGCCGGGCTCGCGCTGCTGCTGCGGCTCATCAGCGGCTACCACCGGGCGGCCGCGCGCGACTGACAGAAGTTTTCGGGAGGCCGAGCCGTGGCTTTATTGCGGCCAGCCCGCGTCACTCGCCGGAGGGACGGGCGCTGGCCGCTTGGTGCATCAGGGGGCGGGGAGTGTTTAAGAGTTTGAAATTCCGAATTTCAAATTTCGAGTTCGCGGCCGCGCGCCCCTCCGCGCGCCTCCCGCGCCTCCCGACCAAACTCGACACCTTCAACCCCCAAGTCACCTTTTCAAAGCTCGACGCCCGCCCTCTGGCGAAAATCGCCCTGACACTTTTTCTGTTGCTGTCCGCCGCATTCGTCTCTAACGCGCAGGAGGTGAGGCCGGGCGACGAGCTGGTCGTCGAGGGGCGGCACGCGGGCGACGTGTTCGGGATGGGGCGGAGCGTGCGCGTGCGCGGCGACGTGCGCGGCGTCATCGCCTTCGGCGGCGACGTCGTCGTCGAGGGGCGCGTCGAGGGCGACGCGGCGGCCATCGGCGGCTCGGTCGTCCAGCTCCCGGGCTCGTACATAGGCGGCGACGTGATGGTCTTCGGCGGCACGTACCGCAACGAGTGGGTGGGGGGACGAAGCGCTGCGGGGAAGACCGTGATGATGGCCGGCTACGAGCAGGAGCTGCGGGGGCTGGCGCGCAACCCGGCCAGCCTGTTCGCGCCCGAGCTGTCGCTGAAGTTTCTGGGGCTGCGCCTGCTGGCGGTGCTCTTCTGGTTCGTGGCCTCGGTGGCGCTGACGGCCGTCAGCCCGGGCGCGGTGGCGCGCGCGGCGGCGCGTTTGCAGTTGACGTTCCGGCACGTGCTGGCCATCGGGCTGGTCGGCGCGCTCGTGATGGGGCCGGGCGTGACGGCGGCGCTCCGTTTCCTGCCGCCCGCCGTCGGCGCGCTCGTCGGCGTCGCCGCGCTGCTGCTCCTCCTGGTCTCCTACCTCTTCGGCCGCGTCGTCATCCACGCCGCGACGGGGCGCTGGCTCCAGCGCCTGCTGCTGCCCGAGAACCGCCGCAGCGAGTCGGTCGCGCTCCTGCTCGGCGCGGCCTTCTGGGCGCTCGTGCTCGCGCTCCCCTACGTCTGGCCCTTCCTCGTCCTCGGCCTCGTCGTCTTAAGCCTCGGACTCGCGCTCACCGCCCGCTACCGCCTCGGCTGGAAGCGCGCCTGACGGCGCACACCCTTTCACACTTCCCCTTTGCCCTGCGCGCGAGGCGCGTGTTAGCATCGGCGCGTTTCGTCTCCGGGAGGCTTTCGACTCAAACTCTTGCGCGCTCGATTTCCTCAACAGACAACGCGCCGTGCGCTGACGCTGCTCGTGCTCGTCTGCGCCGCAGTCTCGCTGCTCTCGGCGGGCGGCGCGCGCGCGCAACAGCAGACCAACCCCGTCGACCGCAAGGTCGAGAACCCCATCACCGACACGCCCAACGTCAACCCGCTCACGCAGGACCAGCCCGTCCGCCCGCGCCCGCGCCGCCGCCCCGAGGGGACGCAGGGCGTGCAGCCGACCGACGTGCTCGACATCCGCGCCAACCGCCAGGAGGGCTCGGGCCCCGAGGGCGCGCGCGTCGTCGTCTACGAGGGGAACGTCGACATACGCGTCGGCATCTACCGCCTCCAGGCCGACAAGGTGACCGACTTCGAGGGGAAGACCCGCGTCGTCGCCGAAGGGAACGTCGTCTTCGACCAGGGCGAGTTCCAGCGCATCACCGGCTCGCGCGCCGAGTGGGACTACGACAGGAAGACCGGCTTCTTCGAGAACTCGACCGGCTTCACGAACCAGACGCAGGACGGCACCGTCATGTACTTCACGGCCGACCGCGTAGAAAAAGTTTCGGGCGACAAGATAGTCATCATCAACGGCGAGGTCACCGCCTGCGGCGACGACGAGGTGCCCAAGTGGAGCTTCAAGACGGCGCGCGCCACCATCAAGCTCGCCGACCGCGTCAAGCTCTCCAAGCCGCGCCTGTTGGTTAAGGGCGTGCCGGTCTTCTGGCTCCCCTACGCCACCGTCTCCATCAAGCCGCGCGACCGCGCCTCGGGCTTTCTCACCCCGACCTTCTCCGGCTCGGGCGAGAAGGGCATGCGCTTCTCGAACGCCTACTTCCAGACCCTCGGGCGCTCGGCCGACATCACCTTCCGCAACGACGTCTACACCAGGCGCGGCCTCGGCTTCGGCGCCGACCTGCGGACGCGCGCCAACTCGCGCTCGTTCCTCAACGCCGGCTTCTACACCGTGCGGGACCGCGTGCTCGGGCCCAAGGAGGACGCCGCGCACCCCGACCAGGGCGGGTCGAGCTTTTACGTGGACGGCGTCCACTACTTCCCGAACGGGTTCCTCGCCGCCGCCGACGTCAACATCACGTCGAACCTCGCGTTCCGGCAAATCTTCTCCGACTCCATCCAGCTCGCCATCTCGCCCGAGGAGCGCTCGCAGGTCTTCGTCAACAAGAACTTCGGCGCACACTCCCTCAACTTCATCGCGCGCACGCAGGTCACCTCCATCCCCTCGGCGCGCGTCCGCACGCGGAGCCTTCCCGGCATCCACTTCGAGAAGCGCCCCGGTCTGGTCTCGTGGCTCAAGGACAAGCTCCCGGTCTACTTCTCATACGAGAGCGGCGTCGAAGGCGTGAGCCGCAAGGAGACGGTCGAAGACCTGGCGACGTTTCTGGCCGAGGGGAACCAGAACCCCATCATCACGCCGTCCATCGTCCAGCGGCTCGACTTCCACCCGTCGGTGACGCTGCCGCTCTCCTTCTCGGGCTGGGGCGTGACGGCGACGGCGCGCGTGCGCGGCACCTACTACTCGAACTCCATCGACCCGCTGACGCGCATCGTGCTGCCGAAGGACGTGCTGCGCGGCTACGCCGAGTTCAGCCTCGACCTGCGGCCGCCCGCGCTGGCGCGCAACTTCCGGCGCGGCGACGGGCGCTTCTGGTTCCGCCACGTCGTCGAGCCGTACATGACCTACCGCGCCATCGAAGGCGTCTCGAACTTTCACAAGGTCATCCGCTTCGACGAGGTCGAGGCCGTCGCCGACACCAACGAGATCGAGTACGGCGTCACCAACCGCTTCTTCTTCCGCCGCTCGGCCGAGAGCGTCGGCCGCGCGAACGCGAGGGCCGCGGCGGCCGGGCGCGTGAGACCCGAGGACGCCGGGCCGCGCCTCGCCGGCGAGCGGCCCGCGCGCGAGGCGGGGCGCGAAGGCGGGGAAGGGCGGGAGGACGAAGACGAGAAGAAGGAAGAGGACGCGGAGTCGCCGGTGCCGAAGAACACGCGCGTGAGCGGTCAGCTGACGGCGCTCAAGAACAGCCAGTCGCCGCTCACGCGCCAGCCTTACGAGTTCCTGTCCTTGACGGTCAGGCAGAAGTACTTCTTCGACCCGACCTTCGGCGGCGCGCTCGTGCCGGGGCGGCGCAACCAGTTCTACCCGCTCAACACCTTCTCGGGCTTCACCTACGGCGGCGTCGCGCGCCGCTTCTCGCCCCTCAACGTCGAGGCGCGTCTGCGCACGCCCACGCGCGCCGACTCCGAGCTGTTCGCCGACGTGCGCACCGACATCGACACGCTCGGCGAGGGCGGCGGGCTGCGCGACCTCGCCGTCTCGTTCGGCATCCGCCGCCGCGCGGCGGTGCTCCGCGCCGTCGAGGCCTTCCAGACTTTCTACTACACGCGCGCCGTCACGCTCGCGCCCAGCCTCAGGCAGTTCAGCGACCTGCGCGGCAACGAGCCGGGGACGCTGCAGGGCTCGCAGTGGAGCCCCTCGGTCTTCGTCGGCGACCGCAACCGCGGGCTGTTCGGCGGCGCCAGCTTCTTCTTCGACTTCCAGAACCGGCCGGGCAAGGGCAGCTCCTCCCTCATCAGCTCGACCGTCACGCTCGGCCACGCCTGGGACTGCTGCGCCGTCGTCAGCCAGTACTTCACCTTCAACGTCGGCCTGCGCAACGAGAACCGCGTCGTCTTCAGCTTCCGCCTCAACGGCATCGGCACCTTCGGCACCGAGCAGATCGGCCAGCGCTACCGCTGAGCCGCGCCGTCCGGCCTCGCCGCTCGCGGTTCCGATTTCCCCTGTGCTAAAATTCGGCGTCCGCTTCACCAGAGCGTTAACCCGCCTCTGAAGTCCAAAGGTTAAACAACGGTTCCGCGACTCCCCGCGCCCAAGAGGTCTAAGATGAAACGACGTACGTTCCCTCGCGCCTTCATCGCGGCGCTCGCCTTCTGTCTGCTCGCCGCCGCGATGCTCGTCTCGCCCGCCGCCTCGGGTCAGAGCGAGCGGCGCGCCGTCCGGGACATCTCACAGGTTCTGGAGAGCTTCGACCGGCTGACCCTCGACCCGGCCGAACTCCTCAAGGGCGCGCGCTCGACCGGGCGCGTCACGCTCCAGACCTCGCGCGGCACCTTCGACCTCGAAGTCGAGCCCTACGACATCCGCTCGGACGACTACCGCGCGGTGGCGGCCGGCGCGGGCGGCGTGATGAGGGAGCTGCCGCGCACGCCCTCGCGCTCCTGGCGCGGCAGGGTGGGCGGCGCCGAAGGCACGGTCGTCCGCCTCGTCCTCGACGGCGCGAAGTTCGCCGGCATCATCATCACCCCCGAAGAGACCTTCTTCGTCGAGCCGGCGCGCGACCTCTCGCCGTCGGCCGGCGCGCGCGAGTTCGTCTTCTACGCCGAGTCGAGCGTCAAGGCGCCGGGCGGCGAGTGCGGCACGACGCTGGCCGAGCAGGTCAACACCGAGGCGGCCGCACGCATCGACGCGACGCGCCCCAAGTCCGCCGACCCCACGGCCGAAGAGATTTTCGCGCCCAAGCCCGAGACCGACATCGCCACCGAGGCCGACTTCGAGTTCTTTTCCGACCCGACGCGCGGCCACGGCGGCAACGAGGCCGCCACGCTTAACGACATGACCGACATGATGACGCAGGTGGATGCCATTTACGAGGCGCAGCTCGGCATCCACATCCACATCGTCTTCCAGCGCGTCTGGACGGTCGCCTCCGACCCGTACACGACGACGGCCGGCAGCGCGGCGCTCACAGAGTTCCGCACGGCCTACAACCAGAGCTTCACGAGCCAGGGGCAGACGCCGCCCGCGCGCGACCTGACGCACATGTTCACGGGCAAGGACTTCGACGGCTCGACCATCGGCATCGCCTACATCTCGGCGGTCTGCGCCTCGCAAGCCTTCTCCTACGGCATCTCGCAGAGCAAGTTCAGCGCCGTCGTCGCGCGCCGCGTCGCGGTGACCGCGCACGAACTGGGGCACAACTTCGGCGCGAGCCACCCCAACCAGGAAAACCCCGTCCCTTCGAGCTGCACCGGCCCCAACATCATGAACGCCTTCGTGCAGGACACGGATAGCTTCTGCCAGTACTCGCGCGACCAGATCACCAACCACGTCGCGGACTTCGGCTCGTGCCTGACCCGGCTCGTCCAGCCCGGCTGCGTCTACACGCTGACGACCAGCCCCTCGCTCTTCATCGGCGCGGCCGGAGGCTCGGGCCTCGTCGGCGTCTCGACCTCGCAGTCGAACTGCGAGTGGGGCATCGCGGAGGGCGCCGACTGGATTGACGCGCCGTTGACCGCCGTGGGCAGTGGCGGCACGACCTTCAACGTCGCGCCCAACACCAACTCCGGCCCGCGCCAGGCGTCGATGGACGTGGCCGGCCAGAGGGTCGTCGTCCGGCAGGCGGCCTCGCCGGCGTGCGTCGGCGCGCAAATCGCGCCGGGGCAGAACATCCCCGGCGCGCTCGCCCCGACCGACTGCCGCTCGGGCCAGCCCGCCCACCCGCTCGCCCCGCTCGACCTCTACACCTTCACCGCCCGCGCCGGCCGGCGCGTCCGCATCGAGATGCTCGCCGCCGTGAAGGCTTCGGACACGACGACGGGCGAGCCGCCGGCCGAGGCGCTCGACTGCTTCCTCTACCTGTTCGGCCCCGACGGCTCCATCGTCACCGCCAACGACGACCGCAGCACCAACCCGCACAACACCGACTCGGCCATCCCCACCAGCGCGGGCTTCATCACGCTCCCCTCGACCGGCGTCTACACCATCGCCGCCACCGCCTTCGACAACAACGACGACGGCGCCTACACCCTTGTCTTCGCCGACAACTCCGCCGCTAACGCCGTCACGCTCTCCAGCCCGGCCTACAGCGTCAACGAGGGGACGGGCGGCGGCGGCCTCGGCATCGACGGCACGGGCTTCCGCGTCGTCACCGTCACGCGCTCGGGCGACACGACGGGGACGGCGACCGTGGACTACGCGACCACGGACGGCTCGGCCGGCAAGCAGTCCGACTACACGCAGGCGCTCGGCACGCTCGTCTTCGGGCCGGGCGAGACGACCAAGTTCCTCACCGTCTTCGTCGAGGACGACGCGTTCCAGGAGGGGCCCGAGACCGTCCAGATCACGCTCTCGAACCCCGTCGGCACCACGCTCGGCGCGACGCAGACGGCGACGCTCACCATCACGAGCAACGACGCCACGTCGGGGCCGAGCCCCGTCCGCGCCGAGAGCTTCAGCACGCCCTTCTTCGTCCGCCAGCAGTACCTCGACTTCTTCTCGCGCGAGCCCGACGCCTCGGGCTTCGCCTTCTGGCAGAACGACATCGAGTCGTGCGGCGCCGACCAGCAGTGCCGCGAGGTCAAGCGCATCAACGTCTCGGCCGCCTTCTTCCTCTCCATCGAGTTCCAGGAGACGGGCTTCCTCGCCTACCGCGCCTACAAGGCCGCGTACGGCGACGCGACCTCGCCGGGAGTGCCGGGGACTGTGCCCGTCATACGCCTCAACGAGTTCCTCCCCGACTCGCAGCGCATCGGGCGCGGCCTCGTCGTCGGCGCGCCCAACTGGGAGCAGACGTTGGAGGCGAACAAGCAGGCGTTCGCGCTGGAGTTCGTCCTGCGCCCGCGCTTCCTCGCGGCCTACCCGCTGTCGATGATGCCCGCGCAGTTCGTGGACAAGCTCAACCAGAACTCCGGCTTCGTGCTCACGCCGGAGCAGCGCGACGCGCTCGTCACGCAGCTCAACACCTCGGCGGACGCCTCGGCGGCGCGCGCC
Organism: Acidobacteriota bacterium; assembly: GCA_020200135.1. GTDB lineage: Bacteria > Acidobacteriota > Blastocatellia > Pyrinomonadales > Pyrinomonadaceae > QHXN01. The sequence continues at coordinate 735 of JAIVJI010000032.1, read as the reverse complement.
TCTGTGCTCCGTCAGGTGGCCGACCACGCGACGCTGCGGCAGGCGGAGCTGAACCGGGCCTTCGTGCTGATGCAGTACTACGGGTACCTGCGCCGGAACCCCGACGACGCGCCCGAGCCCGGCCTTAACTTCGGCGGCTGGAACTTCTGGCTCGGCAAGCTCAACGAGAACAACGGCAACTTCGTCCAGGCCGAGATGGTCAAGGCGTTCCTGACCTCCTTCGAGTACATCGACCGCTTCGGCACCCGGCCGTAGAGCGGCCGGGTGTAACCCGACGCCCTCGGGTCCTACGACAAAACCGCGCCCGGCGACCCGCGAGGCCGCCGGGCGCGCCCTTTTTTGGCCCCCGCCGGGGCGCGCGCGAAAGCAACTGAGGGGCGCGGCGCGGCGTCTAAATGCGGGCGTTTACAGTCGGCGTCGTGCCCCCGGAAGCACCCCGCGACGCGGGGCCGCTCGCGCGCCCTCTCAGAGCGTCGCCGCGTCAGTCATCCATAAAGGTAAGTCGTCACATTTTCTCCGGCGCGCCACCTGTGCGCCCGCCGGCGGCCGACAGGCTCCGGCGCTTTCGTCACCCGACCGTGTCTTTCAGTGGTTCGTACACACAAGCCGAGGGAATCGTCAATCATGAAAAAGTCTAAGAGAGCTGGTAAGGGTCACGCTGCCGCGAAGCGAATGCGCGTCTTCCGCGCGAGCCTCTTCGCGTGCGCCTTGCTCGGGGCGGGGGTCGTCACGGCC
>JAIVJI010000031.1 GCA_020200135.1 Acidobacteriota bacterium | reverse complement strand
CTCGGGTTCGAGCCGCGAGACGTAGAGCACGTAGCGGTTCGGCTCAACCCCCCAGCGCGAGACGGCCTGCCGGTCGGTGCGCCGCTCGACCTCCGCGCCGTAGGCGATCATCGTCGAGCGCGCCTTGTACTTGGCGAGGTAGTAGTCCTGTATGACGCGCGCGTCCGTCACCGTCTCGTTCGGCAGCCAGACCGACAGCCGCTCGGCCACGCGGTAGTAGTTCTTCCCCAGCCAGTTCCACTTCCGGCGCTTGTGCTCAAGCCCGTCGACGTTGATGGCGACGGGCGTGCCCGAGGCGCGCAGGACCGGCGCGAAGGGCGCGTTGGCGGCGTTGCAGATGAGCGCGGCGTCGAAGCGGCCGAGGGCCCCGGCGTGGAAGGCGGACAGCCCGGCGTGGACGACCGTGTCGAAGTACTTGTGGCGGATGGTCGGGAGCACCTTGAGGCGGACGCCCTTGTACTCTATCTGGCGCGGGCTGACGTAGTGCGCGCGGCAGTAGACGGTGACGTCGTGCCCGCGCGCGACCAGCCGCGTCGAGAGCTGCTCGGCGAAAGTCTCGAAACCCCCGTAGCTGGCCGGGATCCCCCTCGTCCCCAGAATGGCGATTTTCATTAGTGACAAGTGACGCGAGCGTGAACAGTGAACCGTGAACCGTGACAAGAAAGAGCTGTTTTATCTCGTCACGGTTTACGGTTCACTGTTCACGCCCCCATCACTCTCCTGTACACCTGCAAGGTCATGCGGGCCGTGTCCCGCCAGTCGAAGCCGCGCGCCCTCCGGAGCCCGCGCCCGCGAAGTTCGGCGCGCAGCGCGGCGTCGTCGACGAGCCGCGCGAGGGCGTCGGCCAGCGCGCCGGTGTCGAAGGGGTCAACCGTCAGCCCGGCGTCGCCGACCACCTCGGGCAGGCTCGTCAGGTTCCCGGTCAGCACGGGCGCGCCGCAGCTCATCGCTTCGAGCGGCGGCAGGCCGAAGCCCTCGAAGTAAGAGGGGTAGGCGAAGCAGAGCGCCCCCGAATACAGTGCGGGCAGATCGCCTTCCCGTACGTAGCCGGTCATGACGACCGAGTCGCCGAGACCCTCCGCTTCAATCGCCCTCAGCGTCTCGCCATAGAGCCAAGCATTTTTGCCGACGAGCACCAGTTGCGGCAGATTACTCCTCCCGCGCGCGCGGCGCAAGGCCGAATAGGCGCGCACGAGCCGCCCCAGATTTTTCCGCGGCTGAATCGACCCCACGGCCAGCACGTACTCGCCCGCTATCCCGTATCGACGCCGCACGCGCCCCAGCTCACCCTCGTCCTCGACGGGCCGGAAGCGCGGCGAGACGGCCAGCGGTATCGCCGTCACGCGCCCGGGGTCGAGCCCGTAAGTCTCGACGAGGTCGCGCCGCGTGTACTCCGAGGGCGCGATGACGTGCGCCGCGCGCCGGGCGGTCGCGCGCACGGTGAGCCTGAGTTGTACACGACTCCGGCGCTTGAAAGTTTCGGGGAGGTGCTCGAAGGAGAGGTCGTGGACGGTGGCGACGACGGGGCACGGCGCGAGCGGCGGCGCGGTGTACTGCACGTGGAGCAGGTCCACCGGCCGCCTGCGCAACTCGGCCGAGAGCGTGACGGGGATGCGGACGAGCGGCGTGTGCGGCAGCGTCCGACGCACCTCGAAGTTCGGCCAGCGCCTCCCGAACCTCGCCTCGGCCTCCGCGCGCGTGACGTAGACCGTGTAACGGTTCTCGCGGTCAACCTCCGCCAGCGCCTCGACCAGGTTCGCCGCGTACGTCTCGTTCCCCGCCAGCCCCGTCCCCACCGAATGCGCGTCAATCGCTATGTGCACTTTTGAAGGATGCTCAGGCGGGCGAGTTCACAAGCTCGGACAAATCCTCAAAATAACGCCGGTGCGTCCGCCGCAGAGCCTCTTCGCTCGCTGCCTCAAGCAAAACCACCTCGCGCTCAGTCCCACGCCTATTGAGTTCGATTTCTAACTGGAGGCGCGAGTCTTCAGCCTCTTGCCGCTTCGCACCGTCAAAGGCTCTAAAAGTGACCATACGGCCCTGACAGCGGTCATATTCAATCAGAAATATCATCACCTTCACTTCAAGCTTCTGCCCTCTGCTAAAGCGCGGAGCCACTTAACGAGCGAGCCCGGCACTTAATTCATGCGGCACAGGATAACATGTCAATTCTGCGTGATATACTGCGCCACATCCGAGAAGTGGGCTTCGGCGACGACGGGCTGAAGTATGAAAGAAGACGTACTTGAGCAACTCGTAGATGATTACCTACGAGCGCGTGGCTATTTCACGCGCCACAATCTTAAATTTCGTCCTAGAAATGACCACCAGGATTTCGTCCTTAACCAAGACTCGAATCATAGCGACATTGACGTCTTAGGCTATCATCCGCTCCGGTCAGGCCCAGAACGGATTATGGCTGTTAGCTGTAAAAGCTGGCAGTCGGGCTTCAAGATTCGTTCTATCATCACGGCTTTAGAAGGCAATCGCATTCGCTCCGGGCGTGAAGCTTGGAAGGCTTTTCGCGAACTTACTCAACCGAAGTGGAGCGAGGCGTTTATTGAGACTGTTCATTCGGTTACGGGTTCGGCCGAATTTACCTATGTTACAGCCGTCACCGCTGTAAAGGGAGAACGAGCCATTTGGGAGAATTACCCGCGCTTCAAGGAGGCCATGCGAGGAAATCCAGTTCGTCTTTTATCGTTGGAGGAAATGTTGGTTGAAATGGTTCCAGTACTCAGCACAACCGTTGCCGCATCCCAATTTGGGCGAACGCTACAATTGCTTAAAGCAGCCGGTTATTCATTTACTGCCGCCGACATCAAGGCCGTCGTTGAAAGCGCGGACTCTTAACGCTAGGGCTAAAGCAAAAGACGGAGAACTTAATCGAGATTATGAGTGAAGCAATCGACCGGCCGCCGCAGGAGGTCATCGAGGCGGCGCCGGACGCGGGGGGCCTCGGCGGGCACCCGAGGGGGCTGACGACGCTCTTCTTTACGGAGCTGTGGGAGCGGTTCAGCTATTACGGGATGCGCGCCATCCTCGTGCTCTACATGGTGGCGCCGGCGGCGCAGGGCGGGCTCGGGTTCGACACTAAGCAGGCGGCGTCGATCTACGGCACCTACACGATGTCGGTCTACCTGACGGCGCTGCCCGGCGGGCTCGTGGCGGACAGGTGGCTGGGGGCGCGTCTGGCGGTGCTGCTGGGCGGCATCGTCATCGCCTGCGGACACTTCACGATGGTTTTCCGCTCGACGACCTTCCTCTACGCGGGCATGGCGCTGATCGCCATCGGGACGGGGCTGCTCAAGCCCAACATCAGCGCGATGGTCGGCGGCCTCTACAGCGAGAAAGACCCGCGGCGCGACGGCGGGTTCTCGCTCTTCTACATGGGCATCAACATCGGCGCGGTGCTCGCGCCGCTGGTGTGCGGCTACCTCGCGCAGAGCGCGGGCTTCAAGAGCTTCCTCGCCTCGCGGGGGTTCGACCCGGCGGGGAGCTGGCACTGGGGCTTCGGCGCGGCGGGCGTCGGGATGATACTCGGCCTCGTCGTCTTCGTCCGCCAGCGCGGCCGCCTGACGCAGGCCGAGCGGCGGGTAGAGAAGGCGGGCGGGGTGGCGGGCGAAGACGGGGCCGCCCGTGACGCGCAAAAACTTTCGGCGGGCGACTGGAAGCGCATCGCCGCCATCTTCATCTTCTTCCTCTTCACGATCCTCTTCTGGGCCGCTTACGAGCAGAAGGGCGCGAGCCTCAACCTCTTCGCCGCCAAACTCGTCAACACGGAAATCTTCGGCCGCCCGTTCCCTTCGAGCTGGCTCCAGTCGCTCACCCCGCTCTACGTCATCATGCTCGCGCCGCTCTTCACGATCCTCTGGGGGCGGATGGGCGACCGGCAGCCTTCGAGCCCGGTCAAGTTCACGCTCGGGATGCTCTTCATCGGGCTCGCCTACCTGCTGATGATTCCGGCGGCGATGCTCACGGCCCAAGGCAAGGTGAGCCCTCTGTGGCTGGTCGGCCTCTACTTCCTCGAAGTGGTCGGCGAGATGTGCCTGAGCCCCGTGGGACTGAGCCTGGTGACGAAGCTCGCGCCCCTCAAGCTCGTCGGCATCATGATGGGCGTGTGGTTCCTCGCCGCCTCGCTCGGCAGCAAGCTCGCGGGCTACCTCTCGGGCTTCTTCGTCGCCGACAACCCCTCGACTCTCGTCCGCCTCTACGGCGGCATCGCCGTCGGCCTCCTCATCGCCACGGGCGTCCTCGCGGCGCTCATCCCCACGCTGCGCCGCCTGATGGGTCGCGTGCGATAAAACAGTAGTCAGTAGACAGTAGACAGTAGCCGGTAGAAACTTCGGCGGGCGTTGCGGGTTAAACCCCTAACGCCCGCCGAAGTCGTTTTCCCTACTGACTACTGTCTACTGTCTACTGTCTACTTCTTCAGATACTACTCCGCGGAAGGTGCGGCGGTGGATGGGGCAGCAGCCGTGGGCCTTGAGCGCCGCCCAGTGGTCGCGCGTGCCGTAGCCGACGTGGCGCGCGAAGCCGTAGCCGGGGAACTGCGCGTCGTAGTCGCGCATGAGCGCGTCGCGGTAGGTCTTGGCGAGGACGGAGGCGGCGGCGATGGAGGCCGAGGCGGAGTCGCCGCGGATGATGGCCTTCTGCGGGAGCGGCGACTCGCGCAGCTGCAGCGCGTCTATCAAAAGAAAATCGGCGCACGGTTGCAGCTTCTCTAAAGCCTGCAACATCGCGCGCCGCGTGGCGATGAGGATGTTGGTGGCGTCTATCTCTTCCGGGCCGATGAGCCCGTAGGCGTAGCAGACGGCGGTGCGCCGCAGCTCCTCCGCGACGCGCTCGCGCTGCCGTGGCGTCAGCTTCTTCGAGTCGTCGAGCCCCTCGGGCGCGGGCGCCGCGGGGTCGAGGATGACCGCCGCCGCGACCACGGGCCCCGCCAGAGCCCCGCGCCCCACCTCGTCGAGCCCCGCCACGCGCCCGAAACCCGAGCCGCGCGCCTCCTCCTCGAACAGCGTGTGGATGAGCGACTGGCGCTTCTGCCGAGCCATGAAAAGCCGTAAATCGTAAACCGTGAACCGTGACGAGAATAGAACCGCGAACCGTGACGAGGGAAGACCGCTTCTTCTCGTCACGGTTTACGGTTCACGGTTCACGCTCTTACTTGCTCTTGTTCGAGGCCGAGGCGCCCTGAGCCTGGCCGCCGCCGCCCTTGGCGGCCTTGCGCGTGTCGAGCTCCTTGATGCGCGCCGCCTTGCCGCGCAGGTTGCGCAGGTAGTAGAGCTTGGCGCGGCGGACGCGCCCGCGGCGCACCAGCTCGACGCGCCCGATGACGGGGCCGTGGACGGGGAAGATGCGCTCGACGCCGACGCCGAAGCTGGTCTTGCGCACCGTGAAGGTCTCGCGGATGCCGCCGCCCGTGCGCGCGATGCAGACGCCCTCGAACGCCTGGAGGCGCTCCTTCGTCTCCGACTCCTTGATGCGCACGTGTACGCGCACCGTGTCGCCCGGCGAGAAGGCCGGGATGTCCGTGCGCAACTGCGCGCTGTCAACACTGTCCAAGCGGTTCATGATGTCACCTCGAAAAGCAGTAGTCAGTAGCCAGTAGCCAGTGGTCGGTAGAACTCGCCGCGGTGCGGCGTCTCACTTTCTGACCACTCGCGGAATCCGTAATTTCAAATCAGTCGTCGCCGCCGCCGGCCCGTTCGCGCTCGGCGTCGCTCAGTTCGGCGCGCTCGAAGAGGTCGGGGCGGTTGCGGCGCGTCTTGCCGAGCGCCGCGCGGCGTCGCCAGCGGGCGACCTCAGCGTGGTGGCCGCCGAGCAGCACCTCCGGCACGCGCCGGCCGCGAAACTCGACGGGGCGCGTGTAGTTCGGGAAGTCGAGAATCCCTTCGGAGAAGGACTCGTTGACCGCCGAGGTCTCGCTCCCCAGCGCGCCCGGCACGAGCCGCGTGACCGCGTCCACCAAGACGACCGCCGCCGGCTCGCCGCCCGAGAGCACGTAGTCGCCGATGGAGACCTCGTCGGTCGCCAGGGCCTCGGCGACGCGCTCGTCCACGCCCTCGTAGCGGCCGCAGATGACGACGACCTGCTCGGCCTTCGACAGCTCGCCCGCGAGCGCCTGCGTCAAAGAACGTCCCTGCGGCGAGAGCAGCACGACCCGCCTCCCGGCCTCGCGGAAGCGTTCGGCGTCGCCGCCCGCCAGCCCCGTCAAAGACTCGACCGCCTCAAAGATCGGCTCGGGCTTCAAGACCATCCCGTCGCCGCCGCCGAACGGCCGGTCGTCCACGACCTTGTGCCGGTCGTGCGTCCAGCCGCGCAGGTCGTGCGCCGCCACCTCGACCAGCCCGCCGGCGCGCGCGCGCCGCACGATGCCGAAGTCGAACACCCCCCGGAAGAACTCGGGGAAGATGGTGATGATGTCAAACCGCACCCTAAAATTCCAAAAGCCCTTCGGGCGCGTCCACGCGGATGAGCCTGGCGGCGACGTCTATCTCGACGCAGATGCTCTCGGCCAGCGGGACGAGGTTCTCGCGCCCCTCGTCGTTGAGGATGACGAGGACGGGCGCCTCGCCCCCGGTGTGGAGCACCTCGCGCACGGCGCCCACCTCCCGGCCCTCGGTCGTCTCGACGCGGCAGCCTTCGAGCTGCCAGTCGTAGTACTCGCCCTCCCCCAGCTCGACCGCCTCGGATTCCGGCACGGCCAGCTCGCAGCCCGCGAGCGCGGCGGCCGTCTCCGGCGTGTCGTAGCCCTCGAACTTGAGGACGACGCGCCCGCCGTGGAGCCAGTGGCCTTCGAGCGCGAGCCGCTCGCGGCGCCCGCCGGGGAAGACCGCTATCAGCTCCTCGACCCAGTCGAAGCGCTCGGGGAAGTCGGTCAGGAGGTCGCAGGCCACCTCGCCCTTCAACCCGCGCGGCCTGGCGACGCGCGCGACCAGCACCAGCTCCAGCGCGCCCAGGTCTTCGCCCGCGCCCGCGCCGCTCATTCGACGATTTCGAGGACGTAGCGCCGGCCCTTCTTCTGGCCGGCCGCGAAGAGGAGCGAGCGCAGCGCCTTCACGGTGCGCCCCTGCCGGCCGATGACCTTGCCGACATCCCCCTGCGCCACGCGCACCTCGATGATGCTCGTCGAGCGGTCGCGCTCGACCTCGCGCACGTCCGCCGACTCGCCCTCGCTGACGAGGTGTTTGACGATCAACTCGACGGCGTCTTTCATCACTTCGGGCTAGGCCGCGGGCTGCGCCTCGGCCGCCTGCGCCTTCGCCTGCTGGCGGATGAGCTGGCGGACGGTGTCGGTCGGCTGCGCGCCGCGCGCGATCCAGTAGTTGACGCGATCCATTTTGAGGCGCACCTCGGCCGGGTCGCGCGTCGGGTTGTAGAAACCGACGTTCTCGACGTAGGCGCCGTCGCGCTTCGACAGCTTCTCCTTGACGACAACGCGGTAAGACGGGCTCTTCTTCGCGCCCATGCGCATCAGTCTGATTGCTAACATCTATCCTCCAAAACAGTAGTCAGTAGTCAGTAGCCAGTAGAAGAACTTCCTCAAATGATTCGTTCGGGTCTCAGCGTCAACGGCCGTGGCGCGGGGCGCTAACGGCTACTGACTACTGTCTACTGACTACTTCCGCTTCTTGTGCCTCGGCTTCTTCTTCTTCCGGCGCGCGCCGCCGCCGCCGGGCGCGGCGGGCAGTTGCGGCAGGCCGGACTCGTCCCCGCCTCCGCCGCCCAGCATGCCGCTCACGTCGGGCATGCCCATCATGCCCGCGGCGCGGCGCATCAGCTTGCCCTTGAGGCCGCCGCCTCCGCCGCCCGCGCCGCCGCCCCCGAAGAGACCCGAGCGCGAGAGCTGCTGCATCATCTGCCGCATCTCGACGTACTGCTTGATGAGCTGGTTGACCTCGGTGACGGTCGAGCCCGACCCGCGCGCCACGCGCCGCCGCCGGCTCGCGTTCAGTATCCGGTGGTCTTCGCGCTCCTCGCGCGTCATCGAGTCGATGATGGCCTCGGTGCGCTTGAGCTGCTGCTCCATCTCGGCCGACTGCTCGTCGTCGAGCTGCGGCATCCCCATCCCCCCGAGGAGCTGGTCGGGCAGCATCTTCATGATCTTCGAGAACGAGCCGAGCCGCTTGACCTGCCGGAGCTGCCCCCGGAAGTCGTCGAGCGTGAACTTGTTCTTCTGGAGCTTCTCGAGCTGCGCCTCGGCCTCGGACTGGTCGACCTTCGACTGCACCTCCTCGATGAGCGAGAGCACGTCGCCCATGCCGAGGATGCGCTGCGCGATGCGGTCGGGGTAGAAGGGCTCCAGGGCGTCGTACTTCTCGCCGACGCCGACGAACTTCACGGGCTGCCCCGTCACCTGCTTGATGGAGAGCGCGGCGCCGCCGCGCGCGTCGCCGTCCATCTTGGTGAGCACGACGCCCGTGATGCCTACGCGCCGGTGAAACTCCTCGCCCGAGCGCACGGCGTCCTGCCCGGTCATCGCGTCGGCGACGAAGAGAATCTCGACGGGGCGCGTCTCGGCCTTAATTTGGACGAGCTCCTCCATCAGCTCTTCGTCGACGTGGAGGCGGCCGGCCGTGTCGATGAGGAGCGTGTCATAGCCGGTCTGCTGCGCGTGCCTGTAGGCCTCGCGCGCCAGCTCGACCGGGTCGTTCGACTCGGGCTTCTCGAAGATCGACTGCCCCGTGGCACTGGCGATGACGGCTGGTTCTTCGCCAGCCACATCGCGATCTTGCCGGTCGAGGTCGTCTTGCCCGACCCTTGCAGGCCGACGATCATCACGACGTTCGGGCTCGTCTTCGTAAAGACCAGCCGCGAGCTTGTGCCGCCCAGCAGCTCGACCAGTTCGTCGAAGACGATCTTGACGACCTGCTCCGAAGGCTTCAGCCCGTCCCAGACGTGCTGCCCGGCGGCCTTCTCCCTGACCGAGTTGATGAAGTCCTTGGCGACCTTGTAGTTGACGTCGGCTTCGAGCAGCGCCAGCCGGATTTCGCGCAGCGCCGCCTCGACGTGCTCCGGCGTGAGCACGCCCTCGCCGCGCAGGTTCTTCAGCGCGCGCTTCAGCTTGTCGGATAAAGACTCGAACATAACTACACAGACACGTCGGCCAGCCCCAGCCGAAAACAAGGATGATAACGGCGGCGGTAAATGGTGTCAAGGAAAGGGGGATATCTCTTTTTGAGGAAGTCGGCGGGTGGAATGCGCGTTAAAGTCTGAGGGGAAATTCTGACAGGCGGTTTACGGAGCGCCACGGCGGGACGGGCCACGCAGAGGGCTCGCGTACGCAGGCTGCCGGAACCATCCGCTCGCCCCGGCCGTCGGCGTGGCGTCGTCGCCGAACCGCGAGCGCCGCCCGAATGTCGAGCTGAACGCCGACCTCGGCGCCCTGCTCTTCCGCCGCACGTTCACGAACAGCACGGGCGCGCCCGCCTCGCGGCTGCGCTTCCGCGTCATCGACCTCACGGGCCCCGGCACGCCGGCCTCCCAGTGCGGCAGCGGCCCCGCGCCTTCTCTTCCCGCGCCGGCGAATCGCGTCCATCCTGCCGGATAAAGTCTCCAACATAACAACACGGACAAGTCGTTCGGCGTTCGCGCCGACGCACCTCAATCCCGGCCACGACTGAATTTCCTTGACGTGTGGGCTGTGGGGAACTATGTTACGGGAACATTTTACATGCAAGGTGGGCGGCATCATACGCACCGTTTCCCGGCCTAGTCGGTAGACTTCCCCTCTGTTAGTACCTAACTCAGGAGGCTTTAATGCGTCACCACGCCCGCTTCTGCGCCCTCGCCTTTGTCGTCTTCGCCTTCTCCGCCTCGGCGGACTTTAACCGTGTTCTAGCCCAGACGCCGACGCCGACGCCGGTTCAGCCCGGACAGGTCGTCATCAGCGAGCTGCGCCTGCGCGGCCCCGCCGGGGCCGAGGACGAGTTCGTCGAGGTTTATAACAACACCGACCTGCCCATCGTCGTCCAGGCGAGCGACCAGACCGCCGGGTGGAGCGTCTGGGTCTCTAACGGGCAGATTACGGGCCCGCTCTCGCGCCGCCGGCCGCCGCCGCCGCCGCGCCGTGTCTGACAAACGGATTTAATGGAACCTTCGCCCACACGATCCCGGACGCGACCTGGGACTTCGACGCCCCCGACGGCACCGGCGTCGCGCTCTTCTCCACGACGAGCGGCACGAACCAGACGGCGGCCACGCGGCTCGACGCCTTCGGCTTCACCGGCTCGCCCGCGCTCTACCGCGAGGGCGCGGGATTCCCGACCGTGATAACGCTCAACGCCGAACACAGCTACTACCGTGACCAGCGCAGCTCGACGCCGCGCGACACCGGCGACAACGCCGCGGACTTCATGCTGATAGGGACCAACGGGGGCGTGCCCGGCATCCAGACCATCCCGCATCTGGGCGCGCCCGGCCCGGAGAACCTTAACAGCCCCCCTCAGAGGAACTCCGGCTTCACGACCGGGCTGCTCGACCCGGCCGTCGGCGCGTCCCAGCCGCCGAACCGCTCCCGCGACTTCACCTCCGACCCGGCGAACAATTCCGACTTCGGCACGTTGCTGATTCGCCGCACGCTCACTAATAACACGGGGCTGCCGGTCTCGCGCCTGCGGTTCCGCGTCATCATCATCACGACGCTCGGCTCCCCGGCTTCCGAGTGCGGGGGCGCGCTGTGCGCTGACCTGCGCGCGAGGGATTCCGTGGACGGCCAGGTGAGCGGGGTGAAGATGTCGGAGGCTCGGACGCCGGGCGGCGCCGCGGCGCCCTCTGGTCCCGCGGCGGCGCCACGCATCGTCTACGTCCCGTTGTTCATTGACACGAGGCCGCGCGCGCCGAAATCGACGCGCGCCGCGGAGGACAAGGCGGGCGAGGCTGACGAAAACAAGGAGCGCGAGCCGAAGGAGGCGCAGCCTTCCGCGCAGCCCGCGCCCGGCGTGTCCGTCCCGGACTCTCCGGCGGCCGCCGCGAAGGCTCGACGGCGCGGCGGGCAGTAGCCGTCAGCGGGGTTTGAAAACAGAGTGCGCGCTCTCCGGCCACGGGAGAGCGCGCACTCTGTTTTGGGGGTTTTGATTTTCTTACCTGCCGTCGCCCGCGCGCGACGAAAGCGTCTTCGCCGTCTCGACGAGCCGGACGAACTCCGCGCGGTGGCCGCGCAGGTCGGCGCCCGCCGAGGCGCGCGCAAGCTCGGCCGCGCCGTCGAACGTGGACTGCCCCTTGTAGCGCGAGTCGCGCAGCAGCATCCCGAACTCCGCGACCGCCGCCGCGAACTTGAAGTTCTCCGACGCGTTGCGGAAGCTCGCCTGCCGGTCGGGCACGCCGACGTTCAGAGGCTTGCTCGCGCCGCCCTCCGGCTCCTTGTAGCGCAGCTTGACGGTCAGCAGCTCGCCCGCGCCCGCGCCCCGCGCCGTCTCGGCCGGCCGGCTGTACTTCAGCTCGTCCACGCCCGGGTTCTCAAGCCTCTGGCCGGCGGGGACGACCTCGTAGAGCGCGGTGACCGTGTGGCCGGCGCCGACCTCGCCCGCGTCCTTGCGGTCGTCGTTGAAGTCGCGTTCGGCGAGCAGGCGGTTCTCGTAGCCGATGAGGCGGTAGCCCGCGACCAGGCGCGGGTTGAACTCGACCTGTATCTTCACGTCCTTCGCGATCGTCGCCAGCGTCCCCGCCAACTGCTCGCCCAGCGCCTTCTCGGCCTCGGCCGGCGTGTCGATGTACGCGTAGTTGCCGTCGCCCCTGTCGGCCAGCCGCTCCATCGCCGAGTCGTTGAGGTTGCCCGTGCCGAAGCCGAGCACCGAGAGCGAGACGCCGCCGCGCCGCTTCTCCTCGATGAGCGCGACGAGCGCGGCGTCGCCCGTCACGCCGACGTTGAAGTCGCCGTCGGTGGCGAGGATGACGCGGTTGATGCCGCCGCGGACGAAGTTCTCCTCGGCGACGCGGTAGGCGAGCTGGATGCCGGCGCCGCCGTTGGTCGAGCCGCCCGCCTGCATACGCTCGACGGCCGAGACTATCTCGGACTTGCGTTCGCCAGTGGTCGAAGGCAGCGCGAGCCCGCTCGCTCCGGCGTAAGTAACGACGGCGACGCGGTCGCGCGGCCTCAACTGCTCGGCGAGCGTCCGCAGAGACGACTTGACGAGCGGGAGCTTGTCGGGCGAGTCCATCGAGCCCGACACGTCGACGAGGAAGACGAGGTTGGCGGGCGGCAAATCTTCGGCCGAGACATTCCGACCCTGGAGCCCGATGTGGACGAGGCGGTGGCGCGCGTCCCAGGGGCAATCGGCGACCTCGGTCGTGACCGAGAAGGGCGCGGGGCCGTCCGGCTGCGGGTAGTCGTAGGGGAAGTAGTTGACCAGCTCCTCGATGCGCACGGCGTCGCGCGGCGGCAGGCGGCCTTCGGAGAGGAAGCGCCGCGTGTTGCTGTACGAGGCCGTGTCCACGTCGATCGAGAAGGTCGAGAGCGGCGCGCGCGCGGCGTCGAGGAACGGGTTCTCGTCTATCTCCGCGTAGCGCTCGCCGCCGGCGCGGCCGTCGCCAGGGCCGTCGACGACATAGCCGCGTGCTATCGCGGTCTCGTCGTAGGCGGCTCTCTCTTGCGGCGCGGGAGCCTCCGCCGTGCTCGGGGCGGCGGCTCCCGTGTTGGCGTTGGCGGCATGCTCGTAAGACCTTGAGCTGTTGCCGCCGCCGCAGGACGCGGCGGGCAGTGCGAGCGCGGCGAGAAGCAGCAGGGAGAGCGGACGCGCGCGTCGCGCAGTCCGCCGTTCTTCGTGACTCATATCGGTGCCTCCGTCGGAGAAGTTCGAGCCGGCTTTCGGCCGCTGTCAACGTCTGAACGGGGCCGCCGCGTGAGACTTGCGAGGAAGGGCGAAGGATGAAGGGACGGCCGTACGGCTATCACTTCACCCTTCGCCCTTCCAGGCTGTTACTCAGCGACTCGACGACTTGCCGACCGCGACGACGACGGGCGTGGCCTGCGTCAGGTCGTAGCTGATGCGCTGCTCGGAGAGGCGCGCGGCGAAGGCCGACTCGGAGGAGACGTTGACGCGCGCGTAGTAGGTTGAGGAGGGCGTGCGCGGCGCGGGGCAGTCGGCGACCGGAAGCTCGACCCTGACCTCGGCGCGGCCCGCGCCCGTGCCGAAGGGCTGGCGCACCTCGACGGGCTCGCCCGCGCAGTAGCGCCCCGGCGCGTCCGCGCTGAAGAAGTAGGCCCAGACCCACACGGTCGCGGGCGCGGGTCGCGCCGGGTCGCGCTCGAGCACGAGCGACGCGTGCCCCTTCCGACCCGCGAGGTCGAGCGTCAAGAGCTGCGGCTTGAAGGTGACGGGGGCGCGCGCCTCAGTGTAGGAGCCGGGCCCGGGCGCGGTCGTCACCCCCGTGCCCGTCGCGGGCGGCATCCCGGGCAGGGACGGCGGCGCGGGAGCGGGCGTCGGCGGCGGGGGCGCGTAGTGCCGCGAATAGTACTGCGTGAGCAGGATCGCGCCCGCGAGCGCGACGGCGAAGGCGAGCAGACCGGCAAGTTTCTTCATCTCGTTTCCCTTCTTCTGACCCGCTTTGTATACGCGCGTGCGGCGGTCGCGGTTCACGCCGTCGCGCGGGCGCCCGCGCGTGAGAAGCGCTCGGCGGCCAGCGAAAGCCCCATGATGAGGTAGAAGACCTGCACGACCTCGGAGTCGCCGAAGTTGTAGTGGACGAGCCCGGCCGCGACGAACCCGACCAGCCCGCCCAGCGCGCCGAGCGCCAGACCGCGCGCGACCCGGTCGTCCTCAAGACGCCCGCGCGCCAGCCGCCACAGCATCCGCCCGTAGACGAAGAGCCACGCCGCCCACACCAAAAGCGCCGGCAGGCCGCGCTCGAAGGCGATCTGCAAGGGCGTCGAGTGCAGGTGCCCCCACGGCTGTCGCCCCTGGTCGAACATGCCCCACTCGCGCCAGCGCCGCTTCAGCGAGTCCATCCCCGTGCCGACCAGAAGGTGGCGGGGGTTGCCCAGCAGGACTTCCGCGCCCTCGCGCCAGACCAGCAGACGCCAGGAGGTCGAGCCCTCCTTCGTGTCGATGAAGCCGACCTGCCGCTTCTGCTGCAACACGAAGAGCCCGGCCAGCACGAGCGGCAGCGCGAGCCCCGCCGTGACGAGCAGCGTCCGCCGGCTCGCCCCGACGAGCGCGACGACGAAGGCCGAGACGAGCAGACCCGCCCACGACGCGCGCGTCACCGTCAACAGCAGCGCCGCGACCATCCCCGCCAGCGCGAGCCCGAGCAGCGCGCCTCTCAAGCTCAACTTCCGACGCAGCGACAGCAGCAGCCCGAGCGCCAGCGAAGCGACGAGTTGCAAGACCTCGGCGTAGGTTTGATACTGACCGTAGAAGCCGCTCGCGCGCTCGTCGCGCCCGCGCGTCCAGGCGAGGATGCCGAGCCGCCCCTCGGGCGTCGCGCCCGCCGGGAGCGAGTCGCGCACGACGTTGGCCGCGGGCGTCATCTCAGCGCGGTAGACGCGCACGCAGGCCGTGCGCTCGTCCCAGCGGCACGCGACCGTCCCGTCCGGGTGTCGCAACGCGCGCTCGCGCGGCGCGGCGCGCTCCCGCTCGACGGCGCGCACGACGTCGGCGGGCTCGCGCACCTCCGCGCCGTCGACCGAGAAGACCGTGTCGCCCTCGACGAACCCGACCGCGCGCAGGGGGCTCTCGGCCGTCAACGCGCGCAGCTTCACGCCGCGGCCCCGCGCGTAGGTGGAGAACGTGTGGACGAGCCCGAGCGCGCACGACGCGACGAGCGTCAGCACGAGCGCCCGCAGGACTCGGGGCTCGCGCACGTTCTGCGCGACGAGGTAGACGACCGTGAACAAGCTCGCCGCGCGCAGCTTCCCGATGGAGACCTCCGGGTTGTAGGAGGTGAGCGCGGTCAGGAAGGTGAGGACGAAGAAGCCGAGCAGCCAGGGGTCGACGGGCGTCCTGAAAAGTTTGGGGCGCGGCCTGACGAAAGTTCGCGCCACCCAGCAGAGCATCGCCAGCAGCCACGCCGTCTGCGTCCCCGCGATCGAGTGCGGCGCGGCCGCCGCGTACAGGAACAGGAAGCCCACGGTCGCGCGCTCCAGCCACGCGGCGGGGCCGCCCGAGAGAAGCTTGCGCCCCGTGTCGGTTATCAACCAGCGGGTCTCGGGTGGGGGTTGGCTCATCTGGGGCGGCGGACGAAAGACGTGCTGACGGCCGGGCGATTCTAACCCGCCGGGCGCCGCCCGTCACCCGCCGCCGCCGCGCCGCCCGTCAGTACGCCTCGCCGCGCAGGAGGACGGGGAGCGTGCGGAGCATGATCTTGAGGTCGAGCCAGAGCGACCAGTTCTCGATGTAGAAGAGGTCGAGGCGCACCATCTCGTCGAACGAGAGCCGGTTGCGCCCCGAGACCTGCCAGAGCCCCGTCATCCCCGGCTTCATGTCGAGCCGCTTGCGGTGCCACAGCGCGTACGCCTCCACCTCGTAAGGAATCGGGGGGCGCGGGCCGACGACGCTCATGTCGCCGCGCAGGACGTTGAGGAGCTGCGGCAGCTCGTCGAGGCTCGTGCGGCGGAGCCAGCGCCCCGTCCGCGTCACACGCGGGTCGTCGTGCAGCTTGTAGACCGGGCGCTGGCTGTCGCCGAGGTTGGTGTCGGGACGGCCCTCGATGTAGCGGCGCTGGAACTCGCGGTGCGCGGCGTCGTCGGCGCCGGCGCGCATCGTGCGGAACTTGAGGAAGAGGAAGATGCGCCCGTCCATCCCGACGCGCTCCTGCCGGTAGAGCACGGGGCCCTTCGAGTCGAGCTTGATGAGCAGCGCCATCACGGCCCACAGCGGCGAGAGCAGGACGAGCGCCAGCGCGGCGACGCAGATGTCGAACGCGCGCTTGACGACGCGCGCCCCCTGCCCCAACGGGTCGCGGAAGAGCGTGATGACGGGCAGCACGCCGATCTGGTCGACCTCGGTCTTGCGCGGCAGGCAGTTGAAGAGCGAGGGCGCGACGCGGAACTCGACGCCCCGACGCCGGCCGACACGCATCATCACCTCGAAGAGCATGTCGCCCGAGAGCGTCGGGTCGGTGATGATGACCTCGTTGGCCCCCGTCTCGCGTATCGCCTCGGGCAGCCCCGCGAGGTCCGAGACGACGGGCACGCCCTCGAACTCTTCGTCTAAAGGCCCGTCCCCCGTCTCGACCACGCCGATGACCCTGTAGCCCAGCTCGCGGCGCGCGCGCATCTCGCGCACGCACAGCGCGGCCTCCGCGCCGCGCCCGACGACGAGCGTCGGGATGAGGTTCACCTCGCGCCGGCGGACGGCGCTCTGCACGGCGCGCGCGGCGAGCCGCAGAAGCGTGTAGGCCGCGAGCGCGAGGAAGAAGTCGAGGACGAAGACGCCGCGCGCGTAGGAGAAGGCGCGGAACTCGAACCCGCCGCGGTAGAGGAAGGCCCACGCGACGATGAGCAGCGAGCCGACGGCCGTCGCGCGGAAGACGCGGACGCACTCGTCGAGGTACGAGAACTCGCCGCGCAGGCGGTAGAGGTCGTAGTAGGCGTTCGAGACGAGCCGCACCGGCACGACGAACCAGAGCAGCGCCGCGTAAGGCTCGAAGTCGCGCTCCCACGCGAACCCGCGCTCGAAGCTAAAGCCCGCGAGCAGGCGTCCGCCCTCGCGCAGCGCGTAGGCGGCGGCGAACACGCCGGCCGCGAGCGCGGCGTCCGCCGCCACCAGCGCGGTCTTCACCGCGGGCACGACCCACCCCGGCGCGCGCGCCGGCGCACGCACCGCGCCCGCCTTCACCCCGGACTCTTTAAGAGGCTCGACCCGCATCACTCAACCATCATTCAACTCGTCGCGCGGCGCGAAGGCGCACGCCCCGCAAGCTATCAGCGCCACGCCTCCTCCCATTCTCCGTCCCGCGACCTGAGCGCCAGCCCCGCCGCCTGCCTGACCCACACGTCCTCTTCAAGACGGCCTTCATCACTCACCTCCCCAGAATCAGGTCGGCCACCTCCGCGCGGACGCCCGTGCGGCGGCGCGGTCGCGCGTCGGCCTTCTTCTCGACGCGCAAGTGCTCCAAATCTTCGCGCGTGCTGATGCGCCGGAGGCGGCCTTCGCGGACGAGCTGTTCGTCCAGCGCCGCCCAGCGCCCGGCGTAGACGGTCGCGGCGGGGACGCCGAGCGCGGCGGCCTCGCGGTTCATCGTCCCGCCCGCGCTCACCACGAGGTCCGCGGCCGCGACGAGGTTCGCGCCGTCGAGCGCCTCGCGCGGCGCGAAGAGATTCTCGGAGGCGAAGCGCGCCGCAAGACTCGCGCGCTGTGCGGCGCCGCGCGCGAGCAGGATGACTTTGACTCCGTCCCGCGCGAGCAGGCGCGAGAGCAGTTCGGCGAACAGCTCGTTCTCGAAGCGGTGGTAGAGCGCCTCGCTCGCGGGCGGGCGGACGACGACCAGCGTGTCGCTCTCCGGGTCGATGCCGAAACGCTCCCGCAGCAGTTCGGGGAAGCGCGGGTCGGACGCGAAGTCGGCGAGGTAGACGTCCTCCTTGATGCCCGCGTAGCGCCTGACCTTATCGGGTCGCGCGCCCGAGCGACGGAGCGCCTCTTCGGGGAACGCGGCGGGGACGACCACGCGCGACGCCAGGCGGAACGCGAGGTGGTTCGCGGGCTGGTGCTCGTAGTCCATCAGCGTCACCGCGCGCAACCCGAGCAGCCGCGCCGCCACGACCTGCGAGTAAGAGTTGTGCGCGACGGCGAGGTCGAACCCGCGCCCGCGCGCCCAGCGAGCCAGCGCCCACGCGCGCCCCAGGAGGTTGCCGGCCTTCCCCGACAGGCGACCGCCGCCGTGCCCGCCGACGACCGTGGGACTCAAGCCGGCCGCCTCGGCCAGCTCGACCGTCTGCGCGAACTCGCGCGCCGTCACGGAGACTTGGTGCCCGCGCGCGCGGAACTCTTCGGCCAGCGCCCTGAAGAAAGGCACGTGCGGCGAGTTGGCCAGATCGATCCAGAGGAGCATAAAGAAGTAGACAGTAGAAGAAACTTTATGAGCCGGGCGGCCGGGCTGTCAGCGTCAGCCCACGTCAAGCGGAGCCTACTGTCTACTCGTTACCGTCTACTTCCAGTGTCCGCGCGATTCCGTAGAGCATCCACGCCTGCGACCAGCGCATGTAGGGCGTGCGCACGGTGTAGAGGCGTCGCTTCTGGTAGTAGAAGAAGCCGCGCGGGTCGTAGAGTTCGCGCAGGGCCCAGCCGGCGACACGCCCCGCCAGCTCTTCGGCGTCCGGCTCCGAGTCGCGCAGCTCGGCGAGCGCGACGAGCGCGGCGCCGGCCGAGTGCGCGTCGGCCGGGTACGCCGAGCGATGGTAGTATTTCGGCCAACCGTCCGCAAGAAAGAACCGCCCGCGCCAGAAGTCGAAGCCGCGCCCGACCGCGTCGTCGATCTCGTCTCGTAACGCGGCGTCCGTCTCAAGCAGCGGCGCGCACGCACGCCGTATGCGCGCGAGCGACGTGAGCACGAAGGCGGTGTGAAAGTTGTCGGACCAGCTTTGGTAAGAGTCCGCGCCGTAGGCCCACGAGCCGTCCGCGCGCTGGCGCCGCACGACGTAGCGCGCGGCGCGGAGCGCGTAGTCGGCCCAGCGGCGCGGGCCCGTGATGGCGCCCACGGACGCCAGCGCCTCGCCCGCGAGCAGGGAGGCGTTGAAGACGCGCGTGCGGTCGAGCGGCGTGTAGCTGAAGCAGACCTCCTCGTCCGATTCGTCCGAGCGGTTCAGGTCTTCGAGGATGAACTGGCACGCGCGCGCCGCGGCGGTCACGTAGTCCCAGACGCCTCGGGAGACCGTGCCCTCTTCGCCGGGAGTGTCGAGCGCGGCGACGGCCTCGGTGAGCGCGCGGACGGCGAAGGCGGTGGGGACGACCGTCGGCGTGCCGCGCGGCGCGTAGAAGGCGCGCCCCTGCCAGTCGAAGTTGTAGCCCCACGCCGCGCCGCCCGCCGGCGTCACGACGCGCGCGGCGAGCAGGCCTTCGAGCAGAGCGCGCGCCTCACGCTCGTTTTCGGGGTCGCGGGTCGCGCGCAGGCGCGAGAGCGCGGCGAGCGCGAAGAGCGCGGTGCCCTTCGAGTTTCTTTGGGCGGGGACTAAGGCGGGCGCGCGCAGGTTGACGGGCGAGCGTTTGAAAGCCTGCGTCCAGGCGAGGCGCGCGAGGCGCGAATGTTTGAGCGGGGTCGCGCGGAAGAGCCGGCTGTTGAGCGCGTCGAAAGGGTCGTGGCCGGCGTAGCCGCGCTCGCGGCACCACGCGCGCAGCTTTTCATAGACCCGCTCGAACTCTTCGCGCATCGCCGCCAAGATACAACACGGCCGCCGGCGCGCGCGAACGCGACGGGCGCGGGCGAACTCGTCGCGCGCTTACAGCCGCGCGGTGGGAGGCGGCGTGTCGCCGGGCTCGTCCGCGTTCGCGCCGCCGCCGACCAGCTCTATCTTGACGCCGTCGAGCATTTCGGGGAGCGGGAAAGTTTTGCGTTCGCGATAGTCGTAGAGGACGAGGGTGAGGTCGGGCTTCAGCCCCGAAGCCTCGTCGGCGCCGAGCAGCTCGGCGCCGACGAGGCTTCCGAGCACGGCGGCGTAGGCCCGCGCCGCCTCGTCCCGCAGGTCGGCGAGAGCGCGGCGGCACTGCCGCTCGTCGCGGCAGACGACCTCGTGGAAGGAGCGCGCTTCGAGTTCAAAGCGCTCGGCCGTCGTCCGCAGCAGTTCGGCCAGGTATTCGACGCGGAACGCGTCGCGCTCGACTTCGCAGCCCGAGTCGGCCGCGAGGCCGCGCCCGGGGCCGGCGCGGACGTAGTAGACCGTGTGCCGGCCGCGCGCGACGACGACCGCGCCGCGCAGGGGGGTCGTGGTCAGCGCGTAGCGGCCGAAGGGCGGGAACCCGTCGGGCACCAGCGCGAAGTGGCTGCTCCCGCCGCACCCGTGGCCCCCGCCGCCGTTGAACCCGCGCTCGCCCTCGCGGTCGTAGACGTAGACGCTCGCCCTCATCTCCAGCCCCGCGAGCAGGCGCGCGGCGAACCCCTTGGCGAGAGCCTCCGCCAGAAGGTTCCCGACCGCGACCCAGCGCGCGCTCGGCATCTCGTCCGCGAAGAGCGTGAGCAGCGCCCCCGCGTTCCGCTCGGGCGCGTGCGCGAGCAGGATGACTGTCTCGTCGGGCGCGAGCTGGTAGAGCGGGAGCAGTTTCTCCGGGGGCACGTCGGCGTCGAGGCGTATGAGGGCGTCGAGCGCCGCGCGCTTCACGGACGACTCCTCCCAGCCGCCGGCCGCGCCGTCCGCGTCTTCGAGCAGGGCGACGACGAGCGGCGCGTGCTCCTTCAGGCCGTACGCGCCCGCGAGGTACGCGCCCCACGCGCGCTCTCTGCTGCCGCGCGCCCGCAACAGACGCGCCGCCTCCGCCCCCGCGTCTTCGAGAAGCGCGGACGGAGGCGCGCCGGCGCGCGGCGCTGCGCCCTCCTGCCCCGCCGCGCCGGCGGCCGCTACAAGGGCGAGCGCCGCGCAGACCAAAAGTTTTCTCATCGTGTGAACCCGCCGCCGTGGAAGTCGCGGCGCCGTGACGGCGCCGCCGTGGCTTTAGAGCTAAGACACGAACGCGCGCCGCCTGGTTGGCGGCGCGCGCGATTTTTTTTCTAACCTCGGCCCGGAAGCCGCGTGCTACGCCTCGTCGTCGCGGAAGCCGAGGCGCTCGCGGACGGCGTAGATGGACTTGGACTGCGACTCGTGGTAGGTGCGCACCAGCATCTCGGCCAGCAGCCCCATCAGGATGAACTGGACGCCGACGGCGAACATGACGATGGTGATGGTGAAGAGCGGGTTGCGGATGAACGACTCGCCGCTCAGCTTGCGCACCAGCGCCCAGACGAAGGCCACCGCCGAGATGAGGAACGACGAGAAGCCGAACATCCCGAAGACGTAGATGGGCTTCGTGTGGTACGAGGCCATGAACTTGATGGTCATCAGGTCGAGCATGACCTTGAAGGTGCGCGACAGGCCGTACTTGGACTGGCCCATCGTGCGCGGGTGGTGGCGGACGGGAATCTCCGTGACGCGCGCGCCGACCCAACTGGCGTAGATGGGGATGAAGCGGTGCATCTCGCCGTAGAGCCTGACCTCTTTGAGGAACTCGCGCCGGTACGCCTTCAAAGAGCAGCCGTAGTCGTGGAGCCGCACGCCGCCGATGAACGAGATGATGCGGTTCGCTATCATCGACGGAATCTTGCGGGAGACCATCTTGTCCTGCCGCTCCTTGCGCCAGCCCGAGACGACGTCGAAGCCCTCGTCCAACTTCTCCAGCAGCCGCGCCACGTCGGCCGGGTCGTTCTGGAGGTCCGCGTCCATCGGGATGAGCACATGCCCGCGCGCGGCGTCGATGCCGGCGGCCATCGCGGCGGTCTGGCCGTAGTTGCGACGGAGCGCGACGACGCGGACGCGCGGGTCGCGGCGCGCGAGCTCGCGCAGCACCCCGAGGCTGCCGTCGGTCGAGCCGTCGTCCACGTAGATGATCTCGGCCGTGCGCCCCAGGGCGGCCAGCGCCTCGTCTATCTTGAGGTGCAGCGGCCGGAGGTTCGGCTCCTCGTTCAGGACGGGCAGGAAGAGCGAAATCTCGGGCGCCGCGCCCGGCTCCGCCAGGGTCGCCGCCAACGTCGCCTCTTCGCCCACGGTCGGCTCCTCGACCGCGCGACTGATGACCGTCTCTTCTTCGTCGTAAATCTTCATAAACTGTCCTTACTCGCTTTGAACCACTCGACGAAACGCCGGATGCCCTCCTCGATGGGCGTCCGCGGGTCGTAGCCGAGGAGGCGGCGCGCCTTCGTCACGTCGGCGAAGGTCTGCGGCACGTCGCCGGGCTGCGTGGGCTGGCGTTCGATGACCGCCTTGTGACCCAGCTCGCGCTCCAACAGCGCGATCAGCTCGGCGAGGCTCACCGTGCGCGACTCGCCGAGGTTGAATACTTCGTAGGCGCCCCCCCGGTAGTCCATCGCCGCGCGCACGCCGGCGATGATGTCGTCGACGTAGGTGTAGTCGCGCCGCGTCGTGCCGTCGCCGAAGACGGGGATGGGCTGACCCGCGGAGATGAGCCGCGCGAACTTGTGGATGGCCAGGTCGGGGCGCTGCCGCGCGCCGTAGACGGTGAAGAAGCGTAAGCAGACCGAGCGCACGCCGAACAGGTGCGAGTAGGTGTGACACAGCAGCTCGCCCGCCGCCTTCGTCGCCGCGTAGGGGCTGATGGGGCGCGCGACGGGGTCGTCCTCGGCGAAGGGCACCTTCTCGTTCTCGCCGTAGACGGAAGACGACGAGCCGAAGACGAACTGCCCGGTGCCGTGCGCGCGCGCGAGTTCGAGCAGGTTGAGCGTCCCGTTGACGTTCGTCTCGGCGTAGAGCACAGGCTCCGATAGCGACGGCCTGACGCCCGCGCGCGCCGCGAGGTGGACTATGTAGTCAAAGTCCGCGCCCGCAAAAACCCTTTCGAGCGCCGCGCGGTCGCGTATGTCGGCCTCGTGCAGACGGAACTCGTCATGCCCGAGGTGCGGCGCGACGTTGCGCCGCTTCAAGCGTGGGTCGTAGAAGTCGTTGAAGTCGTCAACGACGTGGACGCGCCAGCCGCCCTCCCCGAGCAGCCGCGCCACCAGGTGCGACCCGATGAACCCCGCCCCGCCCGTGACCAGAACGTTTCGCATAAAGCCACCGTCTACTTCGTCGCGTAAATCCAGAGGTGCCAGCCCCAGCGCGAGGCGAGGCGCGCCTCGGTCGAGCGCGGGAGGCGGGGCCCGAGCAGCGGGAGCCAGCGCTTGTTCAGGAAATGCACCGCGAAATCCACCTGTGGAAAATCCTCGAACAGCGCGCGCGCCTCGCGCCGCGAGTAGACGCGCGTCAGGGGGTTGCCGGCGCCGTCGGTGTTGCGGCTCAGGAACTCGCCCGCCGAGAGGTACTGCGCCGAGTCCTGCTTCAGACGCGCGGCGTGCTCGCGCAGGTTCTCGACCGGCTCGCCCGTCAGCCGGTGCGCGAGCCTGAGCCCCGGCTCGGTGCGGAGCAGGCGCGCGCCCGCGCGGCGGAGCAGCCCGATGTTGACGCGGTAGTTGTACGAGTCCCGGTGGTAGAGCATCACGACCGCGCGCCCGCCGGGCGCGAGCACGCGACGCACCTCGCCGACGGCCGCGCGCGCGTCCGGCGTGTGGTGCAGGACGCCGTGCGAGTAGACGAGGTCGAAGCTCTCGTCGGCGAACTCCAATCCTTCGGCGTCGGCGACGCGGAACTCGCCCGGCAGCCCCTCAAGCTCGAACCTCCGGCGCGCGAGCGAGACGGCCGCCTCCGTCAGATCGACGCCGGTGTAGAGCGCGCCCGCGCGCGCGAAACGCGCCCCGTCGGTGCCGAGCCCGCAGCCGATCTCGAGGACGCGCAGCCCCGCCGCCCTGTCGAACCCGGCGGCCTCGGGGATGTGCCACTCGGTGCGGTAGCGGTGCTCCTCGACGGCCTCGTAAAAGGCGCGCGAGCCGACCTCCGCGTCGGCGAACTTCGTCCCGCACGGGTGCTCCTGCCAGAACGCCCGCACCCTCTCCTTCAGACTCTGTCGCTCGTCCGCCATGAAACACTTCGCCGACACATGGACAACCGCGCCCGCGCCCCTCCCGCGCGGCTCCGTCCCCACAGGTCACTTTCCGCCCGCCGCACGAAACTCAGGAAATTAACATGCCACTCGCGCGCGCCACAAGCGAGCGTCCCGCGGGGTCTGGCCCGCCGAAAGAACGTCGAGGGCGAAAGGCGGGATGCCTTTCGCCCTCGTGGTTTTTAGTCACGCCCGAATTTCCGTCTACGCGTCGGGGGCGCGGAGGAGGTCGAGTCGTGTGCGTTTGAGTTTGAGGGCGGCGAGGGCGAGGCAGAGGAGGGCGAAGGCGGACTCGACCGCGAGGCCGCGGCGGGCGGCGCCGGTCTCGCGGTACTTGAGGAAGTGGGTCGTGTACTCCGCCGGCAGCACGACCGTCTCGCGCGGCTCGTAGCCTGTGTCGCGGCGCCCCTCCGGCTGCTCCTGCGTCCGGTACGTCGAGGCCACGCCCGCGAAGGCGTAGACGCCCGCGAGCAGAGCCACGCCCGCCCACCCGCCGATGCGGAAGCGGAACATCGCGCAGAACTGCACGAACGCCACGGTCGCCACGAGCGTCAGCGCGAAGCACGCGGCGATGGGCAGGAGCTGCGGGAAGAGTTTTAACCCGCCGCGGGCGCCGCCCGGCTCGACGTGGTAGCTCGCCCACAGCGCGACGAGCCCCGCGAGCGAGACGCCGCCGGCGACCAGCAGCGTCGCCGCCGAAGCCTTGATCTCCGAGCGCTGGAGCAGCGCCATCGGGTCGCGGTCGGCGCTCCACCACTCGCGCAGGCGGTCGCGCGTCAGCGCCGAGCCGCCCGCCAGCAGCGCCACCGCCCCCCAGGCCAGCGCCATGTAGACCACCAGACGCGCGATCGGCTGCGTGTCGTCGACGTGCCGCCCCCACAGCAGCCCGACGACGACCGCCGCCGAGCTCAGGTAGAAGAGCCACGCGGCGCGCGGCCCCACGGGGATGAGCTGCCAGACCTTGACGCGCCTGACCGCGCCGGCGAAAGCCCACGCCCCCGCGAACCCGAGCAGCCCGACGACGACCGCGTAGGCCGGGACGCGCGCGCCGTAGAAGTGCCACCAGAAGGACTGGTAGTTCCTGTACTGGTAGTCGGCGAGTCCGCGCGCGGGCGGGTCGGCGAGCCACTCGGCCATCGCCTCGTAGTCGGCCGTGAAGAACTGGCTGAGCCCGACGGCCGCCACCGCCCCCGCGACCGCGACGAGCGGCCCCACGAGCAGCCCCCCGCGCAGCGCGCGCTCCGAAGGCCCGGACAGCGCCGCCGACGCGTAGAGCCCCACAGCCTGCCACGCGAAGCCGCCGACGAGGAGGAAGAGGCAGAGCCGCGCGACCTTGTGCGGGCTGAGTCCGCCGAGCCAGGCGGCCGCGAGCGCGCACGGCAGGAGCATCAGCGCGACGAAGTAGGCGAGCGCGCCCGCGCCCCAGAACTTCCCCGACGCCAGGCGGAGCGGCGAGAGCAGCGTCATCTGCTGGAAGATGGCCGTCCCGCGCAGGCGCTCCTGCACGAACGAGAGCCCCGCCATCGCCGGCCCGAGCATGAAGAGGAGCCCGAAGAGCGCGACCGTCAGCACGCCGTAAGCGGTCGCGCCGAAGCTGCGCACCTGCCACTCGTAGGCCAGCGCCGCGCCGTTGGGGGATTCGAGGTCCACGTCGTAGTAGCGCGGCGCGGAGTTGTTCCACACGACCCACGCCCCCGCCAACAGCAGCGCCGCCGTCAGCCCCGCGACGAACAGCGCCCGCCGCCTCGGCAGCGTCGTCCGCAGCCCCCTCAGCAGTTCCGGGTTCAAAACGCTCGCAGGATTCCAGGCCATCTCAAAATCCTTTCAGGACACCTCGCGGCGGCCCGAGGCGAGGAAGACGTCCTCGACCGTCAGGTGCCGCTCGTAGAACGAGACGACGCCGGCGTGCGCCGTCACCAGCTCGCGGTGCAGCCCCGCCAGCCCCTCGCGCGCGCCCGTGTGCGTGAAGTCCACGGTCGCGCCCGTTACTTTAACCCCTTTGACCTCGCCGCGCGCGCCTAAATCTTCGGCGAGCCGCGCCGCCGGCCCCTCCGCGAGCAGCACGACGCGGACGGGGGTGCCGCCCGCGAGCTGCGCCACCAGCGCGTCGATGCGCCCCGAGCGCACCACGCGCCCGCGCTCCATGATGACGACCGAGGTGCTGAAGTCGGCCAGCTCGGTGAGGATGTGCGAGCTGACGACGAGTGTCGTCCCCAGCGCCGCGAGCTGCTTGATGAGGTCGCGCAGCTCCATCCGCGCGTGCGGGTCGAGCCCCGAGGCCGGCTCGTCGAGCAGCAGGACCTTCGGCGCGTTGAGCAGGGTCTTCGCTATCACGAGGCGCTGCCGCATCCCGCGCGAGAGCGCGCCGACCTGCGCGTCCCGCTTCGACCCGAGGTTGGTCAGTCCCAACACGGCGTCGATACGCTTCGCGACGCGCGCGGCCGCCACGCCGCCCGCGCGCGCGAAGTATTCGAGGAACTGCCGGACGGTCAGCTCGTCGTAGAGGCCGAAGGTGTCGGGGACGTAGCCGACGATGCGGTGCAGCCGCTTCGGGAAAGCCCCGACCTCTATGTCGGCGACCTCTATCTTCCCGCTCGAAGGGCGCAGCAGCCCGGCGAGCATCTTCAGAAGCGTCGTCTTCCCCGCCCCGTTCGGCCCCACCAGCGCGCACGTCTCGCCCGCCGGCACGAAGAGGCTCACGTCGCGCACCGCCGGGTGCGTGTCGTAGAACTTGGTCAGTCCCGAGGTGCTAATCATAGGCCCGATTCTTAGACACGCCGACGTGGGTGTTTTGTTCCCTACCGCCGCCCGACGTTTTAACGTCGTCTCTTACCGGCCCGCCCCGTCGATACGATGCGGTCTATAAGTTTTTTGTCGTCCGGCAAAATCCCCGCCTTGACGAGGCGCGGGGTGAGCGTGCGCCAGTTGGGCTCGGCGGCGAAGACGCGCCGGAAGAGCGGCAGCGCCTCCTCGACGCGGTTCATGTTGGCGAGCGCGACGGCGTGCCAGTAGACCATCTCGATGTTGTCCGGCACCAGCCTTTCGGCCGCCGCGTACTCGCGCAGCGCCGCCTCGTTGTCCTTGCGCTCGACGGCCGCGTCGCCCGCGTTCATGTGATTATAGGCGCGCTGCAGGCGCACGAGCCGCCGTAGTTCCCTCAGCGGCTCCGGGTGGTCGTCCACGCGCAGGTCGAAGAGGCGGTCGGCCCAAGGGCGGCCCGTTGACTCGGCCTTGACGACGACGAGCGCGGCCGACTGCCGGCCGCGTATGTCGCCGCCCTGCGCCTCGGCCGCTTCGAGCGCGGCGAGCATCCGGTCGGCGAGGTCGCCCCGCGCCGCTTCGTACGCGCGCGCCATCGCGGGCCACACCCTCGCGTTCGACATCAGGTTGGCCTGGACGGAGTAGCCCGCGCCCGCGCGGTCGCCGGCCGCCTCGATGCACCTGGCGCCGGTGTGCGCGGCGACGCGTCCGCGCGCGTCCACCATCGCCACCTGCCGCACGTCGCGCCCCTCGTCCTTCGCCAGCAGAGTCTTCAGCGCCTCCGCCGGCCCGGCGCCGCCGCGCATGAGGTCGAGACCGCCCGGCCCGTAAGAAGGGTCTACGAAGGACTGCGTGGCGACGGCGCCGACGCCCGCCTCGGCCCACGCCACCGCCGACCCGACCGAGAACCAGTGCGACTGCACCGCGACGCCCATCTCGCCCGTCGCGGGGTCGCGCGCCACGATGGAGTAAGTGTGAACGGGTCGCAGCGGCCTCGGCGACTGTTCGCCGGACGCTCCGGGCCCCGGCGAGTTCAAAGTCTGCCCGCGCCCGCGCGCCCCCGCCGTTGCCGCGAGCAGCGCCGCGATGGTCAGGATTGTCAACATGCGTCTCATCTTTGCTGTCCCGCCCGCGTGTGATTTGAAGAACGTCAGAACGCCCAGTAGCCCTGCGCGAAGCGCGCGGCGAAGAGCGCGAAAAACAGCAGCGACCAGACCACGACCGCCGCCCCCCACACCGGGCGCGACGCGCGCAGCCGCGCCAGCAGGATGAACGCCGGGAAGAGCACGAGCGTGTAGCGCGGCACGCTCAGCACGAACTTCGTGCTCGTCCACAGCAGCCAGTTGCACGTCATCCAGACCGCGTACGCCGTGCGCAGCCGCAGCCACGCCCACGCCGTCAGCCCCAGCCCCAGCAGCACGAAGAAGAACTCCTGCCACCCGACCATCTGCGCGTCCGAGGGCGCGCGCCCCCAGATGGCGTTCCACGACTCGCGTATGCCGACCCACGGCCACGTCAGCGACTTGTACCAGAACTCGCCCTGCGCGTTGAGGAACGCGCGCGGGTCGCCCAGCACCCACCAGTTGATGAAGAGGTAGACGCCGAACCCCGCCAGCGGGGTCAAAGCCCACAGCCACCCGGCGCGCAGGCGCCGCCCCGAGCCCCTGTACTCCGCCCACACCTCGAAGGCGAGCGCGGGGATGAGCAGCAGCCCGTTGACGCGCGCCAGCGCCGCCAGCCCCCCGAGCAGCCCGGCCGCCCACCACACGCGCGAGCGCGCCGCCAGGAACGCGCCCAGCGCGAGCGCGAGGAAGAGGCTCTCGGTGTAGCCGATGTGGAGGAAGTAGGCGGTCGGGAAGACGAGCATGTAGAAGACCGAGGCGCGCGCCTCCTCCTCCGTCTCGTCTACGCGCGCGAGCCTGTAGAGCAGCACGCCCGCCGCGACCGACGCGAGCCCCGAGACCACGAAGGCGCCCAGCAGCTCGTCGCGCAGCACGAGCGACGCCGCGCGCACCAGCCACGGGTAGAGCGGGTAAAAAACTATCCAGCGCGCCTCGACGCCCTCCGCGACGTAGCCCATCCGCGCGATGTCGAGGTAGTGCGGCGCGTCCCAGCGGTTCCAGATGGCGAGCCAGTCGTAGAAGGAGCCCGGCCGCTCGTTCTTCCAGACGACGAACGACTGCGCGCCGTAGAGCAGCAGCACCGCCTTGACCGCCAGCACCAGCCCGGCCGCGCGCGCGTCGAACCACGCCGGAAGCCACGAAGGCCGGCGCGCCGACGACGGCCGCGCCGCGTGCTCGCTGTGCCTGGCGTGCTTCTTTTTCATCTACGCGTCGAGGAACTCGCGCTGCCACATCTCGAGCGTCAACAGTTGGAGGACCTGGAGGCTGAAGTCTTCGCGCCCCGAGAGGTTCGCTTCGACGACGCGGCGCACCTCCTCGGGGCGGAAGAGCCCGCGCGCGCGGACGACCTCCTCGGACAAAAGCTCGTCGGCCAGCGGCCGCAGCGGCCCGCGCAGCCACGCGCGGATGGGCGCGCCGAAGCCAGCCTTCTTTCTCCACACCACCTCGCGCGGCAGCAGGCTCTCGGCCGCGCGCTTGAGGATGTACTTGCGCCTCAGCCCCCGCAGCTTCAGCCGCGGCGGCATCCGCGCCGCCAGCTCCACCAGCTCGTGGTTGAGGAACGGCACGCGCACTTCGAGCGTCGCCGCCATCGAAGTCCTGTCCGTGTAGTCGAGGTTCAGACACGGCAGGAACGTCTTCATGTCGACATACAACAGCCGGTTGAGCGGCGCGGCGCGGCGGCACCGCTCGAAGTAGCGCCGGTGGAGGTAGTACGCGTCCGCGTCGCCGACGCCCGCGCGCGTCTCGTCGGTGTAGAGACGCCGCTTGGCCTCGTCGGTGAAGTACGTGCCGAAGCCCATGTAGCGCGACTCGAAGTCGAGCGCGGCGCTCGTGGCGAACTTCTTCGCGTTGCGGAGCGGGGCGGTCAGGCGGCCGGGCCGCCCGCCCGGCAGCGCCGACGCCACCGCGCGCATCGCCGGCCGGCGGAGCGCCGCCGGGACGGGGTCGAGCGCGCCCGCCAGGCTCATCGCCAGCTGGCGCGGGTAGCCCGCGAAGACCTCGTCGCCGCCCATCCCCGAGAGCATCACCGTCAGCGTCTCCCGCGCCTCGCGCGAGACGAGGTAGCTCGGGATGGCCATGTCGATGACCGGCATCTCTAGGTGGCGGACGAGCATCGGCAGGAGGCCCGCCACGTCGGGGCGGAGCATCGTCTCGTGGTAGTCGGCGTCGAGGAGCCGCCCGACCTCGCGCGCCCAGGGCACGTCGCTCGGGATGATGTCGAAGCGGAGGTCGTCCTCCTCGATGCCGACCGTGTAGGTCGAGACGCGGCGGCCGCCCGAGCGCCGCTTCATCAGGGCCGCGATGACCGACGAGTCGACCCCGCCCGAGAGGAACGAGCCGAGCGGCACGTCGGCCACCATCTCCATCCCGACCACGCGCTCAAGGGTTTCGAGCACGCGCTCGCGCCACCACGCTTCGCCCTTCCCCTCTTCTATCTCGTCGAACGAAACGTCCCACCACTCGCGCACCGTCGAGACGCCGTCGCGCCACGTGAGGACGTGCGCGGGCGGCAGACGCTTGATGCCGCGGAAGAGCGTGTGCGGGTCGGGCGTCCAGAGAAAGGTGAGCTGCTGGTTGAGACCTTCGAGGTCCAGCTCGGCGCGGACGAGCCCCGACGCGAGAACCGCCTTCGCCTCGGAGCCGAAGACGAACGCGCCGCCGTCATCCGTCTCGACCTCGGCGTAGAAGAGCGGCTTGATGCCGAGGCGGTCGCGCGCGAGCGTGAGCTTCGCTTCGCGTTCGTCCCACACGGCGAAGGCGAACATGCCGTTGAGGTGCGGGAGCGAGCCCTCGACGCCCCACTCGGCGAAGGCTTCGAGCATGACCTCCGTGTCGGTGTCGGTGCGGAACTCGCGCCCTGAGCCTTCGAGCCGGCGGCGCAGCTCGCGGTAGTTGTAAATCTCGCCGTTGAAGGTGACCGCGAAGCGCCCGTCGGCCGACAGCATCGGCTGGTGCCCGGCGCTGCTGGTGTCGATGATGGCCAGGCGCCTGTGCCCCAGACACGCGCGCCGCCCCGCCTCGCCGAACGGCGAGGAACTCCACACGCCCTCGTCGTCGTACCCGCGGTGCGCGATGGCCCCCAGCATCGCGCCGGCGCGGGGCTCGGGGTTGACGGAGATGAGACCGGCGATGCCGCACATAGTTAAAATCCGTGAACCGTGAACCGTAAACCGTGACAAGAAAAATCAGGCTCTTACTCGTCACGGTTTACGGTTCACGGTTCACGGCCTTTGGTTCCCCCGTCCGCAGCGAGTCGAGGATGCGGAAGGTGGCGCGCGTGGTGTTGGCGAGGTCGGCGAGCGGGACGGGCGCCGGGCCGCCTTCGCGCAGCGCGGCGCAGACGGCGCGCACCTCCTCGCGCTGCCCCTTGTCCCGCGCCCTGAGCCGCGTGCGCGTCTCGCGGCCGCCGGCGTACCCGGAGGCCGCGCGGAAGTCCTCGATGACGAAACTGCTCCCGCCGCCGAAAATCTCGACGCGTTCTTTGGGGAGCGCGCGGTCGCCCTCGGCGAGGTAGGCGATGGTGCCGTTCGAGCCGTCGGCGAACTTGAGCGTCACGAAGACCGAGTCGTCGTCCACCGATTCGCGGTCGTCGGAGGCGACCGGCTCGGCGTAGACGCGCGTGACGTGCGAGCCGGTGAGGTACTGCATGAAGTCTACGAAGTGGCAGACCTCGCCGCGTATGCGCCCGCCGCCCTCGCGCGCATCCTGCGTCCAGTGCGTGCGCGGGACGCGGCCGGCGTTGACGCGGTAGAGGATCGAGAGCGGCGCGCGCCGCCCCTTGAAGAACTCGCGGCCGGCGCGCGCGTGCGGCGAGAAGCGCCGGTTGAAGCCGACCGTCAGCCGCCCCCCCGAGCCGGCGGCCGCTTCGAGCAGCGCGTCCAACTCCTCGTCCGTCAACGCCAGCGGCTTCTCGACGAACACGTCCAGCCCGCGCTCCAGCGCGCGCCGCGCCAGCCCGGCGTGCGTGTCGTGGCGCGTGGCGACGACGAGGAGGTTGACGGACTCGTCCGCCAGCACCTCGTCCGCGCCCGAGACGAAGCGCGCGAAGCCGTAGCGCTCGCCCACGTCGCGCGCCGTCACGCCCGACGCCGTGGCGATTGAGACTAACTCGACGCCCTCCGCCTTGAAGTGCGGCAGAAGCATCCGCCGCGCGTAGTCGCCCGCGCCGACCATCCCGACGCGCACACGCGCCCCCGACTTTGAGCTTTGAGCTTTGAGCTTTGAACTTCGGTTCCCGACGTTCCGCTCGAGCTCGCGCGCGGTGTCGTAGTTGATGAGGACGGCGAGGTACGGCTCGCCCGCGTCGCCGGAGATGAGTTGGTAAGCGCGTTCGCCCTGCTCGACCGGGAAGCGGTGTGTGACGAGCGGCGCGGTCTGCAACGCGCCCGAGGCGACGAGGTCGAGGAAGGCTTCGAGGTTGCGCCCCTCGGTCCAGCGCACGTACGGCAGGGGGTAGTCGTGGCCGCGCTCCTCGTACTCAGGGTCGTAGCGCCCCGGCCCGTAGGACATCGAGACGCGCAAGCTGAGCTCGCGCTGGAAGTAACTCTGGCGCGGCACGTTCATCCCGACCAGCCCGACGGCCACGACGCGCCCGCGCAGTCTTGAGATTTCACCCGCCAGCTCGACCGGCTCGTCCGACTGCGTCGCCGCCGTCAAAAGCACCGCGTCCGCACCGCGCCCGCGCGACCAGCGCAGCACGGCATCCTTCACGCCCGGCCCGGCGGCGCACCCGTCGTCCGCGCCGAGCGACTTCGCCAGCTCGACCTTCGACTCGTCCAGGTCAACGCCGAAGACGCGGCAGCCGTTCGCCTTCAAGAGCTGCGCGGCGAGCTGGCCGACGAGCCCGAGGCCGACGACGACGACCGACTCGCCCAGCGTCGGCTCCGCCAGACGCACGCCCTGAAGCGCGATGGCGCCGACCGTCGCGAAGGCGGCGCTCTCAAAATCCACGTTGTCCGGCAGACGCGCGCACAGATTCTTCGGTACCGACAGCAGCTCGGCGTGCGCGGCGTAGCCCGTCCCCGCGCACGCCACGCGGTCGCCCGCGCGGAACTCCGAAACGTCCTCGCCGACCTCGACGACCGTCCCGGCGGCGCTGTAGCCGAGCGCGTGCGACTCGTCCAGCTTCTCGCGCACCGACCGCAAGGTGCTCAAAAGCCCCTCGCTCTTCACCTTCTCGAAGACCTTGCCGACGAGGTCGGGGCGCTCCCTGGCCTTCCCCAGAAGGCTCTTACGCCCCAGCTCGACGAACGCGCGTTCGGTGCCCGCGCTGACGAGCGACGCGGCCGCGCGCACCAGCACGCGGCCGCGCTGCGCCACGGGGGCCGGCACGTCGGCCACCACCCCCTCGCCCGTCTTCAGGTTTTGCAGAAGCTGCTTCATCGAAGAACTAATTCACATGGACGGACGGGATGAACAGGATGTTTGAAATTCCAAATGCTCTTTATCCTGTGAATCCCGTCCACCCACGTTAATTCTGTCCGCGTCCCTTTCGCGCCAGCGCGTCCTCGATGAGGCCGCTCACCCACTCGGCGCGCGCGTCCCAGGTGCCGCCCTCGACCGACTTCTGACGGCGGAGCGCGGCCGGCGGGTCGTCTTCGGCGAGCGCGTCTTCGACCAGCCGGAAGAAGTCTTCGCGCGAGCGCGCGATGCGGAGCACGTCGCGCATCGGCTCGTACTCGGGGAGCGGCGAGATGACGACCGGCTTGCCCGTGGCGAGGTACTCGCGCACCTTGATGGCGGAGCCGTAGCTCGTGAACGCGCGCTCAGTTTCCCACGGCAGCACACACACATCAAACCCCGCGGCGTAGCGCGGCAGCTCGTCGTAAGGAACCGCCGGGAGGAAGTGCGTGTTGGGCAGAGACTCCACCTCCACGCCGCGCGACTTGTTCCCGATGAAGACCCACTGCCACGCGGGGCGCTCGACCGCCGCGCGCTTTATCAGCTCCTGATCGATGAGCCACGGCTCCACCGCGCCGAAGTATCCGAGCCTCGGGCGCGGGATGCGCGCCACCGCCTCGGCCACTTCCAGAGCGCCGCCGCCCACACGCGACCAGTGCTCGAAGTCCACGGCCTGCTCCAGCAGGTGCGAGCGCTCGCGGGCGCGGGTGGCCTCTTCGAGGAGCTTGCGCCCCGAGTAGAAGACGAGGTCGGCGCGGTCGAGGGCGTGCTCGTGCAGGCGGCGGATTGTTCCGGCGTCGGTCGCGTGATCCATCGAGTTCTCGTCGTACTTGTCCGAGATGTGGTAGACGACGAGCGACTCGTCGAGGCGGCCGATCATCTCGGCGGCGGTCGGGATGGCGACCCAGAGGACCGGGCGCACGAGCCCGCGGCCGCGCGCCAGCGCGCCGACCTGCGCGGCCAGAAGACTCCGGTTGACGGCGCGCGCCACGCGGCTCCCGAAGAACGGCAGCGCCGCCGGCGAGACGACCGTGATGCCCTCGGGGGTCGTCCGCGCCAGCTTCGCGTACGAGCGCAGCTTGCGCGCGACCCTCGGCAGCAAGTCCTTGTTCCCCAGACCGGGCAGCCCCATCGAGATCGAGTTCACGAACACGACCCGGTTGCCCGCCCGCGCGAACCGCCGCATGAGGTGGTTCTTCGAGTGCGGGTGGTGATACCACCAGTCCTCGCCGCCGAAGCAGATAACGCTCTTGCCCGTCAGCATCGGCAGCCTGGTTTGTTTTCGGGATTTGCCACTGCGTCGCCACGCCCCTTCAGGACGGGAGATAGTAGCACGCGGCGGCGGCGGGGAGCCTCAGGAGTCTTTGTCGAGCAGCTTCGTCGTGTTCTCGGTCACGCTCGGCGGCTGGTAAATCTCGGAGGTGTTGCCGCGCTGCTGTTGGGTGAACGAGGGGGTGGGGACGAACTGCGCGGCGCCGAGCGCGGCCCGCTCCCGGGCCGCTTTCAGCTCTTTACGGCTGGCCCTGGTTTCGACGGGCAGTACGTTGTCGTTGAACAGCCAGGAGAAGACCAGCCAGAGCAGCCCCGCCAACCCCCCTGTGAGGACGAGCAGTAGCGGCCCCGGTGCGTCATCTTCGATGGCGAGCAGCGCGGCGGCGGGCAGCAGGACGGCGCAGATGAACATCAGCTTCGCGCCGCGCCGCATGCCGCGCCGCCGCGCGGTCATCAACGGGGCGCGCGGGGCCGGGGCCCCGGCGGGGACGGCGGCCGCGTCGCTACCGACGGCCAGGAGGGCGGCGTGTGGCACGAGCGACAGCCCGCACCTGGCGCAGAAGCGAATCTCGTCCGACGGCTGTTGCTGACCGCATTGCGGGCAAAACATAACTCTCACCTATGATTCTTAAATTCAGGACTTTCGCGGGGGACTCACGAATCCCTGTCGAGCAGCCTGGTGGTGTTCTCCGTCACGCTCGGGGGGTGGGCTATCTCGGCCGTGTTGGCGCGCTGCTGTGCGAAGAGGGACGCCGGGGTAAACTGCTGCGCGCCGAGCGCGGGTCTGTCCGCGACCGCGTTCAAGCCCCCGCGCGCGGCCGCGCCCCCGGCGGGGATGAGGTCTTCCCCGAACAGGAGCGAGTAGACGAGCATCACCAGCCCCGCCAGGAAGACCGTGAGGGGGACGAACAGCGGGACGGGCCCGTCCACGAGGAAGCAGAACGCGAAGAAGACCGGGAACAGGACGACGCTGAAGAACATCAGCTTGGCCCCGCGGCGCGTGCCGATGCGCTTGGCCGTCTGCTCAGGGGGTTGCCCCGCTCCGGGTCTGGCCGGCGCGAACTCGTTGCCGGCCACGTAGGCCAGGAGCCCCGCGAGCAAGAGCCCGCACCTCGGGCAGAAGCGCACTTCGTCTGAGGACTGCTGACCACACTTGGGACAAAACATCTCGTTCACCTGTTGCTCGGTCGTGTTCGGACTACTCCCGGCATAACGCCGCGCGTTTCGGATAAGTTCTGACGGCGGGCGCGACGCGCGCGGGAGGAAAACGGGGCTCAGTTTGTATAATGTCGGCCGCAGCGCCCGACCCGAGTTTAAAGCCGAAGAGCCGAATTGGAAAATCACGAACAGCGCCCGGACGACGTTGAGAGGCACGCCCGCGGAAATTCTCGCGCGGGCGCGCGCCGGAGGGCCGTCGCGTTCGCGCTGGTCTTCGCGGCGGCCTTCGGCGTGAGGCTCCTGTGCTGGCGCGACGCGCGGTTCGAGGCGCAGAAGGTGCAATCGGCCGTCTCGCAGAACTACAGGCACTTCGCGCGCCTGCTCGGGGAGAACGGCGCGGCCTCGTTCTACGACCCCTCTTCGACGACGGGCGAGCCCGACCTGCTCGGCCACCCGCCGGGCTACTCTTTCGTGCTCGCCGCGCTCTACGCAGCCTTCGGCGAGTCGGACACGGCGGCGCAACTTTTTCAAATCGTCTGCGACTCGCTCGCGGCGGCGCTCGTCCTGCTCATCGGGGCGGAGCTGCTCTCCTTCGGCGTCGGCGCCGTCGCGGGCGTGCTCGCCGCCCTCTCGCCGCAGTTCTGCTGGAACTCTCTGACCGTCCTGCCCGACACGCTCGCGGTGCTGCCCGTGCTGCTCGCGGTCTACCTGCTCGCGCGCGCGTGCGAGGGACGTGCGCCGCTCAAGGCGCTCGGGGCGGGCGCGCTCGTCGGCGTCTCGTGCTGGCTGAGGGCGAACGCCCTGCTGCTCGCGCCGTTCATGCTGCTCGCCGTGCCGCTGCTCTTCGCGCGCGGGCGCCGCGCGCGGCCGGCGCTGGCGCTCGTCGCGGGCGCGGTGCTGGTGCTGGCGCCGCTGACGCTCAGGAACGCCGTCGTCTTCGGTCACTTCATCCCGGTCTCCCTGGGCGCGGGGCAGACGCTCGTCGAGGGCATCGCCGACTACGACCCGGAGCGCAGGTTCGGGCTGCCGGACACGGACGTGGAGCTGACCTCGGAGGGTTGGGCGCGCGCGCCGAGGCTCGCGTTGCGCGCGTTGCAGAAGCTCTTCGTGACGGCGGTCTTCCTGCCGCTCTACCTCGCCGGACTTTTTCTACTCGTCCGCGCGCGGCGGTGGCGCGCGCTCGCCGCGCTGCTCGTCGTCCCCGTCTACTACCTCTGCGCGCAGTCGCCGCTCCACACGGAGTACCGCTACGTCCTGGCGGTCCACTACTTTCTCTTCGTCGTCGCGGCCGTCGCGCTCCACCACGCCTGGCTCGCCGCGCGGCGCGTGCTCAACCGTCGAACAGCTTCGACGTGATGGCGGCGAGGTTCGCTTCGGCCTCGCGTCGATAGGTCTCGGCCCACGCCTCGGTCTCGCGCGCGCGTGTGCCGGAGAGGGCGAGTCTGAGCTGGGAGGCGAGCGCGTCCACGTCGCCGAAGTCGTAGACGAGCATCCCGCGCGTCTCGCCCGCGCGCGTCGCCACGACGGGCAGCCCGGCCCAGACGGCCTCGACGCGCGAGAGCCCGTAGCTTTCGAGCCCGAAGCCGCGCACGAACGCGTCGCAGCGACGCAGGATTCGGAAGACGTCCGGGTGCGCGACGTTCCGTAAGACCGTCACCCACTCGCGCCCGCGCAAGACCTCCTCGCGGTACGCGGCGTCGGAGGCGAAGCCGCCGTCGAGCAGCACGAGCGCGATATCCTCGCCCGTCTCGCGCCGCAGGCGTTCGACCGCGCGTGCGGCGTCGAGGAAGCCGTACTCGGGGATGAAGACGCCGATTGAGCAGACCCGCTTAACGCGACGCATGAAGCCTTCGAGCGCGGCCTCGGTCTCGGGCGGGAGCGGCCCTTCGGCGTCGAGGTACGGGACGGGCAGAAGGCTCTCGACGAGCGTGACCGGCCGTCTGACTCCGACTTCCTCGCGCAGCCAGCGCGCAAGCTCACGGCTTGTGACGACGAACTCGTCAACCGAGCCGGCGGCCATGCGGAAGAGCGCGCGGCGCGCGGCGCCGAAACGCGCGTGCCGCGTGGGGAGCGAACCGTCGTGGACAATTTTCACCCACCCGAAACCGAGCAGACGCTTTAGAATCACCCAGACGGGCACGAGCGCGCTCGGGTACTCTAAGAGAAAGTGCGTGCAGTCGGCGACGCGCGCGCCCCGGCCTTCGCGCAGCAGGAGCGGCACTATCTCGCGCCGCTTGTCCTTCATAAAGCTGACGCCCGGGCCGCGCACCTCCTCGTCGCCGTAAGTCCAGAGCCGCAGGCCGCGGCTCTTGAGGTGCTCGAAGAGCGCGCCGACGTAGACCGAGACGCCGCCGTAGGGCGGCGGGTACGGGCCGAGGAGTACGACCTTTTTGCTCATGCCGATGGACGTGGAGAAGAGTTCACAGGTTTCGCCGGTCTCGGTCGTCGTGCCGTCGTACAACCACGCGCCCTACGTCGCGGCGGCGCTGCGCTCTGTTCTAGCGCAGACGCGCCCGCCCGCACGCCTTCTCGTCATCGACGACGGCTCGCGCGACGGCTCGCCGCAGGTCATCGAAGAGACGCTCAAGGACTGCCCCTTCCCGTGCGAGCTGATAGCGCGCGCCAACCGCGGCCTGTGCGCGACGCTCAACGAGGGACTCGCGAAGACCGAGGGCGAATACTTCGCCTACCTCGGCTCGGACGACCTCTGGCTGCCCGGTTTTCTCGAAGCGCGCGTCGCGCTGCTCGAGGAGCGCCCCCGGGCGGTGCTCGCCTACGGCCACGCCTTCATCGTGGACGAGCGCGGCGAGGTCGCAGACTGCACGCGCGACTGGGCCTCTTACGCGGACGGCGACGCGCGCCGGATGCTGCTCGAAGAGACCTACGCGCCGATGAGCCCGACCGTGCTCCACCGGCGCCAGGGCGTAGAGCGGCACGGCTGGAACGAGCGTGCGCGGCTCGAAGACTACGAGCTTTACCTGCGCCTCAGCGCCGACGGCGAGTTCGCCTTCGACCCGCGCGTGCTCTCGGCCTGGCGGCGGCACGGGACGAACACCAGCGGCGACTTCGTCTGGATGATAGAGGCGCGTCTCGAAGCGCAGCGGAGCGCCGCCGCCCACCTCAAGCTCACCCCCGCACAGCTCGGGCGCTACCAGCGCGCGCTCAACTTCGCCGGCGCCGAAGACCTCCTGCGACTCGGCGACAAGCGCGCCGCGCTCGGGTACCTCCGCCGGGGCCTCGGCGGCGCGCCGGGGGCCGCGGCGCTCGCGCGCGTCGCCCTGCGGCTCTTCACGCCCTACTCGCTCGTCCGACGCCGCAACCGCCGCCGCCAGTCGGACGCCGCCCGCCGCTACGGTAAGCCCCTACTTTGACTCTATCCAGCGCTCGTACCAGAGCGAGAGGTTGAGGAGCGCCCAGAGGTGAAAGCCCCAGTCGCGCGCGCCGCGCCGGTGCTCGTCGAAGAGGCGCGCGACGAAACGGTAGTCGAGCAGGTCGCGGCGGCGTAAGCTGGAGTCCATCACGCGCGACTGAAGCCCGTCGGCGGACGCGCCGCGAAACCAGCCCTCGACCGGGGCGCCGAAGCCGCGCTTGCGGCGGTAGAGCAGGTCGCGCGGCAGCACCTGTTCGAGCGCGCGTTTGAGGACGTGCTTGCCGCTGCGCCCCTCGACCTTGAGCGCGCGCGGCACCCCGGCGGCGTACTCGACGAGGTGGTGGTCGAGGAACGGGACGCGCGCCTCGACCGAAGTCGCCATCGTCATCTTGTCCACGCGCATCAGGAGCAGCTCCGGCAGGCGCAGCTTCAGCTCAAGATAAGTCATGCGCGCGAGGAAGTCCGAGCGCGGGCGCTCGCGCGCGACGCGCTCAAGGTCTTCGCGCACGACCTCGTAAGACGAGAGACGCCCGAGCCGCCGGCGCAACCCTTCCGAGACGAGCCGACCTTTCAGCGTCTCGTCGAAGACGACGGCCGCGCCCCAGAAAGGCTCCTGTCCGGAGCCGAAGCGGCGGACGAGCTCGGCCGCCTCCGCACTGCCCGTCGCGGCGCTCACGAAGGGGCGCGCGAACGCGCCGGCCGCGCGGCGCGCGAGTCGCGGCGCCGCTTCGGCGTGTCGCCAGAAGCGCTCGTAGAGCCGCAGGTACTTGACGTACTTGTCGTAGCCGCTGAACAGCTC
>JAIVJI010000030.1 GCA_020200135.1 Acidobacteriota bacterium | reverse complement strand
CACACCCGACACACCCTACAAGGTTCCTTGAACGCCGCGCGTAGCTCAGGTCGTACTTTAGAAGTCGGCGAGCCGACAAACTTGAAGTAAAACTTCAGCCAGTCGAGGAGAGCTGCCCGGCCGAGGACAACCTTGCTTCCCGCTTGCCACGTCCAACGGTCATTCGTCTTTAGTATTTTAAGTAACATAAGGTAAAGCCTTCAAAACGCAAAACCCGATGGTCACTCGCACAGTCAGACTATCACTCATGACCGTCTCCTTCGTCGGCGCCTTATCGGCCGGGGTCTTTGCACAGCCGTTGACTGTGAAACAGGATGGAACTCCTGAAACCCGCGAGCCGCGTAAACCCGGCCCGATGGGTTCGCCCGAGGCCGAGATGCTCCGGCGTGCGGAGATTCGGCACGAGGAAGAGACCCACAGGGAGATGGTCGAACGCGCCGACGAGGCGGCGCAAATCGGAGACGAGATTCTCGCCTCCTTCAAGAAGAACAATTCCCTCACCCGCGACGACCTGAAGAGGCTGGAACGTCTGGAGAAGCTCGCGCGCAAAATTCGCAACGGCGCTGGCGGCTCTGACGATGACAGAGAACTGCCCGACCCACCAGGCGTGATCGAGGGGGCCGTTACGCGCCTCGCCGAGCTTTCCGGCGACTTGAAGAAGAGCGTGTTAAAAACTTCACGCCTGGTCATCTCCGCCGCGGTGATCGAACGCTCAAACGAGATGATCGAGCTGATACGGCATATCCGTAGTATCAAAAAGCCATGAGAGCTTCGCACCCACGCACCCTCCACACACACGCGGGTTTTAAGACAAAGTCGCAACTGCTCCTCTCACTCTTCGCCTGCCTTTTAGCCCTGAACGTCTCATCTGCCCGCGCGCAGAGGGAGGGTGACGAGGAGGTCGTGCGCGTCAACTCCGACCTCGTCGTGCTGAACGTGACAGTGACCGACTCCGAAGGGCGGTACGTCCACAAACTCAAGCGCGGCGATTTCAAACTCTTCGAGGACGGGCGGGAGCAGCGCATTGGCCTTTTCTCGGTCGAGGAGACCCCTTTCGCGGCGGCCATCCTCCTCGACACTTCGGGAAGCATGGAGAGGCGCATGACGCTCGCGCGCGCGGCGGCGATTCGCTTCCTCGAGGGCCTGCGCGAAGAGGACGTGGCAGCCGTTTACAATTTCGACGCCAGGGTCGAGCAGTTACAGGATTTCACAACTGGACGCGACCTCCCGCCCGTGGCGTACGACCTCGGCCCGAAGGGGATGACGGCACTCAACGACGCGATTCTGCGCGCGGCGAAGGATATTGCAACTCGGCCTGAGAAGCGGCGGGCGATCATTGTCTTATCGGACGGCATGGACACTAAGAGCGGGGCTTCAGCCGACAAGGCGCTCCACGCAGCCAGACATACTCGAAGAGTTGAGCAACCAGTACACACTCGGCTACCGGCCCGAGAACTCCGCGCGCGACGGCCGCTGGCGTAGCATCCAGCTCAAGATTGCCAGGCCAGAGCTAAACGCTCGGACGCGCGACGGCTACCGCGCCCCAAAAGGTTAGGGGCGGTGCGCTGAGAAATCACTCGAAGGTTGGAAGGGGTTAAGTGAGGCGTCTGCGGCGCTGGTTCGCGCCCGGAGTAAAGTTTTTTTTCGCGCGTTGCTATCTCAGAGACTCGTCTGGTTCCGGGCTTTCTCGGCGTGGCGCTCGAAGGCGAATTCGACCAGGCGGTCGATGACCTCGCCGAATGGCCTCCCCGAAGCCACCCACATCTGCGGAAAACCCGAAACGTCCGTCAGCCCCGGGATTGTGTTCAGCTCGTTGAGGAGCACCTTTTTCGTGTCGCGTCGGAGAAAGAAATCGACCCGCGCGAACCCCGCCCCGTCCACGGCCTTGAAGGCGCGGACCGCCATCTCTCGTATCCGCCGCGTAAGACGGCTCGGTATCGGAGCCGGGACCACGAACTCTACGTGCCCGGTGCTCGAATACTTCTCGGTGTAGTCTAAAAACTTTGCCTGCTCGTCGTGGACGACGTACTCGCCCGGGAGGCTCGCCTCGGGGGCGTCGTTCCCCATCACGGCGACCTCAATCTCGCGGACGTCCAACCCCTCTTCGACGATGATTTTACGGTCGTAGCGCGCCGCGAGGTTGACGGCGCGGACAAGGGATTCTTCGTCGGTCGCGCGCGAGATGCCCACGGAAGAGCCGAGATTCGCGGGCTTGACGAAGCACGGGAAGCCGACCTCCCCCTTGACGCGCTCCGCCACTGCGGCGGGCGACTCTTCCCACTCGCGGCGTAGGAACCAGGTGTATTTGCAGAGCGGGAGGCCAGCCTGACGGAAAAGAATCTTCATCGTCACCTTGTCCATCCCGCAGCTTGAGGCGAGGACCCCGCACCCGACGTAAGGGACGCCGGCCATCTCCAGCAGACCCTGAATGGTTCCGTCCTCTCCGTAAGTGCCGTGCAGGACGGGGAAGACCACGTCGAGCCTGCGTTCTGACTCCCCCTCCCCTTTCGCGCCCTGCCTGAGAAGTCCCAGGCGCGAGGGGTCGACGATCATTTCCGCCTCGGCATCGGTCGAGCCGTCGGATTTTTGAAGTTTGAGCCGGGCCGGCTCGGGCAGCATGGTAACCGACTCGGCGGGTGGGAGCCAGCTTCCCTCCTTCGTGATCGCGACGGGGATCAGCTCGTACTTCTCCGGGTCAGCCGCCTCGATCACCGCGCGCGCAGAGCGCACGGACACTTCGTGCTCGCCGGAGCGACCGCCGAAAATTATCCCCATCCGAATCTTTCTCGTCATAGGCAAATCGTCGCCCTTGAAATGAAGAAGCCCAAAGCTCGTCTTGACAGCAGCTTCGGGCTCCTCGGGTGAGAAACTACCGCAACCCCGTTCGGTTAAAGGATTGTCTTGCCGAGGGCGGAGAGTATCAGCTCCACCCCCAACTCGGCCGTCCGGTTGTTGATGTCGAGCGCCGTGTTTATCTCGACGACCTCCAGCGCGAGCGCGCCGCCCGTCTCGGCAATCTTCTCCATCGCGAGGTGCGCTTCGCGATAGGTCAGCCCGCCGCGCACAACCGTCCCGGAGCCCGGCGCGTCGCCCGGGTCGAGCGCGTCCACATCGAGCGTCACATGATAGCCGGCGGTGGCCTTAGCGGCGATGTGGATTGCCTCGTCCACGCAGGCGGACATCCCGCGCTCGTCTATCTCGCGCATTGTGAAGAAGCGTATGCCGAGCTTGCGTATCAGCTCGCGCTCGCCGGGGTCCACGTCGCGCGCGCCGATGTGTGCGCACAGTCGCGGGTCGAGCTTGGGCGAGAAGCCCTCGATGCCGGTCAACTCGGGCGCGCCCTGGCCGAGGAGTACGGCGAGCGGCATCCCGTGAATGTTGCCGGAGGGGCTCGTCTCGGGTGTGTTCATGTCGGCGTGCGCGTCGAACCAGATGAGCCCGACCGTCTCGCCGCGCGCCGCGTAAAAGGAGGTCACGCCGGAGACCGAGCCGATGGCGATCGAGTGGTCGCCGCCGAGAACGATGGGGAGTTCCCCGCCCCCCAGCGCCGTCTTGACGTCAGAGGCCAGACGCTCGCAGGCGGCCGTGATCTCGCGCAGGTAGCGCAGCTTCTCGCCCGGAGGGGGCGGCTCCGGCGGAGACTCGATTCGCAGGTCGCCCATGTCGCGCACCTCATAA
The DNA here is from genome assembly GCA_020200135.1 of Acidobacteriota bacterium. Taxonomy (GTDB): domain Bacteria; phylum Acidobacteriota; class Blastocatellia; order Pyrinomonadales; family Pyrinomonadaceae; genus QHXN01. The sequence goes on along the minus strand of JAIVJI010000030.1, from coordinate 83,804 downwards.
CCGAGCCCCGCGACGCGTCGCCTCAGGCCGGCCACGCGCATCGCCGCCGGGCCGAGGTCCACCCCCGCCACGCTCGCCCCGAAACCGCAGGGCGCGCCGATGATGCTGACGCGTCTGCCCTCCCCCGGTGCGCGCGCGCCCCTCGCAATCATTTGTGCTTCGAGCAATCCGCTCATAATTTCTGCTTTACAACTCACCCGCCGAGGTTAAAGCCGCCGCCGCTGCCCCCCTGCGAGGGGAAGAAAGGTTTCATCAGGCCGGCAAAGGCGGCGAGGTTTCTGGTCTGGATGAGCAGCTCGCCGGGGCCCGTGAACTCCGCGACGACGCCCTCGCCGCTGACCATGCTCCGGAGGAAGCCCGCGGCTGCCTTGCGGAGAGTGTACTGAGTCGTCCCCTCCCAGGCGACGAGGTGACCCGTGTCCACCACGTAGCGCTCGCCCGCCGCGAGCCGCTTGCGGTGAATCGCGCCGAACGACGACAGGAGCAGAAGCCCCGTCCCCGTGACCTGTAGGACGAACAGCCCCTCGCCGCCGAAGAAGGACTTGGCGCCGCCCCAACGCGTGTCGACTACGAGGCCGGCGTCGCCGGCGAGGTATGAGCTGGACTGGACGAAGAACTGCTGATTGCTCATCTCGATGGCGGCGATGTCGCCGGGGCTCCCGGGCGCGAGCGTGACCTCGCCCGGGCCGCCGCGCGCCGTGAAGGTCGAGACGAAGGCCGACTCGCCGCCGACGGCGCGCTTCAAGGCCCCGACCAGCCCGCCCTTCATCTGCGACTGTAGCTCGACGTTGGCGGACATCGAGACCATCGCGCCCGCCTCGGCCAGGATGGACTGCTCGGCCTGGAGCCGGACGACCGCGAGCGCGAAGGCGGGCTGGTGCAGAACCTCAAAGCTGTACCCGCGCCCCTCGCCGCGCGCGTCGGCGTCGATGCGGATGCCGCCTCCGCCGCCGGCGTGCGAGGCCTGCTGGTATTGCGGCTGCGGCTGTGCCGGCTCGGGCGCCACGGTCGGGGTGCCGCAGGCACCGCAGAATTTTGCGCCCGGCAAGAGGCCGGCGCCGCAGGTCTGACAGTTCATACGCTAACCCTTTCGACGCTCTCTGTGATTTTTCTGACCGCTTCTTCTGGCGTGTCCACGAAGTCGAGGAGCGAAACGTCCCGCTCGCTCACGACCAAGTGCTCCCTGAACGACTGGATGACCTTCGGCCAGCAGACGCCGAGCAGCACGAGCGGGCGCGGCTCGATGACCCTGGTCTGGAGCTTGTTCCAGACGAGCGAAAGCTCCGTGACGGTGCCGGCACCTCCGCGCAGCGCGACGAAGCCGACCGAGCGCTCGATGAGGTTCTGGAGCCGCTCGTAGAAGTGCGCGCTGGCCACCTTGTCCGTGAGGTAGCGGTTGGGCTCGGACTTGAACTGGTTCATCACGATGCCGAGCACACGCCCGCCGTGCTCGCGCGCGCCGCGGCTCGCGCCCTCCATCACGCCCAGGTAGCCGCCGGTGCAGATGGTGTAGCCGCGTTCCGCGAGCAGGTGGCCGAGACGCACGGCCTGCCCGTACTCTTCGCTCTCCTCGCCGCACTTCGAGCCGCCGAAAATCGTGACGATCTTTTCCATACTCTAAGGTCTCAGTCTGTAAAGCATCCGCGGGAACGGGATGGTCTCGCGGATGTGTTCGAGGCCACACATCCAGGCGACGCAGCGCTCGATGCCCATGCCGAAGCCCGCGTGCGGGACGCTGCCGTAGCGGCGCAAATCCAGATACCACTCGAACGCCTCACGCGGCAGCTCGTGAAGTCTGAGCTGTTCTTCGAGGAATTCGAGCGAGGTGGCGCGCTCGCCGCCGCCGATGACCTCGCCGTACCCTTCGGGCGCGAGCACGTCAACGCCGAGTGCTAGCTCGTCACGCTCGGGGTCGCGCTGCATGTAAAAAGCCTTCACGGCCGCGGGGTAGTGGTGGACCATGACGGGCTTGTCGAAGCGGCCCGAAATGTACGTCTCGTCGGGCGAGCCGAAGTCGCCTCCCCACTCGAAGCGCTGCTCCATCTCGCCGCGCTCGTGCCCCTCGTGAAGAATCCTGACGGCCTCGTCGTAATGCAGACGAGGGAACGGCGGCGTGATGGCTTCGAGCTTCGAGGTGTCGCGCTCGAGGACCTTCAGCTCCTCCGGCCGCTCTTCGAGCACGCGCGCGGCGATCGAGGAGAGGAAGCGCTCGCTCAGGTTCATCACGTCGTCGAGCGTGGCGTAGGCCATCTCGGGCTCGACCATCCAGAACTCCGTGAGGTGGCGGCGCGTCTTCGAGCGCTCGGCGCGGAAGGTCGGGCCGAAACAGTAGACGCGCCCGAAGGCCGCGGCCGTCGCCTCGTTGTAGAGCTGGCCGGACTGCGAGAGGTACGCCTTCTCCTCGCCGAAGTAGTCCACCTCGAAGAGCGTCGTCGTGCCCTCGCACGCGGCCGGCGTCAGGATGGGCGTGTCGCAGAGCACGAAGCCGTCGCGGTTGAGGAAGTCGCGGACGGCGTCGACGATGGTGTGGCGGACGAGCAGGATGGCGTGCTGCCGGCGCGAGCGGAGCCAGAGGTGGCGGTGATCCATGAGGAACTCCGTCCCGTGCTCCTTCGGCGTGATGGGGTAGTTCTCGGCGCGCTGCAGGACCTCCGCGTCGGCCACGTCGATCTCGAACCCGCCGGGGGCGCGCTCGTCGGCGCGGACCGTGCCGCGCACGGTGACGGCCGACTCCTGCCCGAGGTGATTGAGCGCGTCCCAGACCTCGGGCGCGACCGCCTTTTTGAAGACGACGCACTGCACGACGCCGGTGCCGTCGCGCAGCTGCGGGAACATGAGCTTGCCGCTCGAACGCGTGTTGTAGAGCCAGCCGCGGACGGTGACCTCTTCCCCGGCGTGGCGCGAGAGTTGGTTGATGTAGACCTGTTGCATGATCGAGTCAGAGCTAAAACTGACGAATCAACTGTTGTTCTTCCGTTCGGAATAGTCGGCGCCGCCCAGCCGCTCGCGCAGCGTCGAGCGGAGCAGGGGGAAGCGGTCGAGCCACTCGGCCGCCTGGACGACGATCTCCAGCATCGGGTTGATGAAGTGCGCGTAAGTTTCGCCGCGGCCTGCGACCGCCGTCTGGAACGAGAAGGTCCCCACGGCCTTCAGGCAGCGCTGGACGGTCATCAGTCGGAACTCGTAGGCGAAGTCGTCCGGGTCGATGGGGTCGAGCCCGCGCGCGCGGCGCTCTTCGAGGAAGAAGAGGCGGCGCTCGCGCACCTCGGCGAGCGAGGGCATGGTGGTGCGCCGGTCGAGCAGGATCGAGACGAGGTCGTAGCTGGCCGGCCCCATGCGCGCGTCCTGGTAGTCGATGACGCGCAGCCGCCCCTTCGCGTCGACCATCAAATTCGACGTGTGAAAGTCTCGGTGGCAGAGCACACGGGGCCGCGCCGACAGCTCGGCCGCCACGTCATTCAGCTCGGCCCTCAACTGCGCCTCGTCGCCGTGCTTGAGCGTCTCGCCGCGCAGGCTCTTGAAGAAGTGCTCGACGAAGTAGTCCAGCTCCCAGGAGAGCTTGACCTCGTCGAACGCGAGGCGGCTGGCGATGGAGTGGCGTTCGTGCGCGAGCCGCGTCGCGGACTGTACGTCGGCGATGAGCGAGACGGCCTGCTCGAGGTACGTCTCGCGCTCGTCCTCCGAGGCCGACTCGAAGACGCGCCGGAGCTGCCGGTCGCCGAAGTCCTCCTGGACGATGATGCCGTTCAAAGGGTCAACGTCGAGAATCTCGGGGACGGGGAGCTTCGCCTCCGCGAAGAGGCGCGTGACGTCCATGAACGGGTGAATCTCGGGGTCGAAGGGCTCGGGGTAGACCGCGGCTACGGCCTGTGAGTTCTTCCAGGGGATGCGGAAGTATTCGCGCGTCGAGGCGTCGGGCGTGAGCGCGAGGACATTCTCGGCGTCGCCCCCGCGGCGCCTGACGTAATCCGCCAGACGCTCGCGCGCGGAAGCACGGAAGGCGTTCGACGTGATTTGCGAAGGGTGATGCATCGGGCGTAAGCCTGGGGCGACGGCGGCTCTACGACTGTTTTAGTCGGCTATTTTCTGCTTTTTGGGCGCGGATGGATTGTATCACTCCGGTATTGGCGCCACAAAATTTGAGCCGCGAAACTCTCCCCGCAACCCCTTCTCAGGGCGCTCGACGCCGCGCGCGAGTTCGGCGCGGACGACCGCGACGTCTTCGAGAACTTCACCCGGCTCGACGCGCACGCCCGCCCCGAGTACGGCGCGGTGGACGCGCGCGCCCGTGCCGACACTCACGTCCTCCCAGAGCACGCTCTCGGAGACCTTCGCTCCCTCTTCGACGTTCGAGCCCTTCCCCATCTCAACGTCGCGCCCTTCCCTCTTCGACAGGGCCACGCTCGTCTCAAGATAGCGTCGGACGGTCGAAAGCTCGTACCAGGAGCCCTCGGAGACGTGAGCCGCGATGGTCTCACCACGCGCGATGGCCGGGACGTACACGTCCGTCACCGAGTGCGAGAAGACGCCTGGGGGGATGAGGTCGAAGACGCGAGGGTCAAGAAACTGTATGCCCGTGAACATCAAAGGCGCGGCGGCGTCCCCCTCACTCTCACCTTGAGCGGAGCCGGGGGCGCCGCCGGCGTTATCGGACGGGGGGAAGCCGCCGAAGCCCGCGACGGAGCCGTCGCGCACCTCGACCGTGCTGTAGCGTTCGCGCGCGGGGTTGGGGCGCAGCACGAGCGTCGCGAGCGCGCGCGAACGCCGATGCGTTTCGAGCGCCTCGGCGAGGTCGATGTCGGTGGCGAGTTTGCCGTTGATGACGACGAAGGGCGCGCCGTCTTCGAGGAGGCTGCGCGCGTTGCCGATGGCGCCGCTCGTGCCGAGGATGACCGGCTCTTCGACGTAGTGGAAGCGCACGCCGAAGTCCGAGCCGTCGCCGAGCGCCGTGCGCACGGACTCGGGCTGGTGGTGCAGGTTGACGACGATGTCGTCGAAGCCGTAGCGCGCCAGGTACTCGGCGACGTAGCCGATGAGCGGCCGCCCCATGAACGGGATCGCCGGCTTGGTGCGGTCAATCGTCAGCGGCCACAGACGCGTGCCGTAGCCCGCGGCGAGAATCATCGCGCGCATCTGCCTTTTGTAAACCTCTCCCTCAGCGTTCTCTTAAAACGGTTCGGGAGAGCTTAGCACAGGCGCGCGTCAGGAGGCTTGGGCGGCGTCGCGGATGGTGAGGTCGAAGGTGCCGGGGGCGACCTTGCGAAAGCGCCGGTTGCGGTTGAGCGAGACGGCGATGCTGATGGTCGGGTTCTGGCCGGTGAACTGGAAGCCGCCTTCGAGCATCCGGTTGTAAATCTCGTTGACGTGGAGCGGCCCGCCCGCCTCTTTGAGCAGCACGGCCGTCGCGTGCGGGATGGTGCGCTCGAAGAAGCGGTCGCTCTTCGGCTCGATGTCGGCGCGGATGGGCGGGATGTGGTGGCGGAAGGCGGGCTGCTGCCTTGCGGGCTGCGGCTGCGCGTAAGGGGTGTGCTGCGGCGGCGGCGGGGGCTGGCTCGCCGCCGCCCGCGCCGTGCTCGCCGCGTCGCGCCGCAGGGCGAACTCTATCTCGGCGTCCGAAGGGCCGGCCGACGAAGACGACTGCGCCGCGCCGAACATCGAGGAGAGGATGCGGAACATCGCCGCCTCGGTCTGGCTGATGATGGCGTCCATCTCGTTCAGCTCGGTGCGGACTCGCTCGGCCTCGGCCTCCAGGTCTGCCAGGCGCGCGTTGAGGCGCGAGCGCGTGGTGCGCGACTGCCTCAGGCCGTTCTCAAGCGTGGCGAGAAGGTTTTCGTCTGGCATTACATCTCCCTTTCGAGGATGTAGGAGGGGATGGAGCGCAGCCCGTCGGTGTATTTCGAGGGGGCGACGGCTTCGAGCGCCTTGACCGCGGCCCCCGCGTAGGAGGCCGCGCAGACTCGCGCGCGCTCGAGCGCGCCCGCCTTCTCGGCCGCGCGCACGAAGGTCTCTCGCGCCTCCCCCTCGTACGAGCCCTCGCGCATGACGGACTGCACGGCCGACTTCATCCGCGGCTCCTCTTCGAGCAGGTAGATAAGCGGCAGCGTCAACTTGCCTTCCAGCAAGTCTGCGCCGGCGGCCTTCCCCAGCGAGTCGCCGTCCGAAGTGAAGTCCAAAAGGTCGTCAACGAGCTGGAAGGCCGTGCCGAGGTTCATCCCGTAGTCGCGCAGCGCGCGCCGCACGGCCGGCGCCGCGCCGCCGAGGATGGAGCCGATCTCGCAGCAGGCGCTAAAGAGGTGAGCAGTCTTGCGCCGGAGGACGTCGAAGTACTGCTCCTCCGTGACGTCGGCGCGGCCGAGCAGCGTCAACTGCAACAGCTCGCCCTCGGTCATCTTCCGCGTGACGGCGGTCAGGATGTCGAGCACGGTCAGCGTGGAGGAACTCCATCACCGTCGCCATGCGGACGACGTTCGTGCGCGAGGCGTCGCCGCCCGCCGCACGCGCCGAGAGCAGTGTCAGGGCGGGGCGCACGCGCTTGCCGCCGGAGGCGCGCAGGTAGTCGCCGATGTAGGCGATGACCTGGATGTTCGAGCGCGCCTGCCGCTCGAACTCCTCCTCGACGAGCGCCAGCTCCGGCGAGACCAGACTGAAGATGTGGCGCGCGGTCATCTGCCGCTCCTCGACCGCCGCCGTGTTACCGGATGTGTTCATATGTTGGGAGCGATGAGTGTTAAGTGATGAGAGAAAACCGACTGTTCTTTCTTATCACTTATCACTCATCTCTCATCACTCAGTTCGACCTGTAGTTCGTGTACTGCATGTTGATGCCGAAGTCTTTGGCCTTGAGCTGGGCGATAACGTCCTGAAGCGTGTCGCGGTCGCGCCCGGTGATGCGCACGACGTCGCCCTGGATGGCGGCCTGCACCTTGAGCTTGGTCTCCTTGATGTACTTGACTATCTCCTTGGCCTTGTCCGAGGGGATGCCCTGCTGGATGGCGACGTTCTGGCGGACGGTGCCGCCGGCGGCCGGCTCGACGCGGCCGTAGGAGAGCGCCTTCAGGGGCACGCTCCGGCGGACGAGCTTCTGCTGGAGGATGTCGTTCATGTTGCGCAGCCGCGTCTCGTCCTCGGCCGTGAGAATCAGCTCCTTGTCGCCTTCAAGTCGGACTTCGGCGCGGCTCCCCTTGAAGTCGAAGCGCTGCCTGACTTCTTTCATCGCCTGGTCGAGCGCGTTCTTGACCTCGGCCATCTCGACCTGCGAAACGATGTCGAATGAGTTCTGCTGGGCCATATGTCAGTGATGAGAGCCGGCCGGCGTCCGTCCTGGCTCCCAGACTTTATATCATTTAAGCGCGGCGGGGAAAAGTTTGATTCCGCCGCGCGGAGGCCGAGCGTCTACTCCGCGGAGAGTTCGACCCCGAAGAGGCGCGAAAAGTTCTCTGACGTGACGCGGCCCAGTTCCTCGTGAGTCACGCCGCGAAGGCCGGCGAGGAAGCGCGCCGTCTCGACGACGAAGGCGGGCTCGTTGCGCCGGCCGCGGTGCGGCACGGGCGCGAGGTACGGGCAGTCGGTCTCAACCAGCAGCCGTTCGAGCGGGACCGCGGACGCGACCTCGCGCAGCGCCTCGGCCTTCTTGAAGGTGACGTTGCCCGCGAAGGAGACGTAGAACCCGAGCCCGAGCGCCACTTCCGCCAGCGCAGGCCCGCCGCCGAAGCAGTGCAGCACGCCCGCCGTGCCCGAGCCGGCAAGCTCACTCGTCAAAATCTCCGCCGTCTCTTCGTCCGCCTCGCGCGAGTGGATGATGACGGGCACCCCCTCCGCGCGCGCCAGACGCAACTGCCGCGCGAAGACCTCGCGCTGCGCCTCGCGCGGCGAGTTGTCGTAATGGTAGTCGAGCCCTATCTCGCCCAGCGCGACGACGCGACTGCTCCCCCTTAACACTTCAAGAAGCCGCCGCTCGGCCGCGTCGTCGTAGAGCCGCGCGTCGTGCGGGTGGACGCCCGCCGCCGCGTAGACGCCCTCGTACGCTTCAGCAACCGACACGGCGCGCTCGAAGTTGCCGCCGTGCGGGTCGCCCGTCCCGACGTTCAGAATCGCCCGCACCCCCGCCTCGCGCGCGCGCGCCACGACCTCGTCGCGGTCGGCGTCAAACTCCTCACCGTCAATGTGCGCGTGCGAATCAACAAACATAGTAGTCAGCAGTCAGTAGTCAGTAGAAATACGGTCGGCAGCGCATCGTCAGGGTGCTGGCATCAGCGTCCGCAACGCGGAGTGTCTGCTGGCTACTGACTACTGACTACTGTCTACTTCAATCTTGCCCCGTTTGGCACTTCCTCGGCGAAGGTGGCGAGGACGGGGCGGCCTTCGTCGCCGACCGAGGCGGCGAGCACCATGCCCTGAGACTCGAAGCCGCGGAGCTTGCGCGGCTTGAGGTTGGAGACGATGACGAGCTTGCGTCCGACCAGCTTCTCGGGCTCGTAGTGCTCGGCGATGCCTGCGAGAATCTGGCGCGGCTGCGGCTCACCTACGTCCACGGTGAAGCGGAGCAGCTTGTCCGACTTGGGCACGCGCTCGGCCGTGAGCACCTCGCCCACCTTCAGCTCGACCTTCACTAAGTCCTCGACCGTGATGTAGGTGGCGACGCCCTCGGGCGGCTGCGGCTGCGTCGCGGGCGGGGCTTGGGCCTCGGTCGCGCCCTGCTGCGGCGGCTGTTCCGGTTTCACTTCGGTGGCGGTCGGCGCGCCGGGCACGGCCGCCTGCGTGGCGTGCGCGCCCGAGTGCTCGGCGGGAGCCGCCGCCGCCTCTGTGCCCGTCTCAGTTTCCATCCTCTGTGCCATCTCGCTCTCTATCTCTGCCATCGTTTTCGCCTTGTCAATTCTGGGGAATAGCGGGGCGACTTCGCCGACGCTCGCGCCCGAGTTTAAGCCGCCCCACCTGAGTCCTTTCGGGTCGAAGCCGCTCGGGTCTGCTTCGAGCCCGAGCTGCCGCCAGATAGCTCCCGACGAATCGGGCATCACCGGGTAGAGCATGACGGCCAGCCAGCGCAGCGTCTCGGCCGAGCGGTAGAGCACTGCGCCGAGCGTCTCGCGATGCTCCTCGCTCTTGGCCAGCTCCCACGGCTTCGCGTCCGAGATGAACTTGTCCACGCGCGCGATCATGCCCCACGCCGCTTCGAGCGCGCGGTGGAAGGCGAACTCCTCGACGTTCTGCACGAACTGGTCGCGGACGAGCTCAAGGCTGCTCGCAAGCTCCTGCGCGTCGGAGTCCACGCCCACGCGCTTCGCCAGCAGCCGCTTCGCCTCGCCGATGTCGGGAGCGGGGACGACCCCGCCGAAGTACTTGTGAATCATCGTCAGCGTGCGGCTGACGAGGTTGCCGAGCCCGCTGGCGAGGTCGCTGTTCGAGCGTTCGAGGATGACCTGATAGTCAACCTTGCAGTCCTGGCCGAACGACATCTCGCGCAGGAGGAAGTAGCGGACGGCGTCGACGCGGAAGTGGCGTCGCAGCGTGGGCAGTTCGAGCGCGTTGCCCAGCGTCTTCGACCCCTTGCGCCCCGTCTGGTCGAGCCAGAGCCCGTGCGCGACGACGCCGGCGGGCTGCTCGACGTCGGCCGCCATCAGCATCGCCGGCCACAACACGGCGTGCTGGCGCAGGATGTCTTTCCCGAGGAGGTGGAGCCCCGGCCAGAACTTTTTAAAGAGGTCTTCGCCCGCCTCCGCCCTGCGGCTCTCACTGTCCCAGCCGAGCGCGGTGATGTAGTTGATGAGAGCGTCGAACCAGATGTAGACCGTGTGCTCGGGGTCGTCGGGGACGGGGATGGCCCAGCTCACCGAAGTCTTCAGGCGGCTGATGGAAACGTCTTCGAGCCCGCCGCGCACGAGGCTGACGACCTCGTTGCGCCGCGCCTCCGGCCTGATGAAGTCCGGGCGCGATTCGTAGAGCGAGAGCAGGGCCTCGTCGTAATCGGAGAGGCGGAAGAAGTAACTCTCCTCGGAGACCTTGTCGAGCGGGCGCTCGTGGACGGGGCAGAGCGGCGAGCCGCCCTCCTCGGCGGCGGGCAGCATCTCGGCCTCGGTCTTGAACGTCGCGCAGGGCGCGCAGAACCAGCCCTCGTAGAAGCCCTTGTAGATGTTCTCGCGCCCCTTCGGCGTCGGTCGCGCGGCGGCGCGGCGCCAGAACTCGGCCGCGCCCTCGTAGTGGAACGGCTCGGTCGTGCGCATGAAGATGTCATAGCCGCCGTGCGCGGCGTCGAGCCCGAAGTCGGCGAACATCTTCTTCAGCTCGCCGACGATGTGATCGACGTGCTCCCTCGGCGTGCGCCCCGTCCGCGCCGACGCGCGCTCGATGTTCGTGCCGTGCTCGTCCGTCCCCGTCAGGAAGTAGGTCTCGCGGCCCCGCTGCCGCCAGAAGCGCGACAGGAAGTCGGCGACGACGGTCGTGTACAGGTGCCCCATGTGGGGCAGGCTGTTGGCGTAGTAGATGGGGGTCGTGACGTAGAAGGTTCTCATTTGAGCGAAGGCGACTTCACCTCAATTCTTGGTTCTCGGAGGAGCGTTTGACCGCGAAGGCACGCGCCGTCACTTCTCGCGGATGAGCGCCATCGCCTCGGCGCGCGTGCGCGAGTCCTTGCGGAAGCCGCCGCGGATGGCCGAGGTGATGGTGACGGCGCCCGGCTTCTTCACGCCCCGGATGGTCATGCAGGTGTGCTCGGCCTCCATCACGACCATCACGCCCACGGGCTTCAGCCCCTCGAAGAGCGTGTCGGCGATCTCCGAGGTGAGCCGCTCCTGTACCTGCAGGCGGCGCGCGAAGCTGTCGACCAGTCGCGCCAGCTTCGACAGACCGACGATGCGCCCCGCCTTCGGGATGTAGGCGATGTGACATCTGCCGACGAAGGGCGCGAGGTGGTGCTCGCAGAGCGACGCGAAGTGAATGTCTTTGACGATGACCATCTCGTCGTGACGGTCGCCGGGCAGCGGCCGGACGTGCTCGCGCGGCTCCTCGCGCATCCCTTCGGTCAGCTCGGCGTACATCTCGGCCACGCGGCGGGGGGTGCGCCGGAGGCCGGGGCGCTCCGCGTCCTCGCCCACGCCTTCGAGGATGAGCCGGACGCCGCGCTCTATCTTGTCGAGGTCAACGCCGCTCCCCGGCGCGGCCACATCAGAGTCGCCGTCCGGCTCCGTGGCCGAGAATCTAGTCGCCACTTTTCCACTCCTCCAGCAATCCGGGCCCGGCCGAGTAGAAGGCGGTGCGTGCCGCCTCCTCAACGACGCGGAGGGGCACGCCCTCTCTCAAGGCCACGTCACGGCAGCTCTCGTACTCGGGCGTCGCTCCGACGATTCGGTCTCCCGACATTGCCACCTTCACGCTGACGCCGCCGAATCGGGTGTGCACGGAGACGTTCCTGCGCTGAAGCGCGCGGCGCTCGACCTCGTGGCAGCGCGCCCCGATGGTCGTCGTCTCGGCGAACAGGAGCGCATACAAGCGCTCGCGGTCGCCGGGACGGCAGAGGATTGATATTAGCACTCCGGGCCGGTTCTTCTTCATCTGCACCGGGGTAAAGAAGCAGTCGAGCGCCCCCTCGGCGAAGGCGCGCTCCATCAGATGCCCGACCAGCTGCGGCGAGGCGTCGTCAATGTTCGTCTCGACCAGCAGCAGCCTCTCGTCGCCGCCGGTGCCCTCGGTCTCGCCGACCATGACGCGCAGGACGTTGGGGAAGTTCTTGTACTCGCGCGTCCCGGCGCCGTAGCCCGTGGCCCCGACGCGCATGAGCGGCATCGCCCCGAAGGTGTCGCAGACCGTCGAGACGATGGCCGCGCCCGTCGGCGTGACCAGCTCGCCCGTCACGTCCGTCGAGTAGACGGGCGCGCCGCGCAGAAGCTCGGCGACCGCCGGCGGCGGGACGGGAAAGCGGCCGTGCGCCATCTCGACCGTGCCGCTCCCGACGTGGAGCGCCGACGAGGCGAAGCGCTCGACGCCCAGCAGCTCGAAGCCGATGCACGCGCCGACTACGTCCACGATGGCGTCCAACGCGCCGACCTCGTGGAAGTGTATCTTGTTGACGGGGACGTTGTGGACTCGCGCCTCGGCCTCGGCCAGCCGGCGGAATATCTTGAGCGCGCGTTCCTTGACCGAGTCATCGAGTCTTGAATCGCCAATTATCTTCTCGATGTCGGAGAGATGGCGGTGGTGCTTCTCCTCCCCCGTCAGCCGGACGACGGCGCGCGTCGCGCTGATGCCGCTGCGGTCCACGGTCTCGAACTCGACCTCGTAGCCCGGCACGTCGAGCAGCGAGAGCCTTTCTTTCAGCTCGCGCGCGTCCGCGCCGGCCGCGACCAGCGCGCCGAGCGTCATGTCGCCGCTGATGCCGGCGAAGCAGTCGAAGTAGAGCGTCCGCAATCCTCTTGCGCCTTTATCCTTAAAATTCCAAGCGCGGCAGGACTTCGCCCGCGGCCCCGCGCAGCGTCACGCCGCAGATGCCGGAGAGCGGCGTCTCCTCTGGGTTGACCTCGACGAGGTACGCGCCCGCCTCCTTCGCCGACACAACCCGCCGCAGTCGCGACAGACCGGCGGTCGTACTTCGGCCGGCTTCTCACGCACGTCTTCCCTGCCCCCGCAGTTGAGACAGCGCGCGCGCCACGCGTTGCCGTGCAGTTCGTACACGCCGCGCGAGCCGGCCTCGGCGTGCAGCCCGTCAATGTTCTGCGTGGCGAGCGCGAACGACGGGAAGCGCGTCTGCCATCCGGCGAGCGTCTCGTGCGCGGGGTTCGGGCGGCAACTCCCGAGCACGCCGCGCCGGTAGTCGAACCACTCCCAGACCAGCGACAGGTCTCTCCCGATCATCCCGGCCGAAGAGATAACGTCGAAAGGCATCCCCTTCCAGACGGCCGTCCGGCCGCCGCCGCGAAAGGTCGGCACGCCGCTCTCGGCCGACACGCCCGCGCCCGTCAGCACGAAGACGCGCCGCGCCGCGCGCAGACGTTCGCGCAGCTCCGACGCGTCGGCTGTCTCCTGTTTCCACGGCATCGAGTCGTGTCGGATGGTAGCAGAGCGCGTCAGCCGCGTGTCAAGCAGGGGGCTCCGGCGCGCGTTGGCGCCGCGCGAATCGGCTGCGCTATACTTCCGGTTTTTACGGCGAAGTCGTTTTTGACGATTGCCCGACTGTCGGGGCGTCCGCCGAGACGAGTTAAAGGAACCACAACTTTGAACCTGATAGAGCTGCAACAGTCACTGCGCGAGCGCGTCCGCTCCGCCGCCGCCGCGAGGTTCGGCGTCGAGCTGGAACAAGTCCCCTCGGAAGTCCCGCCGCGCATCGAGCTGGGCGACCTCGCGTTCCCCGTCGCGTTCGAGATGGCGAAGCGCATCAAGCAGGCGACCGGCGAGAAGCGCAACCCGCGCGCCATCGCCGAAGAGCTGCGCGCCGAGCTTGAGTCGGCCGAAGGGGTCGCGCGCGTCGAGGTCGCGGGCGCGGGCTACCTCAACCTCTTCTACGACCGCGCGCGCCTGCTCGCGGGGCTTTCTCAGACCGCCCCGGCGGACGCGCCCGCCGGCGACGACGCGCGCCCGAAGCGCATGGTCGAGCACACCAGCGTCAACCCGAACAAGGCGGCGCACATCGGCCACCTGCGCAACTCGGTCATCGGCGACACCTTCGTCCGCATCCTTCGCGCCACCGGCGAGCGCGTCGAGGTTCACAACTACATCGACAACACCGGCGTCCAGGTCGCCGACGTGGTCGTCGGCTTCATCCACCTCGAAGGGATGTCGCTCGCGGGCGTGCGTGCCCTCGACGCCTCGCTGAAAGAGGATTACCCCTTCGACTATTACTGCTGGGACTTGTACGCGCGCGTCGGCCTCTTCTACCGCGGCGGCGACCCTGACGCGAAGGAAGACCCGGAGCGCCTGAAGCTGCGCGTCGAGACCCTGCACGCGCTCGAAGAGGGCGGCAACCCGACCGCCGAGCTTGCCGACTACGTCGCCACGCGCGTCGTCCACTGCCAGCTCGACACGATGGCGCGACTCGGCATCAGGTACGACCTCCTGCCGCGCGAGTCCGAAGTCCTGCACTTCCTCTGGTCACACGCCTTCGAACGGATGAAGGAGTCGGGCGCGATACACTTCCAGACCGGGGGGAAGAACAGCGGCTGCTGGGTGATGCCGATGGAGACGCACGAGGGGAGCGACGAATTCGAGGCCGACAAGGTCATCGTCCGCTCGAACGGAACCATCACCTACACCGGCAAGGACATCGCCTACCAGCTCTGGAAGCTCGGGCAGGTGGACCTCAACTTCTACTTCAAACCCTTCCGCGCCGACGCCGACGGCCGCGCCGTCTGGACGACGACGAGCGACCCGGCGCAGGCCGCCGGCCACGCCCCTCACTTCGGCCGGGGCTCGACCGTCTACAACGTCATCGACGCGCGCCAGGCGTACCCGCAGGAGGTCGTCAAGCGCGGCGTCGCCGCCGTCGCGCCGCAGGTCGGCGAGAACTCAAGCGTCCACCTCTCCTACGGGATGGTCACGCTCTCGCCGGCGGCGGCCGAGGAACTCGGGTTAGAGCTGAGCGCCGAAGAGAAGACGCGCCCCTTCGTCGAGATGAGCGGCCGGCGGGGCCTCGGCGTCAAGGCCGACGACTTCATCGACACGCTCGAAGCCAACGCGCTGCGCGAGGTGCGTGAGCGACACCCCGACGTGCCTCTCGAAGGGCAGCAGCGGTCGGCGCACAGCCTCGCGGTCGGCGCGCTCCGCTACTTCCTGATGAAGTGGACGCGAAACTCCGTCATCGTCTTCGACTTCAAAGAGGCGCTCTCGACCAAGGGCGAGGCCGGCCCCTACTGCCAGTACGCGGCCGTGCGCGCCAACTCCATCTTTCGCAAGTTGCCAGACGGCGAGATGGAAACCGCACAACGCCTCGTCGCCGGCGTCGCCGCCGGGGAGAGCGGCGAGGCGGCCGAGCGCGTCAGGCGCGTCTTCGACGGCGAGGTCGGCGGCGAGATTTGGGCGCTCGTGACGCTGGCGGCGCGTCTGCCCGAGGTGCTCGCGCAGGCCGCCTCGTTCGCGGAGCCGTCGCACCTGGCCAAGTACACCTTCCAACTGGCACAGGCGTTTAACTTCTTCTACAATCGCGACGAGAACCGCATCCTCGAAGAGTCGGACGCGCCGCGCCGCGCCGTCCTCGTCTACGTCACAGACTTCGTGCGGAGGCAACTTACTGACGCCCTGGCGACGCTCGGCATCGAGGTGCCCGAGAGGATGTGACGGCACGGCCCGGCGGCATGCGGCTTGCCATCCACCTACACGAGTAAATTTTCAATCTAGTAAAGAGGTAACAGATGCTCATCGTCATGAAGGCCGACGCCACCGAACGCGACATCGCGGAGGTCGAGCGCCGCATCGCCGAGCTTGGCTACCGCCCGCACACGATGCCCGGCGCGTCGCGCACGGCCATCGGCGTCACAGGCAACGACCGCCCCGTAGACATCACGCGCTTCGAGACGCTGCCCGGCGTGGCCGAGGCCATCCGCGTCACCAAGCCATACAAGCTCGTCTCGCTCGACCTGCGCCCCGACAAGTCTGTCGTCCGCGTCGGCGACGCCGAGATAGGCGGCGACGAGCTGGCCATCATCGCCGGCCCCTGCGCCGTCGAGAGCCGCGAGCAGGTCTTCGCCGTCGCCGAGGCCGTCAGGCGCAGCGGCGCGCGCTTCTTCCGTGGGGGCGCCTTCAAGCCGCGCACCAGCCCCTACGCCTTCCAGGGCCTCGGCGAAGAGGGCTTGAAGCTTCTGGCGGAAGTCCGCGAGGCGTTCGGGCTGAAGGTCGTGACCGAGGCGGTGGACGAGGCGAGCGCGGATTTGGTAGACAGGTACGCGGACGTTTTTCAGGTCGGCGCGCGCAACATGCAGAACTTCTCGCTACTCAAGCGCGCGGGGCGCTCGCCCCACCCTGTGCTTTTGAAGCGCGGGCTGTCGGCGACGGTTGACGAGTGGCTGCTCGCGGCCGAGTACGTCATGGCCGAGGGCAACTACAACGTCATCCTCTGCGAGCGCGGCGTGCGCACCTTCACGCAGCACACGCGCAACACGCTCGACCTCGCGGCCGTCCCCGCCGTGCAGCGCATCTCGCACCTGCCCGTCGTCATCGACCCGTCGCACGGCACGGGCAAGAATCACATGGTGACGCCGCTGGCGCGCGCCGGCGTCGCAGTCGGCGCCGACGGCCTCATCATCGAAGTCCACAACCAGCCCGAGCTGGCGCTCTCCGACGGCGCGCAGTCGCTCACGCTCGAACAGTACGGGCAGCTCGTCCAGGAGGTGCGCGCCATCCACGAGGCCATCGCGCACGCCCCGGTCGGCTAAAAGAACGCAAAAGTAAGTGGACAAGGTTCAGCGCGGCTCTCGTCACTAACGGATGAGAGCCGCGCTGTCGTTATCGCCGATTTTTACGTGCCCGATTTTTCGCCCGTCAGGATTTCCGCGAGGCGCATCGTAAAGACCGAGCGCGGGAGGACGTGATCGACGCCGGCCTCCTGCGCGCGGCGTTGCAGCCCTGTCTCGACGTGCGAGAAGAAGGCGACGAGGGGGACGGCGCTCAAACGCCCGTCGGCCTTGAGCCGCGTGGCCAGCGCGAAAGGGTCGAGGCGTGTGTCGTGCAGGTCGAGTATGATGAGCGACGGCACTTCGGTCTTCGCGTAGTCGAAGAGCCCGTCCGCGGAGCGCGCGAAGTCGACCGCGACGTTCAGGTGCTCGGCCGTCCCGCGAATCTTCGAGGCGAAGAGCATGTCGTTCACTGCGGCGATGACGCGGCGATTCATTTATAATCTCCGTCCGTTCCAACAAAATATCGGCGCGCCGATTGTGCAACACGCCCTCCGCGCGCGCCAAGCCGGCCGAGACCGATGAATGCGACCGTCCAGCCTGAGAACCCTGGTGCCTCGGCGCCCCCGACCGAGCTTGAGCGCGGCGACTTCGCACGCGGCAGAGACGCCGATGCCAGAGCGGGGCGGCTGGTCGTCGTCACCTACAACATCCGCTACGCCGTCGGCTCGCACCTCATCGGCGGGAGCCTCCTGCGCCGCGTCGGTCTGGGCTGGCCCGGACGCAGGCCGCGGCTCGTCGCCGGAAACTTACAAATGGCGGCCAGGCTTCTTAACGGCGGCGCGGCCGGGATGCCGCCGGCGGACGTGGTCGCTTTGCAGGAGGCAGACCGCGCGACGCTGCGCGCCGGTCGCCGCCACGTCGCGCGCGAACTGGCGGAGGCGCTGCGGATGAACTACGTCCGCGCGCACGTCCCGACGCCCGGAGACGTGGAGCCTTTGGGGCGTAAGTGGTGGCTCGACTTCGAGGAGCCGTTGCGACGGGGCGAGGAGGGCGACACGGGCGTCGCGCTGCTCAGCCGACTGCCGCTCTCGGACGCGACGCGCGTCGAGCTGCCGTGGGACAAATGTCCCTGGCGTCCGCGTCTCGCGGTCGCCGCCTCCGTCCCCTTCGGCGGGGGGCGGTTGCACGTCTTCAACGCGCACATCGACACGCACGCCGACGTGGAAGGCCAGCTCAGACAACACCGCGCGGTGCTCGCGCTCGCCGAACGGCCGGGCGGGTCGGAGCCGGCGGTGCTGGTCGGGGACTTCAACACGATGACGGACGAGGCGCGGCGCGCGGCGCGCGAACTGCTCGAATCGCACGGCTTCGTGACGCCGCTCCCGACCAACACGCCGACCTGGCGCTCGGGGCCGCTCCGCAGGCACTTCGACTGGGTCTTCACGCGCGGCGCGCGCGTCACGCGCTGGGGAGTCGCGCGCGTCCGCGGCGTCTCCGACCACTGGCCCGTCTGGGTCGAGCTGGAGCCCGAGCGATGAGGGAGGCGATAACCAGCCGAAAGAACCCGCTCGTGCAGCGTGCGCGCGCGACGCGCGACGGGCGCGAGCGCGGGCTCGTCTTCGTGGAGGGCGTGCGTCTGTGCGAGGAGGCGCTGCGCGCGGGTCTCGGGTTGGAGCTTGTGCTGTACGCGCGCGGGCTGGCCCAGGACGCGCGCGGCGAGGAGCTGCTTGAGAGTCTGCGTGAAGCCTGCCCGGCCTTGTATCTCGTCGGCGAAGACGTGCTCGAATCGGTCTCCGACACGAAGACGCCGCAGGGCGTCGTCGCGCTCGGGCGGCGGCCCGAGACGGGCCGCGGAGTCGTCGAGCGCGCGGCGGGGGTGCCGCTGCTCGTCGTCATTCACGAAGCGAACAACCCTTCCAACGCGGGCGCGATGCTGCGCGTGGCAGAGGCGGCCGGCGCGACCGCCGTCGTCGTGACCCAAGGCTCGACCGACCCGCTTTCGGCGAAGGCGCTGCGCGGCTCGATGGGCTCGGCCTTCAGACTCCCGCTCTGGACCGGGCCGACGCTCGTAGAGGCGCTCCGTTGGTGCGAAGAGCGCGGCATCAGCACGGTCGCCTCGGCCGCCGAAGCGCCGACCGCGCACACCGAGATTGATTGGACGCAGCCGCGCGCCGTCGTCGTCGGCCCCGAGGCGGGCGGGCTCTCCGAGGAGGAATCGCGCGCTGCTGACGAGTGCGTGCGCATCCCCATGCGCGAGCCCGTGGAGAGCCTGAACGTCGCCGTCGCGCTCGCGGTCGTCCTCTACGAGGCGGCGCGGCAGAGGGGCTTTCGGCCCTCCTGAACGTCATTTCTCTTCCCCGCCGCTGCCCCCGCATGCCTAATTGTCCGTTTCTTCTCGCCTTTTCCTTTAACTTTTTACGACGCTTCCGCCGCGCGGCCGATTTCGGCTAGAATGTTCGGAGAGTATCCAGGCGAAAAATTAACTCCCCCTTGCTCTGAGGTCCCTTCCGCCGGGCGGCACCGGCGCGGCTCGCGTTTGACGGACGCCCCTTTATGAGCGGAGAGAAAGAGAAGAAGCCGGACGCCGCGCCGAAGGAGAAGAAGCGTGACGAGGCGCTGGTCGAGCGGCTGATGCGGCGCGTGCTCGAAGGCATGGGCTCGGTCGTCGACCGCCGGCTCGGGCGCGAGGCCGACACGCAGTCGGGCTTCACCACGACCAAGCTCATCGAGCGCATGAAGCACCTCATCGACGAGCGCGCGCGCAACGACGCCGACGGGCGCCGCCTCGCGCCCCACCTCTTCAAGCTCAAGGTCGAGTGGGGCACGCACTCCGAGGCGCCGCCCGAGTTCATCAAGGACCTGGAGCACGAGGTGCTGGCCGCCGCCATCGACTACGTCAACGACCGGCGCTTCCGCACGCTCGCGCCCATCAAGGTCGAGACGAGCGCGGACATCTTCACCTCGGGCATCACGGTCGACCCGACCTACGGCGAGTTCGAGGAGGAGCTGAAGCGCGCGGACGAGGCGGCGCGGCTCAACATCGAGCTGGCCGACGCCGTGCCGAAGGCGAAGACCCTGACGACGACCGACGTGCAGGTGCTGGCGCGCGTGTCGGCGCCCGAGCGCTCGTTCGAGAAGCCGCTGGCGTTTCGTCCGGGCGGCCGCCGGATGAACGTCGGCCGCGTGGCCGACAACGACCTCCAGCTCGAACACGGGAGCGTCTCGAAGATTCACGCGTCGCTCGTGATGAACCGCGAGGGGACGCTGCTCGTGGCCGACACGGGCTCGACCAACGGCACCTTCATCAACGGCCGCCGCATCGCCTACGGCGAGGCGCGCCAGATAGAGGACGGCGACGTCGTCAGCTTCGGCGACGTGGAGGTGAGGTTTAAGAGGCAGTGAATGGTGAATAGTTAATGGTAAATGGTTCGGCCACTTTGCGGGGCCGTTAGTTTACCGCCCGAGTCGTGCGAAATCAGGCAGCCATTCACTATTGACGATTTACTATTTACCAATGATGTTTCTAGCAGACATTCCCGAGAAGCAGCCCGCGCTGCTGAGCCTCGTCTACGTGGCGGGGCTGGCTCTGACGGCACTGGTCCTGTTCGTCTCGCTGCTGCTGATGAGGCGGAGGAGGAGGACGGCGCTCGAAGCCGTCGCGCCCGAAGACCTGCCGGCGGAGGTCAGGCAGCGGCTCGGCGCGACCTCGACCAACCGGGGGCTGCGCGGGCTGCGCTTCATCTTCGTCCTGCTCGCGCTGACGGTCTTCGGCTTCCACGTCTACTGGGCGCAGTACGCGGCCGAGTCGAACGAGCGCTTCCAGGAGCTGAGCTACAAGGACCTGCGCAACCGGCGTCTGGCCGAGAGCACCCTGCGCGGCTGGATTCTCGACCGCACGGGGGGGCTCGACAAGGCGCTCGCGCTCTACCGGCGCGAGGCCAACGGACAGATCGTGCGCGACTACACGCTCGACTCGGAGATGTCGCAACTGCTCGGCTCGGACCGCGGCGACCCCGGCCTCGAGCGCGCTCTCTTCGGCATCCAGAGCAGCGCCGCGCCCGAGGCGTGGGACGTGCTGATGGGGCGCGACATCAAGCAGCAGGCGAACCTCGACGTGCGCCTGACCATCGACATCGAATTGCAGAAGGAGGCCGTCGCGCTGCTCAAGGGCCGCAACGGCGCGGTCGTCGTCCTCAACCCGCAGACGGGCGACGTGCTGGCGATGTACAGCAACCCCTCTTACTCGCTGCGCGAGGTGCAGGACGAGGAGACCTGGCTTCGCCTGAACGCCAACGAGCGCGACCGGCCTCTCGTCAACCGCGCGCTGCGCGGGCGCTACATCCCCGGCTCGACTTTCAAGACGGCCGTCATGCTCGCGGCCTTCAACAGCGGCCTTCAGGGTCAGAAGTTCAACTGCTCCGGCGCGGGCTTCTACGCCGAGCGCGGCGCCAGACCCATCTTCGACTCGGGCGGCACGGGCGAAGTCCACGGGAACATCGGCATCGACACGGCGCTCGAAGTTTCGTGCAACCAGTACTTCGCGCAGATGGCCATCAAGCTCGGGCCGGAGAAGCTGGCCGCCGAGCTGGCCAAGCTCGGGATGACTCCGGTCGGCAGCCCGCGTGAGGCTCTGGGCGGCGGCCGGCAGCCCGAAATCTGGAACGCCGGCCAGCCGGCGGTCGCGCGCGCGCTCGCGCCCGTCAAAGCGACGGTCGCGCTCTACCCGCGCGAGCGGCCGTACGACCTCGGCCTTATCGGCTTCGGGCAGGGCTATGCGGGCCAGATGACGCCGCTCCAGATGGCGCTCGTCGCGGCGGCGGTCGGCAACCTCGAAGGCAAGCTGATGAAGCCGAAGATAGAGTACGACCGCGCGCCGGAGGCCTGGGCGCAGGCCGCGGCGCCGCAGCACGCGGCCGAGATGCGCCGCATCATGGGGCTCGTCGCCGGCGGCTCGCAGGGCACGGCGACCAGCGTGCTGGCGCCCGTCCACGCGCAGGGCATCATCACCGGCGGCAAGACCGGCACGGCCGAAAAGCAGATTCCGCTCTACGACCCGAAGACCGGCGAGGAGCGGAAGGTCAAGAAGATCGAGCGCGACCGCCGCGGCAACCCCATACGCGAGTACTGGGAGACGATGCTCGACCCGGAGTTCCGCATCGACAGCTGGTACCTCTGCATCGCGCCGCTCGACCGGCCGCAGCTCGCCATCGCCGTCATCGTCGAAGGCGGGGGCTACGGCGCGCGGGCCGCCGCGCCCATCGCGGCCGCGCTGGTGCTCAAGGCGCGCGAGCTCGGCCTGCTGGAAGTGCCGGGTGCTGCGCCCGCCCCCCAACAGCCGATGCGGGGGCAGGGGCAGGGGCCGGCGCGGCCAACGCAGCCACCGCCGACCGGGACGAACGCGAACGCGCAGCCGCGCGCGACGCCCGCCGCCCGGCCCCGCGGGGGCGCGGCGAACCGGGCCAATCAGTAAAGCACACGGGGGAATTCTTTGATGAGGAATCGCGCTTCGACACACCTGCTGTTGCTGCTGCTGATCGTCGGCCTGGAGGTCGTCGGCTACGTCGCCGTCTACGACTCGGCACTGCTGCGCGGGTACGAGCCGTCCGTCGTCGGCGCGGTGCGCGACCTTCTGCTTTACGCGCCGCTCATCGTCCTGCTCTTCTGGCTCTCGCGCGTGATGCGCTTCAAGGGCAGTTGGGCGCTCTACACGACGGCCGTGCTGCTCTTCTCGGTCGGCCTGCTCGTCCAGTACAGGCTCTACAGCGACCCCGAGTACGGCTCGGGCAACAAGGCGCAGGCGCGCGCCGAGAAGACGCAGGTGCAGCGGCTGCGCTACATCAGCCAGTTCTACGGCCCCGAAAAGAAGCAGGCGATGGGGCTCGACCCGACGGCGGCCGAGCCCGAGGCGACGCCCGAGGTCGTGCGCCGCTCGAACGTCACGGTCGGGCGCGCGCTCTTCTCCTCTTTCACGTGGGTCCCGCTCGTCGCCTTCTTCGCGCTGGCGGCGGCCTACTGGTTCTGCACGCAGGACCGCTACCTCGACTGGGCGCAGCGCCACAGCTTCGTCATCGTGCTCGGCACGCTGCTCCCGCTCCTGGCCGCCGTCGTCTGGTCGAGCGCCGGCAAGTTCGGCGGCAACATGACGCCGTGGGAGCCGTCGAAGATTCCCTTCCTCCTCGGCTTCGCCGGCATCCTGACGATGCACTACCGCGAGCTGGCGCGCACCTACTGGGGCATGCCGCGCTCCCGCCCGCCGTGCAGGAGCGCGTGCCGACGCTGGCCACGCTCGCCACGCCCGTCCGCGCCGTGCTCCCCGACCGCATCAAGCAGCGCTTCCACCTCTGGCTCGACGGCTTCGACCCGCCGTCGCCCGACACCGCGTGGTGGAAGGGGGACTACGAGGACGCGCTCGCGCGCGACCAGCGCATGCGCGAGCTGGCCGAGTCGAGCCCGGCGATGCAGCGCACGGTCAACGTCGACGTGTGGTTCGACCGCATCGCGTTCCAGCCCTCGCAGGCGACGTTCGGGCTGGCGGCCGGGCGGGTGACCGGGCGGGGGCTGGGGCTGGGCTTCTCCGAGGTCATCCCCGTCGCCGACTCGGACTACATCTACGCGGCCATCGCCGAGGAGTTCGGCCTCGTCGGGGGCGCGGTCGTCATCCTCGCGCTCATCGTCTTCGTCCTCGCCGGCGTCCGCACCTCCATCGAGGCGCGCGACATGTTCACCAAGCTCTGCTCGGCGGGGCTCACGGCCTTCATCGGCTTCCAGGCGCTCGTCAACATCGGCGGCACGACGCGCGCCCTGCCGATGACGGGCATCACGCTCCCCTTCGTCAGTCACGGGGGCTTCAGCCTGATCACGAGCTTTGCCATGCTCGGCATGCTCCTGGCCTTCTCGCACCGCAACGCGAGCGACGCCGAGTCGCCGCTCGGCCGGCCCGCCGCCGCGGCGGCTCTCCCGCGCGAGGAGGAAGACTACAGAGTCCCGGAGGCGGTTCAATGACAGATGACCCCGTGGGCGTAACCCTTGAGGTGGCGGCCGTCACAGACCGCGGCCTGAGCGACAAGCGCCCTGAGAACGAAGACTCGATGCTCAGCGAGCCCGCGCTCGGCGTCTTCGCCGTCGCCGACGGCGTCGGCGGGGCGCAGGCCGGCGAGGTCGCTTCGCAGACCGCCGTCGAAGTCCTCCGCGAGGCGTTCGTCAACCAGCGCGCGGGGGAGGACGTCGAAGACCTGATGGAGATAGCCATCCAGCGGGCCAACGACTCCATCTTCCGCATGTCGCGCGAGCAGCCTCGCTTCGCGATGATGGCCACGACCATCGTCGCGCTCCACCTCGAGGGCTTGCGCGCGACGGTGGGGCACGTCGGCGACTCGCGCCTCTACCGCCTCTCCCCCGACGGCCGGCTCAGCCGCGAGACCGACGACCACTCGCTCGTCGAGGAGGAGATGAGGGCCGGCCGACTGACGGCCGAGCAGGCCGCGCACCACCCCAACCGCAACGTCATCAGCCGCGCGCTCGGCGCCGAAGCCTCGGTCGAGGTGGACACGCGCACCTTCGACGTCGAGAGCGGCACCGTCTTCCTCCTCTGCTCCGACGGCATCACGCGCCACATCCCCGACGACGAGCTGAACTCCGTCCTGCGCAACGCGCGCTCGCTCGAAGCCGCGTGCGAAGAGATGAAGCGCCGCTGCTACGAGCGCGGCGCCGAGGACAACCTGACGGCCGTCCTCGTGCGCGTCGGCGGTGACGGCGGGGGCCGGCGCGCGACGGGCGACGAGGAAGACGCAGACGACGAGCAGACGCTCGTCCGCGAGCGCCCCGACCTCGGCCGCGCGGCCACGCTCTCCGACGCCTCGCCCCCGCTGCTCCGCAGACCCTTCGACAACGCGGGCGCCGCCGTGGCGACCGCCGCGCCGGCGCCCGCGGCGGCCGGCGCGAAGCCGCGGACGGCCGACGCCGAACACGCGACGGAGAAGACATCACGGGGCGACGAGGGCTCATCCAACGTCCGCGCGCCCGTGGGCGGCTCGGGGCGCGGGCTGCTGGCGCTCGGCGCGCTGCTGCTCACGCTCGGCGCCGTGGGGCTCGCCTTCTACGTCGGGATGGTCTTCGAGCGCAAGGGCATGTCGCAGCGCCTGGGCCTCGCGCCCGATGTGGCGGCGTCGCCGACGCCCGCGAACACGGCGGGCGTGGGGTCTACGGCCGCCCCGCCCGCCGAGAGCGCGGCCGACAGGTTCGGGCGCCTGCGCCGCGCCGTAGACCTCTCTCCCGCCTCCGAGGCCGAGCGGATGGCGGCCGACGCGCAGGGTCGGCCGCTGGAGTCCACCGACCCCGAGTTCCTTTACCTCTACGGGCGCGCGCTGCTTCTGACCGACCGCCAGCCCGAGGCCGCCGCCGCCTTCGAGCGCGCGATACAGAGGGCGGGCGAGAACATGACCCCGGCGAACGGGGAGCTGAAGATAGACGCGCGGCTCGCGGAGGTCGCCGCGCACGTGCGGGCGCGCAACGAGGCGGCCGCGCGCGTGGCGGCCGAGGCGCTCTCGGAGTTCGTGCGCCAGCCGCAAACGACCCCGGCCGTCGGCGAGCCGGCCGCCGCGCCGACGCCCTGACTTGTGATGAGCGAGCTGAAGCTTCAACAGTGTAGACTCGACGGTCGCTACAACGTCCTCGACTGCCTCGGGCGCGGCAGCTACTCCGAGGTCTACGTGGCGGAGGACACGGCGGCGCCGGCGGGCGCGCCGCGCACGGTCGTCATCAAGGCGCTCAACACGCACCTCCAGGGGGCGCCCGACCCCGAGCTGGAGCGCACCCTCGTCGAGAACTTCCGCAACGAGGCCGTCGCGCTCGACCGCGTGCGCCACCCCAACATCATCAGCCGCCTCGGCCACGGCACGGCCATCGACCTCCAGGACCGCACGTTCCACTACCTCGTCGTCGAGTACCTGCCGGGCGGTGACTTGCAGGCGCTGGTGCTGCGCCGGCCGCTGCCGCTCGACGGCGCGCTCTTCTACCTCGAACAGGTCTGCAACGGGCTCGCGCACGCGCACAAGCACGGCGTCATCCACCGCGACATCAAGCCGCAGAACCTCCTGCTCACGGCCGACCAGCACACCATCAAGATAGCCGACTTCGGCGTCGCCAAGATCGAGGCGGGCGAGGGCGCCATCACGCGCGTCGGCACGGACGTTTACGCCGCGCCCGAGCACCACCCGCTCGGCGTCACGGGCCCGCTCGAAACGGCCTCGCTCTCGCGCCGCGTCATCCAGCTGACGCCCGCCGCCGACATCTACTCGCTGGCGAAGACGACCTACATGCTCCTGACGGGACGCGCGCCGCGCCGCTTCTCGCAGAGACCCGTCACACAGCTCCCGCAGGAGTTCGCCGCCGAGCAGTGGGCGGGCTACGTCCTGAAGGTGCTTGAGCGCGCGACGCAGACCCACCCCGAGAAGCGGCACCAGACGGTCGAGGAGTTCTGGCGCGAGATACGCGACGCGACGATGGCGCAGACGCGCCCGCTCCGCCGGCCCGACGGCGGCGTCGCCGGGACGGGCGAGCCCGACGAGCGCGGATTCAAGAACGACTCGGGCGGGCGCGGCTTCTCGGCCGCACCGCCGCCCGCGCCCACTTTCGACCGCCAGTCGCGCCCCGCCGACGGCGGCTCGCAGCGGCACCGCTTCGTCGTCCCCATTTCCGAGGCGAGGGGCGTGGACGCGCGGCTCGTCCCCGAAGCGTCGGGCGGTCACTTCCTCTCGCCCCGCCCCGGCGTGGACCCGCCCGCGGGGACTTTCGCCGACCGGCGCGGTTACAGTGAGCCGCGCCAGCCGCGCCCGCCCTCGCGCCTGCGCAGGTGGGGCGTCGCGCTGCTCCTGCTGCTGGCCTTCTCGGGGATGCTCTACGCCACGTTCCGCTACGTCCGGAACGTGCGCGGCGTCGGCGAGGCGCGGCCGCAGCCGCAGGCCGGGGCGGGCGCGGGCAGGAACGTCGCGGCCGGCGACGAGTTCCTGACGACGACCGACGTCAACCTGCGCAAGGGCCCCGACACCAGCTACACGAAGGTCGGGCTGGCCGAGAGCGGGTCGCGCGTGAAAGTTTTGCAGGTGAGCGGCAAGTGGTGCCAGGTGCAGGTCATCGAGCACTCGCGCCCCAAGGCCGACCCCGACTCGGCCGACGAGGGCTGGGTCAACCGCACGCTCCTGAGAGCCAGGTCTTAGTTACGGGTGTTTATTCTTGCCCCGCAGAAGAGGTGACAAACGACTGTGAGCATACTGGATTCGATTCGGCGCTGGATTGACGGCGAGGTCTCCGACGACCCGCTGGCCGAGGTGGACGCTGGTGCGCGGCCGCGACGCGTCTGGGAGGAGTTCCTCGTCAAGGTCGCTCGCGAGGTCGAGGCCGTCATGCAGCGCGAGATGTTCACCCCGCCCGGCGGGCCCACCTACATCCCGCCCGAGTACGTCGTCTACCTCTCGAACGACGACGACAAGGAGTGGCAGGGCGAGAAGCGGCGCGGGCTGGAGCAGGGGCTCTACTACGTCCTCTCGGAGCGCGCGCGCGAGCTGTCGGGTCAGACGCAGCTCGCCACCAAGTCCTTCGCCGTCGAGCTGAGAGTCGACGGCACGCTCAACAAGGGCGAGTTCCGCGTCCAGCCCGTCTGGGAGTCGAACGAGCAGGGCGGCCACACGATGGTCACCGCGCGCCCCGCCGAGCTGTCGGCCGCCGGCGCCGCCGCGCAGACCACGGCGCCCGCCGCCGCCGCCTCGTCCGGCGGCGAGACGGGCGAGCTGGAGAGCGACGTGACGAAGGTCTCCGTCCGACCCACAGAGCTCTACAGCGTCGAGGTCTGGCACAACGGGCAGCGGCAATCCGTCCTCCCCGTCCTGAAGAACGAGATCACCATCGGGCGCGGGTCGAAGTCCGTCACCGTCGACCTCCCCATCAAGGGCGACCCCGAGGTCAGCCGCTCGCACGCCACGCTCGAACTCGACAACACGGGCCGCTTCTGGTTCACCCCCACGGGTCGCAACCCCACCTTCGTCGGCGGCCGCGAAGTCCCACGCGAAGAGCGCGTCGAAGTCCTCCCCGACCAGAAGATAGACATCGCCAGCTTCACCCTCCGCATCCAGCCGAAGTGAGCGGGGCTGCGGCGAGCTTCCGTTGAGACGAAGGAGGGGAGGGTCATTAACCCCTCCCCTTCCGCATTGGGTCTCCGCTCAGGGTGATAAGCGGGCGGCCAAATTTCGGTTGACATTCCCACGCGGCGGGCATACTTTGTCGGCGCTCAAGGGGTTCGCATCATCCGGCGGGTTCCTTACCCCGTCGGCTTCTCTTCCGACCCCGCGCTTGACACCGGCCGCCGCACGCCCCGCCGCCTCAAGCGCGGGCCTCAGCCAGGGAGACCCCTATGCCGGAGAACCGCGTCAGCGCCACGCTCGGCGACGCCGACCGCCAGGCCGTGCTCGCCGCCGTCAACACCATCCGCGAAAAACTCCCCTTCCTCGTAGACCTGACGCCCGAGGAGCGGCGCTCGCTCCCGAGGATGGGAGACAAGAGCCGCGGCTTCGTCACGCAGGCGCTCGAAGTCGCCACGCTCAACCCGGACATCCTCCCTCGCTCCTTCGACGTGGGCGAGATGCGCAGGGACGTGGAGTTGCTCTCCGCGCTCTCGCCCATCATGGCCGCGCTCTCACAGTTGAGCGAGCTGGTCGAAGACACACACATGGAGGTCGGCAGCGAGGCTTACGCCTCGGCGCTGCTCGTCTACCAGTACGCGCGCGCGGGTGGCAAGGGCTCCGCACTCGACGGCGCGCTCGACGCCCTCGGCCAGCGTTTCGCGCGCAAATCCCGACCCCGCCGACTCGGAACCTCAACTTTCACCTTTTTTTCCTGAAAGTCGAGCCTTCAGGGCGGAAAGCCGGGCCCCCGAGGTCAAATCCCTGGCCTCGGAGGCTCAAACTTCCGCCCCAAAGGCTCGACTTTCAGGAAAAAAAGCCCGACTTTCCACCTCCGGAGTGGAAAATTCCGCCTCAGAGGCTCGAATGTTGGCCCCCGACGCCGAACCTTCAGCCTCCGAGGGCGACCAGCCAAACTTTTTGCCTGAAAATCGACGCTTTAGCCATTAACAACTAACCGCGCAAGCTCGCAGACCGAAACTCATCCGAGAAATCGTTGAATCCGCCCCCCAAAAGGTGCATCATCTTCCCCGCGCCGTAGTCCCGGCTTCCGCCACTTCTTCACCGAGTCAGACCGAACCGCTCGGTTTTCATCTTCTATCACGGTGTCACCCCGGTTGATTCGGCTTTTCACACGCTATTGCGTAGTTTGACCGAACCATTCGGCAAAATAGTAGTTAGATTTCTTCCCTGAATGTGACTAAGGGCGGCATGCTTACCCAGCGCACAGAATTAGCCACGCAACTGCTTGAGAACGGCTGGCAGGTTATCAGCGTCGAGGACTACGGCCTCGAATGGTGGGCGGATGAAATCTGGCTGATCGAGTCGCTATGGTCGCCGAAAGGGTTTCGCCTCTACCTCACCTTCCTCGTTGATCCGATGGCTGGCGGGCAGAGGACGAAGGGGCAAAGTGTGTGGGCAATGGGCACATCAATCGGGCGCCCGGTGGATCGTAGCTCTGCTCAGGGGAACCCTTTATTATCTTTGGGGCGCGGGTGGCGTTCGCATCTGGCTGAGTTCTTTGCCGGGCTGTCAGGGCTTCGGAGTCAGGCGGCCGCAGACGCATTGCCGGCGAGGGGCGAAATCTAACAACGGCCTGCACCCGACCGCGGGCACGCTGCTTGTCATCATTCGGCAAGGGGCCGCCGCGGCGGGTGATGCCGGGCGTTAGCTGGCTGCATGTTGCAGGGAGAGGTGCGGGAGAGGTGCTAGGGAGCCGCTTTTCTTGTTGGCTTGAGATGCTTGGTGGCTTAGGCGTTGGTGTGCTCGGCCTTGCAGTATCCTTCTACCTGATGAAGCCTGCCGAAGCTTTCTCCGATTACCTACAGGTCCTGAGCTTACAGACCTGCGCCTCCCTAGCCGTCGCCGTCGGGGCGTATTTCCATGTTGTGCGGGGCAGGGGCTGGGGTGGCGTGCTGATTCTGGCTGCCGGGGACTACCTTGCCTTTCACCTCTCATGGATGATTGTAAATAGTCACCGGGTTCTGCTATTCCTAGGTTGGCTCGGGCTATTCCTTATGCTGCCCGGAGCAATGGCCGTTGTCACAGTCGCCGCCTCGCTCCGCAATCGGAAGCTAGCGCGTCGCACTGGTAATCAGTGACCGCCAGCTAACAACGGCATGCACCCGACCGCCGACACGCTGCTTGTCATCATCAGCAAAGTCGCAGGGCGGCGGGTGATGCCGGGCGTTAGGCCGCCTGGGGCAGGTGAAGTGGTCGTCGAAGCATTGATAAGAGGCCCTATGATGAGAAGAATAGTTCTGGCTATTACGGTGCTGATAACAACAGCCCCAGGAGTTCTGAGTGCCCAGACTCGCGATGGTCTCGTCGGCACATGGAGGTTAGTGTCCGCTTCGGCCACGACCGCTAACGGCGGCAGAAACGATGCTCCGTATGGTCCGCATCCCACTGGTCTGCTTACCTACACCCGTGAGGGCAGAATGGCAGCAATCATTAGCCACAGCGGGCGAAAGCCCCTATCCCGCGCTGACCGAATTTCAGCGCCCGCTGAAGAGAGGGCCGAGGCTTTCGCGACATTTTTCGCCTACGCGGGGCGCTACTCACTCGGGGGCGACAAGGTGATCCATCACGTGGAAATCTCGTCAGTGGAGAATTGGGTGAACACGGACCTGGTCCGTCTCATTAAGCTCGAAGGTGATCGGCTCACATTACGGACTCCCCCGATATCGGTTGGCGGGGTCACTCAAACAACTGAATTGATTTGGGAGCGTGTCAAGAACTAATCCGTCAGCGGCCTAACGCCCGGCATGCACCCGACGCCCCACACGAAGTCTCTCATGCAGCTTGCGCAGGGGCGCGGGTGATGCCGGGCGTTAGACCGCATGAGAAACTATGCGCTGCCAAGGCAAAATCTCGGAATGGAACGATGAGCGCGGGTTCGGCTTCGTCCGGCCACGGAAGGGCGCGGGTCGTGTCTTCGTACACATCTCGGCGTTTCCTACTGGGCAGCAACGGCCGTCGCCGGACGAGATGGTCAGCTACGAGCTGGGGCGGGATGACCGCGGGCGACCGCGCGCCATGAACGTGACTTATATCATCGGCCGTCCGCTTGCGCGGCCGCGGCAGCGGCGGTCGCCAGGTCTAATCTTCGCCACAGTGTTCGCCGCGACCTTCCTCGCGCTGGTCGTGCTGGCGGTCAACGTCGGGTCGCTTCGTGGGCTGAACTGTGCGGGATTGCTGTGGCTTCGCCCGGCATAACGCTTTTAGTATCGGCATCCTGCTCGGGCGGCGACGCGGTCTGACAACTCATCCGACCGGACTCGCAATCGGCATCTCTTTTATCCTCAATGTTGATTGCTCGCCGGTTAAGCCGGGCCTGATGCTTGAGCGGTGGTCAGGTGGGCGCCCGATTCGAGGTCGGCGATGAGCTGTTCGAGGGCGGGGAGGGTGTGCTCGGGGACGTAGTCACGGCCTAAGAGGCGCATCATCTGGCGTGGGCGCGTCTCGCCGCGCGCCTCCTTGAGCAGCGCGCGGCAGAGGGCGACGACGACCTGGGGCGAGAACTGCTTGCCGGAGTTGCGGCGGAAGTCGGCGACGACCTCGTCGAAGGTGCGGCGCCGGCGGTAGGGGCGGTCGGTCGTCATCGCGTCGAACGAGTCGGCGAGTGAGACTATCTTGGCGCCCGGAGGAATCTCTTCGTCCTTGAGCCCCTCGGGGTAGCCGCGCCCGTCCGGCCGTTCGTGGTGGTATCGCGCCATGAGCGGGATGTCGGCGAAGGGGTGCTGGATGGGGCGCAGGATTTCGTAGCCGGCGGCCGGGTGCCGGTTCAGCTCCGACGACTGCTTGGCGTCGATGCGGTAGGGCGCGTTGATGATGTCGCGGTCCACGACCAGCTTGCCCACGTCGTGGAGGTAGCCGCCGATGGCGATGGCCTCGACCTCCTCGTCGCCCCAGCCCATCTCGCGCGCGATGATCTCGCTGTACTTGCCGACGCGCTCCGAGTGCCCCTGCGTGTACTTGTCCTTGCAGTCGATGGCCGCCGCGAAGGCGCGCACCGTGTCCTTGTAGCTGCCCTTCATCGTCTCGTAGAGCTTTTGGTTCTCCTCGGCGCGCCGCTCGACCTCGCGCAGCAGGCGGTGGTTGTGCAGCCCGACGCCGACGTGGCGGCCGAGAGCGCGCGCCAGCTCCCTGTCCTCCTGCGTGAACGCCACGCCGCTCGCCTTCCCGCCGAGCAGGATGACGCCGACCAGCTCGCCGCGCACGACGAGCGGGGTGACGACCTCGACCCCCGCCTCGTGGAACCTCTCGTGTATCTCGTGCTCGACGAGCGCGTAGTCCTGGAGCGCGTGCGCGTAGGGTGCGGAGCCGTCGCCGTTGCCGTTCCCGTTCGCGCCTTCCCGCGACTTGCGCGGGAGGTTGACCTCCGCCGGGTGCGTGTCGCCGAAGCCGCGCGAGGCGACGAAGCGCAGCACGCCGGTCCCGCGGTCGAACTCGGCCACCGCGCCGCGCCGGATGCCCATCGTGCCGAGGACGACGTGGAGCGCCGAGCGCACCATCTCCTCGAAGTCGCTCGTCTCGGCGATCTCCTCGCCGAGGTCTGCGAGCGCCGCGAAGGCGTGCAGAACCATGCGCGTGCTGTCTGACATCTACCCTTGTGTCTTCCCTGTGTGGCTGGTCAATGTCCGGGGGGTGTCGCCGAAAATTCTTCGAGCGTGGCGAGCGCGGCCTCCTCGCTGTCGGCGAGGACGACCAGCCGGGTCAGACCCAGCAGCTCGAAGAGCTTGAGCGTGTGGACGCTCACGTTGGAGAAGGCCAGGCGCGTGCCGCTCTGCTCGGCCGCGTCGATGACTCCCAGAAGTATCGAGACGCCGATGCTGTTGACTAGCTCGGTGTCCTGGAAGTTGATGACCAGCGCTCGGCAGCCGCGCTCCATCCGCGTCAGGCACTCGCGCTCGATGCGCTGGCCGCTCATCTTGTTGACGTAGTCGCCCGCGTAGACGACCGCGACGTCCACGACGGCCTGCGCGGTCGTGGGCTCGGCGAGTGGCTCTGACATGCGGTCAGCTCTCCCCTTCTTATTTGCGAAGATATTTCGTCATCCGTAGTCGGGTGCCGTCGTCGACGCGCTCGAACTCCACGTCGTCCATCAGCGTGCGGATGAGTTTCAGTCCCCAGCCCCTACGCCCCTTCGCGCCCTCGGCGACGCTGCCGTTCCGGTCGGCGGACGCGGCGCCGTTCTCGGCGACGCTGGCGGGCAGGGAGAGCCCGCGGCTGGACACTGTGATGACTAATTTATCACCTTCGACCCGAAAGCGGTTATAGATTTTTCGCTCGGTGCTCAGGGAGTGCTCCGAGGCGTTGATGCACGCCTCGATGAGCGCGTGCTTGATCTTGTTGATGTCCTCGGGCTGGAACTCCATCCGGCGCGCTATCTGCTCGACCGTGTGCGCCGCGACCAGCTCGGTGTCCTCGCTCATCGGCAGCTCGATGGCGAACTCGTCGGCCGAAATGTCGCCGCCCGCCCCCCGGCCGGGTGCGCCCGACAGACGCGAGCGGAGCAGTTCGAGCTGCTCGCCGGACGAGCCGAACGCCTCGCGCTCGGCCAGCAGCTCCGCCGCCTCGGCCGAGAACCCCGCGCGCGCGACGAGCCAGTAGCGCACCCGCTCGAAGCCGCACGACTGCGCGACCTGCTCCAGCCGGTCGAGCCACAGCCCCGTCAGCGCGCGCCCCGCCTCGAGCTTCGACTCGACCTCGGCGGCGACCCAGACCACCTCGACGCCTTCGGCGTACTCGCCCGACTCGAACCCGTGCGCGACCGAACAACGCTCCTCGTCGCAGAACTGGCGCATCGGCGGGTGGAACGAGGCGCAGCTCGCGGCGTGGACGATCTGCGGGAGCTGGACGGTGTCTGACTCGGCCTCGAGCTGCAAAGCCGCCTCGTCGCGCGGAAGCCCCCTGTACATCCGCGCGTAGCGCTCGTAGTTGAGAAGGCTCGCGGGCACGCTCTCGAAGTTGAAGCCGCGCATCAGCTCGCCTAAGCCCAGCGCGGCTTCGCGCCGGTAGTGGCGCGCCATCGTGCGCGGCGCGCGCTTCAAAGCCTCGACCAGCGTGTCGGCGACGACGAGCGCGCGCGGCTCGGCCGCGACCTGGAGCCGGTAGCTGGACTCGATGAAGTCGCGCCAGACGGCGGTCGGCGTCGTCTCGACGTAGGTGGCGTGGAAGCTCGCCAGCTCGTGCATGTGGAGCAGGCGCATCGCGCGCTCGAACTCGACCGCGTCCACGCCCAGCCGCTTCATCCACGCCTCGGCCGGCGCCTTACCTCCCGCGCCCGACACCGACTCGTAGAGCACACGGAGCAGAGCGCGCCTCAAGGTGAGCGACGGCGCTATCTCTTCGAGCACCGAGTTGTAGCGCCGCTGGACGCGGCCCCCGAGGAGCTCGTCCACGTAGAGGCTCTGGAAGTCGCGGAAGCTGTTGAGACTCGTCCCCGCGGCGCGCGCCGCTTCGAGCAGCGCGCCGATGAGGTACGGGCTCGCTTCGAGCTGTTGGACGACGAGGTCGCGCGTCTCGTCGTTGACCTCGACGCCGTGGCGCCGCGCGAGCCCTTCGACGAAGGCGCTCGCGTCCGACTCCTTCAGACGGTCGAGGTTGAGCTTGCGGAAGTCGTCGAGCGGTGGCAGTTGCGCGGCGCCGTTGAGGAGGTCGAGCAGGCGCCGGCGCGGGCCGGCGACGACGAAGGGCACGCCCGACTGCCCCGCGGCCTGAGCCACGAGCGGCGCGAGCGCGACCTCGCCGCGCAGACGCTCGGCGAGGTGAACGTCGTCGAGCAGGACGACGGTGCGGACGCCGCGGGCGGCGGCCTGCTGCGGCGCGCCGAGGCACAGGCGGACTAGAGCGCGCTCGTCCGTCTCGCCCTGCGCGCGCTCGAAGTCCTGTATGAGTCGCTCGACCCACTCGTAATCCTGCGGCGCTGCCAGTTCGAGGAGCGTGCGCATGGTCGGCGTGGCCGAGACGAGCGCGGGGTCGTCGCGGCGGTGCGCGACCACCTGCGTGAGGAAGGTCTGGAGGAAGCGGCGCGCGGCGGCGGTCACGGCGGCGTCCGAGCGTGAGAAGGCGAAGTAGACGGGGGCCGGGCCGCCGCGCTGGCGGAACAGCTCGTCGAAGGACTGGCGGAGGAGTTCCGTGACGCCCGACTGCGGCGCCGCGAAGAGGAGGACGCCCGCGTGCGCGGCCCGCGGCGAGCCGAGCGCGACGATCTCGCGCAGCTGCTCGCCGCGCCCGACGAAGGAGTCGGGCGGGGTGCGCGCCAGCACGCGCCTCTGCTTTGGCGTCTTCACAGGCATCGCGTGCGACTCTAGCCCTTGCCGCCCTCCCCCGTATTTGACTTGTCGGGCTTGGGCTCGCCGGTCTCGGACTTCTTCCGCCGCTTCGGCTCGTAAGACTCGATGCAGTTCTTGCCGCGCGCCTTCGCGGCGTAGAGCGCCTGGTCGGCGGCGTAGATGATCTCGGCCGGCGTGTCCAGTTCGGCGCCGAACGAAGAGACGCCGATGGAGACGGTGACGGCGCCGGTCGGCTGCCCCTCGCCGTGCGGGAACTTCGTCCGCTCGATGCGGCCGCGGATGCGCTCGCCGATGGTGCGCGCCTCGGCCATGCCGGACTGCGGCAGGAGGATGCTGAACTCCTCGCCGCCGTAGCGCGCCGCCACGTCCGCCGAGCGCAGCGCCGTCTTCAGACACTGCGCGACCATCTCCAGCGCGAGGTCGCCCGCCTGGTGGCCGTGCGTGTCGTTGTAGGTCTTGAAGTCGTCGATGTCCACCCTCGTCGTACGCGCCGCCGCCCGCCTTGTCCGTCACGTTCAGGACGCCGACCTTGCGCCCGCCGATGGTGATCGGGTAGCTGATGAAAGACTTCGTCTTGTAGTTGCGTTCCGAAGTCGAAGCGGCGTTCCAGCCCGCGACCTTCGACACGTCGCGCACGACCGCCGGTCGCCCCTCGCGCAGGACTGTCCCCGAGACCCCCTCCCCGAGCCGCACGCCCTCGCCCAGCGTCACGTCGGCGCGGGGGCCGACCGCCGCCTTGACCGACAACTGGCCGGCGCGCTCGTCGAAGAGGAGCAGCGAGCCGCGCTCGGCCTTCAGAAGCTCGGCCGAGTGGCGGAGGATGGTCGTGTAGGCGTCCTCCGGGCGCGCGGAGTTGACGACCTCGGTGAAGGCGCGCAGGTGCGTCGCCGCGCGGACGCGGCGCTCAAGCTCTTCGCGCAGGCGGCTCAGCTCCAAAGGCATCGCGATGTCGCGGCAGAAGGCTGCGAGCGAGCGACGCTGCTCCTCGCTCAGGCCGCTGTCCCCGACGAGGAGCGCGCCCTTTATCTCTTCGCCGACGACGAGCGGGAAAAGCTCCACCGCCTCCTCGTGCTTGGACGAGGTGCGGCCGCCGGCGGGGACGGCGAGCGAGTCGCCCTTCGTCGCCGCGAGCAGGAGCTTTATCTCCTTGGGCTTGAGCGCGACGCGCGGCGGCCGGCGCTCGAACATGCCCGTGACGCACGTCGGGTAGAAGGCGTCTTCGTTGCGGAGCAGGAGCGCGACCGACTCGACGCCGTAGTCCCCGGTAAGCGTCCCGACGACCTTGCGGCACGCGTCCTCAAGCGACCCGCCTCCCGGCTGCGGCCTCCGCGCCAAGGTGTCGTGAGACTCGTCCCTCACGCCGGCTTTCAAAACGCCGGGCGCGGTAAAGTCCAACGCTGCCGGCGGCGAAATGGGCTCGGCGCGGTTCGCGTTGGCAGTCTTTTCGAGGACGTTGTCGGCGGCGGCGCTCGACTCGGCCGGCGGCTCGGGCCTGTGATGGCCGTTGGTGGCGGTCGCCGTCGCCGGCTCGTCCGAGACGTTGGTGACCAGCTCCGCCGCGATGCCGTCCGGGCCCACGGCCGGCCGCACCTGCACGCCCGCGCGCTTCGGGGCGGGCGCGTCGGCCCCCTTCTTGCGCTGACGCGCGGCGAACGACTCGGCCGCCTCGGTGACGCGGGCGGCCAGCTCGTCGAGGTCCTGGCGCGAGGCGAAGATGACGTTGGAGAAGAGGTCGGCCGAGAGGAGGTCGGCGAGGTCGCCCGCGCGTATGCGCTCGGCGAGCGCGCGGTAATCAGAGACGCGCAGGAAGGCGCGCCCGCCGATGACGGCCGAGCGGCGGCCGGCCTCAAGCTCGACCGGCGCGGCGAAGCAGTGGAGCCCCGCGTGGCAGCGATACTGGACTGAGCGCCCGGCCCCCTCGGCGCGGAAGAAAGCCTCGCCGCAGTCGGGCTGGCAGAGTTTGGCGTGCGCGGGCGAAGACTGGAAGGCGTGGCAGATGGAATTGTTATTTGCGACCGCGAGCGCGGGCGGCTGTCGCCCCTCGACGAGCAGCAGCGAGAGCCCCGTCGAGTAGGCGAGCCCCTCCTGCACCTCCGCCCAGCCGTGTGGCAGCACGGCGGAAGTCTCGCTCTGGGCAGCACCCACTGGGGGCGGGGTGGTGTTGTCCATCAGCTGTCGCGGCACAATCTTTCGGACTCGAATTACTGGCGGTGGGAGGTTCGACTGCGTGAGCGGACGGGCGGCCCGTCGGGAGCAGGCTGAATCTCTCAGAGCCGACGACGACGCTCGGACGGCGTCGCCCGCCCTTCCGACCGCAGTATATTTGCCCGCACGGCAACAAGACAAGGGATTTCAGGGAGCCGCGTCCACGGCTGCACGCAAAAAATGGCGCGGAACCCTCGTCTCCCCTGTTTAAACACCTAATGCCGGGGGAATTTCACTGCGCAATGACGCGCCCGGTGCCGCGCAGGCCGGGGGCGTCTCCGGGAGCGACCTTCTCGATGTCCGGCTCTTCGGGACTGATGCGGATGCAGGCGGCGAAGTGGTTCGGCTTGATTTCGGCCAGCGGCGGCACGACCTCCCTGCACTTCTCAATCGCCCAGGGGCAGCGCGTGTGAAAGCGGCAGCCGCGCGGCGGGTTAATCGGCGAGGGCACGTCGCCCTGAAGGACGATGCGCCGACGCGCGGCCTCGACCTCCGGGTCGGGGACGGGGACGGCGGAGATGAGCGCCTTCGTGTAGGGCATCAGCGGGTCGCGGTAGATGACCTTGGCGTCGGCCAGCTCGACCAGCTTGCCGAGGTACATCACGGCCACGCGGTCGGAGACGTGGCGGATGGCGCGCAGGTCGTGCGAGATGAAGAGGTAGGTGAGGTCACGCTCGCGCTGGAGGCGCTCCATCAGGTTCATGATCTGCGCCTGGATGGAGACGTCGAGCGCCGAGATGGGCTCGTCTGCGACGACGAAGTCGGGGTCGGCCGCGAGCGCCCGCGCGATGCCGATGCGCTGCCGCTGCCCGCCGGAGAACTCGTGCGGGTAGCGCTTGAGAAAGCGCGGGCTGAGGCCC
Organism: Acidobacteriota bacterium; assembly: GCA_020200135.1. GTDB lineage: Bacteria > Acidobacteriota > Blastocatellia > Pyrinomonadales > Pyrinomonadaceae > QHXN01. The sequence goes on along the minus strand of JAIVJI010000030.1, from coordinate 45,957 downwards.
ACGGTCTTCATCAGCTCGCTCACCCGCCCCTCGCGTTCGCGCCCGCGCCCCCCGAGGGCGAAGGTGTCGAGCGGCTCGCCGATGATCTGCGCCACGGTCATGCGCGGGTTCAAGCTCGCGTAAGGGTCCTGGAAGATCATCTGGAGGTGGCGGCGCTGGCCGCGCATCTCGCCCTTCGAGAGGTGCGCGAGGTCGCGCCCGCGGAAGAGCACCTGCCCGCCGGTCGGCTCGGTCAGGCGCAGCAGAGCGCGCCCGAGCGTGGACTTGCCGCAGCCCGACTCGCCGACCAGCCCCAAAGTCTCGCCGGGGTAGATGTCGAGCGAGACGCCGTCCACGGCCTTGACCACGCGCCTGACCGGCGAGCCCCCGACCAGCTTGTCAAACACTCCGCCCCCGCCGAGGTCGAAATGAACCTTCAGCTCGCGGATGGAGATGAGCGGCGGCGGGCCGGCGCCCGGCGCAAGGGCCGGGGGTATGCCTTCGGCGGGCGCCTCGGCCCGGCGGCCACCACCCACGTTGACCATGAAGCCCGGCTCGCCCGGCACGCCGGGGTACGAAGCGTCTGGGCGTTCGGTGCTCATCTCTGCGGCCCTCCCTGCGTCGGACTATTCGGTTCGGCGACGGCCCCGGCCTGCGCCCGCGCGGCGAGCTCCGCGCGCGACGCGGCGTAGACCTCTTCGGCGAAGTGGCAGAGCGAGAAGTGCTCGGCGTTGAGCTGGACGAAGGGCGGGAACTCGCGCCGGCAGATGTCCTCCGCGCGGTAGCAGCGTTCGGCGAACGGGCACTGGTCGGGCGAGAGGTGCGCCACGTCGGGCGGCAGACCCGGAATCTGGTAAAGCTCGGTGCCCTCCTCGTGCGCCGGGTCGGGGACGGACTTGAGCAGCCCCTTCGTGTACGGGTTGCCGGGCGCGGCGAACAGCTCGCGCGTCGGCGCGCGCTCGAAGACCTTGCCGGCGTACATGACGATGATGTGGTCTGCCATCCCGGCGACGACGCCGAGGTCGTGCGTGATGAGGATGACGCTGGTGCCCGTGTCCTCCTTGAGCTTCCTGATGAGTTCGAGAATCTGCGCCTGGATGGTCACGTCGAGCGCGGTGGTCGGCTCGTCGGCGATGAGCAGCTCGGGCTCGCACGCGAGCGCCATCGCGATCATCACGCGCTGGCGCATCCCGCCCGAGAACTCGTGCGGGTAGCTGTTCACGCGCGAGCGCGCGTCGGGGATGCCGACCGTCTCGAGCATCTTGACGGCGTGCTCGAACGCCTGCTCGCGCGAGTGCCCTAGGTGGAGCTGCGTGATCTCCATCAACTGGCGGGAGATGCGCATGAAGGGGTTGAGCGAGGTCATCGGGTCCTGGAAGATCATGCTGATGCGCTTGCCGCGAATCTTCCTGACCTCCTCGGGCGACAGCGAGAGGATGTCCTGCCCGTGGAAGAGCACTTCGCCCGAGACTATCCTGCCGGGCGGGCTCTGGATGAGGCGGATGACCGAGAGGTTCGTGACGGACTTGCCCGACCCCGACTCGCCGACGATGCCGAGCGTCTCGCCGCGCCGCAGGTCGAAGCTGATGCCGTCAACCGCGCGCACGGTGCCGTCCTCGGTCTCGAAGTACGTCCGCAGGTCCCGAACTGAAAGAAGGGTGCCGTTGTGGCTACTCATCCTAGAATTTCCTCATCTGCGGGTCGAGCGCGTCGCGCAGGCCGTCGCCGAGGAAGTTGAGCGAGAAGAGGGTCAGCGCCATCGTCACGCCGGGGAAGATGAGCTGCCACGGGAAGACCGCGATGTTCTGGATGCCCTCCTGCGCGAGGCTCCCCCACGATGCGTACGGCGCCTGGACGCCGAGGCCGAGGAACGAGAGGAACGCCTCCTGCAACATCACCGAAGGGATGGTCAGCGTCGCGTAGACGATGACCGGCCCGAGCGCGTTGGGGACGAGGTGGCGGAAGATTATCTTCGGCGTCGAGACGCCGGTGGCGCGCGCCGCCAGGACGAACTCCTGGTTCTTGAGCGAGATGATCTGCCCGCGCACGATGCGCGCCATCGTCAGCCACGAGACCGCGCCGAGCGCGGCGAAGAGCAGGAATATCTGCTGCAAGGGCGAGCGCCCGCCGAAGAAGGCCAGCAGCACGATGACGACCATCATGTACGGAATCGCGTAGAGCACGTCCACGATTCTCATCATCACGTCGTCGGCCTTGCCGCCGAGGTAGCCGGCCGTCGCGCCCCACGTGATCCCGATGAGCAGCGAGACGAAGGTCGAGATCACCGCGACCATCAGCGAGATGCGACCGCCCTGGAGCACGCGCGCCAGCATGTCGCGCCCCGCGCTGTCCGTCCCCATCGGGTGCGTCGCGGAGAACTGCCCGTCGGGCGAGCTGAAGGGCGGGAACGACTGCGTCAGCTTCGAGTCGCCGGGCATGGTGTCGTACTGGAAGCCGGTCGCGGCCTTGATGAGGGGCGGGCCGACGATGACCGAGACGATGATGAGGATGACGACGACCATCCCGAAGACCGCCAGCCGGTTCCGCAGCAGGCGCCGCCACGCGTCCTTCCAGAGCGACGTGCCCGAGACGGCGCGCGCGTCCTCATCGACGGTGCGCACGTCGCCCTCGCCGACGGCCATCTCTGGGAAGGCGTGAATCTCGTCGCCGCGCCGCGTGCTGACGGGGGGCGACTGGGGCGTGCCGCGCGGCGTCAGCGCGGGCTGACCCGAGCCGTGCGGCTCAGTCGAACGCCCCTCTTCGGTCGGCACCTGCGGTGTCCTGTCTTCGGTCATGGCTTCATTAGCGTAGCTTCAGTAGCGTATGCGCGGGTCTATAAACCCGTATGCGATGTCAACCAGCAGGTTGAAAATCAGCACGAGGATGGATGCGAAGGCGACGATGCCGAGGATGAGCGGCTCGTCGCGGTTCAGGTTCGCGTTGATGAAGTAGTTGCCGAGACCCGGCAGGGCGAAGATGCGCTCGACGACTACCGTGCCCGTGATGAGGATGGCGAGCGCCGGCCCCGTGAACGAGACGACCGGGAGCAATCCCCCGCGCAGTGCGTGGCGCATGACCACCTGACGCTCGGTCAGCCCCTTGGCGCGCGCCGTGCGGATGTAGTCCGAGCGGAGCACTTCGAGCATCCCTGCGCGCGTTAGGCGCGCGATGTAGGCCATGTAGACCGCCGAGAGCGTGATGACCGGCAGCAGAATGTTCCAGCTCGGGAATCCGCCCCAGCGCGCGGGCGGCAGCCAGTAGAGCGAGAGCGAGAAGACGAGGACGAGGATGGGGCCGAGCACGAAGTTCGGCATCGAGATGCCGAGCATCGCCAGCCCCATCGAGGCGTAGTCGAGCTTCGAGTTCTGCTTGAGCGCCGCCAGCGTCCCGAAGGTGATGCCGACGACGAGCGCGAGCGTGTAGGCGCAGAAGCCGATGACGGCCGAGACGGGGACGGTGCGCTTGAGGATGTCGTTGACCGTCTCGTTCTCGTAGCGGAGCGAGTTGCCGAAGTCCAGCCGGAGGATGTTCCCCATCACCCGGCCGTACTGGACGTACATCGGCTGGTCGAGCCCGTACTTGGCGCGGATGTTCTTCTCGATGGAGGCCGGCAGCTTCTTCTCGCCCTCGTAGAAGTTGCCGGGCGCGAGCCGGATGAGCGCCCACGTCAGGCTGATGACGATGAGCACCATCGGCACGGTCACTATCAGGCGGCGGACGATGAAGCGGAACATCTCTCGGCGACTCCTTCGCTACCGGCCGAGCTCGGCCAGGTCGGCGGTGGACATGTCGGGCATCCGCTGGTCCCACTTCGAGCGGTCGTGCTCGATGTAGACGAACTTCCACGCGTGCAGCGTCTGCGGGTTCGGGTAGAGCCCCTTGACGTAGGGCTTCTTCATCCAGCTCGTCGCCGGGATGACGAGAGGGAGCACGGGCTGCACCTCGAGCAGCATCTTCTCGGCCTCGGCCAGCAGCGCCATCCGCCTCTCCTCGTTCGGCTCGCGGTTGGCCTCGTTGAGCTTGGCGACGTACTTCGGGTCGTACCAGCCCGTCCCGTTGTCGCCGCCCTCCTTCGTCGTGTAGAGGTTGAGGTAGGTGTAGGGGTCCATGTAGTCGCCGACCCACCCGGCGCGCGCGAACCCCTTGTATTCGAGCTTCGAGCGCATCGGGAGGTAGGTCTTCCACTCGGTGTTGCGGAGCGCGACGGTGATCCCCAGATTCTGCTTCCACTGCGCCTGTATGAACTCGGCGATCTGGCGGTTCGACTCGTTGGTGTTGTAATTGATCTCGACCTCCGAGGTCGGGAACTTCTTCGGGTCGAACTTGCCGTCGGCGCCCTTGTAGCCGGCCTCGGCGAGCAACTGCTTGGCGCGCTCGGGGTCGAACCCGTCGCCCTTCGGGCGCGGGTACTTGAGGAAGATGCCGGGGACGAGCGAGTAGCTCGGCTTGACGACGACGCGCCAGTCGGCGAGCGCCTGCTTGTCCACCGCCATGTTGAACGCCTTACGGACGCGCACGTCGTTCATCGGGGCCTTGCGCGTGTTCATGACGTAGAACTCCGAGACGTTCTCGGGCGCGTCCATGTAGTCCTTGACGTGGCGGACGCCGCTCTTGAGCCACGAGGCCGGGACGGTGTGGTTGTAGACCGCGTCCACCTCGCCCGCCTTGTAGAGGTTCATCATCGTCGTGTTGTCTTCGAGCGGGTAGAAGTAAATCGTCTCCAGCCGGACGTTGGGCGCGTCCCAGTAGTGCGGGTTCTTGACGACGACGAGCTGGTTGTAAGGCTTGTGCTCTGCGAGCATGTGCGAGCCGCTGGAGACGATGTTCCCCGGCTTCGTCCAGTTGACGCCGAAGCGCTCGACCGTCGGCCCGTGGATGACGCGGAAGAACTGGTGCTGGATGAGCCCGAGGAAGTAGGGCGCGGGCTGGCGCAGCGTGAGCCGGAGCGTGCGGTCGTCCACGGCCTCGACGCCGATGTCTTCGGCCCTGACGGGCACGAACTCCTTGCCCTCGACGAGCGCGGCCAGCTTCGGGTCGGCCTTCAAAGCCTTCGCCCTGTCCTTCTCGTCCGCCGGGACGACCAGACGCTCGGGCGTGTGTATGAAGCGGTGAAACTCGGTATCGGGCGCGGCGTCCTCGCCCTTCTTCCCGAGTTCGGAGCGGTGGAGCGACTCCTCGTCGTGCGGCGCCGGACTCGCGGGCTGAGGCTGCGCGCCCGCTTCCCCGCCCCCTTCGGCCGGCTTCGGGGTCTCGGAGGCGGGCAGGAAGCGGCCCGTCTTCGGGTCGCGGACGAAGGCGCCGTGTGTGTTATAGGCTTCGGCGTACTTCAGCTCGTAGGCCATGTAGGCGACGCGCGAGGCCAGCTCCGGCTTGAGACCGCGACGGAACGAGTAGACGAAGTCGTGCGCGGTTATCGGGTCGCCGTTCGAGAACTTTGCGTTCCCGCGGAGGAAGAAGACGTACTCGGTCGCGTCCTCGTCGATCTCCCAGCGCTCGGCGACGCCGGGAATCGGCTCCATCGTCTTCGGGTGGTACTCGACCAGCCCTTCGTAGAGCGCGATGTCGAGCCGCGCCTCGGGCTGGCCCGAACTCATGTGCGGGTCGAGCGACTCGGGCTCCGAGCCGGAGATGTAGCGCAGCGTCTGCCCCGGCGGCGGCTCCAGCTGGCCGAAGAACTCGTTGCTCATGTCCCGCCGTGCGCAGCCGGCGGAGATGAGGGTGGCGGCGAGGGCGAACGCCAGAAGGCGCGCGGTCTTTGTTTCAGTCATGGCCGTTTGAAACTCCTGCTGCAACCGAAACCGGCGCGGCGCCGCCCGCCCCGTCGGGTGCCAAAGGGCGGTGCCTGCCTGGGGAGGCTTCACGCCCGCGCGCCCGCGTGGGACGCGTCGTACGAACTTCCGAGAAATTGAATTTGCGACGGGGCTTCGGGGCTCGGCGATAAACTGTACGGCTAATGCTTCGGTCGGCCCCGAACTTATCACGCTCTCAACGGTCAATCAAGGTGGAAGTGGGCGCTCTCTAACGATGCGAGCACGCGCGCGGATAGTTGCTCAGAATGCGCGGGGGCGCGGGCTTCAACGCGTCCCGCGCGCGAGCCGCGCCGACTGCTCGGGGGCCGGGGGCCGCCAGGCGGTGTTGATGCGGACGTGCTTGAGCGAGGGCGCGTCCAAAAGGTTAGACTCAAATCCTTCGACGTAGGGCTTGACGAGCGCGTAGGACGAGGCGAAGTGGAGCGGGACGGCCGGCATCTCTTCGAGCGCCCGGACTTCCGTCAGGATGAAGGCAGGGGCGTGCGTGTCCGAGCGCGAGCCGGCCGGCCCGGTCCCGTCGGGCGCGACGGGCGCGGGAGGCTGCGACTGCGGAGCGGCCTCGGCGGCGGCTGCTGCTGCCTCTGCCGCCGGGTCGCCGAAGAGTTGCAGCATGTTCGTCTCCTCGTCGGTCGTCTGCATGACGAGGCTGCGGCGCGCCACGTCATAGTCGCCCGCGCGCAGCATCGCCTCGTACTCCTCCCACGGGCGGATGATGACCTCGGTCTCGACGCCGAGCGCCTCGCGCCACATGCGCGCGACGGCCTGCGCGACCAGCCGCTGCTGCTCGTTGCGGTTGACGAGCAGGCGGAGGCGCGGGAAGTTCTCGCCGCCGGGGTAGCCCGCCTCCTCAAGCAGCATTCTCGCGCGCTCGACTTTAGCGCCCGCCGCCGCGCGCGGCGGCGCGGCCTGACCCTCGGCTTGCGCCACGCCCGCGTCTTCGCGTTCGGCGGGCGACGGGAGAAACCTGTCGGTCGGCTCGGTCGAGCCGCCGAGCGTGTCGGCGCTCAGGCGCGAGACGTCGAGCGCGTAGGCGAGCGCGCGGCGCACGCGCAGGTCGTCGAAGGGCGGGCGGGCGGTGTTGAAGCGATAGTAGTTGAGCGCGGCGAAGGTCTCGCGGCGGAAGTCATCGTAGGGCGTGAGCAGCTTGACGGCCAGCGGCTCGACCGCCGCGTTCGAGACCACGTCGAGCTCGCCCGCGCGGTAGGCCGCGAGCGCCGCCTCCGTGCCCCCCGCGTCGACGAAGCGCACGCGTTCGAGCTTGACCGAGGCGGCGTCCCAGTAACTGTCCGCGCGCTCAAGCTCGACGCTGTCGCCCGCGAGCCGCGCGAGGCTGAAGGCTCCGTTGGTGACGATGCCGAGCCGCGCCTCGCCTCCGCCGCGCTCGTTCATCTGCTCCTCTCGCAGCCCTGCGAGGTCTGACTCGGGGCTCAGCTCGTGAACCGGCCGGAAGACCGGGTGCGCGACCAGCGCCGGGAAGTTCGCGTCCGGCCGCCTGAGCGTCACGCGCAGCGTCCGCGAGTCCAGAGCCGCCACGCCGAGAGGCGTCGGCGCGCCCACGATGTTAGAAAGGAGCGACGCGTGCGGCGCGCGCTCGCCGAGCCGCAGCGTGCGCTGCCACGAGCGCACGAAGTCCTGCGCCGTCACGGGGTCGCCGTTCGTCCAGCGCGCGCCCTCGCGGAGGTGAAACGTCCAGCGCCTCCCGCCCTCGGCCGCCTCCCAGCGGCTCGCCACCGCCGGCACGGGGCGCAGGCTCCCCGGCTCGTAGTCTGTCAGCCCCTCGTAGAGCGCGCGCACGGCGTCCGTGTCTGGCGGCGCGGCCGCGCGCGCCGGGTCGAAGACCTTCGGCAGCCCGCCGTCGCTCCAGCGAAACTCCTGCGCCGTCGGCGTCAGGACCTTGCCGTAGAACCGCTCGCCCCTCTCATCCCGAAAGCAGCCGACGGAGACGAGCGACAAAGAGACGGCGAGAGACAGCCACAGCCTCGCCCCGCGCGTGTACGCCGGACGCTTGCGTCCCGGCCGTCGCGCTCTCGGGCGTCCCAATATTATTGTGACGGCGACTCTCATCAACTCTCAGGCGTGTCGTCGGCGGCGCCCCCGTCGGCCAGCTTTCTCAACGCCGTGTAGACCTCGGCCGTCCGGCGGCGCGTGTCCTCGAAGCCTTCGGAAGTATCGATTGCGAAGTCCGCGTGTCGCAGCTTCTCCTCCTGCGGCATCTGCGCGGCGATGCGCGTTTCGGCCTCCTCGCGCGAGAGCCGGTTGCGGAGCATTAGGCGTTCGAGCTGCGCCTCGGGCCGGCAGTGGACGACGACCACCTTGTCGAAACGCTTGTAGCCGCCCGACTCTATCAGCAGGGCCGCGTCCACGACCGCGACGCCGCGCGGGTCTTCCACCTCCCAACGCCGCATCAGCCCGTCCTGCTCCGCATGGATGAGCGGGTGGAGCAACGAGTTCAAAAGCTCGCGCTTAGACGCGTCCTTGAAGACGACCTCGCCGACGCGCGCGCGGTCGAGCGTCCCGCCGGGCAGTAAGACCCACTCGCCGAACGCCTCGACTACCCGCCGCAGGCCCTCCGCGCCGGGCTCGACCACGCGGCGCGCCAGCTCGTCTGCGTCGACGACGTGACAACCCATCTCGGCCAGCAGCCCCGAGACGAAAGACTTCCCCACCGCGATTGAGCCGGTCAGTCCGACGCGCAGCATCTCTTCCGAAACTTCAGAGACCGCGGCGGCGGCGCGCGGCCTCGACGGTGTTCTTCATCAGCATGGCGACGGTGAGCAGGCCGACGCCGCCCGGCACCGGCGTCAGGCGACCCGCGACCCGCTCGACCTCCGCCGGGTGTACGTCGCCGACCAGCGTGTAGCCGCGCTCGCCGAGCGCCTTTAAACGGCGCGGCGCGTCCTCGCCGAAGAGTTCCGCGACCTCCCCCTCGTCGGTCACGCGGTTCATCCCGACATCGACGACGGTCGCGCCGGGCCTGACGTGCTCGCCGCGCACGAAGCCGGGCCGACCGATGGCGACGACGAGGATGTCGGCCTCGCGCGTCACCGCGGGCAGGTCGCGCGTGCGCGAGTGGCAGACGGTGACGGTCGCGTCGCGCTGGAGCAGAAGCTCGGCGACGGGGCGGCCGACGATGTTGCTCCGACCGACGACGCAGACGCGCGCGCCTGCGATGATGACTCCTTCGCGCACGAGCAGCTCGACGACGCCGGCCGGCGTGCAAGGCAGCAGCGCCGGGTGGCGCTGCATCATCCGCCCGACGTTGACGGGGTGAAAGCCGTCCACGTCCTTCGCGGGGTCGATGGCCTCGATGACCGCCGCCTCGTCCATGTGCTGCGGGAGCGGGAGCTGTACGAGGAGGCCGTCCACGTCTTCGCGGCGGTTGAACTCCGCGACCATTTCGAGCAGGCGCGCGGGCGTCGTGTCTGCCGGCAGCGGGTGGTGCTCGGAGGCGAGCCCCAGCTCCTCGCACGTGCGAACCTTGTTGCGCACGTAGACGGCCGACGCCGGGTCGTCGCCGACCAGCACCGTCACGAGCCTTGGTCGGACGCCGTGCTCGGACGCAAGCCGCGCGGCCTCGTCGGCCGCCTCGCGCTTTATCTCGGAGGCCACGCGCGCGCCGTCGAGCTTGCTCGCCTTCGAGTCCGTCTCCCTTCGCCGCGACGCCCCCGCGCGCTTCTCCGAACCAGGCTGGCGCTCCTCTTCTCGGCCGCACTCTGCCTCGGCGCGTGCGCCGGCACGCCCGGCGCCGACGTGCGCCGCTACGAGTTGAAGGGCAAGGTTGTCTCGGTCGACCCCGCGAAGGGCGAGGCGACGGTCGAGCACGAGGACATCCCCGGCTTCATGGCCGCGATGACGATGGACTTCCCCGTCCGCGACGCCGACTCGCTCAAGGTGATGGAGGCCGGGCAGAGCATACAGGCCACACTCGTCTACGCCGACGACGGCGCTTACTGGCTCGAAAACCCCGTTCTTTCAAAGTCCGTACCGGCCGGCCCCGCCGCTCCGTCGTCGCCGACGGCCGGGGCGCGCGAGCCGAAGCCCGGCGACGAAATCCCCGACGTGAAGCTGGTCAACCAGGACGGCCGCCCCTTCAGCACGCGCCAGCCCAAGGGGCGCGCCCTCGTCGTCACCTTCATCTACACGCGCTGCCCTCTGCCCGACCAGTGCCCGCTGCTGAGCGCCAACTTCGCACAGCTCAACGCGGCGCTCGCCGCCGACGCGGGGCTGCGCAAGCGCGCGCGGCTCCTGAGCGTGACGCTCGACCCGGAGTACGACAAGCCGGAGGTTCTGCGCGCCTACGGCGCGACCTACGCGGGGGGCGAGTTCGACGGGTGGGACTTCGCGACCGGCGACCCGGCCGAGGTCAGGCGCTTCGCGGAGTCCTTCGGACTCGTCTACAAGGCTGAGGGCGGTCAGGTCACCCACTCGCTCCGCACCGCCGTCGTCACGCCCGAAGGGAAGCTCTACAAGGTCTATCGCGGGAACGAGTGGAAGCCGGAAGAGGTGTTGGACGATTTGAGGAAGATGTTCGGGGCGTAAAAGTTTTTCACTTTGGAGTCACAGAAGGTTCGGAGGGGGCGCGGAGAGTTGAAATTCCTCGCGCCCCCTCCGCACCTTCTGTGACGGACTCTGATTCTCGCCCGCCGCGCGGCCGGGGGACTCAGCCCTTGAGCTTCTGTATCTCCTCGGTCAGCGCCGGGACTACCTCGAAGAGGTCGCCGACGATGCCGTAGTCGGCGATGTCGAAGATGGGCGCCTCGGCGTCCTTGTTGACGGCGACGATGGTGCCCGCGTTCTTCATCCCGACGAGGTGCTGGATGGCGCCCGAGATGCCGAGCGCGATGTAGAGCTTCGGCGCGACCGTCTGACCCGACGACCCTATCTGCCGGTCGATGGGGAGCCAGCCGGCGTCGCAGATGGGGCGCGAGGCCGCGATGTCGCCGCCGAGCAGTTCCGCGAGTTTCTGCGCGAGCGCGATGTTCTCCTGGCTCTTGATGCCCCGGCCGATGGCGATGATGACGTCGGTCTTTGTCAGGTCAACTGCCGCCTTCACCTCCTGGAACGGAGCCTCGGGCTGCATCCGCACCTCGCCGACCTCCACGGCCACTGACTCGACCGCCGCCGCCGCGCCGCCGCGCTCGGCCTGGTCGCCGCGGTACGCCCCCGACTGGAAGGTGGCGAAGACCGCGCCCCCGCCGCTCGCGACCACGTCGGCGTCCATCTTGCCCTGAAAGAGTCTGCGCGTGAACGTGACCGCGCCGCCCTCGGCCTTCATGCGGACGCAGTCGCTCACCAGCCCCTTGCCGAACCGCGCCGCCAGTTTCGGCGCGAAGTCGCGCACGAGGTACGTGTGCGGGAAGATGACGTACTGGGGCTCGCGCGCGCGCACGACCTTCTCGAAGGCGTCGGCGTAGGCGTCGGGCGTGTAGTCGGCGAGCTTCGGATTCTCGGCCGAGACGACGCCGGCCAGCTTGAAGCCCGTCACCTCGTTCGCCAGCGCGGCGTCGGCGCCGAGGACGACCGCCGTCACCTCCTGCCCGAGCGAGGCGCCCAACTGCTGTGCCGCCGCCACGGCCTCGAACGAGACTTTGTTGATGACACCCTGCCGGTGCTCGACGAAGACGAGGATTCCGTTACTCATAATTTAGATGACCCTCGCCTCGTTGCGGAGCTTTTCGGCCAGCTGCGCGGCGCCCTTCTTCGCGTCGCCGTCGCCGAGGAACTGCGTCTGCTTCTGCTTGAGCGGGAGGTAGACGCGCTCGACCGTCTGGAACTCGCCCTCGCCGGCGGCGATGGCGGGCTGCGCCTCGCGGATCTCCTTCTTCTTCGCGGCCATGATGCCCTTGAGCGTCGCGTAGCGAATCTGGCTGATGCCCGACTGGATGGTCAACAGCGCCGGCGTCTGCATCGTGTACCACTGGTACCAGCCGCTCTCCAGCTCGCGCTTGACCCGGAGCTGCTCGCTCGAGTAGTCGACGTCGATGACGATGGTCGCGTGCGGCAGCCCCAGCAGCTCGGCGACGATGACGCCCGTCTGCCCGTAGCCCTGGTCGTCGGACTGGAGGCCGGCGAGCACCAGGTCGGGCTGCTCGCCGCGAATCGCCTCGGCCAGGACTTTCGCCACGGCGAACGGCCCGGCCTGAGCGAAGTCGTCGGCCACGACGTGAATCGCGCGGTCGGCGCCGCGCGCGAGCGCGTCCTTGATGACCGACTTCGCGCGCTGTGGCCCGAGGCACGCGACGACGACCTCGCCGCCCTTCTTCTCCTTGAGCCGGAGCGACTCTTCCAGCGCGTAGCCGTCCGACTCGTTCACCTCGAAGGAGAGGTCGCCCTCCTCCACCCACTTCCCGTCCCCGCGGACGCGCAGCACGGCGTCCTTGTTCGGGACCTGCTTCATTAAGACGAAAATTTTCATGTTGCTAAGTAGAGCGGCTACTGACTACTCCTCATACCTCTTGAAGAGCAGCGCGGCGTTGGTGCCGCCGAAGCCGAAGCTGTTCGAGAGCGCGTAGTCGATGCGGGCCTCGCGCGGCTCGTTCGGGACGTAGTCGAGGTCGCAGTCCGGGTCCGGGTTGACGTAGTTGATGGTCGGCGGCAGCCGCCCGTCGTGGATGGCGAGGACGGAGAAGACCGCCTCGATGCCGCCCGCGGCGCCGAGCGCGTGGCCGGTCATCGACTTCGTCGAACTCACCGCGAGCTTGTAGGCGTGTTCGCCGAAGGTCTTCTTGACGGCGAGCGTCTCGAACTTGTCGTTGTACGGCGTCGAAGTCCCGTGCGCGTTGACGTAGCCGACCCGCTCGGGGCTCACCCCCGCGTCCTTCAAGGCCATCGTCATCACGCGCACCGCGCCCGAGGCGGTCTCGTCCGGCATCGTGATGTGGAAGGCGTCGGCCGTCATGCCGTAGCCGACCAGCTCGGCGTAAATCTTCGCCCCGCGCGCCTTGGCGAACTCCAACTCTTCGAGAATCATCAGCCCCGCGCCCTCGCCGATGATGAAGCCGTCGCGGTCGCGCTCGAAGGGGCGCGAGGCGTGCTCGGGGTCGTCGTTGCGCGTCGAGAGCGCGCGCATCGCGGCGAAGCCGGCCACCGACATCGGCGTGATGGCGCTCTCGGCGCCGCCGCAGATCATCACGTCGGCGTCGCCGCGCTGGATGATCTTGAGGCTGTCGCCGATGGCGTGCGCGCCGGCCGAGCAGGCCGTGGCCGTCGCCGAGTTCGGCCCCTTTGCCCCGAAGCGGATCGAGACCTGGCCGGCGGCGAGGTTGACGATGGACGACGGGATGAAGAAGGGCGAGACGCGGTGCGGGCCCTCCTCGAGGAGCTTGGAGTGCTCGCGCTCGATGGCCCAGAAGTCGCCGATGCCGCTGCTGATGTAGGTGCCGATGCGGTAGGCCGCCTCGTCGCCGTACCGCTCGGAGAGCTTCTGCCCGCGCTCGACCAGCCCCGCGTCGAAGACGGCCTCGTCGGCCGCGGCGACGGCGAAGTGGATGAAAGTGCCCATCTTGCGGGCCTCTTTCTTCTCGATGAACTTGAGCGGGTCGAAGCCCTTGACCTCGGCGCCGATCTTGACGGAGAACTTCTCCGTGTCGAACTTCTCGATGTAGCCGACGCCGCTCTTGCCCGCCATCAGCGCCGACCAGGTCTCGCCGACGGTGTGCCCGCACGGCGTGACGAGGCCGAGGCCCGTTATCACAACCCGACGTTTCAAAGCTTCTGCTCCTTGGAGGAGAAAGTGCCGCACGGCGAAGCCGTTGTGGCGCCCGCGGCCGAACGCCGCACGCGCGCGCGTGGGCGTGACGGGCGCGCGAGGCGCGCGCCCCCGTTGGCCGTGTCGGGGCCCCGTGGGGTGACCCCGGCCCGAGGCCCGCAAGGCGAGTCGGGCTACTTGCCCTTCGCCTGGTGCTGGTCGATGTAGTTGTAGGCGTCCCTGACGCTCTGAATCTTCTCGGCGTCCTCGTCGGGGATTTCGATGCCGAACTCCTCCTCGAAGCGCATGACGAGCTCCACCGTGTCGAGCGAGTCGGCGCCGAGGTCGTCGATGAAACGCGCGTTCGGCGTGACCTCGTTCTCGTCCACGCCCAGCTCGTCGATGATGATCTGCTTAACCTTATTCTCGATCTCCTGATCGGCCATTATTCCTGCTCCTCCGCGTCTGAAATTGAAAACCCGAAATTTTACGCGCCGGCCGCGCCCTGACCCTGCCCGCCCTCCGCGAGCGCCGCGCGCGTCGCTTCGAGGCTCGCCGCGTCCTCGACGTTGAGCCCTCGCGCCCGCGGCGCGGTCTGGCGGACGAGGCCGGTCAGGACTTTGCCCGGCCCGACCTCGACGAAAGTGTCCACGCCCCCGCGCGCCAGCAGCTCGACCGACTCGCGCCAGCGGACGGGCGAAGAGACCTGACGCACCAGCGACGCGCGCGCCTCCGAGCCCGTGCTGATGACGGCCGCGTCCACGTTCGTCACCAGCGGCACGCCCAAGTCCTTGAACTCGATTGAATCCAATTCGGCGGCCAGCCGCTCCTGCGCCGGAAGCATCAGCGCGCAGTGGAAGGGCGCGCTCACTTTCAACGGAATCGCGCGCTTGGCGCCGCGCTCCTTCAAGATGGGGACGGCGCGCTCGACCGCGGCGGCGCTGCCGGCGATGACTATCTGGCCGGGCGAGTTGACGTTCGCCGGGCTGCAAATCTCGCCCTCGCGCGCCGCCTCGCGGCAGGCAGCCTCGACCGTCTCAAGGTCTGCGCCGAGCACGGCGGCCATCGCGCCCGCGCCGACCGGGACGGCCTCCTGCATGTAGCGGCCGCGCTTGCGGACGACCGTCACGGCGTCCCTCAAACTCAGCGCGCCGGCCGCGACGAGAGCCGAGTACTCGCCGAGGCTGTGACCGGCCACGAAGTCTGGGCGCGGCAGCCCTTCGGCCTCGGCCGTGCGCAGCGCCGCGATTGAGGTCGCCAGAATCGCCGGCTGCGTGTTCTCCGTCAACTGCAACTCTTCCGCCGGCCCCTCGAAGCACAGGCGCGAGAGCCGAAAGCCGAGCGCCTCGTCGGCCTCCTCGAAGACCGCGCGCGCCGCCGCGTACTGTTCCACAAGCTCGCGCCCCATGCCCGGCGCCTGCGAGCCCTGTCCCGGAAAGATGAAGGCCAAAGACATAGTAGTCAGTAGACAGTAGTCAGTAGACAGTAGAAATACAATCCGTCAACGAATCGTTCGTGTGTCAGAGTCAGCCCCCGTCAAGCGGAGCCTACTGTCTACTGACTACTGGCTACTGACTACCACTTAATCAGCGCGCCGCCCCACGTCACGCCGCCGCCGAAGGAGGCGAGCAGCACGAGGTCGCCCTCCGAGACCTTGCCCTTCTCGATGCACTCGTCGAGCGCGATGGGGACGGAGGCCGAGGAGGTGTTGCCGTGGTAGGCGATGTTCGAGTAGACGATGGAGCTGTCCACGTTCAGCCGCGACGCCACCGCGTCCGTGATGCGCTGGTTCGCCTGGTGCGGGATGAAGAGCTTAACGTCCTCGGGCTTGTACCCGGCCTCGTTCAGAACCTCCGTCGAGACGTCGGCCATCGAGCGGACGGCCATCTTGAACAGCTCGTTCCCCTTCATCTTGAAGTAGTGCATCCCCTGCGCGAGCGTCTCGGCCGTGGGCTTGACGCGCGTGCCGCCGCCCGGCGAGTAGAGCTGCTCGGCGTAGCGCCCGTCGGAATAGATTTTGGTCGAGAGGATGCCGCGGTCGCCCTCGGCGGGGCCGAGCACGGCCGCGCCCGCGCCGTCGCCGAAAAGGATGCAGGTCGAGCGGTCTGTGAAATCGACGTAGCGCGACAGGACCTCGGCGCCGATGACGAGCGCGTAGCGCGTCTGCCCCGTGCGAATCATCATGTCGGCGAGCGTCAGCCCGTAGAGGAAGCCCGAGCAGGCGGCGGCGAGGTCGAAGGCGGCGGCGCGGTTCGCGCCCAGCTCGGCCTGGATGAGGCAGCCGGTCGAGGGCAGAATCTGGTCGGGCGAGACCGTGGCGCAGATGACGAGCCCGAGGTCGATGGGGTCGATGCGCGCGCGCTCGATGGCCTGGCGCGACGCCTCGACGGCGAACATCGAGGTGTACTCGCTCTCCGAGGCGCGGTGGCGCTCCTTGATGCCCGTCCGCGAGGTGATCCACTCGTCCGAGGTCTCGACCATCCTTTCGAGGTCGGCGTTGGTCAGGATGCCCTCAGGGTAGGCGCGCCCCGTGCCGAGTATTGCCGCTCTCACGTCTGCCATCAGCCTGCCTGCTTTCTCCGGTTTCTTGAGAACATATCACAAAGGCGCGGGGGCGCTAAGCCCGGCACCCCGCGCGGGGCGCCCTCACTCGGCGGCCGCGCCGACCGCACGCGACTCGCGGGCGTTCGTCTCGGCGATGCCGCGCTCGATGCGCTCCTGCGCGCCGTGCTCGGAAAACTCCTTCACGTTGCGGATGGCGTTGCGGATGGCGCGCGCGTTCGAGCTGCCGTGGCCGACGACGACTATCCGCCGCACGCCGAGGAGCGGCGCGCCGCCGTACTCGGCGTAGTCGAGCCGCTTCTTCAAATTCTGGAAGGCGGGGCGGGCCAGCACCGCGCCGGTCTTCGTGATGACCGAGGCCGACAGCTCGCGTTTGATGAGCGAGATGACCGCGTCCTGCAAGCCCTCGGAGAGCTTGAGGATGACGTTGCCCGTGAACCCGTCGGTGACGATCACGTCCACCTCGCCCGAGAAGACGTCGCGCCCCTCGACGTTGCCGACGAAGTTCAGACTCTGCAAGTCGCGCATCAGCGGGAATGCTTCCTTCGTCAGGTCGTTGCCCTTGGCCTCCTCCTCGCCGATGCTCATCAGGCCGACCGCCGGCCGCTCCGTCCCCAGAACCGAGCGCGAGTAAGCGTCGCCCATGATAGCAAACTGCGCCATGTGGTGCGCCTTGCACTCGGAGTTGGCGCCCACGTCCAAAAGCATCGTCGGACGACCCGACTTGGTCGGCAGGAGCGCGGCCAGCGCGGGGCGGTCGACGCCGGGCAGCATCCCGATGACCATCTTGGCCGTCGCCATCGCCGCGCCGGTGTTGCCCGCCGAGACGAAGCCGTCGGCCTGCCCGTCGGCGACGATGCGCGCGCCCACGCGCATCGAGCTTTTGCGCTTCCGGCGGACGGCGGTGGCGACCGCCTCGTCCATCCCGATGAACTCGGGGGCCTCGACGAAGTAGACGCCCTTGTCGCCGTCCCTGCGCCAGCCGCAGCGGCGCAGCTCCCTCTCGACGACCTCGCGCTGGCCGACGAGCACGACGCCGACCCCGAGGTCTCGCGCGGCGGCGAGCGCGCCGTCGATCTCGGGGTGCGGCGCGCGGTCGCTGCCCATCGCATCGACCACGACTCTGCCGGTCAGCTTGGGTTGTCTCATCGGAAGAAAGTCTTCCGCCCGCGGGCGCGGGGCCCGCGGGCTCAGACCTCCTGCTCGACCTTCACCACCTGGCGGCCGTTGTAGAATCCACACTTGGCGCAGACGCGGTGCGGCACGCGCGGCTCCTGGCAGTTCTCGCAGAGCACGGTCTGCGGCGCGCGCAGCGCGTCGTGTGCGCGGCGCTGGCGCGTGCGCGACTTCGAGTGGCGGCGTTTCGGATTAGGCATTTGATAACTCCTCTTGAATGGTGAACGTTAACAGTAAATGGTGATTCGAGCCTCTTCGTGCCAGAGCGGCGTCCGGGCGCCGTTACCTATTCACCATTGCTTCCCTTCTTCAAATCCGCGAGCGCGGCCCAGCGCGGGTCCACCTCGCCCCGCCCGCAGGAGCAGTCACCCGCGTTCAGGTCGGCCCCGCACTTCTGGCAAAGCCCCCTGCAATCCTCGCGGCACAGGTGGCGCGAGGGGAGCGCCAGCAGAATCTGCTCGCGCACCAGCTCGTCCAAATCTACCGCGTCGCCCTCGTAGGCCGAGAGCAGCAAATCTTCCGCCTGAAGCTCGACGTTCTCGGCCTTCACGGCCTCGACCTCCAGCGGGATGAAGGAAGTGTCGAACTCGACCGCGAGGGCCCGGCGCTCGGGCGCGGCGCAGCGGTCGCAGAGCAGCTCGACCTCGGTCGTTATCTCGCCGCGCAGACGCACCTGCTCGCCCTTGCGCGTCGCGCCGCCCCGGACGGCCGCGTCTGAGACGACGCTCGCGCCCTCCTCTTCGAGGTCTATCTCCTCGGCGCGGTACGCGTGCTCGAAGGGCGTGGGCGTCGCCGTCAGATTTTCAACCTCTATCCGCATGACTCCAAACCCCCGGTCAGGTGCGGCGCCTCGGGCGCGCTCGGCGCAAAAGTTGCAATTATAACGGCCGAACCGAAAGTGTCAACGCGCCACGCCTCCCCCGAGCGCGTCTTCGAGGAGCGCCGAGGCCAGACGCGGCTCGCCGCCCGTCAGCAGGCGCGCACGACCGCGCCCCGCCGGCCCGAAAAGAGAGGGCGGTTCGGCAGTCTCCGCGCCCGTGGGATTGTCGCGCGCCTCCCGGTAGTTCCGCGCCTCGGGTGCGAGCACGGCGGCCACACCAAAAGCCTCTGACGCTCCGGCGCGCTCGCCGAGGCGCAGGCGGACGAGCCCGAGCAGGTAGAAGGCGGCGGCGAAGCGTTCGTCCAGCCCGACGGCCTTCGTCAGGTGGCGCGCGGCGGTGCGCGCCCGCCCGAGCTGGAAGTTGGCGAGCCCGAGCAGGTACTGCGCCTCGGGGCCCGGGCGCGCCGCGTGCGCGAGCTTGAACTCGGCGAGCGCGGCCTTCCAGTCCGACTCGGAGGCGGAGAGCCGGCCGAGCGCGCAGTGCGCCGCGAAGGAGGGGCCGAGCGCTCCCGCGGCCTCGCGCAGAAGCTCGCGCGCCCTCTCGGCGTCGCCCCCGTCGGCGCATGCGAGACCGAGCAGGAGCCGCAGGCGCGAGTCCTCCGGGTCGGCTTCGAGCGCGCGCGTAAAGTAGTCGCGCGCGGGCGCCGGGCGCCCCTTCGTCAAAAGCTGTTCGCCGAGGAAGGCGTTGAGCGGCGCGTTGTCGCGCGCGAGCGCCGCCGCGCGTTCGAGACCTCGCAAGCCCGCCGAAGCGCGCCCCTTCCCAAACGCCTCGAAGCCCTCGCGCACCAGACGCCCGAAGGGCTCGGGCTCGTCGCCCGCGTAGCTCGCCAGCACGCCGTCGCGCAGCTCCTCGTAGCGCGACGCGGGTTCGATTTCGTCCGCCACCCTGTGCCGCCGCTCGCGCCAGAGCGCGGCCAGCCGCTTGGGGTCGACGACGCCCGCCTCGCCGAGCACGGTGATGAGGGTGTCGAGAAGCTCGTGGTCGAAGTAGGTCGAGCGCGACTGCTTGAGCATCAGCTCGGCCATCTTCTCCAGCTTGTCGATGACGCGCGAGAAGTTGTTCTCGATGGCGGTGACGCGCTCCAGCAGGTGCTCCTCCATCCCGCCGCCCGTCCCGCGCCCCTCGAAGCGCGCGGCCGAAGGCTCGACCATGAGCATCAGACGCGTCCCGCACTGCCGGCATAAGTCCTCGCCCATGTCGTTCGGCGACTTGCAGCGCTGGCAGAAGATTTTCCCTCTCACGTTCGACATAACAACAACTCGCCCGGGCCGACGGCGCTCGCTCACCTGCGCGCCCCGGCCCGGGCGAACCTCGGTCTTAATACTCGTAAAAGCCGCGCCCGCTCTTGCGCCCCAGCCAGCCCGCGTCCACGTACTTCTTCAGCAGCGGGCACGGGCGGTACTTCGGGTCGCCGAGTTCGGTGTGCAGCACGTTCAGGATGGCCAGGCACACGTCGAGGCCGATGAAGTCGGCGAGCGTGAGCGGGCCCATCGGGTGATTCATCCCGAGCCTCATGATGCCGTCGATGGACTCGCGCGTGGCGACGCCCTCGTAGAGCGCGAAGACCGCCTCGTTTATCATCGGCATCAGGACGCGGTTCGAGACGAAGCCGGGCGAGTCGTTGCACTCCAGCGCCGTCTTGCCCATCCGCCCGGTCAGCTCGCGCGTGCGCGCCCAGGTCTCGTCCGAGGTGGCGATGCCGCGGATGACCTCGACCAGCTTCATCACCGGCACCGGGTTCATGAAGTGCATCCCGATGACCTTGTCGGGCCGCCGCGTGGCCGCGCCGAGCTTGGTGATGGAGATGGACGAGGTGTTCGAGGCGAGGATGGCCTCGGGGCCGCACGCCTCGTCGAGCGCGCGGAAGACCTCGCGCTTGGCTTCGAGGCTCTCGGTGATGGCCTCGATGACGAAGGCCGCCCGGGCCAGGTCCGAAAGCTCGGTCGTCGTCCGTATGCGGCCGACGACGGCGCGCTTCTCCTCCTCCTTCAGACGCTCCTTGTCTACGTCGCGCTGGAGGCTGCGGTCGATGGCGGACATCCCGCGCTCGAGGAACTCGTCCTTGACGTCGCGCAGGACGACCTCATGGCCGGCGCGTGCGGCGACCTGTGCGATGCCGTTGCCCATCGTGCCCGCGCCGACGACTCCGATGATTTCAGACACGTCTCAAGCTCTCCGGAAGAATTTACTGGCCGCGCCAGTCGGGCGGCTGCGGCGGCGGGACGTATTCGCGCTGGCGGTCGGCCTGCCGGGCGCGCTGCGCGTCCCAGCCGTATGTATTCGCGTCGGGCAGAGGCTTCGACTGCCAGCCCTGCCCGTACATCTGGCCGCCGCCCGCGCGGTGGAAGCCCTCGCCCTGCCCGAACAGGAACCAGAGCGTGTAGACGCACAGCGCCGTCCCGAAGGGGAAGCTGAGCGCCTCGACGCACGCGGCGGCGACGCCCGCCACGCGCGCCCAGCTCTTGCGCTTGAGCATCGCGTAGCCGGCGAGCAGCGGCGGCAGCCCGAACAGCACCGCGAAGACAAACAACAGGGCACCCATGAACCCGAGGATGGCCGCCACCTCGGGCGGCGCGTTCGGGTCGCTCCGGATGAATCCCAACATCATGAGAAAGAAGGGGACGAGGATGATCATCACCAGCGCGTTGAAGCCGCCGTAGGCTTCATCTCGTAGAGCATCGTCGTCAGCAGGCGCGAGCCCGACTGGCCGATGGCGTGGCCGAGCGCGACCGCCCCGCCGTTGACGTTCACACGCTCAGGGTCTAACCCGAGCTCGCGGATGATGGCGATGGCCTGGACTGAGAAGGCCTCGTTAAGCTCGATGAGGTCGACCTCGCCGAGCGACCAGCCGGCCTTGCGCAGAACCTTCCGGATGGCCTCGACCGGGGCCATCATCACCAGCTCGGGCTGGATGCCCGATGTCGCCTGCGCCGCCACGCGCGCCAGCGGCTCGACGCCCAACGCGCGCGCGCGCTCCTCCGAGGTGACGACGAGGGCGGAGGCGCCGTCGTTGACGCCCGGCGCGTTGCCGGCCGTCACAGTCCCCTTCTCCCTGAAGGCCGGGCGGAGCTTGCCGAGCGCTTCGAGCGACGTGTCCTCTCGCACCGGCTCGTCCGTGTCGAAGACGAGGGGCGCGCCCTTCTTCTGCGGAATCTCGACGGGGAGAATCTCGTCCTTGAACTTGCCGGCCCTGATGGCGGCGGCGGCCTTGCGGTGCGAGTTCAGGGCGTACTCGTCCTGCTCTTCACGCGTCACGCCGTAGCGCTCGGCGACGACCTCGCCGGTGTGGCCCATGTGGTAGTTCTCGAACGCGCACCAGAGCCCGTCGTGAATCATCGAGTCGACGAGCTTGCCGTCGCCCATCCGCAGCCCCTCGCGCGCCCCCTTGAGCAGGAAGGGCGCGTTCGACATCGACTCCATCCCGCCCGCGACCACCACGTCCGAGTCGCCGAGCTGGACGGCCTGCGCCGCCATCATCACCGACTTCAGACCCGACCCGCAGACCTTATTGATGGTGACGGCCGAGACGCCGAACGGGATGCCGCCGTGCAGCGCCGCCTGCCGCGCGGGGTTCTGGCCCAGCCCCGCCTGCACGACGCAGCCCATGATGACCTCGTCAACTTCCTCCACCGCTACGCCCGCGCGCCTGACCGACTCGCGGACGACCAGCGCCCCGAGCTGCGGCGCCGTAAACCCTCTGAGCGCGCCCAGGAACTTCCCCGTCGGCGTGCGCGCGGCGCCGATGATGACCGCCTCTCTCCTCTCGGGCATGAATGCCTTCCCTCCGCGCGCCGTGCGCGCCCTGTGCTGAAGATAAATTATTTAAGATGTGTAGCCCAAAGTCCGATTATACGTTGGCTCAAGGGGGTGTCAAGCAAGGGATTCCCGGCGGCGCGCGGCGTCGTTGAAAAGCCTCTCGGCGCGGTGCTAGACTCGGCCGTGCGGAGGATTTCGACCCGCGGGAGTCGCCCCGTCCAGAGTCTTTCCTTCCCCGACCTACTTATGCAAGCTCTCATTCTCGCAGGCGGCAAGGGGACGAGGCTGAGGCCGCTGACGGTCTACACGCCGAAGCCGGTCGTCCCCGTCTGCAACCGCCCGTTCCTGCTCTACCAGCTCGACACGCTCCGCCGCGCGGGCGTCACGGACGTCACCCTCTCGCTCTCCTACCAGCCGCACAAGATAGAGCAGCAGCTCGGCGACGGCTCGGACTACGGCGTCCGCCTCAGCTACACCGTCGAGCCGCAGCCGCTGGGGACGGCCGGCGGCTACAAGTTCGCCGAAGACCTCATCCGCGAGCCGACCGTCGTCTTCAACGGCGACATCGTCACGGATTTCGACCTCCAGTCCGCCATCCGCGAGCACGACGCGCGCGGCGCGGTCGCGACGGTCGTCCTCGCGCCGGTCGAGAATCCTTGCGATTACGGCGTGGTCGAGGCCGTAGAGGGCGGGCGCGTCACGCGCTTCGCCGAGAAGCCCGTCGCGCACGACTGCGGCGTCAACACCATCAACGCCGGCACGTACATCCTCGACCCGAAGGTGCTCGACTTCATCCCCGCGGGCGAGGGCTACTCGTTCGAGTACGACCTCTTCCCCGCCCTGCTCGCGCGCGGCGAAAAGTTCTACGCACACGTCCCCGAGGGCGCTTACTGGATGGACATCGGCGCGCCCGCGCGCTACCTGCGCGTCCACCACGACATCCTCGCCGGGCGCGTCCGCGGCGTGAAGCTCGACAGGCGGCGCGGCGACTCCGACATCGCGACGCGCGCGGAGATAGACAGGCTCTCGCTAGTCGCCGACGGCTGCACCGTCAAGCCCGGCGCGCAAGTCGTCAACTCGGTGCTCGGCGAGGGCGTCCACGTCGAGGAGAAGGCGCAGATAGTAAACTCGGTCGTCTGGCCGCACACGCGCGTCGGTGCGGGCGCGCAGGTCTCGGACGCGGTCGTCGGGCGCGGCTGTCACATCGGCCGCTCCGCAAAGGTCGGCGCGGGCGCGGTGCTCGGCGACAAGACCAGCCTCACGGACTACACGCAGACCGGGGGCGCGCTGTGACCTACGCAAACACGCGCCCCGCGCCCATCCGCTTCGGCACCGACGGCTGGCGCGCCGTCATCGCCGACGAGTTCACCTTCCAGAACGTCGAGCGCGTCGCGCAGGCTTACTCGGACTTCCTCAACCGACACACGCCGGACGCCACACAACCACGGCCAGCCGCCCCCCATCCCCCACAGGACGCGCGCCCGCACGTCGTCGTCGGCTACGACCGGCGCTTCCTCTCCGGGCAGTTCGCGGCGCGCGCCGCCGAAGTCCTCGCGGGCAACGAAATCTCCGTGTCGCTCTTCGAGGCCGACGTGCCGACTCCGCTCGTCTCCTGGGCCGTGCGCGAGCGCGGCGCATCGGGCGGCGTCGTCATCACGGCCTCGCACAACCCCGCGCACTTCAACGGATTTAAGATAAAAGCCCCGTGGGGCGGGAGCGCGCCGCCCGAGACGACGCGCGCCGTCGAGGCGCTCGTGGACGCTCATCCCACGCGCCGCGCGCCGCTTGCCGCAGACGCCCACGGTGGACTCAGGCCGCAGTTCGAGAGCTACCGGCGGCAGGTCGAGTCATACGTAGAGCTGGGGCGTCTGCGCGACACCGCGGCGCGCGTCGTCGTTGACCCGATGCACGGCACGGGCGGCCACTGGGTCGAAAACTTTCTGTCCGGCGGGAGGCTCGGCGTCGAGACGATTCGCGCACACCCCGACCCTTACTTCGGCTCCGTCAGCCCCGAGCCGATAGACCGCAACCTCGCTCCGCTCAAGCGACGTGTTCTCGAAACCGGCGCGCTCGTCGGGCTCGCCACGGACGGCGACGCCGACCGCGTCGGCGCCGTCAACGAGCTGGGCGAGACGATGACGATGCACGAGGTCGTGCCCCTCATCCTCCTCCACCTCGCGCGCGTGCGCGGCCAGAGCGGCGGCGTCGTCCGCACCTTCTCGCAGTCCGTCCTCCTCAAGCGCATCGCGGCGGCGCACGGCCTGATACTTTACGAGACGCCCATCGGCTTCAAGTACATCGCCGACCTCATGCTGCGCGAAGACATCCTCGTCGGCGCGGAGGAGTCGGGCGGCATCGGCGTGCGCGGCCACATCCCCGAGCGCGACGGCATCCTCAACTCGCTGCTCTTCCTCGAAGCCGTCGCCGCGTCGGGCAAGACGCCGACCGCGTTGGTCAAAGAGATGCACCGCGAGTTCGGCGAGTTCTACTTCGGCCGGCGCGACCTCCACACCGAAGTCGCGCGCGGCCTCGCGCTCGTCGCATCGCTGGCGACGAAGCCGCCGTCCGCCGTCGGCCCGCACGCCGTCGAGTCGGTCGAAACAATGGACGGCACCAAGCTCGTCTTCGGCGACGAGTCGTGGCTCCTCTTCCGGCAGTCGGGCACCGAGCCCGTCCTGCGCGTCTACTCCGAGGCTACTTCGGTCGAGAAGATGAACGCACTGCTCGACGAAGGCTGCCGCCTCGCCGACTCGTTCCGCTGAACCAGTAAACCGCACATGCCCGAACTGCCCGAAGTCGAACTCGTCGCGCGCTCGCTCGAACGCCTCGTCGGGGGGCGCGTGTTCGCGTCGGCGAAACTTTTGCGGCCGGGGCTCGCGCCCGAGAACACGCCGCGAGAATTCGCGCGGCGCCTGCGCGGCGCGCGCGTCGAGCGTGTCGGCCGGCGCGGCAAACACATCCTCGCCGAGTTCGACAACGGCCAGGTGCTCATCACGCACCTGCGCATGACCGGGCGCTTCCTCCTGCTCCCCGAGCGCGGCGCGCTGCCCAAACACACGCACGCGCTCTTCACGCTCGACGAAGGCCGCCGCCTCGCCTTCACCGACCAGCGCCACTTCGGCCTGATGAAAGTCGTGCGCGCCGAGCATCTCGCCGAGGCGCGCGAGCTGCGCGGCCTCGCGCCCGAGCCCTTCTCCGAAGAGTTCACGCCCGACTACCTCGCGCGCGCGCTCGCGCGCACGCGCCGCGGGCTGAAGGACGTGCTGCTCGACCAGGCGAAGGTGACGGGGCTCGGCAACATCTACGCGGCGGAAGTCCTCTTCCTCGCCGGCCTCGACCCGTTCGCGCCCGCCGCCGGGCTCGCGCCCCGCCGCGTCGCGCGACTCCACCGCGCCATCCTCGACGTGCTCGGCGAAGCCCTCGCCCACGGCTCGACGATGAACGTCGACCCCGAGGACATCGACGGCAGCTACTTCGGCGGCGGCGGCTTCAGCGGCCGCTGGCGCGTCTACGACCGCGAAGACGAACCCTGCCAGACCTGCGGCTCGGCCATCGCGCGCGTCTCCCACGCCGGCCGCTCCACCTACTTCTGCCCCCGCTGCCAGCGGGACTGAACGGCGGCCGGGCTTCGCTTGACAGACCAGCACGCGCGGGCGTATAAGCGCCGTTGACAAAAGACGTGGTGAGTTAAGGCGACTTGCGGCCACGAAAAACAAGCAGCTAAACAGCTCGGCGCTTCCGGCGTCGCCAACTTCTAAGCTCTAAGCCCAGAAGTCCCGCGTTGTTCGGCGCGGGACTTTTCTTTGAGTAGACAGTAGTCAGCAGTCAGTAGCCAGTAGGCTCCGCTTGATAGGTGCCGCCTATTTCTCACTGACAGTACGGCCGGGATGGTCTTTCTACTGACTACTGTCTACTGTCTACTGTCTACTCCGATGATTACTTTCAGAGAGCTACTTGAGAGCGACCACGTCACCGTCTTCGACGGGGCGATGGGGACGATGCTGTACGCGAAGGGCGTCTACATCAACCGCTCGTACGACGAGCTGAACCTGACGCAGCCCGACCTGGTGCGCGCCGTCCACGAGGAGTACGTCCGCGCGGGCGCCGAGGTCATCGAGACGAACACCTTCACCGCCACCGCGCACAAGCTCGGGCAGTACGGGCTCGAAGGCCGTCTGCGCGAGATCAACGCGACGGCCGCGCGGCTCGCGCGCGAGGCGGCCGGCGGGCGCGCCTACGTCGCCGGCGCCGTCGGCCCGCTCGGCCTCCGCATCGAGCCCTACGGCCCGACCTCTTTCGACGAGGCGAAGGAGCTTTTCAAGCAGCAGGTCGAGGCCCTGCTCGAAGGCGGCGTGGACCTCTTCCTGCTCGAAACCTTCTCCGACATCTCCGAGGTGCGTCAGGCCATCCGCGCCGTGCGCGAACTCTCCGACCTGCCCGTCGTCGCGCAGATGACCATCATGCTCGACGGCAACACCTCGTTCGGCACCACGCCCGAGGTCTTCACGGCGCGGCTCGACGAGTGGGGCGCCGACGTCATCGGCCTCAACTGCGGCGTCGGCCCCGCCACGGTGCTGACCGCCGTCGAACGGATGCGCCCCGCCACCACGAAGAAGCTCTCCGCGCAGCCCAACGCCGGCCTGCCGCGCGACGTGCAGGGCCGACAGTTCTACATGTGCTCGCCCGAGTACATGGCGAAGTACGCCAAGCGTCTGATTCAGGGAGGCGTGCGTTTCATCGGCGGCTGCTGCGGCACGACGCCCGCGCACATCAAGCTCATCTCGGACGCCGTCCGCCCGCTCTCGCCGCGCCACACGGGCATCACCGGCAAGCTCGCCTCCGCGGCGCGCGTCGAGGCGGTCGCGCCGCCGCCCGAGGTCGCGGTCATGCCGCTCGAAGAGCGCTCGAACTGGGGGAGGCGTCTGGCGCGCGGCGAGTTCCTGACGACCGTCGAGGTGCTCCCGCCCAAAGGCTGCGACGCGACGAAGACTCTTGAGAGCATCCGTCTGTTGAAGGGCGCGGGCGTGGGCGCCGTCAACATCCCCGACGGGCCCCGCGCGCAGACGCGCATGAGCGCGCAGGCCACGGCCGTCCTCGTCGAGCGCGAGATAGGGCTTGAGTCAGTCCTGCACTACTGCTGCCGCGACCGCAACCTGCTCGGGATGATGTCGGACCTCTTGGGCGCGGCCGCGCTGGGCCTGCGCAACCTGCTGCTCATCACCGGCGACCCGCCGAAGATGGGGCCGTACCCGGACGCGACCGCCGTCTTCGACATCGACTCCATCGGGCTGACGAACATGGTCAACAAGCTCAACCACGGGCTCGACCTCGGCAACAACCCGACGGGCACGCCGACCTCGTTCGTCATCGGCGTCGGCGTCAACCCCGGCGCGGTCAACCTCGACGAGGAGATCAGGCGCTTCGAGTGGAAGGTCGAGGCCGGGGCCGAGTTCGCCATCACCCAGCCGGTCTTCGACACCGAGCAGTTGCGCGACTTCCTCAAACGTATCGAGCACGTCCGCGTCCCCGTCGTCGCGGGCATCTGGCCGCTCGTCTCCTACCGCAACGCCGAGTTCCTCCATAACGAGGTGCCCGGCGTCCGCGTCACACCCTCCATCATGGAACGGATGCGCCTCGCCTCGGAGCGCGGCAAGGACGCCGCCCGCGACGAAGGACTCGCCATCGCCCGCGAACTACTCCTCGACGTGCGCGACTCCATCCAGGGCGTCCAGGTCTCCGCCCCCTTCAACAACGTCAAGTACGCACTCGAAGTCTTCGAGGCGCTCCCCGAGTTCTCCACGCAGGGGCGTGCCGTCGTCAACGGCTGAGCCCTCACGCCTCGTGCCACCCCGGCGCGCCGCACTCGGCCGCGGCGCGCCAGAAAACTCTTGCTTTCCGGCCCGTTTTGTATAGAATTCCCACGCTCTAATTCGCCGACATCGTCGAGAAGCGGCAGAAGAACACGCTGAGGTGGAGCGACATTTACGGCTTCGACCTGCTGCTCGTCGAGCTGCTGCCCTTCAAAGTCCTGGTGCAGAAGGCCTACGACATGCGCGCGAAGTACCGCAGCGTCGCCGGGCAGAGGGACTACGAGACCTACCTCGCCACGCGCCCGCCCGACCTGACGATAACGCGCGATACGGAGCCTGCCGCGAACGCCGGCGGGGGCGGCGGC
This sequence comes from Acidobacteriota bacterium, assembly GCA_020200135.1. Taxonomy (GTDB): domain Bacteria; phylum Acidobacteriota; class Blastocatellia; order Pyrinomonadales; family Pyrinomonadaceae; genus QHXN01. The sequence goes on along the minus strand of JAIVJI010000030.1, from coordinate 17,931 downwards.
GGCGCCACGCCTCCGAACGTCGTCACCTCGCCGCCGCTTACATCGCCGCCTTTCACTTCGCCCCCTCTCCCCTCGCCGCCGTTCTCTTCGCCCCCACTCACTTCGCCACCCCCGCCGCCCGTGCCGCAGCCCGGCCCCGTCACCGTGGAGAGCCTGCGCGCCGACCTCAGATACCTGCTCGGGCAGTTCTACCTCTACTACGCGCTCCTGCCCTACCGCGAAGGATTCCGCGACTTCATCACGTACCGGACGCGCTACCAGACCTTCATCGCCCTCGGCATCCTCGGCTTCACACTCGGCGTCGCTGCGCTGGGGAGTTACTTTAACTTTAGAACCCCGACCCTCCTGCTGGTCGTCCTGAGTGGCGTCATCGGGGGCTACGTCAGCTTGCTCCAGCGCATCCAGAGCGCGCCCGCGGAGGGCGACGCCCTCTTTAATCTGGCGTCGCTGACTTACGGCTGGATCGGGATGTCGCTCTCGCCACTCTACGGCGCGGTCTTCGCCATGCTGCTTTTCCTGCTCTTCGTGAGCAATATCGTCAGCGGGGCCGTCTTCCCGACTATCACAACCCCCGACAAATTTGTGACGGCGACGGCGACCCCGACAGCATCGCCCTCGCCATCACCGTCGCCGTCGCCTGCAACGACCCCGGCGCAGACACCAGCCAGCGGCGGCGCTGCGGCTACACCAGTCTCCACACCAACCTCGGCGGCGAGCCCTTTACAGACCGCGTCGCCAGCCGCGTCGCCAGCCGCGACACCGGCCGCGACGCAGACGCCGACAGCGTCCCCTGCAACGACGCAGACGCCGACAGCGTCCCCCGTTACGACGCAGACGCCCCCTCCGGCCACCCCGAGCCCTACTCCGACTCCATCCGCTTCAGTCTTCTGGCGCTTCACGAACGAAACCTATCCGGAGTCGGGAAAGGCTTACGCCCTACTCCTCATCTGGGCCTTCCTCGCGGGCTTCCTGGAGCGACTCGTGCCGGACGCTCTGAACCGGCTGGTCTTAAAGAATCAGATCATCGAAGGGACGACGACCTGAGCCCTCGGCGGACTTGTCTCCGCGGGCGGAAGACAACACCGACCGCCCTCGAATTTTACCCTTGCCTTTCCCGGCCGAAGTTGTAGAATGCGGCGCACTGTAGGTCGGGCCGTCTCACGGGCTCGGCCGGTCCGCTTCGAGTGAAGTGCCCTTCGGACGGAAACTTTTAAACGACAAATCTGTAAGCGGCCCGCCAGCCACTTCTTTGACTCGGGAGGTCTGGCGTGTCCTCACATACAAGGCGAGCCGCTGCCGTCGCCGCCGTCGTCGCGGCTTTGCTGTGCCTGCTCGGCACACGCGTCGGGTCGCAGGGGGTGACGCCGCGCCGCGTCACCTTCACGGCGCCGGGCTCACTCAGCCTCAACCCTTCGCTCAGCGGCGACGGCCGCACGCTCGCCTTCGAGTCGAGCGCCGACCTCGCCGGGAGCGCGTCGGGCTCCGGCTTCCGCCTCTACACGTCCGACACTTCCCCCACGCCGACGTTCAGGGAGCTGGCGCTCACGCGCGCCCCCGCGCCGTCGATTTCACAGGACGGCTCGCGCGTCGTCTTCGCGGCCCGCGAAGACCCCCTGGGCGAGAACCGCGACGGCGACTCCGAGATTTTCATCTACGAGGAAGGGCGGCTGCGACAGCTCACACACACGTCGCCAGACGACCCGACGATGCGCGCGGCTCAGGGCTGCTTCCGGCCGTCGGTCTCGGACGACGGCCGGCTCGTGGCCTTCAATTCCGACCGCGACCTCACGGGTGAAAACCCCGACCGCAACCGCGAAATCTTTCTGCTCGACGCGCGGGCGCAAAGCTTCTCGCAGGTCACACGCAGCGACGGCGGGCCGGGCGCGCGCGACGCGAAGCTGAGCGGCGACGGCTCGCGCCTCGCCTTCGTCCGCGACCGCGAGGCGGGAGGCGAAGTCCTGAGCGACCTGCTCCTGTATTCGGTTCGGAGCGGCGAGACGTTCGAGGCGGCCACAGGCGTCCGTAATCTCCTCACGACCTACGGGCGCGCCGTCAGCGACGACGGGCTGCGCGTCGTCTACTCCGCGCGCGCCCCGAACGGCGCGACGCAGGTGTTTCTGCTCGACGGCCGCAACGGCCACGCCATTCGGCAGTTGACGCGGCTCGGCACACGCCAGACGGACGTGCCGCTCCACCCGACCATCAGCGGCGACGGCAGCCGCGTCGCCTTCGCCACGCGCCGCAACGTCACGGGCGGGAACTCGGACGCGAGCGTCGAGCTTTACCTCTACGACATCCCCACGGACGCGTTGACGCGCCTGACCGACGCGCCCGCCGCCGCCACGTCCGAGGTCGTCTCGTCGCTCGACGATGCCGGCGTGCTCGTCGCCTTTCACTTCCCGCGCGTGCTCTCCGAACGTGACGCGCCGGAAGAGTCAGCCGGCGGCTCCGAGATTTACCTCGCCGGAGTGCCGCCGCGCGCCGCTTTCGCCACCGGCCTGCAACTCTTCAACGCGGCCGTCCCCGAGCGCACGCCGGCGGCGAACGCGCTCGCGTCGGACTCTCTGGCTATCGTCGGGGGGCGTAACCTGGCCCTCTCGCCCGCCCACGCTCCACGTCTCGCCGAAGGCGGTCTCCCTACAAATCTCGGGAACGTTACCGTCAGCGTCGGCGGCCGCGCGGCGCGCCTCTTCTACGTCTCGCCGACACAGATTAATTTCCAGATGCCGCCGGGTCTCGGCGCCGGCCCCGCCGAAGTCTCGGTCGTCAACCACGACGGCTTCGAGACTCGCGGCCAGGTCAACGTCGTTCGCACCGCGCCGGGCGTCTTCACCTCGAACGGCGCGGGCTCGGGAGAGGCGCTGGCGCTCGACAACCTCACACTCAAGCCCGGCCCCTTCGACGTGACCGACGAAGCGGGCGCCCCGCGCCGTCTCATCATCTTCTGCACGGGCTTGCGCGACGCATCGAAGGTCGAAGTCTTTCACGGCGGTCGCCCCGTAAAGGTTGAGGCCGTCGTCCCCTCACCCGGTCTGCCGGGGCTCGACCAGTTGCACGTCGCCCTCTCCTCGTCTTCGAGGGGAGCCGGCGCGGCCGCCTTAGTCGTGCGCGCCGACGGTTCGGAGAGCAACCGCGCGACGCTGACCCTGACCGGCGGCGGGCCGCCGCCACGCGCCGCCCGCGTCGAGGTCACGCCGACTTCATTTCTCATGCCCGTCGGCGGCGAGACGCGTCTCGTCGTCCGCGCCTTCGATGCGCTCGGCGAGGAGATACAGAGGCCCGCCGCCGTCTTCGAGATCGATGACACGGGCGTCGCTTCGATCGATACTTCCGGGCTGGCGGCCGGGTTGTCGCCGGGGGCGGCGTCGATAAAGGTCGGCGTGGGTGAAGTGTCCGCCGTGTCGAGTCTGCGCGTCGTCGAGCGGACGCTCGTCATCAACGAGGTGCTCGCCGACCCGCCCGACGGGACGGCCGGCGATGCGAATCACGACGGCGTGCGCGTCGGAGCCGAAGACGAGTTCGTCGAGCTGGCCAACGGCACGGCCGAACCGCTCGACCTCTCGGGCTGGACGCTGCGCACGCGTCCGCCGGACGGCACGGCCGAAGTCGTACGCCACGCGTTCCCGCACGGCTACACGCTCCCGGCGGGCGAGGCGCTCGCGCTCTTCGGCGGCGGAAACCCGCGTGCGGACGACCCATTCTTCGGCGGCGCGCGAGTCGGCACCGCCTCTTCCGGCTCGCTCTCTTTCACGAACGCAGGGCTCACCATCGTCGTCCGCGACGCGGCGTCGAATCTGGTGACCAGGTTCACTTACGGTGTCACGGGCGACGGCTTCGGCGGCGAATCGGTCAACCAGTCGCTCACGCGCGTGCCCGACATCGTCGGCGGTTTCACCCTGCACACTTCGGCCGGCGGCGCGCGCAGGTTCTCGCCCGGCAGGAAGGCGGACGGCACGTTCTTCCTCGAACGCGCGGGTCTTCTCACCCTCGTCACCCTGACGCCCGCCGAGAGGAATATTTTCGTCGGCGAAACAGCGAGCTTTACTGCGCAGGCTTTTGACCAGTTCGAGAGGGCTTTGAAAGACGCGACCTTCGTCTTCGAGTCGAGCGACGCGGGCGTGGCAACCGTCGAGTCCGCGGTGACTGACGTTGCGGCAGGCTCCGTCAACGTCACCCTGCGCGGTCTGAGTCCGGGCGCTGCGTCGGTCACCGCGACCGCGACCGACGGCGCACGCTCTGCCAGAAGCGCCGACGTCAACCTTCTAATTCAAAGACGCCCGCCGAGGGTTACACGCGTCGAAGTCACGCCGGCCGTGCTCGTACTGAATCGAGGCGGCTCGACCCTTTTATCGGCGCGCGCGTATGACGAGGACGGACAGATGGTCGGCGACGCGCGCTTCGTCTGGCGCTCGTCCGACACGTCGGTCGCCACCGTGGACGACGCGGGGACGCTCAGGGCTGTGGGCGCCGGCCCCATTCGGATAACCGCCGCCGCCGACGACCGGCGAGGCGCGGAGGCCAGCGGCCACGCGGATGCGAGCGTCCGCTTGCCGCTCGTCGTCAACGAACTGCTCGCGGACGTTCCGCCTGACAACGCGGGCACCGCGTTGGTCGAGGGCGACGCCAACCGCGACGGCGCGCGCAGCGCGGACGACGACGAGTTCGTCGAACTGCTCAACGCCTCGGCCGAGCCGGTCGAGCTTTCGGGGCTACAAATCTCGGACGCGTCAGGCGTCCGCCTCACCTTCCCCGCAAACACCTCGCTCGAAGCCGGGCGGGCCGTGCTCGTCTTTGGCGGCGGCGCGCCGCCGGCCGCCGCCGAAGCATTCGGAGGCGCGCTCGTCTTCAAGACCGGCTCGCTCAGCCTGAACGACACGGGCGACACGCTCTCGCTCAAACTCCCACTCGCCGGACGCGCCTACGCAGTTGCGACGGTCACATACGGCGACGGCGGCGTCGCCGCGCCCCGAGACCAGTCGCTGACGCGCTCGCCGGACGCCTCTGTTTCTACGGCCGGCGGCGACTACGGCCCGCACGCGAGCGCGGGCAGCTCGGCCGGCCGCGTCTACTCGCCCGGCACGCGCGCGGACGGGACACCGTTCGGCGCGCCCGCGCTTTCGCGCATCGAGATAGCGCCGGCAGGCGCCACGCTCGAACTCGGCGAAGCGCGAACATTCAACGCACGCGCGTTCGCGCAGGCCGGCGGCTCCGAGACAGAAGTCACGCGCGTCTCTTTCTTCTGGGCCGCGGGTGACGCGAGGCTGCTGACCTTGACGCCGAACGAAGGCCAGGCGGTCAACGTCGTCGCACAAGCGCCGGGCACGGTCACACTCCACGCACGCGCCGGCGGACTCGAAGGCGCCGCCGTCATCAACGTCAATCCGACCCCGACCCCGGTTCCCACTCCGACACCGACGCCTTCTCCGGCACCAACACCTACTCCGACGCCGACACCTACTCCGACGCCGACGCCTACTCCCGTGCCGTCTCCGACGCAGACGCCAACACCAACTCCGTCACCGACACCAACCCCGGCAGCGACACCAACCCCGGCGGCAACTCCAACCCCGACCGTGACGCCGACCCCACCGCCAACTCCTACGCCGACGCCCACACCATCGCCGACCCCTTCGCCGACGCCCACGCCGGCTCCGACTCCGGGCACGGCCTCGCGCGTCGTCATCAGCCAGGTCTACGGAGGCGGGGGCAACTCCGGCGCGACCTACCGGCAGGACTTCGTCGAGCTGTTCAACCGCGGCACGGCGCCGCAGTCGCTCAACGGCTGGGCCGTACAGTACGCCTCCAACACGGGCACTGCCTGGACGGTCACGAGCCTGTCGAACGTCGTGCTTCAACCCGGCCAGTACTACCTCGTCCGGCAGGCGCAGGGCGCGGGCGGCACGACCGACCTGCCCACGGCCGACGCGACCGGCACGACCCAGATTTCAGCGACCGCCGGCAAGGTCGCTCTCACCAACACGACCGCCGCGCTGACTGGATCGTGCCCCTCGGGCGGCTCTGTGGTTGACTTCGTCGGCTTCGGCTCGACCGCCAATTGTTTCGAGGCCGCGCGCGCGCCCGCGCCGAGCGCGACGAAGGCCGTCATCAGAAACGGCGACGGCTGCGCCGACTCAGACAATAACGCCGCCGACTTCTCCGCCGGCACGCCGAAACCGCGCAACAGCGCCTCCGCCTTGCACGACTGCGCGGGCGCGCAAGTGAAGACGGGAGAGCCCTTCTCCTTCGCGGAGTGGACTCTCCCGTCTTTAAACTTGCTTCTTAAATTTAGCGCACGACGCCCGTCAGAGGACTCGAAGCGCTGGCGTAGAGACGTCTGGGCATCCTCCCCGCTAGGTACGCGAGGCGACCGGCCTCGACCGCGAGGCGCATGGCTCTGGCCATCCGCTCCGCGTCCGCCGCCTCGGCGATGGCCGTGTTCATCAGCACGGCGTCAACGCCCAGTTCCATCGCGACCGCCGCGTCGCTGGCCGTGCCCACGCCCGCGTCCACGATGATGGTCGCGTCGGGCAACCGCTCGCGCATGATCGCCAGGTTGGCCGGGTTCTGCACGCCGAGCCCCGAGCCGATGGGGGCGGCCAGCGGCATCACCGCCGCGCAGCCCGCGTCGAGCAGTTTCTTCGCCATGATGAGGTCGTCCGAGAAGTAGGGCAGAACATGAAAGCCCTCGCGGACGAGCACGCGCGCCGCTTCGAGCGTCTGCTCGTTGTCGGGGAAGAGTGTCGTCTGGTCGCCGATGACTTCGAGCTTGATGAGGTCGGTCTGCAAAGCCTCGCGCGCCAGCCTCGCCGTGCGCACCGCCTCGTCGGCCGTGTAGCAGCCGGCGGTGTTCGGCAGGATGACGAGCGCCGGGTCGAGGTGGTCCAGGAACGACTCGGTCTTGCGGTCTAAGGGCACGCGCCGCACCGCGACCGTCACCATCTCGGCGCCCGAGGCGCGGTGCGCCGCCTTCATCTCCTCGAAGCTGCGGTACTTTCCCGTCCCGACGATCAGCCGCGACGTGAAGACGCGCCCGGCGACCTCGAAAGTCTCCGTCGTGGCTACAACTGCTGTGGACATTTTTATGAGTGCTCTTTCTACAGGATGATTCCCGCGCCGGCCGTGCGGCGGCGGGCTGAGCACAATCTACACCTGAAAGACCCGAAACAGAAATCAGCCCCCGCCGACGAAGTGGACTATCTCGACGCGGTCGCCGTCGGAGAGTTTGTGTGAGGGCCAGTCGGCGCGCCTGACGACTTCGCGGTTGTGCTCGACGGCGAGCCGCTCGGGGGCGAGCGAGAGCTGTTCGACGAGCGCCAGGAGCGTCGCACCCTCCTCCAGCTCCTTCGCCTCGCCGTTGACCTCGATGCGCAAGCGCGCCCCTTTCCTCACTGGTGGATGATGCGGCGCATCTCGGCCGAGTCTTCGCCGGCGACGGCGCGGATGATGAGGGCCGCGCGCCCCGAGGTGAAGCGCGGGAGCAGCGCGCGCACGATGCCGACGCCCTGCGTGTCAGTCCCCGTCGTGAGGATGACCGGACGGAAGGACGTGCCGAGGACCTTGACCGTCACCGAAGCCTCGGCCTCTGGCTTCTGTCCGTACGCGCCGCGTCCGACGTAGACCTTGACCGTCGCCAACTGGCCGGCGCGAAACTCGCCCTCGTCGTCGAGCAGCGTCAGGTAGAGCTCGTTCGAGAGCGGGTGAGGCGTCTCGGCAATCTCGGCCGGCAGCACGGGCGCGGTCGGCGGCACCACGTCAGCGGGCGGAGCGGCGGCCGGCTCGGGCGGCTTTGACACGGCGCGCGGGCTAAAGTCTTCGAGGGCGTTAATCTCATCCGCGAGCGACGCCAGGATGACTATCTCGGGCTCCTGCTTCGCGGGCGGCTCGGGCGCGACGGTTGTGGCAGGCTCCGTCACCTCCGGCTGGAGCGGGGCCGCGACCGCCTCCGCGGGCGGCCTCTCAGCCTCCGGGGCCGAAGGGACAATCAACTCTTCCGCCGCCGCCGACACTTCCCGGGGCTGCTCGGACTTCTTCCTACGCTGGCCGCCGTGCTTCTTCCCCGCCCGTGATGCCTGCGCCTCTGACTCGGGCGCGGCCGCGCCGCCGTTCGGGCCGCCCATGCGTTTGAGGTCTTCGATGCGGCCGTTCTTAATGGCGGCGATGATGAGCTTGTGCTGACGCTGCAGGCGCTCGGTCAGCATGCCCTCGTCGAACCCCTTGCTGATGAGGTCTTCGTAGGGCGTGCGCTTGCTGGCGATGATGGCGCCGCCGACGTAGACGAGCGAGAGGATGAGCGGGGTCTCGAGCCCCTTGTCCTCGGTCTGGACGTGATAGGTGACTCCGTCGTACGGGACGTCGGTGTTGAATCCTGTAATCACTGATTCCGGCGCGAAGTTGAAACGGGGACGCGGTCTGGGGCCGGGGTGGCGGCCTCCTCCGGCGGGGGTGAAATCAAAGTAGCACAGCGCCCGGAAGCCGGTCAATCTCCTTACAAAACAGGACTTTGGGCGCGGGGCGCATGGCCTTGACACGTCGCGGGACGTGGACTAGGATTGCCCTTGTACCATGATTCTCAAACTAAGTAACGGCCGCTCCGGGGTCGCTTTTTCGGCGTAAGCTGACGGGGAGGATAGTGTGTTCAATCTGTCCGACTACCTGCCTATCGCGCTCATGTTTCTGGTCGCCGTGGGGTTCGCCGCCGGCAACGTCCTGCTCTCGCAGCTCGTCGGCCAGCACAAGGCGACGCGCACCAAGACGATGCCCTACGAGTGCGGCAAAGACCCCGTCGGCTCCGCGCGCGAGCGCTTCTCCGTCAAGTTCTACCTCGTGGCGATGATCTTTATCCTCTTCGACATCGAGCTGATCTTCCTGCTCCCGTGGGCGGTCGTCTTTCGCGACTTCGTCACGCGCCACGGGCTGGGGCTGCTCATCTACGTCGAGATGATGACGTTCGTGGTGATGCTTCTGGTCGGCTACGTCTACGTCCTCAAGAAGGGGCTGTTCGAGTGGGGCGACCGCGCGCGCAGGGAGGCAGAAGCAGAGGCGCGCGCGCTCAAGCTCAAGGAGTCGCGCGAGCGCGCGACGGGCGGCGCGCCTGTCCTGCCGGCCCGCGCGGCCTGAAGGCAAGGGGGTTTTTACGTCATGGGCTTAGAGAATTTCATCGCCGAGGCGCTGCCCGATATCATCACGACGCGGCTCGACTCGCTCGTCAACTGGGCGCGCAAGTCCTCGCTCTGGCCGGCGACCTTCGGGCTCGCCTGCTGCGCCATCGAGATGATGGCCACCACCGACTCGCGCCACGACCTCGCGCGCTTCGGCTCCGAGGTCTTCCGCGCCAGCCCGCGCCAGGCCGACGTGATGATCGTCTCGGGGCGCGTCTCGCGCAAGATGGCGCCGGTGCTGCGGCGCATCTACGACCAGATGCCCGAGCCGAAGTGGGTCATCTCGATGGGGGCGTGCGCCACCTCGGGCGGGGTCTTCGACAACTATGCCATCGTCCAGGGCGTGGACAAGATCGTCCCCGTGGACGTTTACATCCCCCGCTGCCCCCCCCGCCCGGAAATGCTCATCCATGCCATCCTGATGCTGCAGGATAAAGTGATGAGAGAGTCCCTGCGCGACCGCGACGACGTGCCGCCCGAGGAAGCCTACGAGGCCGTCCCGCCGGGGACGCTTCCCGCGGTAGGCGTCTCGGCCACCAACGAGGCCGCCGCGCAGGAGTCGTCTTCGCGCCCCTACACCATCGCCTCGCGGCACGAGCGCCGCAGATCGAGCTAAAGCCGTGAATGGCGAATGGTAAATCGTGAATAGAAAGAGTTTTCTTTAACGATTCACCATTCACCATTCACCGTTCACGGGTCTTATATGTCTCACGACATCGAGCGAGAGAAAGAGATCGCCGCCGGGTCGCGCCGCGCGGCCACATACCCGGTGCCGCCGGCCGAGCTGGTCTCCGCGCTGAGGCGCGACAACGAGACCTGGGTGTCGGATTCGGTCGAGGCTTTCGGCGAGCTGACGCTGGTCGTGCCGCGCGCGTCGATAGCCGAAGTCTGCGCGCACCTGAAGACGGCGCCGGGCTTCGAGTTCGACATGCTCTCCGACCTCATGGGCGCCGACCGCGGGCCCGAGGAGGAGCCGCGCTTCGAGGTCAACTACCACCTCTTCTCGACCAAGCGCTTCCACCGCCTGCGGCTCAAAGTCCTGCTCGAACAGGACGACACACACGTCCCGACGGTGACCACGGTCTGGCGCACGGCCAACTGGCACGAGCGCGAGACGTTCGACATGTTCGGCGTCGTCTTCGACGGCCACCCCGACCTGCGGCGCATTCTGCTCCCCGACGACTGGCAGGGGCACGCGCTGCGCAAAGACTTCCCGCTGCGCGGCTACGAGCCGTACAGCCTGACTTGAGGTTTGAGGTCTCCGCATGTTGAACCCGAACCAGGCGCAGCCCGGCGGCTCGTTCCAGCAGCCACCGCCCGCACAACAGCCGAAGGGCTGCCTGGGGCGGAACTGGAAGTGGATGCTTCCGGTCGGCTGTCTCGGGCTGATACTCGGCGTGGTCGCGCTGGTCGTCGGCATCTTCTTCTTCGCGATGTCGGCGATGAAGTCGTCTGAGGTTTACCAGGGGGGGCTCAAGGCGGCGCAGGCACACCCGGCGGCCAACGAGCGGCTCGGCGAGCCCATCAAGGACGGCTGGTTCGTCAAGGGCAACATCAACCTCAACGCCGCGGGCGGCAACGCCAACTTCGAGATTCCCCTCTCCGGCCCGAAAAAGACGGGGACTCTCTTCGTGAGGGCGGTCAGCCCCGACGGCACATGGATGTACGAGCGGCTCGACCTCGCCGTCGAGGGCGGCGAGACGATCTCGCTACTCGACCGCAACGTCGTCCAGCCGCCGCCCGGCTCGTCCGTGGACGTCGAGGAGGACGCCGACGACGGGGTAACCGAGGAAGAAGAGGCCGATGAAGTCGCCTCCCCTCCCCCCCCCGACGCACAGACGTTGTCGGGCGGCGAACTCGACGACAAGGTTACGGCCAACCCTGTGCCGGCCTACCCGCCGTTGGCGAAGGCGGCGCGCGCCTCGGGGCTCGTGAAAGTGAAGGTGACGGTTGACGAGACGGGGCGGGTCATCTCGGCCGAGGCAGTCTCGGGCCACCCGCTACTGCGAGAGGCCGCAGTCGCGGCCGCCCGGCAGGCCCGCTTCTCACCGACCTTAGTGGACGGGAAGCCCGTGAAAGTCGACGGCGTGGTGAGCTACAACTTTGTGCTCCAGTAAAGTGGCCGCGTCAGCGCGGCGTGTGTGATTCAGAGAGAACTCGGCATGAGCGCATCAACGACAAATTTGCCGCCCGCGTTCGAGGTCGTGGACCGGCCGCTCGACACGCAGATGACCATCTCGTTCGGGCCGCAGCACCCGTCCACGCACGGCGTCCTGCGGCTCGAACTCGTCCTCGACGGCGAGATGGTCGTCAAGTGCGTGCCCGACATCGGCTACCTGCACACGGGGATGGAGAAGCTCTTCGAGTACAAGAAGTACCAGCAGGGCATCGTCATCACCGACCGCATGGACTACCTCAACCCGCTCGGCAACAACCTCGCCTACTGCATGGCGGTCGAAAAACTCCTCGGGCTAGAAATCCCCGAGCGGGCGCAGGTCATCCGCGTCCTGATGTGCGAGCTTCAGCGCATCGCCTCGCACATGGTCTGGCTGGGGACGCACGCCCTCGACATCGGCGCGATGACGGTCTTCTTCTACGCCTTCCGCCAGCGCGAGCGCATCCTCAACCTCATCGAGGCCGCCTCGGGCGAGCGCATGACGCCTTCTTACTTCCGCATCGGCGGGCTGATGATGGACCTGCCCGCCGGCTTCGAGCGCCGCGCGCGCCAGTTCACCGAAGACTTCCCCGCGGCCGTCGACGAGTGGCACGACCTGCTCTCGGGCAACCGCATTTTTCAGAACCGGACGAAGGGCGTCGGGGTCATCTCGGCCGAGGACGCCATCGACTGGGGGCTGACCGGCCCGCCGCTTCGCGGCAGCGGCGTCCCGCTCGACATCCGCCGCGCCAACCCATACTGCGGCTACGAGACCTATGACTTCGAGGTGCCGGTCGAGCACGGCTGCGACGTCTGGTCGCGCTACATGGTGCGGATGCGCGAGATGCTGGAGTCGAACAAGATCATCCGGCAGGCGCTCGAACGCCTGCGCCCCGGCCCCATCAAGGCCGACGCGCCGAAGGTCGTGCTGCCCGAGCGCGAGGCGATGAAGACGCACATGGATGCGCTCATCCACCACTTTCTGATCGTCGCCGAGGGCTTTAACGTCCCCGAGGGCGAGGTCTACCAACCCATCGAGGGCTCGAAGGGCGAGCTGGGCGTCTACGTCAAATCCGACGGCGGCCCCAAGCCCACGCGCGTCCACGTGCGGGGGCCCAGCTTCGTCAACCTCTCGGCGCTGCCCGTCATGTCCGAGGGCGAGATGGTCGCCGACGTGGTCGCCATCATCGGCTCGCTCGACATCGTGCTCGGGGAAATCGACCGTTGAAGTAGACAGTAGACAGTAGACAGTAGACAGTAGGTTTGAAGCCGCACGTTGACGCTTTTAACCTGCCGCCCGGTCAGCGGGGTTTTTCTACTGACTACTGTCTACTGACTACTGACTACTAAAACCATGAGTCAGCAGTTCACACCGAACAATCCGCTGCCGCAGGGGGCGAAGGTGCCCACGGAGATCGCTGTCTTTTCGCCGGAGGTCGAGGCCGAGGTGGACCGGCACCTGGCGAAGTACCCCGTCAAGCGCTCGGCCATCCTGCCGCTGATGTTCATCGTGCAGCGCGAGCGCGGCGGTTGGCTCGACCCGCCGGGCGTGGCGTATTTGGCCGACCGCCTCGGCGTGCGCATCACCGACATCTGGGAGGTCGCGACCTTCTACTCGATGATAAACACCGAGCCGGTCGGGAAGTATCACCTACAGGTCTGCAAGACGCTCTCGTGCAAGATCATGGGCGCCGGCATGGTTACGGCGAAGTGCTCCGAGCGGCTCGGCATCAAGCCGGGCCAGACGAGCGCAAAGTCCTCGGCGGGATGTCGCCGGACGAGGTCATCGCCGAGGTCAAAAAGTCTGCTTTGCGCGGGCGCGGCGGCGCGGGCTTCCCGACGGGGATGAAGTGGGGCTTCGTGCCCAAAGACTCGCCGAAGCCGAAGTACGTCGTCTGCAACGCGGACGAGTCCGAGCCGGGCACCTTCAAGGACCGCTACCTGATGGAGCGCGACCCGCACATGCTCATCGAGGGCATGTTGATCGCGGCCTACGCGCTCGGCGCGCGCACCAACTACGTCTACACGCGCGGCGAGTACCGCTACCTCATCGAGATCATGGACGTGGCGCTCGAAGAGGCGCGCGCCGCCGGCCTGCTCGGCGAGAACATCCTCGGCTCGAACTTCTCCAGCGAGATTTACACGCACACCGGCGCCGGCGCCTACATCTGCGGCGAGGAGACGGCGCTCTTAAACTCGCTCGAAGGCTTGCGCGGCCACCCGCGGATGAAGCCCCCCTTCCCCGCGGTCGCGGGCCTCTACGGCTGCCCGACGGTCGTCAACAACGTCGAGACGCTGACGGCCGTGCCCGACATCATCAAGATGGGCGGCGAGGCGTGGCAGAAGTTGGGGACCGAGAAGAGCGGCGGGACGAAGGTGTGGTCCGTCTCGGGTCACGTCAAACGCCCCGGCGTCTACGAGCTGCCGATGGGCTACGACGACATGGAGAAGTTCATCCACGAGGACTGTCAGGGGATGCTCGGCGGGCGGAAGTTGAAGGCGGTCATCCCCGGCGGCTCGTCGGTCTACATCATGCCGGCCTCTGACATCGAGGGGAAGGACGTGCGGATGGACTACGAGGGGCTGGTCGCCGCCGGCTCGATGGTCGGCTCGGGCGGCTTCATCGTGATGGACGAGACCGTGGACGTGTTCGAGTCCACCAAGAACCTGACCGAGTTCTACAAGCACGAGTCGTGCGGCTGGTGCACGCCCTGCCGCGAGGGCACCGACTGGCTCGTCAAGGTCTTCAAGCGCATCGAGGCCGGCGAGGGGCGCCCAGACGACGCGCAACTGCTTTTAGACATCGTTGACAACATCGAGGGCAAGAGCTTCTGCCCGCTCGGCGACGCCGCGTCGTGGCCTATCCAGTCGGCCATCAAGAAGTTCCCCGAAGACTTCCGCCGTAAGGTCTCGAACGGGAACGGCGCCGGAAACACGAAGGAAGGGCTGCCGACGGCCTGAGTGCCGCGCGGCTAAAGAAGGGTTGAGGGTAAGTTGAACATGGGAAGAATCCTGCGAATCATCGCGTTCGCCGGCTGCCTCGCCTCGACGGCTGCCATCCCTGCGAAGTCTGGCGGCGGCGCCGCGGGAGCCCGCGTCCAGTGCCCCCGGGCCGACCGCGTCATCCCCAAGACGATCAGGTTCGGACGCGGCCGCACGACCGCCGTCATCAAGGACACCGTGCGGCTCTGCACCTCGCACGAGTACACCCTGCGCGCGCGCGCCGGGCAGACGATGAGCGTCAACCTCGCAGCGGGCAACCGGACGGGTCTGACTCTCATGTCGCCCTCGGGCGAGCCGCTCCTCGACGGGGGCAAGGACTGGTCGGGCGATCTGCCCGAGGACGGCCGCTACACGCTCCAGATAGGCACAGACGCGACCGCCGCCTACACGCTCGAAGTCACCATCAGGTGAATGGTCTCGGTTTAAGAACATGTCAGCAGAATTAGTCAAGGTCACAATCAACGGGCAGGAGTTGCAGGTCGAGAAGGGCGCGCGGCTCATCGACGTGTGCCGGGAGAACGGGTATTCGATACCGTCGTTCTGCTACTACGCAGACCTCGCGCTCCAGGCTTCGTGCCGGATGTGTCTGGTGCGCGTCGAGAAGATGCCGAAGCTCCAGACCTCCTGCACCATCACCTGCACCGACGGCATGGCCGTCACCACGCAGTCGGAGGAGATCGAGAAGGCGCAGCGCGGGATGGTCGAGTTCCTGCTCGCCAACCACCCGCTCGACTGTCCGGTCTGTGACCGCGGCGGCGAGTGCGAGTTGCAGGAGATGGTCTTCGACTGGGGCAACCTCGAAGAGCGCTTCACCGAGCGGAAGAACTACGCGCCGGAGAAGTTCCTCTCGCCAATCGTCGCCAACGACCCGCAGCGCTGCATCCTGTGCAAGCGCTGCACGCGCGTCTGCGACGAGTGGATGGGCGAGGACGCCATCGAGGCCGGCGGGCGCGGCGCGCACACAGTCATCGGCACCTACGGCGGCTGGCTCAACTGCTCGCAGTGCGGCAACTGCATCGAGGTCTGCCCGACGGGGACGCTGCTCGACGCGACTTACCGCCACCAGACACGGCCGTGGGAGCTGTCGCGCACGACCTCGACGTGTAGTTTCTGTTCGGACGGCTGCCAGTTCTCGGTCGGCTCGCGGCGCGGCGAGGTGATGCGGGTCGTGGCGCGCGACCGCTACGTCAACGGGCACAACGGCGAGTTCCTCTGCATCAAGGGTCGCTTCGCGCACCCGTTCGTCAACCACGAGGAGCGCCTGCGCACGCCGCTCGTCCGCTACAAGAAGGGCGGCCGGCTCGTCCCCACGACGTGGGAGGAGGCCGTCCGCTTCGCCTCCGAGAAGCTGAAAGAAGTTATCGCGGCGCACGGGGGCGGCTCGGTCGGCGTCGTCGGGAGCCCGCGCCTGACCAACGAGTCGAACTGGGCGATGCTCAAGTTCGCGCGCGAGGTTCTGGGCACCGACAAGTACACCGCGACCGAGGCGTTCTCGCTCGTCCCCTTCTTCGAGAACCTGTCCGCGCCCATCGCCACGCACCGAGACATTCGCCGCGCCAAAACCATCGTGCTCATCGGCGGCGAGCCCGAGGAGTTGCAGCCGCTGACGGGGCGCGCCGTCCGCCAGGCCGTCCGCAACGACGGCGCGAAACTGCTCATCATCAACAGCACCCCGATTCGCCTGAAGCAGCAGGCCGCGCAGTTCATACACGTCCGCCCCGGCTCGGAGGACGCGGCCGTGCTCGCGCTCGCCTCGCCCGGCGACGCGGAAGCCGCGGCGCGCAAGCTCGGCGTCGAGCCGGACGAGATTGCGAAGGCGAGCCAGCTCATCAGCGAGACGGCGGGCGACGTTGTCGTCCTGTTCGGCGGCGAGCTGGGCGCGGAGGCGCAGGCCGCGCTCGCGCGCATCCCCTCGGCGTTCGGCGAGCGCGAGGGGCGTCGCTTCCTGCTCCACCCGCTGCCTCTCTTCAACAACAGCGTGGGCGTCCACGACCTCGGGCTGATGTCGGGCGCTTACAACCCGCTCGACATCCTCGACGCCGCCGGAGGGGACGTGCGCGCGATGTACGTCGCGGGGAGCTTCCTGCCCGCGCACCTCGAAGGGCGCGAGGACGCGCCCTCGCGCCTCGACCTGCTCGTCGTGCAGGAGCTCTTCCTGACCGAGACCGCCGAGGCGGCCGACGTGGTCTTCCCCGCGGCCTCGTTCGCCGAAGTCGACGGGACCTTCACGAACAACGGCGGGCTCGTCCAGCGGGTGCGCCAGTCGATTCCGCCCGTCCACCAGTCGAAGCCCGACTGGGCTATCACCGCGCAGCTCGCGTCGGCGCTCGGGCGCGACCTCGGCTTCCAGATGTCTTCGAGCAACATCTTCCTCGAAATCGCGCGCGGCGTCCCGGCATACGAGGGGCTGCGTTACCCTCTGCTCAAGGACGAGACGAAGCCCGTGCAGGTTAAGCACGCGCAAGCCTCGGGCGGGGAAGGCGCGTCGTTCATCGGAGCCTTGCGCGAGGCGGTCGGCTCGCTCGACGAGACGGCCGAGAAGACGACCGGGACGCCCCCGGTCGGGCACGAGCTGTTCAAGCTCGGCGTGCTGACGAGCAAGGTGCCGCAGTTCCACCTGCTCGCCGCCGGCAACCCCGAACCCGAGAGCGTCCTGATATCCCCCCTCTACCAGATCACCATCGACCCCACGCGCCGACGCGGGGCCGCGGCCGGAGACTGAAAAGGGAGTGAATGGTAAATAGGGAATGGTGAATAGTCGTTGAGAGCCGCGGCGTCGAAGGTACTCGCGCGGCCTATAAAGACTCACCCACCATTCACCATTTACCATTCACTATTCACCAGATTATGGAATGGCTCTCCAACACCATCGGGTCGGACTGGGCTCGCGCCGCGGGGCAGTTCGTCGGGATTAACGTCGGGTTCGTCGTCGTGCTGATGATCGTGGCCTACACGGTTCTGGCCGAGCGCCGCGTGCTGGGGTTCATACAGGGGCGGCTGGGGCCGAACCGCGTGGGGCCGGGCGGGCTCCTCCAGCCGTTCGCAGACCTCCTGAAGTTCATCTTCAAGGAGGAGATCACGCCCAGCGCCTCGACGCGCTTCGTCTACTTCCTGGCGCCCATCATCGCCATCACGGCGGCGCTGATGCCCATCATCGTCTACCCGTTCGGGCCGACGGTCTGGCTCCCCTTCGTCGGCGAGTTCTCGCTCGTCATCGCGCGCTTCGACATCGCGCTGCTCTACGTCCTCGGCATCACCTCGGTCGGCGTCTACGGCATCACGCTCGCGGGCTGGTCTTCCAACTCGAAGTACAGTCTGATGGGAAGCCTGCGGGCGGCGGCGCAAATGATCTCGTACGAGCTGAGCTTAGGGCTCTCGCTCGTCGGCGTCGTCCTGATGTCGGGGACGCTCGACCTCTACTCCATCGTCGAGCAGCAGGGCGGCTGGTACGGGATGCGCTGGAATCTGTGGGACGTGAACCGCTTCCCGCAGGTCATCGGGTTCGTCACCTACCTCATCTCGGCCATCGCCGAGACGAACCGCGTGCCGTTCGACCTGCCCGAGGCCGAGACCGAGCTGGTCGCCGGCTTCCACACCGAGTACTCGGCCTTAAAG
>JAIVJI010000029.1 GCA_020200135.1 Acidobacteriota bacterium | reverse complement strand
GTCTACGACGCGGTCGGCGTCCGCATCGACGAAGTCCCCATCACGCCCGAGAAGGTTCTGGCCGCGCTCAAGGCCAAACGCCAGGGCAAGGACGCGCGCTTCGGCCCCACGCGCACGCCGGCGCCCGCCTGGCCCGACCCGCTTAAGGTCCTGACGCCCGCCGAAGGCGGCGACGGCAAAGAGGTGCCCCGCGTGGCCGTGCATTCGTGAGAGCCGAAAGGTTGATTTAAGTCGTTATGATGAGACTTCCGAAGTTCGCCTACCTCGTGCCGAGGACGATGGGCGAGGCGGCGAGGATGATGGGCGAGGCGGGGCCGTCGGGGCAGTTCGTCGCGGGC
Source organism: Acidobacteriota bacterium (assembly GCA_020200135.1). Lineage (GTDB taxonomy): Bacteria > Acidobacteriota > Blastocatellia > Pyrinomonadales > Pyrinomonadaceae > QHXN01. The sequence goes on along the minus strand of JAIVJI010000029.1, from coordinate 31,553 downwards.
GGGACTGACCTGTACCCGAACATGAAGCGGCGGCAGCAGACGCCGCGCACCGTCATCTCGGTCGGGCGCATCCCCGAACTCCGACGCATCGAGGGCGACGGGCGCGAGGGGCTAAGAATCGGCGCGGGCGTCAGCCTGACGGAGATAATCGAGCACCCGGTCGTCAACCGCGACTACCCTTCGGTCGCGCGCGCGGCGCGGCTCATCTCGACGCCGACGCTCAGGAACATGGGCACCGTCGGCGGGAATCTTTTGCTCGACACGCGCTGCAACTACTACGACCAGAACTACGAGTGGCGTAAAGGCATCAACTTCTGTCTGAAGAAGGACGGCGACGTGTGCTGGGTCGCGCCCGGCAGCGCGAAGTGCTGGGCCGTGCAGTCCTCAGACCTCGTGCCGCTGATGGTGGCGGTCGGCGCGCGGCTCCGGCTGGTCTCGACCGTCGGCGACCGCCTGGTCGAGGCGCGCGGCTTCTACAACGACGACGGCATCGACTACCTCCACAAACGCCCCGACGAGCTGCTGGCCGAGATACACCTGCCGCCCGCCGCCGGGTGGCGCGCCGTCTACAAGAAGCTCCGCCGGCGCGGCGCGTTCGACTTCCCCGTGCTCGGCGTCGCCGCGCGGCTCGACGCTGAAGAGGGCGGGCCGGTGACGGCGGCGCGCATCGTCCTCGGCGGCATCTCGCCCGCGCCGCTCGAAGTCGAGGCCGCCGGGCTCGCGCTCGCCGGCTCGCCGCTCAGCGACGAGACGATGCACGCGGCGGCCGAAGCCTGCTACCTGCGCGCCCGCCCGCTCGACAACACAGACCACCTGATGAACTACCGCAAGCAGATGGCGCGCCCCTTCGTCCTCCGCGCCCTGCGTGAGCTGCACGAGCCGCCCGCATAAAAGAGTTCACGAAGAAGAATGACAGCCGCCGAGAACATCGCCGCCGTGCTCCTCGCCGCGGGGCGTTCGCGGCGGATGGGGGCTTTCAAGCCGCTGCTGCCGTTCGGTGGCGTGACGGTCGTGGAGGCTTGCGTCGCGGCGCTGCGCGCGGCCGGGGCCGGCGAGGTCGTCGTCGTCCTGGGGCACCGCGGCGAGGAGGTGCGCGCCGCGCTGGCGCACGCGCCCGGCGTGCGGTTCGCCGTCAACGAGGCGGAGGGGAGCGAGATGGGCGTCTCCGTGGCGCGCGGCGTCGGGGCGCTCCCGCTTGAGACGCGCGCGGCGCTCGTGGCGCTGGTAGACCACCCGGCCGTGCCGCCCGACGAGATAAGGAGACTGATCGAAGCGAGGCGGCGCACGGGCGCGCGGCTCGTCGTGCCGGAGTGGAGGGGGCGCGGCGGACACCCCGTCCTCGTCGACCTCGCGTACCGCGAGGAGCTTCTGAGCCTCGCCCCCGCGAAGGGCTTGCGCGCGCTCTTCGACGCGCACCGCGCGGAGGTCCTGCGCCTCCCCGCCCGCTCGCCCTACGTCACGCGCGACATGGACACCCGCGACGAGTACGTCGCCCTACACACGGATGTCTTCGGCCACCCGCCGCCGGCGCGATAGCGGACGGAGAATGGCGCCGGGGGGGTTATTAAGTCGCCCTCGCGGGCGCGGCGGCGGTGCGTTGAATCCAACCATTCGATTTGACCGCACATCAAATGTCCGGCATGATTGCCCGCGCGTGAGGAGGGCGCGCCCGCGAACTCGGCCGAAAGCACTCGGCCCGCGGGCGACCCGGCGCGGCGCAAAAGGAGAAACGGATGTCACGCAAACTTCGGCGTTCGGCCACCGCGCTCGCGTTCGCGCTGCTGCTCGCGGCCTCTGCAGTAGTGCCGGCGGCGCGGGCGCAGGCGGCGCTCGACTTCAAGCTCAAGACGACCGACGGCGGCGAGATCACCTCCGAGATGGTGCGCGGCGACGTGGTGGTGCTGGCCTTCGGCTCCAGCTTGCTCGGGCCGCTCTCGAAGCAGCAGGTGCAGGGCGTGCAGGAGCTGGCCGAGCAGTTCGGCGAGCGCGAGGTGCGCGTCTACTGGGTCACAACCGACTCGGACAAGCCGCAGGCGAAGACCTACGCGACCGACGAGCAGCTCCGCGCCTTCGCGCGCAAGAACGGGCTCAAGACGGCCGTGCTCCGCGACCCCGAGGGCGCGCTCTTCAAGCTGACCGGCGCCGACCAGCTCCCCGCGGTCGTCATACTCGACCGGCGCGGCTCGGTCTCCGCCCCCGTCGTCGGCGGCCACGACCCCAAGCGCAGCCTCGTCGACGCGCTCTCGGGCCGCCTGAACACGATGCTCGGCGCGCAGTAAGGCTAAGGCCGTAAACCGTAAACCGTGAACCGTGACAAGAAGGACTCGCCTCCTTCTTGTCACGGTTCACGGTTTACGGTTTACGGCCTTATTTGAACCCGCGCGCCAGCTCGTAGACCAGACGGACGGGGAGGCCGACGACGTTCCAGTAGTCGCCGTCGATGGCTTCGATGAAGAGCGCGGCGCGCCCCTGGATGGCGTAGGCGCCGGCCTTGTCGAGCACGTCGCCGGTCTCGACGTGCCAGCCGATCTCCTCCTCGCTCGTCTCGGCGAAGCGCACGCGCGTCCGCTCGACGCCGACCGCCACGCGCCCCGTCTCGGCGCGCACCAGCGCCACGCCGGTCAGGACCTCGTGCCAGCGGCCGCTGAGGAGCCGGAGCATCCGGCGCGCGTCCCCGGCGTCGCGCGGCTTCTCCAGAATCTCGCCGTCCACGACGACGGTCGTGTCCGCGCCGAGCACCAGCCCGAACAGGCGCGTGCGCGCGACCGCCTCGGCCTTCTCGCGCGCGAGGCGGCGGACGAACTCCTCGGCCGGCTCGCCCGCGAGCCGCGTCTCGTCCACGCCCGCCGGGTGCGCCTCGAAGGGCCAGCCGACCGCCGTCAGAATCTCCGACCGGCGCGGGCTCGAAGACGCCAGGACGAGCGGCACGAGCGCCGGCAGTCTGTGCGCGCCGCCCGCGGCGGGCGTCGCTTGTGGCACGCGTTCGTTTTCCATTACACTCCCGAGGAAATTACAGGTTTTCGATTTGCGAGTTTTGATTTAATACCACGCCGGCGAATCGCAAATCAAAAAGCACGAACCGGAATGGAAGATTTATTTCAGGCGCTCCCGGGGCTGCTGCGCGCGGCGGGCGAGAGCGAGGAGGTGCTGGAGGCGGCGGGCTTCGCGGCGTGGCGGCGCGTGGCGGGCGAGGCGCTGCGCGGCTGCGCCGTCCCGTTCCGGCTCTACCGCAAGACGCTGGTCGTCTCGGTGCCCGACTCGACCTGGAAGAAGCAGCTCGAACAGGTCGCGCCGCAGCTCGTCTTCCGCCTCAACTCGATGCTCGGCCAGGCGGTCGTCACCTACGTCGAGTTCCGCGTCGACCCGCAGACGGTGCGCGAGGAGCGCGCGCGGCTGCGCGACTCGCCCTACGAGCAGCTCACGCGGGATGAGGCCGCGCTCGGCCGCGCCGTCGAGCTCGGGCCGGCCGCCGAAGCCATCCGAGACGACGAGCTGCGCCGCCGCTTCCTCCTCGCCGCCGGGAGTTGCATGAACCGGACGAAGCAGTGAACGGTGAGTAGTAAATAGTGAATAGATAAGGAACACGCGCCGCCGAGCCCCGCTCACCATTTACGACTTACCATTCACCATTTACCAAACTATGCCCATCACCGAATCCGACATCCGGAAGATCGCCGCGCTGGCTCACCTCGAGATCACCGAGGAGGAGCTGCGGACGCTGGCGCCGCAGGTCGCGGCAATCGTCGCGTACGTCGAGCAGTTGAACGAGCTGGACACGGGCAGCGTCGAGCCGGCCATCGGCGGCTTGACGCCCGAGGGCGAGCGCACCGAAGCCGCGCGCCAGGACCGCACGCGCCCCTCGCTCGGCCAGGCGCTCGCGCTCGAACAGGCGCCCGAGCCCTCGCACGGACACTTCCGCGTGCCCAAGGTCATCGCCGGCTCCGAAGAGAAAGAGAACTTCTAAAGGCCGCCGCACACGCGCCGACGCGCCCCCCGACAGAATCATCTTATGACCGCTCCCGACAGGACAATCGAACTCATCTCGTCCGAACTTTCCGGCGGCTCGACGAGCGCCCGCGCCGTCGCCGCGCGCACGGTCGGCGCGGCCGAGCGCCTCAACGGCATGCTCAACGCCTTCCTGCAAATCGACCGCGAGGGCGCCCTGCGGCGCGCGGAAGCGTTGGACGGCGAAAAGGGCGGCGGCGGCGCACTGCGCGGCGTGCCCGTCGCCGTCAAGGACAACATCTGCGTGCGCGGGATGCAGGCGACGTGCGGGTCGCGCATCCTCGCCGGCTACCACCCGCCCTACGACGCGACGGTGACGGAGCGTCTGAACGCGGCCGGCGCCGTCATCGTCGGCAAGACCAACTGCGACGAGTTCGCGATGGGCTCGTCGAACGAGAACTCGGCCTACGGCGCGGTGCGGAACCCCTGGGACACCGAGCGCGTCCCCGGCGGCTCTTCGGGCGGGTCGGCGGCGGCGGTGGCGGCGCGCATCGTGCCGGCCGCGCTCGGCTCCGAGACGGGCGGGTCTGTGCGACAGCCGGCCGCGCTCTGCGGCATCGTCGGCGTCAAGCCGACCTACGGCCGCGTCTCGCGCTACGGCCTCGTCGCCTTCGGCTCCTCGCTCGACCAGGTGAGCGTCTTCGGCCTGACCGTGCGTGACGCCGCGCTCGTCCTCCAGACGATCGCCGGCCGCGACGAGCGCGACGCGACGACCGCCGACGTGGCGGTGCCCGACTACGTCTCGCAGTTCGGCGGCGACCTCAAGGGCGCGCGCATCGGGGTGCCGCGCGCCCTGCTCGGCGAGGGCGTGGACGCGGACGTTCGCGCACGCGTCGAGGAGGCGATAGACGCCTACCGGAGCTTGGGCGCGGAGGTCGTCGACGTCGAGCTGCCGCACGCGGGCTACAGCATCGCCGTCTACTACATCATCGCGACCGCCGAGGCCTCGTCGAACCTCGCGCGCTACGACGGCGTGCGCTACGGCTTCCGCGCGGAAGACCCGAAGGACTTGCGCGAGATGTACCGGCGCACGCGCGAGGAGGGCTTCGGCGCGGAGGTCAAGCGCCGCATCATGCTCGGCACCTACGTCCTCTCCTCGGGCTACTACGACGCCTACTACCTCAAGGCGCAAAAGGTGCGCACGCTCATCCAGCGCGACTTTCTCGACGCGTTTGAAAAATGCGACGCGGTGCTGACGCCGACGACGCCGACGCCGGCCTTCCGCCTCGGCGAGAAGACCGACGACCCGCTCTCGATGTACCTCTCGGACATCTACACCTGCATGGCGAACCTCGCGGGCGTCCCCGGCGTGAGCGTCCCCTGCGGCCTCTCGTCGAACGGCCTCCCCGTCGGCTTCCAGCTGATGGGCCCGCACTGGGGCGAGCCCGTCATCCTCCGCCTCGCCGACGCCTACGAGCGGGCGCACCCGCTCGCCGCACGCCCGCGCGTCATGGCGGCGGAATGAATTCACATGGATGGGCAGGATTGACAGGATAAGGAATTCAGAATTTCAAATCTGTCATTCCCTATCCTGTTCATCCTGTCCATCCATGTGAATAATTCTCCTGGCCTCGCGGCCCCGTCGGGGTGAGGGCGTATCCTTTCCGGCGCGAGGGGTAATCACTTTTCAGCTAGGCGAGTTCTGAAGGAGGGGGCCGTGCCTGCGCCCCGTCGGATGACGGACGAAAAGCTCCTGCAAAAAGCCGGGCGCGGCGACGAGGCGGCTTTCCTCTCGCTCTACGAGCGCCACCGCGACACGGTCTTCCGCTTCGCCTACCGGATGCTGGGCTCGGCCCCGCTCGCCGAGGAGGTGACGCACGACTGCTTCCTCTCGCTCGTCCGGCGCCCCGAAGCCTTCGACCCCTCGCGCGCGGCGCTCCGCACGTACCTCTACGCGGCGGTGCGTAACCTCTCGGCCAAGCACCTGCGGCGCCACGGCGGCGAGTTCCCCGTCGAAGATCTTCCGGACGAGCCCGAGACGGAGGAGCGCGAGGGGCCCCTGCACCGTCTGCTCGACGCCGAGCTGTCCGAGCAGGTGCGCGAGGCCGTCATGGCGCTCCCGGAGTTGCAGCGCGAGGTCGTCGTCCTCGTCGAGTTCGAGGAGTTGAGTTTGGCGGAGACGGCGGCGGTCGTCGGCGCCGACGTCGGGACGGTGAAGTCGCGCCTGCACCGCGCGCGCCGACGCTTGCGGCGCGCGCTGCACTTCTACTTTAAAAGTGAGTGCGGGGTCGGCCCCGCGCGGAAGGTCGGAAGATGAGTGACGAGAAGAGACAGACGCGGCTGCTGCCGTTCAGGCTCCGGCGCGCGGGCGCGGGTCGCGCCTCTCGCGGGGCGCGCGACGCGGAAGACTTCGGGGCAGACGCCGGGCTGACGGCGCTGCTGCGCACGTGGGAGGCGCCGCCGCGGTCTGATGTCGCGCGCGCGCGCCTCCTCGCGGACTTCCGCGCGACGGCGCGACCCGCCCCGCTCTGGCGGCGCGCGTTCGCGGCGCAGGTGCGCGTGCCCCTGCCGGTCGCGGCGTGCGCCGTGCTGGCGCTGCTGCTCTCGCCGCTCGCCTTCGGCGCGCGCCCGTGGACGCAGAACGCGCCGGCGGCGGGCGCCGAAGTCGCGCCGGCCGAGACGGTGCGAGTCGTCGAGGTGCCGGTCGTGCAGGAGCGCGTCGTGACGCGCACGGTCTACGTCGAGAAAAAGGAACGCGGGCGAGAGCGCGGCGTGTCGCCGCGGGCCGACGCGAGCGCGCGGCCCGCGGCGCCCGAGACGGCGTCCGCGAAACCCGCGGAGAGGCGCGGAGAGGATGGGCAGACGCCCGCGTCGCCCGACGCCTCGGCCGGCTACTTCTCGCGCGTCAACATGGAAGACTTCCAGCCGGCGGACGAGATGAAGATTCGCGTCGTGAAGAGAGGTGGCGTCGATGAGAAGTAGCCTGGCGGCCGTCGCCCTCCTCCTGCTGCTCTGCGCGGCGGCTCCGGCGCGCGCCGCCGACACGGGCGTCACGGGCGAGCCCTCGACGGCGCAGGAAGACAAGTCGTTGCTCATCGTGCCGATGCAGAGCGGCGCCTTCGTCGTCATACGCACCGAGTCCGCCCCGCAGTCCGCCGGCGAGGCGGCGGGCAACCTCATCGAGTCCGAGGACAAGCCCAACCTGCTCCACCGCGTCTTCCTCGACAGCAACAACGAGCTGTTCTTCGGCTACGAGCTGCTGGTCGAGCGCGCCGCCGAGGCGCGCTACTTCTGGGTCACCGTGCGCCCCCTGAGCGAAGACTACCTGCGCGGGCTGCGCGGGCGCCCGGCGTTCCGGGGCCGGCGGCTGCACCCGGGCTACAACGCCACGGCCTTCCCCGCCGCGCCGCAGTTCCTGCGCGACGGCGACACCTTCGCGCTCGACGTCTTCCGCAACCCGCGCACGGGGACGAAGATAGTCGACGTCGTCCAAATCTCGCTCACCGACCCGAGCCTGCGCCGCGCCGCGACCGACGCGCCGACGCGCGACTTCCGGCCCGACGACGTGCGGCTCCGCGTCTCGGACTACAAGCTCAAGGTCAACGGCGAGACCGTCCACCGCAGCACGGGCGGGGTCGCCGGCGCGCTGGTCTGGTTCTCCCTGGGCGACCGCGGCCGCTTCGTCTTCTCGCTCGTCGAGCGCCCCGGCTTCGAGTTCAAAAAGGTCGGCTCGGTGCGCCACAACACGGTCTCGTTCGAGTGGGGCGGCGAGACTTACGAGTGGGAGTCCGCGCAGCCCGTCGTCGGCACGGGCGGCAACTGGAACCTCTGGGTGCTCTACGACCCGGACTACCGCGTCGACCTCTTCGCGCAGCCGGACGCGCCGCCCGCGGGCGACGACAAGACCTTCGCGCAGCAGACCGACGAGGCGGTGCGCCGCATGAAGCGCGCGCGCGCGCAGGCCGACTACGGCACGGCCGGCGCGGCGCCGAACGCCCCCGCGAAGCCGCGCCGCGCCCGCGTCGTCATCGGCTCGGCCGACGGCGTCGAAAACCTTTTCCCCAGACAGCAGAGGTAACAGCAACCGAACCCGACCAAGGCTGAAGTCACGGCCCGGCGCTCAACTCCCCTTGAGGCGCGCGAGGCCGGAGGGCCGTCGTGTGTCAACCCGACGGCCCCCCGCGAACAAAGGAGAAACACCCGCGATGAGAACCCGTGCCCTCTTCACTTCCGCCGCCTTCGTACTCGGCCTTCTCGCCTGCGCCCCGGCCGCGCGCGCGCAGGAGACGGACGCGCCGCAGGTCGAGATAGGCGTCCAGTACTCCTCGCTCTCGATCAACCTGCCCGGCTTCCGCGGCACCGAGAACGCCCCCGGCGTCGGCGCGCGCGTCACGTACAACCTGACCGACTACTTCGCGGTCGAGGCCGAGGGGAACATCTTCCCTTCGGGCACGCAGGCGGGCCACTACGTGACGGGCGGCGCGGCGCAGCAGGCGCAGTTCGGCGCGAAGGTCGGGCGCCGCTTCCGCCGCTTCGGCGTCTTCGGCAAGGCGCGCCCCGGCGTCGTCCACTTCAGCAGCGTCAACGAGGTCTCGGGCTACGAGTCGTTCGACTTCGGCGGGGAGACGTTCTTCTTCCCCACGTTCAGGGACACGGGCAAGACCTACTTCTCGATGGACGTGGGCGGCGTCCTCGAATTCTACCCGACGAGCCGCATCTTCACGCGCTTCGACGTGGGCGACACGATGATCCGCTACCCCGTGCGGGACAGCCCCGGCGGCGCCTTCGTCACCCCGCCCCCGCGCCTGCCGGCCGGACTGCGTCACAACCTGCAAGTCACCGCCGGCATCGGGTTCAGGTTTTGATAAAAGTCCGGAGTTAAAAAGCCGGAGGCCCCGAGTTGTCGAACGGCGCAACTCGGGGCCTCCGGCTTTTTAACTCCGAAGCTATTTTTCCAGCCGCGTGCGGGCGCGCTGGAGGAAGGAGTGGAGCATCTCGGCGACGCCCTTCTGGAGCGCCGCGCTGAGGCGGCTCTCGCCGGCGAGGCCCGCCAGCGTGTGCAGCTCGCGCGCGTGCGTGCGGCGCAGCTCGACGCGCTGCTCGATGCGGATGCGCGTCGTGGCCCCGCGCGGCTCGAAGGTCGCCACGTAGCGCAGGAAGTTCTTGCTCTCGCCCGCGGCCGGCGCCCACTCGATGCGCGCCGGCTCGTCCACCGCCTTCGAGACGGCGAACGCCTGGCGGATGGCGCCCACGATTGGGACCTCGGCGCGGATGAGCCAGCGCGCGATGCCGCCGGCCTCCGAGCTGATGCGCTCGACGCCGGGCATCAGCTCGGCGAAGTTCCTGAGGTCGTCGAAGAAGGCGCGCGCCGCCTCGGCGCTCGTCCTCCACTCCACCTGTTCGCTCAAAGCCGCCCGGACCTGAAACATGACTCCCTTTAAAATATCGGTTGGAACAGGAACGAGTTGAAGAAGAGGCGCGTCGTCGAGCGCCAGATGGCGCGGAAGTTCGGGTCTTCGGCGAAGAGGACGACGTGGCCGCGCCCCACGGGCTCGTCGATGACGTAGGCGGTGCCGCGCAGCAGGCTCTCGGTCGTCGGCCACGCGAAGCCCGCGACGTGGAACGGGCGCGAGGCGTCCGACGGGAAGACCACCGCGTTCGTCCCCTCCTTCGACGGCCGGAAGAAGTAGGCCGAGTCCACGAGCACCGGCAAGCTATCCTGCTCGTAGCCGTAGGTGAGCGGCGTGCGCCGGTCGAGCGTGGCGCGCATGATGGCGCCCGGCACGGCCTCGGGCACGCGCCCCGGCCGCGCCGAGGGCGAAGCAATCGGGGGCAGGTCGGGCGCCGCGCCCTCCATCTTCTCGGACTGCGCCGCGGAGACCTCAGCCTGCTCGGGCGTCGAGGTCGAGGCCTGGGCGTCGCGCCGGCCGCGTCGCTGCGCGGACTGCGCCTGCGCGTCGGCGTCCGCCGGCGTGGGCGTGGGCGTGGGCGTGGGCGAGGGCGAGGCGCCCGGCGTCGGCTGGGCGCCGCCCGCGTCGGGCTTCTGGTCGTCCTCGTCGCTCCCGACGAGACGCGCCGAGGTGAGGTTGACGTCCTTGAGAGCGCCGAAGACCGCCGCGCCCTTGACGAGGACGAGCGTGCCGCCGCGCTCGACCCAGCCGCGCAGCGTGTCCACGCCGCCCTTGCCGAAGGCCGCGAAGTAGCGCCCGGCCGAGCCGTCGGGCAGGATGATGACGTTGTAGTCGTCGAGCCGCGCGCGCTTGATGGCGTCGATAGTCATCGGCGTGAAGTCCACGCCCATGCGGTCGAACGTCCACCACATCGCGCCGTAGCCCGTAGTGCTGACGGGCTCGTCGGCCGCGACGATTATCTTCGGCCGCCGCAGCGAGACGACCGTCTCGGAGCCGACGCCGGTCTCGCCCGTCTCGGGGAAGCCCGTGCCGACCGCCGTCACCTCGACGCCCGTCTCGCGCGCGAGCGCCGCGACGCGCTCGTGCAGGCTCTCGGGGTTGCGCGAGACGCGCGCCACGACCGTCCCGCGCGGCCACTCGCGCCCGCCCGCGCTGAGCGGCCTGGTCGAGACCGCGAGCTTGAAGCCCTCGCGCAGCAGGCGGAAGACTAACGCGGCCGCGCCGTTGCGCTCGTAAGGGATGACGTAGGCGATCTGCGCGCGCCCCCCGGCCACGCCTCCCACGGGGCCGAAGTTAGACACGGTCTGACCGCTTAATCCGGGGACAGAGACGCCACTCTGCCGGACCAGAGGGTTAAGCTCGGTCAACTCGACAGGCGAGGCTTGAACAGCCGCGTCGTCCTCCGTCCAGAAAGCCTCGACGCCGAAGGCTAAGGGGAGAGACCACGCGGTCACGTCATAGAAGCCGTACTCCTCCTTGAGCCCGCCGCGCCCGCGGCGCTCGTTGCGCGTGAAGCGTGCGAGCTGCTCGCGCTCGAAGGCCGGGTCGAGCGGCGTGTGGACTTCCAAGAGCGCCTTCGCCATCCGCTTCTGCGGCTGCGCGAGGTCGACGACGTAGGCGCCGGCGGGGAAGTCGCGCGACGCGGCGGGCGCGTCCTTGCCCGTGTAGTCGTGCGCGCGCGCCGAGCGGAACGGCGCGTTCGCGCGCCTGACCTCGACGCCCGCGCGCAGGAGGTTCTCGACCAGCTCGGCCGCGCGCCCCGGGTCTCTGCCGGGCAGGAGGACGAAGCGCCGGACGCGCCCCGTCCTCCCTTCCTCTATCGCGCTCCGCTTGAACTCGTAGAAGTCTCTCAGCCGCGTCTCGCGGTTCGAGGCGGCCGTGGCGAGCGTCGTCAAAGACGCGACGAAGTGCTTGGCTATCCCCGAGCGGAAGGTGACTATCGTCTCGTCGTCGCGCCGCCAGCGCAAGCCCTTCCAGCCGCCCGAGTCGGTCTCGTAGGTCATCCCGGTCGCGCCGTTCAGCGCCGGCCACGAGTCCCAGTAGCCGGGGTAGAAGAGGTCGAAGATGTCGCGGACGTAGAAGTCCCAGTTGCGCTGGTCGAACTGCGCGGCGTTGGCGCGGCCGAAGGCGGTCAGCCAGCGCTCGGTCTGCTCGGGCGGCAGGTTCGGGTTGACGGGGAGCGCCGCCGGCGGGAAGAAGAACTGCGAGGGCTGGCCGTGGTGGTCGACGGCGACCTGCGGGTTCCAGTCTAAGTAGGCGCGCTGCATGTTGCGCGTCTCGACCTGCGAGGTGGCGATGTTGTCGCGGTTGAGGTCGAAGCGGTAGCGGTTGACGCGGCCGTAGACCGACCACGGCTCGTCGTGCTCGGCGGCCGAGGGGTTGGGGTCGCCGACGCCGAAGGAGTTGTACCAGGTGACGAAGCGCTCGTGCCCGTCGGGGTTGGCGCAGACGTTGATGAGCGCGACCGTGTTCTTCAGCACGTCGAGCGTCGCGGGCTCGTCCGAGGCGGCGAGCTGGTAGAGCACCTGCATCATCGCCTCGAACGAGGCCGACTCGTTGCCGTGGATGGTGTACTGGAGCCAGAGCGCGACCGGCGTCTGTGCGGCGAGGCGTCGCGCCTCGGCCTCCGAGAGCGTGCGCGGGTCGCTCAACTTCTTGAGGTTCGCCTTGATCTCGTCGAGCCGCGCGATGTTCTCGGGCGCGGAGACGGCGACGAGGTGCTGCATCCGGTACTCGTTGGTGAGCCCGATGTCGAAGACGCGCACGCGGTCTGGCGCGGCCCGAGCGACGGCGTCGAGGACGCGCTCCATCATCGCGTAGTTGGTGTGGAAGTCGCCCACGTCGTAGCGCAGCAGCGTCTGCGGGCGCGGCACCTGCTCGCGGTAGGGGCCGCGCGCGTAGAAGTCGAAGCGGTCGGCGCGCTCCTGCGCCGGGGCGTGGGCGCAGAGCAGGAGCAGCGCCAGTGCCGCGAGCGTGCGGGCGTTCTTCGTCATGGCGTCCTCGAAGGGCTTTCTCTTTCGGCCTTGGGTGTGTTAAAGACGTGGGCGATATTGGCCGACTTCACACAACCCGAGCGCGCCGCGCGCCACCTCTTCTGCATGCGCTGCTGGCACGAACAGGCCTCCCCCCCGCCCCGCGACGCGTGAGTCTTCAACAACCATCTCAGGACGCGGTGATCCTCTCGTAGGCGGCGCGGACGGCCGCCATGCGTTCGGCGAGTTCGCGCGTGAGCGCGGGCGTCGAGGCGTGGCCGGTGCGGCGCGCGAGGTCGCGCAGCACGGGGTGGTCTTCCGCCGAGGGCAGGCGCGTCGAGCGGCCGGCGAGCAGCCGCAGCTCGTGGTCGAGCCGCCTGAGCAGAGTGTAGCCGCCGCAGAGCGCGTCGAAGTCTTCGGGGCGGAGCGAGCCGGCGTCGAGCAGGCGTTGAAGCGTGGCGCGCGTCGAGCGGTCGGCCTCGCCGTCGGGCAGGCGGTCGCGCAGTTGCAGGAAGCGCGCGGCGAAGTAGACGTCGAGCATCCCGCCGCGCCCGTACTTGATGTCGTTGCCGCGCGGCGCGGCGCGCTCTCGCGCCAGGCGCTCGCGCACGCGCCGCGTCTCGGCCGCGAGCACGTCGGCGCCCGCGCCCGCCGCGCCGTCGTGGACGGCGGCGCGCGCGCGCGACTCGACCGCCCGCCCGAACTCCTGGTCGCCCGCCACCGCGCGCAGCTTGACGTGCGCCAGCCACTCCCAGACCTCGGCGCGCGCGCTCAGGTACTCGACGAAGGCGCGCGCGGGCGAAGCGAGCGGGCCGTTCTTCCCGTCGGGGCGCAGGCGCAGATCGACGCGGTAGAGGTGGCCGTCGCGCGTGAAGCCCGAGAGCGCGTTGACCAAAAGCTCGACCATCCGCGCGTACGCCTGCTCGCACGTCAGCCCTTCGACGGGCGAGGGCACGTCCTCGTCGTAGACGAGCACGAGGTCGAGGTCGGAGCCGTAGTCCATCCCTCCGCTCGCGAGCCGCCCGAGCGCGAGCGCCGCGAGGCGCGGCCCCGACGCGAGCCGCCCGTAGCGCCGCGCCATCTCGCGCCGCGCGACGAGGAGTCCCGTGTTGATGCTCGCCGCCGCGAGCGAGGTCTGGAGCGCGTTCGACTCCGCGAGCGTGAGGCCGCCCGCCGCGTCGCGCGCGCCTATCTCGACGACGAGGTGAGTCCACGCGCGCCTGAGCGCCGCCAGCTCGCCGCCGAAGGTGTGCTCGGCGTCCACGGCCGCGCGCAGCAGCGCACGCTGGTCGCGCGCCGCGACCGTCTCGGCGGGCGTCACGACCGACGAGGCGAGCGCGGGGTTCGCCGTCAGCATCTCGCCCAGGTACTCCGACGCCCCGCACACACGCACCATCTCGCGCAGCGCGCGCTCCGACAACGCGCCGCCCTCGCCCTCGAACGCCGCCCCGCCGCCGCGCTTTCGCGCGCCCCCCGCCTCGCCATACTTTTCGAGCGACGCGGCGACGCGCGCCACGAGCTGTAGGGCGCGCCGCGCGTTCGGGCAGCGCGCGGCCTCCTCGCGCAGCAGGCGCTCGACCTCCTCCTCCGTGTACGCCTTCCCTTCCGCGCCCGCGAGCCGGCGCGCGAGGACGGCCGCCGCCGCGCGCGCCTGAGCGGACAAAGCGCCCTCGTCAGGCGCGACCTCGGCGCGCGACGCGCCCGCGGCCCCCGCGGCTTCGGAGTGCGCGCCGGACTCAGAGTCGTCGGGCGAACCCGAGTGAACCGCGGGCGCGTCGGCGGGAGGCCGACTTTCGACCCGCGCTTTGGGTTCGACCCGACTTTCGCCCTCGCCTTCAAAGACGCGGCTGAAGGCGCGCGAGACGGCGTCGGTGTGCCGTGCGAGCGTCTCGTCGAACTCCGCGAGGGCGCGCGGCGGCGCGAAGTACACCCGGCGCGCGAGCAGCCGGCGGCGCGTCTCGTCCTCGGGCACGGTGTGCGTCTGGAGGCCGTGCTCCATCTGGAGGCGGTGCTCGACCGCGCGCAGGAAGTCGTAGGCGTCGGACAGCTCGCTCCGCTCGCGCTCGGTGACGAGGCCGCGGTCGGCGAGCCGGCCCAGGGAGATGAGCGTGTGCGGGGCCTGGAGCCACGCGTCGCGCCCGCCGTGCGCGAGCTGGAGCGCCTGCGCGATGAACTCTATCTCGCGGATGCCGCCCCGGCCCAGCTTGACGTTGAAGCCGCGCGACTCTTCCGAGTGGAAGCGGTCTATCTTCTGCTTGGCGAGCCGCACGTCGGCGAGCGCCTGCGCGACCGTCTGCTCCGTGCGGTAGACGCTCGCGCGCACGCCGTCACTGAAGCGCGCGAAGAGCGCCTGCGAGCCGGCCGCCGCGCGCGAGCGGATGAGCACCTGCAGCTCCCACGCGTGAGCCGTCGTGCGGTAGTAGCGCAGCGCCTCGGCGAGCGAGACGGCGAGCGCGCCGTCGCGGCCGTGCGGCCGGAGGCGCAGGTCCACGCGGTAGGCCGCGCCCCCGCCGCCGGCGCTCCCGCCGACGATGCGCGCGACGCGCTCGGCCAGCCGGCAGAAGAACTCGCGGTTGGTCGCCGCGCCGCGCTCGCCCGCGCCCGAGGTCTCGCCGTCGTCCGAGTAGAGGAAGAGGAGGTCGATGTCCGAGGAGTAGTTCAGCTCGCGCGAGCCCAGCTTGCCGAGCGCGACGATTGCGACCTCGGCCGTCTTCCTGCGCCCGCGCTCGTCCGTACACTGCGGCGCGCCGTAGAGGTTCTCGAGCTCCTGGCGCGCGAGCGAGAGCGCGTGGACGAGCGCGGCGTCGGCGAGGTTGGAGAGCTCCTCGGTCGTCTCGACGAGCGTGGTGGCGCGGCGTATGTCGTGGAGGTAGACGCGCAAAAGCTCGCGCCGCCGGAAGCGCGCGAGCTGCACCTGCGCGCCCACCTGCGTGTGCGTGAGCGCGAAGCGCGCCAGCGACTCGCGCAGCTCCTCGGTCGCACGCACCCGCGCGTCGGCGCGCTCGCGCGCGAGCCAGCCGAGGTGCTCCGGGTTCTGTTCGAGCGTCGTCGCGAGCAGGGGGCTCCAGGCCGCGAGCGCCAGCGCGTCCGACGCCAGCCCCTCGTCGCGCTCGAAGGCGCGGGCCGCGCGCGCGCTCGCCGCCGTGGCGCGCTCGTAGAAGAAGCGCGCGCCCTCCGGGTCGGGCAGCTCGCGGATGAGTGATTCGGTTTTTTCGTCCGGCGCTGGCAAGGTGGGGATATGTTACCAGTAGGCAGTAGACGGTAGTCAGTAGAAAACCCCTCGACGAGGCCGGCCGTGGCAGTAAGCGCTGACGGTCGCCCCGCGAAGGGTTTCTACTGACTACTGTCTACTGTCTACTGCCTACTTCTTTTAGATGTCGAAGTACATCGAGTACTCCAGCGGGTGCGGGCGCATCCGCATGGGGTTGATCTCCTTCTCGCGCTTGTAGCTGATCCAGCGGTCGATGAGCTGCGGCGTGAAGACCTCGCCCTTGAGGAGGAACTCGTGGTCGCCCTCCAGAGCCTTGAGCGACTCGTCGAGCGAGCCGGGCAAGGAGGGCACGTTCTTCAGCTCCTCGGGCGCGAGGTCGTAGATGTCCTTGTCGAGCGGCTCGCCGGGGTCGATGCGGTTCTGCACGCCGTCGAGGCCCGCCATCAGCATCGCCGAGAAGGCGAGGTAAGGGTTGCACGACGGGTCGGGCGGGCGGAACTCGAGCCGCTTGAGCTTCGGGTTGGTCGAGAACATCGGGATGCGGATGGCCGCCGAGCGGTTGCGCGCCGAGTAGGCGAGGTTGACGGGCGCCTCGAAGCCGGGGACGAGGCGCTTGTAGCTGTTCGTCGTCGGCGCGGCGAAGGCGACGACCGCCGCCGCGTGTTTGAGCAGTCCGCCGATGTACCAGCGCGCCATGTCGGAGAGACCCGCGTAGCCGTCGCCCGCGAACAGCGGCTTCTCGCCCTTCCAGAGACTTTGGTGGCAGTGCATCCCCGAGCCGTTGTCGCCGTACATCGGCTTGGGCATGAACGTCGCCGCCTTGCCGTACTGGTACGCGACGTTGCGGACGACGTACTTGAAGATTTGCAGGTTGTCGGCCGTCCCCAGCATCGTCGAGAAGCGGAAGTCGATCTCGCACTGGCCCGCGGTGGCGACCTCGTGGTGGTGGCACTCGACCGTGATGCCGCACTGTTCGAGCGTCAGCGAAATCTCCGAGCGCAGGTCGCTCAGAGAGTCCGCCGGCGGGACCGGGACGTAGCCCTCCTTGTTGCGGATGCGGTAGCCGAGGTTGGGGCCGCGGAAGTCGTCCTCGCCGCGCCCCGAAGACCAGATGCCCTCGTCGGAGTGGATGCGGTAGCCCGAGTGGTGCGGCTCGTTGTTGACCTCGACGCCGTCGAAGATGAAGAACTCGGCCTCGGGGCCGAAGTTGACCGTGTCGGCGATGCCCGTGAAGCGGAGGTAGCTCTCGGCGCGCCGCGCGACCGAGCGCGGGTCGAGGCCGTAGCCCTCCTTCGTGATGGGGTCGACCGCGTTGGCGATGACCGTCAGCGTCGGCTCCTCCGAGAAGGGGTCCATCCAGACGCGCGAGGCGTCGGGGATGAGCAGCATGTCCGACTCGTGGATCGAGGCCCAGCCGCGCAGGCTGGAGGCGTCGAAGCCGAAGCCGTCCTCGAACGAGCCTTCGTCCAGCTCGTGCATGGGGAAAGTCAGGTGGTGCCAGGCCCCGATGAGGTCCGTGAAACGTACCGAGACGAACTTCGCCTCGTGGTCTTCCGCATACTTCAAGACCGCTTTTGCGTCCATAATCTCTCCTGAATCTGTTCTTTAAGGGGGTGGAAGGTGTCGGCCGCCCGCGGGCGGCGGCGGCGGTGCGGCGGAAACGAGAGCAGGGTGTGCGTCATCACCTCCAAGACGCCGTAAAAAGCAGGCATTATAGCCGCGCCCCCGCGCCCGGCGTCAAGCACCCCGCGACCGCGCCCCGCGCGCGCGCGCGCGCCGCGCGCCGCGCGCCCGGCTTAAATCTTTTTCGCACGGCGTTTAGCGCCCGGGCGCGGGCGCGCCGCCCGAAAAAAATAGTTTTTGACCGCCCCCGGCTTTTAGTGTTAAATTGCGCGCTTAAGTAAGTCCAATCCAGATGTCTTCAACCGCACAGGCCGCAGAAGAGGCTGACCCCCGCTAAGTTTGTCCAAAACGCGCGAACCCACAGGGAGGCAGGAGAGACGAGAAGTTGACCACGGCCATCGAACAGACGCTTGAGACCTACGGCATAGAGAACTGGGGGGCCGGCTACTTCGGCATCAATCGCAAGGGCAACCTCGTCGTCCACCCTTCGGAATCGGACCAGAACCGCGCGGCCGACGTGCGCGAGATCATCGACGACCTGCGCCGGCGCGGCATCCAGGCGCCGGTGCTGCTCCGGTTCCCGCAGCTCATCGCGGGCCAAGTCCGCAAGCTCCAGCGCGCCTTCCGCAACTCCATCCGCGAGTACGAGTACCAGGGCTCCCACATGTGCGTCTACCCGATGAAGGTCAACCAGAACCGGGCGGTCGTCGAGGAGTACCTGCGCGAGGGCTCGCGCTACCTGCCGATGATCGGCTTGCGCGTCAAGCTCTACTCGAAGGGCTCGGGGCGCTGGGAGAAGTCGGGCGGCGAGGCGGCGAAGTTCGGGCTCACGACGACCGAGATTCTGGAGACCATCCGCCGCGTGCAGGGGGCGGGGCGCGTCGACATGCTCAAGCTCCTGCACTTCCACATCGGCTCGCAGCTCACCGACATCAAGCGCATCAAGAACGCGATGAAGGAGGCCGCTCGCGTCTACGCCAAGATCGTCCAGATGAAGGTGCCCGTCGACCTCCTCGACGTGGGCGGCGGGATGGCGGTGGACTACGACGGCTCGAAGACGGCCTTCGACTCCTCGGCCAACTACACCGCGCAGGAGTTCGCCAACGACGTCGTCTACACCATCATGCAGGTCTGCGACGACGAGAACGTCCCGCACCCGACCATCATCCAGGAGTCGGGCCGGTATCTTTCGGCCTACCACGCCATCCTCGTCACCAACGTCATCTCGGAGATAGAGACGGTCGTCGAGGACATCACGCCGATCGAGGTCGACGACGACGACGACCCGCAGGTCGTCATCGAGCTGGCCGACCTGCGCGAGACCATCACGGTCAAGAACTACCGCGAGTTCTACCACGACGCGCTCGAGCACCGCGACGAGATGTTCACGCTCTTCAACCTCGGGCTCATCACGCTCGAAGACCGCGCGAAGGGCGAGGTCCTGTTCTGGGACGTGTGCGAGCGCGCCGACAAGCACGCGCAGCAGGCCAAGTACGTGTCGGAGGAGTTCACCGAGCTGCGGAGGCTTTTGCGCGCCAAGTACCTGACGAACTTCTCGGTCTTCCGGAGTGTGCCCGACCACTGGGCGCTCGACCAGCTCTTCCCCATCATCCCCATCCACCGGCTGAACAAGCCGCCGACCGAGTACGCGACGCTGTGCGACATCACGTGCGACTCGGACGGCGTCGTCGACAAGTTCGTCGACCTGCACGACGTCAAGCAGGTGCTTGAGCTGCACTCGCTCGTCGAGGACGAGCCCTACTACATCGCGCTCATGCTCGTCGGCGCCTACCAGGAGGTGATGGGCAACAACCACAACCTCTTCGGCGCGCCCAACGAGGCGCACGTCCACATCGACGACGACGGCTACCTGATCAAGAAGGTCGTCAAGGGCTCGACCGTGGGCGAGGCGCTCAACCGCGCGCGCTACGAGCCCGGCCAGCTCCACGAGGGTTTCCGCCGCATCGTCGCGCAGCGCGTCAAGCGCGGCGACCTCTCCGAGGCCGAAGCGGCCGGGATGGTCGAGCTCTACGAGTCGCGCATCAACGCCTACACCTACCTCGCCGTCAACGGCGAGCAAGAAGAGAAGCGCCGACGGCGGTGAATAGCCGTGAACCGTAACCCGTCAACCGCAAGCCGTGACGAGATAAAAAGCCTGCCCGCCCCTCGTCGCGGCTCACGGTTCACGGCCCACGCTCTTTCAAAGGATTGAAAATGGTCACCCAACGTAAACCGCGAGCCACGAAGTATCTCACCGCCCCGATCAGGCCCGTGCAGGTCGACCGCGACCGCTCGGTCGCCGGGCTGCTGGAGAAGATGGAGGGCGCGGGCCTCGGCGCGCGCCAGCTCGCGGAGGCGCACCGCATCTGGCTCGACATGCTCGGCGACAACACGACCGTGGTCGTCGCCGCCAACGGCGCGCTCATCCCCGCGGGGATGCGCCGGCTCCTCGCCTACGTCATCAAGAACCGCTTCGTGGACGTGATGGTCTGCTCGGGCGCGATGCTCTTCCAGGACCTGCACGAGACGCTCGGCCGGCAGCACTTCCAGGCGCACCCGTCGATGACCGACGCCGAGCTGGAGGCCTCGCAGATCAGCCGGCTGTGGGACGTGCTCGCCAGCGAGGAGGAGTACGGCGAGGCCAACGAGTGGGTCGGCGGCTTCACCAACCAGCTCGACCAGACGCGCGCCTACTCGACGCGCGAGTTCCTCCACCTGCTCGGCCGCGAGCTGGCCGAGATCGCCACCGACGACGGCATCCTCACGTCGGCCTACAAGGCGCGCATCCCCGTCTTCTGCCCGACCATCTCCGACAGCTCGATCACCGCCGGCATCGCCGGCGCGCGCTTCGAGAAGAAGAACAGCTTCTGCTTCGACATCGCGCAGGACACGCTCGACCTGATGCAGATCGGCGCGCGCTCGCGCGTCACGGGCGTCATCAACCTCGGCGGCGGCACCAGTCGCAGCTACGTCCAGCAGATGGAGTCGGCCTCCGAGATCATCAAGACGCCCGCGCGCGGCCACAAGTACGCCATCCAGATTTCGACCGAGCAGCCCGCGCACAACGGCCGCACCAGCCCCAACTCCGACGACGAGTCGCTCGTCTTCGGCAAGCTCCAGCGCGGCGCCGCCACGGCCTACGTCTCCTGCGACCCGACCATCGCGCTCCCCATCCTCGTCACCGCGCTCTCGCAGACCGCCGCCAAGTACATGAAAGGCCGCAAGCGCCCCAGCTTCACCTTCATGGGCAGGGAGTTGACGGTCGAAGTTCCTTAAGGGAAAGCAGCCGCCGCGAAATCGGCATGGCCGGCAGCCCCTTTACTCTTCAAAGGGATGCCTGCCGTTCTGCTTTCAAAGGTCTTTCGTGGTTGAAAACGACCTGCGCTATACTTCCGTGCATGTCCGAATCAGCGAACCTTCCGATGAACTTCGGCGGCATCGAGGACGAGGGGCTGTCGAGCTTTGAGAACGCACGCGTCGTCGTCTGGCCCGTCTCCTACGAGGGCACGGTCTCCTATGGGTCGGGGACGGGCGCGGGCGCCGAGGCCATCGTCGACGCGTCGCGCAACATGGAGCTGTACGACGAGGAGACCGACGCCGAGGTCTACCGCCTCGGCATCCACACCACCGAGGTGACGCCGCCGGCCGAGCCGCCCGAGGCGATGATGGAGTCGCTGCTCGGGCGCGCGCGCGAGCTGGTCGAGGCCGACAAGTTCGTCTGCATGATCGGCGGCGAGCACTCGGTGAGCGCGCCCGTCATCCGGGCGCACGCCGAGCGCTACGAGAACCTCTCGGTCTTGCAGATAGACGCGCACGCGGACCTGCGCGACACCTACGACGGCACGCCGCACTCGCACGCCTCGATCATGGCGCGGGTGGTGCGCGACCTGCGGCTCCCGGCGGTGCAGGTCGGCATCCGCTCGATCTCGGCCGAGGAGGCGCGCGCGCTCGACGAGTTCCCGACGCGCATCTTCTGGGCCAAGGACATCGCGGGGCGCACCGACTGGTGGGAGGAGGCCGTCGCCGGCCTCACCGAGAACGTCTACCTGACGATTGACATCGACGGGCTCGACCCCTCGCTCGTCGCGCAGACGGGGACGCCCGAGCCCGGCGGCCTCGGCTGGTACGAGACGCTCGGCCTCATCCGCACGCTCGCCGCCCAGCGCCGCGTCGTCGGGATGGATTTGACCGAGTACGCCTACGTCGAGGGCTTCAGCGCCTCGGCCTTCCTCTGCGCGAAGCTCATCTACAAGTCACTCTCCTACATCTTCGAGCCGGAGACCGAGCGCGTGCGCGGCGGCCGGCACCTGCGCGCCGGCGCGTAGGGGTTAAAAATTTTCTTGACTTACGCCCCACCCGAGTGTGCAATACCGGCCATGCTTAAAGGCCAGAGCACACGCTTCCCTCCCTGGTAAGACCCTCCCGCAGAGGCTAGCCCGACCGCGGCCCCCGCGCGCGGCGCGCGCACGTGCGCGCGCGTGTCGCTGCGGCTGCGGCGCGCGCTCGCGCGCTCGGTGATTCCGCCGCCACGGCCGGGACGTTTTCAGACGCCACGCAACGAAAACGTTCCGGCTTCCGTGGAAAAGGAGAATCACCGTTCATGTCATCCGCACAAGAGGCGGCGCGCGCCCGCGCGCGCGCGCGCCGCGGCCTGTCGCTGTTCGCCCTCACGCTGCTCGCCGTCGAGTTCTTAGACGAGCTGGTCTTCGGCGTGCGCGAGGCGGCGTGGCCGCTCATACGCGACGACCTGCGCCTGTCGTACACACAGGTCGGCGTCATCCTCAGCGTGCCGCCGATAGTCGGGAACCTCGTCGAGCCCGCGCTCGGCATCCTCGGCGACGTCTGGCGCAGGCGCGCGCTCGTGCTCGGGGGCGGCGTCGTCTTCGCGGCGGGGACGCTGCTCGTGGGCCTGAGCCCGAGCTTCGCGGTGCTGCTCGCGGCCTCCGTCCTCTCCAACCCCGCGTCGGGCGCGTTCGTCGGGCTGTCGCAGGCGACGCTGATGGACGCGGCGCCCGCGCGGCGCGAGCAGAACATGGCGCGCTGGGCGCTGGCCGGCTCGGTCGGCAACTCCGCCGGGCCGCTGGTCGTCGGCGCGTGCGTGTGGGCGGGGGCGAGCTGGCGCTGGGGCTTTCTGGCGGCGGGCGCGCTGATGCTCGCGGCGGTCGCGGCGGCGTGGCGCCAGCCCTTCGAGACGCCGGCGGCGCGCGAAGTCGCGCGCGCGCGGACGGCGCTAGCCGAAGGCTTGCGCGAGGCCTGGCGCGCCGTCCGCAGGCGCCGCGTGCTGCGCTGGCTCGTGCTGCTCGAGCTGGGCGACTTCACCTACGACATCCTGCGCGGCTTCCTCGCGCTCTACTTCGTGGACGTGGTCGGCGCGGGCGAGGCGGGCGCGGCGCTGGCGGTCGCGGTGTGGACGTGGGCGGGGCTGGCGGGCGACCTCGCGGTCGTGCCGCTGCTCGAACGCGTGCGCGGCCTGAGCTATATGCGCGTGAGCACGTCGGCCGTGGCCGTGCTCTTCCCCGCGCTGCTGCTGGCCGAAGGGTTCGCGACGAAGCTGTTGCTGCTCGGGCTGCTCGGGCTGGCGAACGCGGGGTGGTACGCGGTGCTGTCGGCGAAGCTCTACGAGGAGTTTCCGGGCCGGAGCGGGATGGTGATGACCGTGGGGAACGTCTACGGGCTGGCCGGCGCGTTCGTCCCGCTCGCGCTCGGCGCGTTCGCCGAAGGGTACGGGCTCACCCCGATGATGTGGATTCTAGCCGCCGGGCCCGTGGCGCTGCTCGTCGGGCTGCTGGCCGTAAAAGAAAGGATGAAGGATGAAGGCCGGACTGCCTGACAGCCGCACCCTCATCCTTCGTCCTTCATCCTTTCGCCGAGCATGGCGCGAATCTCGTCGTCGGGGGGGCGGCGGAAGTTCGCGTACCAGAGGCCGACGTGGCCGAAGGGCTCGGGGGTGGCGAGGCAGACGAACTCTTCGACGGCCGACGCGACCGCCGCGCGCGCCGCGGCGTCGGCGACCGGCGCGGCGGCCACCACGCGCGCGGGCGAACGCGAACGCACCGCGCGGACCGCCGCCAGCATCGTCGAGCCCGTCCGCACGCCGTTGTCGACGAGGATGACGGTCTTGCCCGAGAGTTCGAGCGCCGCGCGCCCGCCCCGGCACGCGCGCGCGCTCGCCTCGAACTCGGCGAGCGCGTCTTTGATGAAGCGCCCGAGCGCGGCGTCGGACGCGCCGCCGGCGTTTGCGGACGCGGCGACCGCCGACTGTACCTCTTCGTCGAGGAACGGCGCGCCCGCGACGCTCGCGGCGCAGGCGGGCTCCCCCGCCCCGCGCGTCACGAGGAGGCGGCGCAAGGAGACGAGGTCGAGCGGGAGGCCGAGCAGCTTCGAGACCTCGAAGCCCACGCCGACGCCGCCGCGCGCGAGCGCGAGGACCAGGGCGTCTTCGCGCCCGCCGTGAGCTGCCAGGCCGGCGGCGAGCGCGCGACCGGCCGCGCGTGCGTCGTCAAAGCGCATCGTGACTTTAGCCCCCGACGGCGGCGCGCCGACTCGTGCCGGCGCGCGCCGGGCGTGCTATCTTGCTCCGGCAATTTTCCGGGCGCGGCCGGACGGCCCCGCCCGACGCAAACCACGGAGAACAGACGAGAATGGCCGCGACATTCACCGCAGAGGAGTTCAGGCAGCACCTCGGCAGCAAGTTCGGCGTGCGCCTCGACACGCCGAGGCCCGTCGAGCTTGAGCTGATCGAGGTCAAGGACTACAACCCGCAGCCGAAGGAGTCGGAGGGGATGGAGCGCTTCTCGCTCTACCTACAGGGTCCCGGCGACATCATGCTCAACCAGGGCACCTTCATGCTGGAACACCCCTCGCTGGGCGAGCTGGCGCTCTTCATGGTGCCCATCGCCCGCGACCCGCAGGGCTTCCGCTACGAGGTCGTCTTCAACTTCTACAGGGACGGCGGCGACGGGTGATGAGTGATGAGTGATGAGAAAGAACAGTCGGCCTTCTCTCATCGCCCGTCACTCATCACTCACCCGACGCCACTCCATGTGGAGGTGCGTGCCGCCCACCTCCTCGAAGACGACGAAGCCGAGCCGCTCGTAGAGGCGGCGCGCGCCCTCGTTGAGGACGAAGACCATGTGGCGGAGGAGCTTGCCCGAGGCGCGCGCCTCCTCGATGAGCGAGCGGACGAGCGCCGTGCCGACGCCCCGCCCCTGCGCCCACGGCAGCACCGTGACGTCGAGCATGTGTATCAGCTCGTCGTCGCGCCCGACCCAGAGCCGTCCGGCCACCCGCCCTTCGAGCACGATCACGTCGTACTGCGCGTCGGGGTAGCGCGCGTCGTACTCGGTCTTCTGCGCGTGGTACTGCATCCGGCAGAAGGCGAGCTTCTGCGCGTCGTCCCACCATGTCACCTGCGCCAGCTCGGCCGCGCGCGTGCTGGCGTAGACGCCGACCATCTCCTCGCCGTCCTCCGGCGTCACCGGCCTGAGAAAGAATTCGTGCCCGCCGGCCGTCTCGAACCTCACACCGCCGCTGCTCGACATCGGAAGCGTTCCTCCAAAGGGGCGGCCGTCGTGGCCGCCGCCGCCGCGCACACCCCGGCAGACCCGCGGCGCGCATAGCACGGCCGCGGGCGTGTCGGGGTTTTCACTCCCATGAGGTGAATTTAAGTGGAGAGGGGTTTAAAGGGCGTGGTTAAAGACCGCCTCGTAGAAGTGCGTGCCACCCGGGCCGTCGCGCCGGGTCAGGAAGAGCGCGAAGCTGCCGAGCGCGGCGTGCTCGACGTCGTAGATGGAGGTCAGGTCGGTCAGCGCCTGGTCGGCGGAGAAGATGAGCGCGAAGCAGTCGGTCGGCCGCGACTTCTTTGTCAGCTTGCGGCCCTGCGCGCTGACCTCGCAGCCGCGCACCTTCGTCAGCGTCATGTCCACGGCCTGCGCGCCGGCGCGGACGCGGAACGTCCCGCCGACGTAGGGCTGGAAGGTCTCGCGCTTGAAGGTGAAGAGGGGACTCTGCTTGGCCTCGTAGGGGATTTGGGGGTCGCGCGTGGTGTCGGGCTTCGAGCTGATCTGGCCGAAGGCCAGCGGGGCAGCTTTGAGCGCGATGGCCGTCGTTAGGGCGGCAGTCGCCCCCGACCTCAGAAAACTGCGTCGTGTAACGGGCATTGTTGTCTTTGTGCTCCTGCTATTTAGGGGTGGGCGGCGGGGTTCTAACCCTTCTCCCCGCCAACGGGCAGTGCAGTGTATGTCAGGGGTGCCCCCGCTGACAACCTTTATTACTCACGGCCTTTAAAGTTGCGGAACATCCTCCTTGCAAAATCTTTTTATCGGGGTTAAAATCCACGCCGCTTCGTTTCCGCGGACAACCGCTCTACCAAAGTCCACGCGAACAGACTTTCCCGGGATACAAACACCACCAGAACCCAGGGCGCGCCCGGTTCTAGCTATCCGGCTCATCACTAACAACATCCCCGGCGACCACGCCGGCCGCCAGACACCCGACAACCCTTTTGGACAAAGCTCTCGCACCAGACCCGCTAAGGAGTGAACCATGTCCACACCTTTCCTAGGTGAGATAAAGATCGTCCCCTGGAACTACAACATCAAGGGCTGGGCCATGTGTAACGGCCAGCAGCTCCCCATCAACCAGAATCAGGCGCTCTTCTCGCTGCTCGGCACGATGTACGGCGGCAACGGGCAGACGACCTTCGCGCTCCCCGACTTCCGCGGCAAAGTCCCCATGCACGTCGGCGACGGCTTCACCCAGGGACAGACCGGCGGCGAGTACTCGCACACCGTGACCCAGTCCGAGATGCCCGCTCACATCCACTTCATGAACGTGACGAACAACGTCGGGACGGACCCGAACCCCGGCAGCGGCGTCATCATCTCGAAGTCGGTCGCCAACAGCTACGGCGGCGCGACGAATCTGGTGGCGATGAACCCGGCCAGCGTCGGCAACGTCGGAGGCTCGCAGGCGCACGAGAACAAGCAGCCCTTCCTCGTGCTGACCTTCATCATCGCCCTCCAGGGCATCTTCCCGTCGCGGAACTAGAGGAGGAACCAAACCGACATGCCCGAACCATACATCGGAGAGATTAGAATGTTCGGGGGCAGCTTCGCCCCCAACGGCTGGATGTTCTGCGACGGCCAACTCATCCCCATCTCGGAGAACGACGCGCTGTTCACGGTCATCGGCACCACCTACGGCGGCGACGGACAGGAGACCTTCGCGCTCCCCGACCTCCGGAGCCGCGTCCCCATGCACCAGGGCACGAACGCCGGCCAGACTTTCACCATCGCCGAGGCGGCCGGCGTCGAGTCGGTGACGCTGACGATTCAGCAGATACCCGTCCACACGCACGCGCTGCTCGCCTCGACCACGATAGCGACCACGCAGACGCCGGGCGGCAACGTGGCGGCGGCCGGCTCGGGGCAGATTTACACGAGCAACGAGTCGCTGACCAATATGAGCCCCCAGTCGATCTCGCCAATCGGGGGGTCGCAGCCGCACGAGAACTTACAGCCGTACCTCTGCATCAGCTTTATCATCTCGCTCTTCGGGGTCTTCCCCGCGCCACAGTAGGAGGACAGAAAGAATGGCAGACCCATTCGTCGCCGAAATCCGCATGTTCGGCTTCAACTTTGCCCCCACGGGCTGGGCGCAGTGCAACGGCCAGCTCTTGCCCATCTCGCAGAACACCGCGCTCTTCTCGCTGCTCGGCACCTTCTACGGCGGCGACGGCAAATCGACCTTCGCGCTCCCCAACCTTCAGGGGAGCGTCCCCGTCCATCAGGGGCAGGGGTCGGGGCTCTCCGAGTACTTCCTCGGCCAGCAGGGCGGCTCCCAGTTCGTCACGCTGCTCCAGTCGGAGATGCCCGCGCACACGCACGCCTTCAGCGCCTCCGAGGAGGTCGTCAACGAGGCCACGCCCGCCAACTTCTTCTTCGGGGCGGGCGAGACGCGCTACGCCGCGCCCGCCGCCATCACGCAGATGGCGCCTCAGGCGCTCAGCGTCGCCGGCGGGAGCCTGCCGCACAACAACATGATGCCCTACCTGGTCGTCAACTTCTGCATCGCCATGCAGGGGGTCTTCCCGGCGAGGCCGTAGAGCTAACACACGACGAGCGGGGCGGCCCTCAAGCTAAGGCCGCCCCGCTCACTTTCCAACACTAACCCCGGCCCCTGGGGCACACACTCACCGAGAGAGTTTCACAGGAAAGGTCTTTACCCGCGCGCCCGCCGCGGTCTTCCGCGGGCGAGCCAAGGAGATATATGAACCACCGGACTTCGCTTCTCTGCCGCCGCAACCTCAGGGCCTACGCCGCCGCCTTCATCTCTTACCTCATGCTGGCCGGGCAGGTCGCGCCGCTCGCGCTGGCCGCCGCCGCGCCGCGCGCCGCCGCCGCTCCCGTGAGCGCCGCGACGAGCGCCCCGCGCCCCGCGCCGGCATCCGAAGCGGTCGCGCCCGCCAACGCCGCCCGCCCCGAGCCCGCGCCGCTCCCCTTCTTCGCGCCCACCATCACGGCGACGAAGGTTGACGCGTGGGACGACACGGCGACGCCCGACGGCAAGGCAGAGCCCGGCCAGGTCGTCACCTACACGGTGACGATCACCAACACCGGCCCCGACCCGGCCACCGGAGTCCAGTTCTCTGACGCGGGCGACACCAACACCTCGCTCGTCCCCGGCTCGGTCCAGACCCAGCCCGTCGCGCAGGCCGACACCGCCTCCGCCTTCGGCAACGTCCGCATCACGACGGCCCAGGGCGCGCCCAACCTGCTGGCCAACGACTGCGACCCGGACGACATCACGGGGCCCTGCAACGACAACCTCACGGCCAGCGGGCCGACGACCTCGACCAACAACGGCAACGTCGTCGTCAACGCCGACGGCACGTTCGAGTACAACCCGTTCCCCGGCTTCACCGGCAGCGACACCTTCACCTACACGGTGAGGGACAAGGGACCCAACGGCACCGCCAACGACGCCGACGACAAGACCGACACCGCCGTCATGACCATCACGGTCGGCCCGACGCTCGTCTGGTTCATCGACAACCAGGCGGCGGGGGGCGGCGACGGGCGGCTGACCTCGCCCTTCAACTCCATCGCGGCCTTCAACG
This sequence comes from Acidobacteriota bacterium, assembly GCA_020200135.1. Classification (GTDB taxonomy): domain Bacteria; phylum Acidobacteriota; class Blastocatellia; order Pyrinomonadales; family Pyrinomonadaceae; genus QHXN01. The sequence goes on along the minus strand of JAIVJI010000029.1, from coordinate 3,272 downwards.
CGGGCGCGGCCGACGACCCCGGCGACATCATTTTCCTCTTCACCGGCACCGGCACCTATACGGGCGGCTTCACGCTCCTCAACACCCAGAAGCTCATCGGCCAGGGCTTCCTGCTCTCGACCGAGACCGGCGCGGCCCCGGCGGGGAGCGACGCGCTCCCGGGCCTCGGCTCCGCGCCGACCATCGACAACGCCGGCGCGAACATCATCACGCTCGGCCAGAACAACACGCTGCGCGGCTTCAACACCGGCAACTCCGGCACGACCGGCTCAGACATCTCGGGCACGAGCTTCGGCACGCTGACCGTCAGCGCCCTTTCCATCAACGGCGACGGCCGCGCGCTGAATTTGACGACGGGCACGCTCGCCGCCACGGTCGCCAACCTCTCGGCGTCGAACACCGGCACGCTCGCCGGCCTCGTCCTCAACGCCGTCGGCGGCGCGCTCACCGTCTCCGGCGCGACCAACATCACCAACCCCGGCGGGACGGGCATCAACATCACCAACTCGCCCGCGGGCCACAGCTTCAGCTTCGGCGCGACCACCGTTAACAAGAACGCGACGGGCGGCACCGGCGTCAACCTGGGGAGCAACCTCGGCACGACCACATTCTTGTCGCTCGCCGTCACGACCCAGTTCGGCATCCCGCTCAACATCTCCAGCGGCGGCACGGTCAACGTCACCAACGCGGCGGGCAGCAGTCTCACCTCGACGCAGCAGAGCCAGGGGCTCGTCGTCATCAGCACCGCCGTGGCGATGAACTTCACCTCCATCAGCGTCGTGAACCCGCACAACAACACCACGAGTGCGGCGCTGAGGGGCATCGACCTGCAAGGTGTGACCGGCACCGGCATCGCCGTCGGCACGACGACGGTCACCAACTCGGGGCCGGGATTCCCCTCGCTGGAGGGCATCTTCGTCCAGAACTGTAGTGCCCCCTTCAACTTCGGCAACACGACACTCAGCACCCTGCAGGACTCGGCGGCCCGCCTGGACAACAACAGCGGCAATATCACCTTTGCCGACCTCGACATCACGCTGAGTAACAACGACCGCGGGCTGCACGCGACCGACAACACAGGCACCATCACCGCGACCTCCGGCACCATCTCGACCTCGGGCGGCGGCAACGCCAGCGCCGTCCTCATCGACGGCCCCGCCGGCCGCACCCCGATTAACCTGACCTTCGACAGCGTCACGACGGCCGGCGTCGGCAGCGGCAGCGCCTCCATCTCGATAGTCGATGCGTCCGGGACGAAGTTCCAGGTGACGGGCACGACGCAGATCAACACGCGCTCGGGGCGCGGCGTCTTCGTGGACAACGTGACGGCCACGACCGTCCAGTTCAACGCCGTCAACATCCCGAACCCGAGCAACGCGGGCGGCAACGCCTTCCACGTCGAGGACTCCTCCTCGGCGGTCACCGTCGCGACGGTCGACATTGACGACCCCTTCATCACGTCGGCGCAGCAGGACGCCGACACCAACTTCTTCCCCGACACCGACGGCGACGGCGACGGCATCTTCCTCAGGAGCAACACCGGCCTCTTCACCCTGAGCGGCGGCACCATCTCCAACCCCGGTAACGACGGCATAGACGCGCGCTCCACGCGCATCGCCATCACGGGCGTCACCATCACGAACCCCGGTCAGGACGTGACCGGCGCGACCGGCCAGGGCTTCGGCGGCCACGGCATCGCGGCCATCAACCTCACGGGCGCGAACACCATCACCACCACGACCATCTCGGGCTTCAACGTGGCGAACCGCAGCGGCCTCGTGGTCAACAGCAACACCGGCACGGCGACTCTGGCGGTGACAAGCTCGACCTTCCAGAACTCGACCGGCAACGCCGGCGTCGTGGGCACGACCAGCGGCACGGCCAACCTCACGCTCACCATCGGCCAGGCCGGGGCGGGCTGCACCTTTACGAACATCAGCGCGTCGGCCGTCATCACGACGGCCGCCGACACCTCCGTGCTCAACGCGACTGTCCAGAACTCGACGTTCCAGACCTCGCCGACCGACGGCAAGACCAACGTGACCGGCGGCACGTCGCAGAGCGGCACCGGCAACTTCACCATCATCAACAACACCTTCACCAACGTCTTCCGCACGGCCTCGACCGGCGAGGCGCTCATCAGCTTCGTGGGTCTCAACAGCGGCGGGACGAACACCTTCGGCATGAACATCTCGGGCAACACCATCTCGGGCGTCGGCCTCAACAGTACCGCTTGCAGCGGGGGCGTGACCTACTGCGCCGGCCCGCTCGAAGCCATCCTCGTTTTCGTTGACGACAACACGGACGTCAACGGCACCATCCAGATCAACAACAACGTCATCACCAGCGTCCAGCAGGGCGGCATCCTGCTCGACATGGCCAACGACCAGGGCGGCAACATCGACGCCAAGATTACCGGCAACACCGTCGGCACCGACGCCGCGCCGGTCGGCACGGGCGGCAACAGCGTCACGAACCAGTTCGGCATCAACGTCCAGCGCCGCCGCCTCGGCGCGGAGACGGCCAACGTCCTCATCAGCAACAACAGCATCCGCAACGGGAGCGCCCCCTTCACCAACGGCCTCAACGGCAACGGCATCTGGGCGCGCGGCCAGGCCGACACGAACCTGAGCGTCACCATCACCAACAACAACATCAACACGCTCACCGGCGGCGCCGGCCCCTTCGACATCCGCATCGACGCGAACACGGTCGCGGTCGGCGACCCCGACCTGGCGGTAGTGTGCGCCGACATCAACTCGAACACGATCGCCGCCACCGGCTTCATCGACCTGAACGAGTCATCGACTGGGGACACCCTCAACATTGAGCAGGCGAGCGCGGCGGCAGTGGCCGCGGCCAACAGCGGCGCGACCGTCACCGCCGACGCGGGCGTCGCGTTCGGCGTCGCCTGCGCCACGCCTCCGGCCGGGCCCGTGAGCGGCGGCGGCAGCGACGCCTTCATGGGCGCCGCGATGGCCGAAGTGCCGGTCGTCGTCAGCAACGAAGAGAAGCCCAAGAGCGCCTTCGGCGGCGGCGTCACCGACCGCCCGTTCATCGGCATGCCGCGCACCGCACCCAAGCCCGCCGAGCAGACGCTCGTCGCGCCCCAGACCGGCGACGCGCGCAAGGCCGACGCGGCCGCGGCGGGGACGAACGCACAGTCGGGCAACACCGACACGACGACGACCGCCGAGCAGTCGGCGCCCGTCACCGCACGCGAGGGCGCGGACAAGCGCGCGTCGCGCACGCAAGTCCAGAGTGACGACCCC
>JAIVJI010000028.1 GCA_020200135.1 Acidobacteriota bacterium | reverse complement strand
CAGGAGGACTCTATGCCGAACATACCTTCGACCGTCAACGGCGTCGCCGTGGACTTCGCCCCCGCCGTCAACCGCAACGTCGTGCAGGGCGTGCTCGACGCGCTGCGCCACGTCATCAGCCCGGACGTGGCCCCCGGCCACAACCTCGCGCGCGTCTTCGTCTCCTCCGCCCGGAGGCAGAACCCCAACAACAGCCGCCACAACGTCGGCAAGGCCGTGGACATCTCGCGCATCAACGGCGTGAGGATGTCGACGGGCTTCGGCCCGGACGCGCAGGTCACGGCCATCGTGCGCGCCATCCAGCGCAGGTTCGAGAGCTTCCCCGCGAAGCGCGAGAACTTCGGCCCGTCCGCCAAGCTCAAGGAGGGGGCACCCTTCCAGGTGGCCGGCCACGCCGACCACATCCACCTCTCGGTGGACTGAAGGCGCCTTTAGCCGAAGCAGTGGAGCTTGCCGTCCTGCGAGCCGACGACGACGCGGCCCGAGGCGACGGCGGGCGAGGCCGAGACCGGCGCGCCGAGGTTGAACTCGGCGAGCTTGCGCCCGTCGCCGAAGGCCAGCACGTAGAGGCGCCCGTCGTTCGAGCCGACGAAGACGCGCCCCGCGGCGACCGCCGGCGAAGACTCGACGCGCGCCTGCGTCCCGAACGTCCAGTGCGGGCGCCCCGTGTACGCGTCGAGGCAGTGCACCATCTTGTCGCGCCCGCCGACGACGACGCGCGCCTCGATGACGGCCGCCGACGAGTAGAAGGGGAACTGCCGCTGCGGGTTCTGGTAGCGCCACCCGACCTGGCGCGAGACGAGGTTGACGCCGAGCACCTCGTTGTTGAAGGTGCCGTAGAAGGCGTTGCCCGCGAGCAGCGCGGGGCTCGCGCCGGTGTACGCGCCCGAGCGCAGCTGCATCACCTCGCGCCCCGTCGCAATCCGCACGCCGCGCAAGACCTCGTCGCACCCCGCGACTTGATCTCGGAGCCCGTCTTGAACGTCCAGACCCTCTGCCCCGTGTCGGCGCGCACGGCGTGGAGCACGCCCGCGAGGTCGCCGACGTAGACGACGCCGCGCGCGACGGCCGGCGAAGACTCGCCGATGGCCGCGCCCGCGTTGTAGCGCCAGCGCTCGCGCCCGTCGGCGAGGCCCACCGAAACCAGCTCGCCACGCTGCGTGCCGACGTAGACGGCGCCGCCCGCGATGGCCGCCGAGGATTCGACCGACTCGCCCGCGTCCATCGACCAGAGGTGACGCGGGTTCCCCGCCACCTGCGAGCCCGAGTAGCCCGACAGCAGAGGGTTCCCGCGGAACTGCGGCCAACTGTCGGCCGGCGTCACGAAACTATCCCAGCTCGCGCGCGCGGCAGCGGGCAGAAGGCCGAGGGCGAAAGGCAGCATGAGGAAATCGCGCCGGCGCAAGCCGCGCGACTCTTCACCTTCAGCCCCTTGACTTTGAGGTTCGAACTTCGGACTTTGAACTTTGAACTTTGAACTTTCTTTCAGTACGCCCACTCGTACACCTCCAGCGCGCCCGCCGCGTCGAACGCGCGCGGGTTAAAACGCCCGGTCCACTGCCCCGCCGCTTCGCCGGCGAGCGCGGGCAAGTCTTCTCTGGCCACGCCCGCCCCCGAAAGTCTATGCCCCAGGTCTCCGGCCACGGCCAACTCCTCGACGCGGCGCGCCAGCGCCTCGCCGCCCGAACCGTTCTCGCCCGACAGCTCGGCGTAGCGCGCGCCGACCACGCCCGCGTTCCAGCGGACGACCGAGGGGAGCAGCGACGCCAGCGCCGCGCCGTGCTCGGTGCCGTAGCGCGCGGTCAAAGGGTTGGCGCAGGCGTGCGCCGCGCCGAGCATCGAGTTCTCGATGGCCGCCCCGGCGAAGTGCGCGCCGAGCAGCATCCGGCCGCGCGCCCCGAGGTCTCCGGGCGCGGCGAGCACGCGCTCGTACGCGCCTTCGAGCAGCCGCCACGCCTCGCGTGAGTACATCTCCGAGACCGCGTTGCGCCGCGTCGTCACGTAAGTCTCCAAAGCGTGCGCGACGGCGTCGAAGCCGGCCAGGGCCGTCACGGGGCGCGGCGCGGAGAGCGTCAGCTCCGGGTCGAGCAGCGCGACGCGGAAGGCCGCCGACGGGTCGCCGCACGCCATCTTCGCGTGCGTCCGCTCGTCCGAGACGAGCGCGTAAGACTGCGCCTCGCTCCCCGTCCCGGCGGTCGTCGGCACGCCTATCATCGGGAGCAGCGGCCGGCGCGCGCGCCCGTAGCCGACGTAGTCCCGCATCCGCCCGCCGTTCGTCAGCAGGAAGTTGACGCCCTTCGCGCAGTCGAGCGAGCTGCCGCCGCCGAGACCCACGAACGCGTCGACGCCCGCCGACGCGGCGAACGCGCGGCCGCGCTCGACCATCGCGGCGTCCGGGTTCGCCTCGAAGTCGTGGAACCGCGCGACGGAGACGCCCGACGCTTCGAGCAGCCTCGAAGCGCGCTCGACGTGCCCCGCCTCCACCAGCCCGCGGTCGGCGACGAGCAGAGCGCGCCTGAATCCGAGCGCGCGCGCCTCCTCGCCCAGGCGCGCGACGGACCCCGCGCCGAAGATGACCCGCGTCCTCGGTTGAAAGTCGAAACCCTGCATCACGAGCCGGAAGTCATTTCCCGCCGGCGACCGCGTAGACGTGTTTGTGGGCGCGCAGGATGAGCAAGCCGTCGCTGATGGCGGGCGTGGCCATCAGGGGCTCGCCCACGGAGTTCGTCGCAAGCAGCTCGAACTTCGGCCCGGCCCTGACGACGAAGACGTCGCCGTCCTCGCTCGAAAGGTAGAGCTTGCCGTCGGCCGCGACGGGCGAGGCGCTGAACGAGCTGGGCAGGCGCTCCTGATAGACGAGCCTGCCGGTCTTCGCTTCAAAGGCCGAGAGCACGCCCGCGTCGGAGAGCGTGTAGAGGTGTTCGCCGTAGACGATGGGCGTCGTCGTGTACGGGCTCCCCTTGTCCGCCTTCCACGCGAGGTGCGCGTTCGGCTCGCCCGGCTTGTCCGAGATGTCGCCGGAGGCCCCGGGTCGGAAGGCGTAGAAGCCGCGGCCGGGCGGGTAGCCGCCCGCGACGTAGACGAGGCCGTGCGCCGCGACGGGCGCCTGCTGCTTGACCTGCGTGTCGTTGTCGCCGAAGCGCCACAGCTCTTTGCCGGTCTGCGGGTCGTAGCCGCGTATGAAGCGGCCGCCGTTGGTGACCAGCTCGGCGCGCCCGCCCGACTCGACCACGGTCGGCGTGCTCCACGAAGTTATCTCGCCGCGCTCGACGCGCCACGCCTGCCTGCCCGTCTTCAGGTCGTAGGCGGCGATGAACGACTGGCTGTGGCCGTCGGCCTGGACGATGACGAGGTTCTTGTGAATGACGGGCGAGCTGCCGTGCCCCCACGAAGAGTCCTTGTCGTCCCACAGGCCGGGGTTGAGCACGCCGAGGTCCCGCTTCCAGAGGAGCTTGCCCGAGAAGTCGTAGGCGTAGAGCCCCTCGGAGCCCATCAGCGCGACGACCGTGCGGCCGTCGGTGGCGGGCGTCGCGTTGGCCTGCGTCGCCTTGATGTGTCGGCGCGCGCGCGGGACGCCCTCGTGCGCCGTCTGCTGCCAGACGACGCGGCCGGTCTTCCTGTCGAGCGCGTAGATGCGCCACGCGTGCTTGACCTCGTCGCCGCGCGCAAGCCCGATGCCACGGTCCTTGGGGACGTAGGTCGGGTTGGGGTTGGAGCTTTCGGCCGAGACGACGAAGACGCGCTCGCCCCAGACGACGGGGCTGGCGTGCGAGAGGCCCGGTATCGGAGTCTTCCAGACGACGCCCGACGACTTCGTCGCGTCCCAAGTGACGGGCGTCCTGCGCCCCTCGGCCACGCCCGACGCCCGCGGGCCGCGGAACTGCGGCCAGTTCTGCGCGACCGCCGCCGGCGCGCAGCTAAGAAGAAGACAGAAGGAGAGTAGACGTTTCATCGCTCGGCCTGCCCCTTATAAATTGATTTCCGACTATCCCTGACGAACATCACGGCCTGGCGGCCGGCGGCGTCGCGGCGGGCGCCGCCGCCGGCTTCGCGGGCGGCGCGGCGGCCGGGCCGGCGCCCTCGGCGAGCGCGTAGAGCTGGTTGCGGTTGGTGATGAAGAGCGCGCCGGCCGCCGGGATGGGCGTCGAGTAGACCGAGCTGCCCATGTTGATCTCGGCCAGCACCTTCTTCTCCCGGCCCGCCTGCATGATGACCACGTCGCCGTCCTCGTCGCCGAGGTAGACCCGGCCGTCGGCCGTCAACATCGGCGAGCCCCACACCGCCGCAAACATGTCGTGCACCCAGAGCTGCGCGCCGGTCTTCGCGTCGATGGCGTGGAAGAAGCCGCTGAAGTCGGGCTGGTAGACGATGCCGTCGGCGATGGCCGGCGTCGAGATGGAGCGGCGAATCTTGTCGTAGTGCCAGACGCGCCCCGTCTGCGTGATGTCGCCGCGCTTGGTGGCGTCGATGCAGTACATGTGGCCGAGGCCCTCGCCGTGCTCGGGGTCCTGGCCGTTGGCGAGGTAGACCTTGTCCTCGTAGATGACCGGCGTCGAGATGATCTCGTTGCGCGTCTTGGGCCAGGTCGAGTCCTTCGGGTTGGTGTCGAACTCCCAGAGCTTCTTCCCCGTCGCCGCCTCGTAGCCGCGCACCCAGCCGTCGCCCTGCCCCATGATGACCTGGTCGACGCCGCCGAGCTTCCCGACCGTGGGCGTCGACCACTGCCCGTGCAGGATCTTGTCGCCGGGCGAGGCGTCCTCCCAGACGACCTTGCCCGTCTTCTTGTTGACGGCGACGATGGCCGGCGCCTTCGGCGAGGGGATGTTGACGTGACTCTCGTCCTGCCCGTTCGAGGTCGAGACGTAGACGAGGTCTCCGAACGAGACGGGCGAGGAGTTGGCGAGGTTATGCGGGAAGGTGCCGACCTCCTCCATCATGTCGAGCCGCCAGACCACGTCGGCGTGCTGCTCGCCCTTGTCCTTCTCGTCGGTGACGGGGCCGTCGTTCTCCTTGTCGCGGAAGCCCTGGAGGTCGACGCACATCAGCTCCGCCCGGTTCGAGACGTAGTAGACGCGGTCGCCCTCGATGAGCGGCGAGGAGGCGATGCCCTGGAACGGCCAGTCGTTGACGCGCCCGGCGGCGACCTTGTCGTGGACGGCCTGCCAGAGGAACTCGCCGGTCTTCGCGTCGAAGGCCATCAGCACGCCCTTGTCGCCCACTATCTTCGGGTCGCGCTTGGCCTCGTTGTTGGTGCCGACCAGGACGACGCCGCCCGCGACGGTGATGTTGCCGTAGGTCTGCGACCCCAGCTCCGCCACCCACTTGACGTTCTTCTTGGTCTTCACGTCCCAGGACATCGGCATCCCCTTCGCCTTCGAGACCATGTTGCGGTCGGGCGTCCCGCCCCACATCGGCCAGTCGCCGGTGCCCGGATCAGAGAACGAGTAGACAGTAGACAGTAGACAGTAGACAGTAGTTAAGACCACCGCCAAGCTCACGCCGACGAACCGAATTCCCGTTTGACGCTTTCTCAACATTGCTTTCATCATCAACTTTGACCTTCCCTCCTACTGTCTACTGTCTACTGTCTACTTGTTCGCGTACACCTTGATGTTGTCGAAGTAGATTTCGGCGAGCGCGCTGCCGAAGATGCCGGGGCTGCCCTGGCGGTTGCCGATGGGGTCCGTGCGCTCGACCGTCCAGGCGTCGGGCTCGGGCGCCGACGAAGGCCAGACCTTGCCGCGCGCGCGCACCTGCCCGCCGGGCAGGTTCTCGACGCGGAGCTTGACGCGGTACCAGGTGTCAACCTTCCACTCGAACGGGACGCTGGCGACGCGCTGCGTCTCGGGCTGCCACGGCGTCAGCTCGAGCTTCTGCGCGTTGCCGAAGAGCGTGAGCGAGTAGCGCTGCGCGACGACGCCGGCGTCGCCCACCTGCCGCCGTTTCGTCGTCGCGAGGATGTCGGCCTCGACCGTGTAGTCGTGCAGGTCGCTCGGCCCCATGAAGGCGCGCGCGCGGCTGCGGAGCGACGAACCTTCGGTCGTCTTCACGAAGACCTTCCGGCCGTCCACCTCGCGCGCGACGAACTTCATCCCCGTGTTCGTCCAGTGCTGCGGGAAGGTGTTCGGCTCCATCGCGTCGAAGTTCTCCGCCCACGGCAGCGGCGGCACGACGCGCACGCGCGCCGCGCCCGTGACGCCGCCCACGTTCACGCGCACCTCGCCCGTCTGCACGGCGGCGTCGGGCACGGCCGTGAACTGCCCCCTCTCGACCGTGCCTTTGAGGTTGTCGAGCGCCCAGGTGCCGACGGCCGAGCCGAGAAGATTGCCGCGCGAGTCAAACATGCGGGCGCGGAAGTTCACCTTCTCGCCCGGCCGGATGGTGACTTCGGCGGGGATGACCTGAACGTGTGGGTTCTCCAAAGCGCCGCCGGCGGGGAGCTGAGCCGCGATACTCGGCGTCGGCGGGTTCGGCGTCACCTGCTTCTTGCCGATGCAGTAGAGCGCCGCGTCGGTGACGAGGAAGACGCGGCCGTCCGAGACGGCGACCGAGGCGATGATCGACTCCGGCTGCTGCTCGGTGCCGAGCTGATCCTCGTCCAAGACCTTCGCTCCCGTCGCCGACGGCTCGATGATGAAGAACTTGCCGTTCTCCGTCCCGACGTAGAGCTTGCCGTCGGCCAGCACGGGCGACGCCTTCTGAATCGTCCCAAGGTTCTGGAGCCAGAGCTGCTTGCCCGTCGTCACGTCGAACGCGCCGAGGTTCGCGCCGTTGTCCACCTGATAAAGTCTGTCGCCGTCGAGTACGGGCGACGAGAAGCCGCCCTGCCAGCCGTAGACCTTCCACTTGAGCTGCGCCATCTTCAGCTCGCCCTTCATGGAGGCATCGAGCGCGGCCATCAGGCCCATGTCGCTCGAATCGAGGTTCTCCTCGCTGTGCGTGATGATGGCGGTCGAGTCCTTCACCACGACGCCGGTGTTGAGGCCCCGCTTCGAGACCTCTATCTTCCAGACCGGCTCGCCCGTCTGCGGCATGACGGCGTGGACCCAGCCGTCGCTCGCGCCCTGGATGAGCAGCCGCGTGCCGTTCACGTCGGCGATAACGGGCGCGGCGTAGGTCGTGTCGTAGGGCTGCGAGCCGGGCGCGCTCGTCCAGACCGTCTCGCCCGTCCGCTTGTCGAAGGCCATCCAGCGGTGCAGCCCGCGGTGGTGCGCGCCCCAGCTGAAGGTCACGCCGCTGACGATGACGAGGTCGCCGTCAACAATCGGCGAGACCGTGCGACCGCCGTGGGTGGTGAGCAGCCCGAAGTCCTCGCCGAGCGAACGCTCCCACAGCACCTTGCCGTCCTTACCGGAGAAGCCGACGAGGTGTCCGCCGCCGCCCATCGCGTAGACGTTCCCCGTGACGGAGTCGCCCACCGGCGAGGCCCAGCCGATGCGGTGCGGCGGCACGTCCGAGAGGTAGACGTTGAGGTGACGCTCCCACAAGACCTTCCCCGTGTCGGCGTCGAGGCACATCAGACGCTCCCGCAAGCGCTCGCCCTTCTCGTAGCCGTTGAAGAGGTAGACGCGGTTCGCCATCACGACCGGCGTCGAGCGCCCGCCGTAGGGCGCCCGCCACGCTAGACCGTCGCCCGCGGGCGACCACTTCGCGGGCAGCCCCTTTTCGCGCGAGACACCGTCGCGCGCGGGGCCGCGCCACTCGGCCCAGTCGGCGGCCGGGGCCGCCGGGGCCGCCGACAGAAGCAGGAGCGTCAGGAGCGTCAGGGGCGTTGAGAGGTTCGGCCTTCGGGGGCGTATACTCGTCTTCAAGTTGTTTCGCCTCGCAGTTCTTCGGACTTCGGGTCGGGTCGGCTTAAAAATTTCCTGAAAAGAAACCTTGTGCGGATCTCACACGTTTATAACACGCCGTGAGATGAGTTCTCGCCGCCCCGCGGCCAAAAAATTTTCCTTGCTTTTACAGTCCCGCGGGGTGTAAATACGCCGCAGCGCCGCGATATGTTTTTCCGCCGGCCGGCGGCAATTTCCCCGGCATTCAGTATCACGTACACGCGCCCAATTTATTGGACTCGAAGGCGACGGCTCGCCGAGAGCGCGCCCGGCGCACGCGACAAGTTAACACCACCTCGGCGGCTACGAAAACCGGAGTGCAGACCATGAGGCTCACGCGCATCACACTCGCCGCGCTCTTCGCGCTCGCGCTCGCCGCGCCGGCCGCGGCGCAGGCCGACCCGAAGCAGGCGCTCGACGAACAGCTCTACGAGGCCGTGCGCAAGGGCGACGCCGCCGAGGTCAGGGCGGTGCTCGACAGGGGGGCGGACGTCAACGCCAAGTTCCGCTACGGCGCGACCGCGCTCTTCAAGGCCGCCGAGCGCGGCCACACCGAGGTCGTCAAGCTCCTCATCGAGCGCGGCGCCGACGTCAACGTCAAGGACACCTTCTACGGCGCGACGGCCATCTCGTGGGCCTTGCAGAAGGGGCACACCGGCGCCGTGCGCGCCATCCTCGCCAAGAGCGCCGAGGGCGCCGACGACGTGCTGCTCGCGGGCGTGGACTCGGGCAACATGGAGCTGGTCACGGCCGCGCTCGACACGGGCAAGGTGCCGGCCGAGACGCTCACGGGCGCGCTCGTCACGGCCGGCTCCGACGAGAAGAAGGCTCCGATCGTCGAGGTGCTCAAGAAGGCCGGCGCGCAGCCGCCGCCCGAGGTGGACGCGGGCGCGCTCCGGTCCTACGTCGGCAAGTACCGGGGCGGCGAGCCCGCCCGCGAGATCAACATCACGCTCAAGGACGGGAAGCTCTCCCTCGCGGGCGGCGGCGGCTCCACCACCCTGATGCCGCTCGACCAGCAGACCTTCCGCCCGCCCGACTTCGCCGGCATGAGAATCACCTTCAAGGTCGAGGGCGGCAAAGTCACCGGCCTCGACCTCAAGCAGGGCGCGAACACGACGCCGCTCAAGAGGGTTGACTGATGGTCTGTAGACGGGGACTCAACATGAAAAGACTCACTCTCTCGCTCTTCTCGCTGTGCCTCGCCGCGTCGAGCGCGGCGGCGCAGAACTGGCCGCAGTTCCGCGGCGCGGGCGCCTCGGGCGTGGCCGAGGGGCGCCCGGCGCCGGTCAAGTGGGACGCGACGAAGTCGTCGGGCGTCGTCTGGAAGACTCCGATACCCGGACTCTCGCACGCCAGCCCCGTCGTGTGGGGCGAACGCGTCTTCGTCGTCTCGGCCGTCAGCTCCGACCCGAAGCCCGAGGCGCGCTTCGGCCTCTACGGCGACGTCGAGCCGGTGAAGAACGACCCGAAGCACGCGTGGAAGGTCTACGCGCTCGACAAGAAGACGGGCAAGGTCGTCTGGGAGCGCACGGCCTACGAGGGCATCCCCAAGGTCAAGCGCCACCCGAAGTCGTCGCACGCCGCCTCGACGCCCGCGACCGACGGCAAGCACCTCGTCGTCCTGTTCGGCTCCGAGGGACTTTATAACTACGACCTCAACGGAAAGCTCCTCTGGAAGCAGGACCTCGGGACGCTCGACGCCGGCTGGTTCTACGACCCGGACTACCAGTGGGAGTACGGCAGCTCGCCCGTCATCTACAAGAACCTCGTCATCGTCCAGGCCGACCTCCAGAAGAATTCCTTCATCGCCGCGTACGACATCAAGACCGGCAAGCAGGTCTGGAAGACCGCGCGCGAGGGCGAGCTGCCCGGCTGGGGCACGCCCACGGTCTACGAGGGGAAGACGCGCGCCGAGATAGTCACCAACGGCACGAAGGCCGCGCGCGGCTACGACCCGCTGACGGGCAAGGAGCTGTGGCGGCTCTCGCCCAACTCCGAGATCACGACGCCGACGCCCATCTTCGCGCACGACCTCATCTACATCACCAGCGGCTACCGCGCGCCCCAGCCCATCTACGCCATCCGGCCGGGCGCGTCGGGCGACATCAGCCTCAAGGACGGCAAGGAGTCGGGCGAGTTCATCGCGTGGAGCAAGGCGCGCGGCGGCCCCTACATGCCGACGCCCATCATCTACGGCGACCTGCTCTACATCCTCTCGAACAACGGGGTCGTCACCGCCTACGGCGCGACCACCGGCGAGCGCGTCTACCAGCAGCGGCTCGCCGACCGCGGCGGCGCCTTCACGGCCTCGCCCGTCGGCTCCGACGGCAAGCTCTACCTTTCGAGCGAGGACGGCGAAATCTTCGTCGTCAAGGCGGGCCCGAAGCACGAGCTGCTCTCGGTCAACCCGATGGGCGAAGTCCTGATGGCGACGCCCGCCGTCAGCGACGGGATGCTCATCGTCCGCGGCATCAACCACGTCTTCGCCTTGACGGACGCGGCGCCGGCCGCGCCGCCCGCCAAGGCCGCGAAGTAGCCCCGGCTTTTATTTTCGGCTCCGAACACGAAAGACCTTGAAGGAAACTAAACAGTGAAACCGTCAGCCAAAGTCTTCTTCGCCCTGTCCGCAATCTTTCTGACCGCGCTCGCACTTCCGTCCCCGCGGGGCTCGGCGGCCGGCGACACGAACTGGCCGCAGTGGCGCGGCCCCGAAGGCTCCGGCGTCTCGGCCGAGAAGGGGCTCCCGGAGGAGTGGGGCGAGGCGAAGAACGTCCGCTGGAAGACCCCGCTGCCGGGCAAGGGGCATTCGAGCCCCGTCGTCTGGGGCAAGCGCGTCTTCGTGACGACGGCCGTCGAGGGGCCGGTCGTGCCGGGCGCGAAGCCCGCCGAGCACAAGATAGAGGGGCAAGTCTGGAAGCACCCCGACAGCGTCGGCGCCGACCGCAGGCACACCTTCAAGGTCATCGCGCTCGACCGCGACACCGGCAGGGTCGCGTGGGAGCAGACCGCGTGGGAGGGCACGCCCTACGACGACCGCCACCGCAAAAGCTCTTACGCCGCCTCGACGCCCGCCACCGACGGCAAGATGGTCTTCGCCTACTTCGGCACCGAGGGGCTCTACGCCTACGACGTGAGCGGCAAGCCGGCGTGGAAGTTCATGCCCGGCAAGGTGGGCACGCTCGGCATGGGGGCGGCCACCTCGCCCGTGCTCTTCCGGAACCTCGTCATCGTGCAGGCCGACGAGGAGGAGGGGCAGAACTCCTTCATCGTCGGGCTCGACAAGAAGACCGGCAAGGAGGTCTGGCGCACGCCGCGCAAGGTGCAGGTGAGCTGGGCCACGCCGCTCCTCGTCAACACCGGCAAGCGCACCGAGCTCATCGCCAGCGGCACCGAGACCGTCATCTCGTACGACCCGGCGACGGGCAAGGAGCTGTGGCGCAGCAAGGGGCTTGAGAGCAACGCCATCCCCTCGCCGGTCGCCACCGCGGGGCACGACATGGTCGTCGTCTCGACGGGCTTCCCCGCCAAGCTGGCCTACGCCGTCCGCCTCGGCGCGTCGGGCGAGCTGAAGGACGCCGACATCGTCTGGCGCTACACGAAGGGCACGGCCTACGTCCCGTCGCCCATCCTCTACGGCGACTACATCTACCTCCTCACCGACAAGGGCATCATGACGTGCCTCGACGCGCGCACCGGCGAGGTCAAGTACGAGGGCGGGCGCCCGCCCGTCCCCGCGACCTTCACCGCGTCGCCCGTCGCCTTCGACGGCAAGATTCTGCTGACGAGCGAGGACGGCGACACCTTCGTCATCAAGGCCGGGCCCAAGCACGAGGTGCTGCGGACGAACTCGCTGGGCGAGCCGGTCTACGCCTCGCCCGCGATGGCCGGTGGCAAGATCTTCATACGCGGCGAGAAGCACCTCTACGCCATCGGGCGGGCGGCGAAATGAGCGCCCGCCGGGTGGACTAAAAGGCGGGGCCGGCGCATTCTAGGAACAAGCGGCCGGCCCGCGCCGTCTATAAGGGAGGGCGCCTGCGAACGGCAGCGCCCTCCCTTCCATTTTTAGACACAGGAGCCGACGAGCATGTTTGAAGAGACGCAAGGCGAAGCGACCGAGAGGCGTGCGGCGTGGTATCACTCGTGGCCGGTCGTGCTGGCGGCGTGCGTCGTCGCGCCGCCCGCGGGGCTTGTCCTGCTGCTGACGCGCCCCGGGCACGAGTTCAAGGTGCTCGGCGCGATACTCGTCCTCGCGCTCGGCGCGACCTACGCCTACCTCCTCTTCGGCACGCGCACGGCCACAGACCCCGGCACCGACGCGCACTACGCGGAACTGGAGCGCCACCGCGCCGCGCAGCAACAGGCCGCCCCCCCGGCCGCCGCGGCCGCCGCGGCCCCCGCGGCAGACCCGCAGGCCGCCGCCAGCGTAGACCCTGCGGCGGCGCAGCCCGGCGCGCCGCCGCCCGCCGACGCGGCCGCGCAGGTGGCGGCGTCGGCGCCCGCGCCGGGTCAGCCCGAGACTGCGGCGGCGGCGCGGCCCGCGCGACGCAACTACTGGACGAACTTCCGCGGCCCCGCGCGCGACGGCCGCTACGACGAGCAGCCCATCCGGACGGACTGGAAGGGCGGGCTGCAACAGCTCTGGAAACAGCCTTCGGGCGGCGGCTACGCCTCGTTCTCGGTGGCCGACGGCGTCGCCTACACCATCGAGCAGCGGCGCGGGCAGGAGGTCGTCGTCGCCTACAACGTCGAGAACGGGCGGGAGCTGTGGACGCACGGCTGGGACGCGCTCTACACAGACTCGACCGGCGACGGGCCGCGCTCGACGCCGACGTGGCACGAAGGGCGTCTCTACGCGCTCGGCGCGCTCGGCGAGCTGCGCTGCCTCGACGCGCGCAGCGGTCGACTCATCTGGTCGAAGAACATCCTGAAGGACGCGGGCGTGTCGAACATCCCGTGGGGGATGGCGGCGTCGCCGCTGGTGGTTGACGACAAGGTCGTAGTCATTCCGGGCGGCCCGAACGGCAAGTCGGTCGTCGCCTACAACGCGCGGACGGGCGCGCGGGCGTGGGGCGCGCTCGGCGACGCGGCCTCTTACACCTCGCCGATGCTGGTGACGCTCGCCGGGCGCCGCCAGATACTCGCCGTCACCGCGCGCAACGTCGCCGGGATAGCGCCCGAGGACGGCACGGTGCTGTGGGTGTTCCCCTGGGCCAACTCCATCGGCATCAACGTCGCGCAGCCCATCGTGACGGGGCCCAACCGCTTCTTCGTCTCGGCCGGGTACGGCAAGGGCGCCGCGCTCGTCGAGGTCGGCGGCGGGGGCGGCAAGCTCTCGGCCGCGTCGGTCTGGGAGCGCGCCTCGATGAAGAACAAGTTCAACAGCTCGGTGCTGCACGAGGGGCACGTCTACGGGCTGGACGAGGGGATGCTGACGTGCGTCGAGCTGGAGACGGGGCAGCAGAAGTGGAAGGCGCGCGGGTACGGCTACGGGCAGGTCGTCGTGGCGAGCGGCCACCTCATCGTCACGACCGAGGAGGGCGAGATCGCGCTCGTCCGCGCCACGCCCGCCGGCCACACCGAGCTGGCGCGCTTCGCGGCCCTCGAAGGCCGGACGTGGAACGTCCCGGCCATCGCCGGCGGACGCCTCCTCGTCCGCAACGCCACCCAGATGGCCTGCTACAAGCTCGCCGACTGAACTCTTGCCGGAGTCAAAGCGGAAGGGGCGGGAATCCAATCCCCGCCCCTTCCGCTTTGTGGAGAGCTGTTGACTATTTGAGTGACAGAGCGGCGAGCGTCGTCTCGTCCTTGACGAGAATCTGGTCGCCGAGGAAGACGGGGTGCGCCCACGTCTGCGAGCCGGCGACGGTGTACTGCGCCGAGGGGGCGAACGAAGACGTGCCCGCCGGGAGGACGTAGAGCACCGCGTCGTTCGTGAGCGCCAGCAGCGTCCCGCCGACGCCGACGATTGAAGCGTTCTCGCCCATGCGCCCCGGCCCCTGCCAGACGGTCTTGCCCGTCGCCGCGTCCAGCGCGAAGAACTGTCCCTTCTTGCGCGTCGAGAGCCCGTAGAGCGTCGCGCCGCGGAGCACGGGCGTGTTCATGTACAGCTCGTTCTCCCCGTTGCGCCAGACCTCGCGCGCCGCCCAACGGCCGCCCTCGCGCGCGGGGCGCAGCGCGACCATCCCCTGCCCTTCGAGCGAGACGACGACCGTGTCCCTGTAGACGACCGGCGTGTTGCAGTTCGTGTCGTAAGAGGTCTTGGCCGGGAGCTTCCACAGCGGCGCGCCCGTCGCGGCCGAGACCCCGACCAGCTCCTTCTGCGTGAAGGTGACGACCTGCCGCTCGCCGCCGGCCGTCAGCACGACGGGCGAGGAGTAGGCGGGGCCGTCGGCGTCGTAACTCCACTTGACCGCGCCGTTCGCGGCGTCGAAGGCCGTCAGAGCGCCCTTGTCAGGCCCGCCGACGTGCGCGATGAGCATGTCGCCCAAAACTATCGGCGACATCGCCGTCCCGTAGAGCGGCGAGGTCGTGGGGAACTGCTTTGAAAAATCTTTGCGCCAGACGAGGCGGCCCGTCTTGGCGTCGTGCGCCGAGAGCAGACCCGAGATGCCGAGCGTGTAGACGCGCCCGTTTGCTACGACCGGCGTTGACTTCGGCCCCGACCCCGGCCGCCAGTCCGTCGCGGTTCGGCCCGCGCCACTGCGGCCACTCGACCGACGCGGCCACGGGCGCACTCCCCTTCCAGCTTGCGCCGCCCGCCGCGAGGGCGAAGGAGAAAAGAATCGTCGGCGCCAGAAGTAGCGTTACACGGCTCCTCATGTTCTGTCCCATCTCAAAGCGAGTCCCTAGAAGAGCAGCTTCGCGCCGAACTGTATGTGGCGCGGGTCGCGCGCAGAGGTGACGCGCCCGAACGTGGGCGAGCCCAGGAAATTGTCGGGGAGGTTCAGGTTCGGGTGGTTGAAGAGGTTGAAGACCTCGGCGCGCAGTTGCAGGCTGAGCCGCTCGCCGAGCGCGGTGTTCTTGACGAGCGACGCGTTGACGTTCTGGTAGCCGGGCCCCGTCAGGATGTTGCGCCCAGCGTTGCCGAACGTGCCCGGCGCGGGGAACGTGAAGGCGGAGGTGTCGAACCACTGCTCGGGCGTGCGCGGGCCGTCGTTCGGGTCGCCGACCACGTTCGGCCGGTCGTTCGCGCCGAAGCCGAGCGCCGAGCGCCCCGTCCCGCTGTTGTCGAACTCCTGAATGAGCGCGACCGTGAACGGACGCCCGGTCTGCGCGGTGACGATGCCGTAAGTCTGCCAGCCCGTCAGGAGCGTCGTCAGGAAGCCGTCGTCGTTAACGAACGCGCGGCCGCGGCCGAACGGCAGGTCGTAGGAGTAGCTGACCGAGAGGCGTTGGCGCACGTCGAAGTTCGAGAGCGCCCGCTCGGCCCTCAGGTCGTACGAGTTCTGCGGAAAGTTCGGGTCGCCCGCCGAGGTGAAGAAGTTCGACGCGTCGTCGATGGACTTCGACCACGTGTAGGAGCCGAGCACGGCGAGGCCGCGCGAGAGGCGCTGCTGGTAGCGCGCCTGGAGCGCGTGGTAGGTGGACGAGGCGCGCGACTCGATGAGGTTGACGTCGTCGAAGAACGGGTTCGGGCGCGGGACGAAGGGCAGATTCGGCGGGAGCACGCTCGGCTGCGGCTGGTTGATGTCGCGCGCCGAGAGCAGCTTCGTCCCCTTCGAGCCGACGTAGGCGACTTCGAGCACGCCGCCCGCCCAGAGCTGCCGCTGGACGTTGGCGTTCCAGTGCTGCATGTAGGGCGTGCGCAGGTCGCGCTGGATGGCGAGCGCCGAGTCGGGCAGCGCGAAGGGGAAGTTCGCCGGGAACGGGTTGGCGAGCGTGGGCGCCACGCCGAGCTGCGGGACGGGGAAGAAGAGGTTGAAGTCGAAGTAAGGCCGGTTGAAGTAGAGCGCCTCGCCGGGCGCGAGCGGCGACTGGTCGTAGTAGACGCCGTAGCCCGCGCGCAGCACCGTCCGGCCGTCGCCGCCGATTGTCCACGCCACACCGACGCGCGGCGCGAAGTTGTTCCGGTCGGGACGGAAGCCCGAGCGCGGCACACCATTCGTGCCCACGGCGACGAGCGCGCCGGTCGCGGCGTCGTAGACGTTCGCGCGGTCTTCGGCGTCGACCGGCGGCGAGTTGTACTCGTAGCGCAGGCCGGCCGAAAGGGTCAGCCGCTCGGTCAGACGTATCTGGTCGTTGAGGAAGAAGTGGTAGCTCTCCGAGCGCAGGTGCTGCGCGTTGTCCACGCGCGCCCCGCCCGTCACCGTGGGGAAGCCGAGCAGGAGGTCGCCGAGCGAGTTGCCGGTGTAGGCGAACGGCGTGAACTGGATGAAGCCGCGCGACTGCACGTCGCGGAAGGCGTTCTGCTGGACGGCGCGCACGTCCGCGCCGAACTTGAAGAGGTGGCGGCCGCGCGTGTAGGTCGCCGTGTCGAGGAGCTGGAAGGTGTTGGTGACGCTGTTCTGCGGGTTGTTGAACTCCTCGCCGAGCGGCGAGAAGCCCGTGACGGTGATGAAGCTCAGGCCCGCGTCGCGCGGGTTCGGCGAGAGGTCGGGCAGGCCGACGCGCTGGTTGACCGACGCGGCGCGGTTCTCCTGAAGCACCGCCGAGGCGACGCGGTTGAAGGCGACGCGCGCGTCGTTGACGAGGGCCGGGCCGAAGACCTTCGTCCACCCGGCCATCGCGTTCTGGCCGCGCCGCAGCACGTCGTTGCCGTAGCCGGGCACGGCCGCGAAGGTCGGCCCCGCGAACGGCTCGAAGAGCGCGCGGTCGCCGAAGCTGTAGCGGAAGGCGAGCGCCGAGCTTGAGCCGAGGACGTGATCGACGCGCACGTCGAAGTGGTCGTTGCGGTCGCGCTGCGTCGGCGACGAGACGAAGTTGGCGAAGGGCGCCGCGCGGTTGGGCGCCGGGTAGAGCGCGGCGATCCGGCGGCCGACCGCGCTCTGGCGCTCTGCCGGGATGACGTTGCCGGGGAAGCAGCCGGGGTCGCCCGGCGCGACGCACGGGAGCGGCCTGAACGACACGGGGTCGACGCGGAACGGGTCGCGGATGGCGACGGGGCGGCCGAAGAAGTCGAACGACTGCGAGAAGTCGCCGGCGCGTTCGCGGAGCGTCGGGACGTTGGCGACGCGCGTGATGCCCTCGCGCGAGCGCGTGCCCTCGTAGTCCGCGAAGAAGAAGGTGCGGTCGGCACGGACGGGGCCGCCCACGGAGAAGCCGAACTGGTTGCGGATGTACTCGGGCGCCGGCTCGCCCGCTGGCGCGAAGAAGTTGCGCGCGTCCAGACGGCCGTTGCGGTGGAACTCGTAGAGCGAGCCGTGGAAGGCGTTCGTCCCCGACTTGAGGACGACGTTGACCTGCGCGCCGCCCGAGCGTCCGAACGAGGCGTCGTAGGTCGAGGTCAGCGTCTCGAACTCGCGTATGGCGTCCACGGGGGGCCGGACGCCGAAGGTGTTGAGCTTGGGGTCGACGTTGTAGACGCCGTCGAGCAGGAAGTTGTTCGAGTCCTCGCGCGCGCCGTTGACCGAGAAGGCGAAGTCGCCGCGCACCGACCCGGCGGAGCCCTGCGCGGGCGGCGCGGCGCCGGGGACGAGCAGCGACAGCTCGTAGAAGTTGCGCCCGTCGAGCGGGAGCCCCTCGACCTGCCGGTTCTCGATGACCGTGCCCAGAGAGGCCGAGTCCTTCTTCAACTCGTCGGGCGACTGCGCGACTATGTATGTGTGACCTGAGACGGCGCCGACCTCAAGGGAGACATCGAACCTAAGCTCCTGATTTACACTCAGCACGACCTCGTTGCGGCGGAAGGTCGAGAAGCCCACGTGCGAGACTTCGAGGCGGTACGTGCCCGGCGGCAGCGAAGAGATGGTGTACCGCCCCTCTTCGCCGGTCGTGGTCGTGCGCGTCTCATTTGTGCCCACGTTAATCAACTTCACTTCCGCGCCTGGGATCACGTCCCTGACCGGGTCGTAGACCGTGCCGAGCACGGAGCCGCGGTGCGTCTGCGCCGAGGCGCGGGGCGCGGAGGCGAAGGCGGCGCACAGCGAGATGGACAGAAGTACGAAGGCTTGGAGCTTGGACTTCAAGATGGTTTCTCCTCAAAGGGTCAACGGGCCGGCGAGCGCTGGTCGAGCGAAAGGCGCGCGCGGTTTTTCGTCGTCGCCGAATCTTAGCTTTTTGCGGCGAAAAGGGGCGCAAAAAGCGCGCGCCCCTTAAATTTTCCGGCGGCGGTGGTCTGGATTTTCCTCAAAATCTGAAACCGCCTGCTAGAATGCGGAGTATAAAGGGTCGCCCCGGACAGTGGCTATCGAACGCGGAGTTATACGTCCACATGCGGAAAAACGTTTCTCTTCTTAACCCCCGGTGGCCGAGGCTCGCCTGCCTCGCGCTCGTCCTCCTCTTCGCCCCGGCGGCGGCGCGCGCGCAGACGACCAGCACGCTCGCCGGCGACGTGCGCGACGCCAACGGCGCGGCCATCCCCGGCGCCGAGGTCAAGGCCACCAGCCTTGAGACCGGGCGGGCGAGCACCGCCGTCGCCGACGCCGAGGGGCGCTACGTCTTCGCCGGCCTCCCCGTCGGCCCCTACGAGGTGCGCGCCACCAGGGGCTCGTTCAAGAACTACCTCTTCGAGCGCATCAACCTGACGGTCAACGAGACGGCGACGCTCGACATCGTGATGGAGGCCGCCGGCCTCGAAGAGCAGGTCACGGTCACGTCCGACGCCGAGCTGGTCAACACGCGCACGCCGGAGCTGAGCTTCCTCGTCGGCGAGCGCGCGATGCGCGAGCTGCCGCTCAACGGCCGCAACTACACCGACCTCGCCTTCCTCCAGCCGGGCGTCGTCGCCTACCCGCACCGCGACACCGGGTCGGTCGTCGCGCACGGCGTCGGGATGAGCATCAACGGGCAGGACCCGCGCTCGAACGTCTACCTGCTCGACGGCACGCCTCAGAACGACTTCACCAACGGGCCGGCGGGGAGCGCCGCCGGCACCTCGCTCGGGCTGGAGTCAATCCGCGAGTTCCGCGTCGAGACCAACGCCTACAGCGCCGAGTACGGGCGCAACTTCGGCGGGCAGATCAACGCCGTCTCGAAGTCCGGCACCAACGCCTTCCACGGCTCGCTCTACGAGTTCCACCGCAACGACAACCTCGACGCGCGGAACTTCTTCCACCCGGCGCGCAAGCCCGAGTTCAAGCGCAACCAGTTCGGCGGAATCATCGGCGGCCCCGTCCGCAGGGACAAGCTCTTCTTCATCGCCAGCTACGAGTCCCTGCGCGAGAACCTGGGGCGCTCCGTCCGCACCGTGACGCCCGACCTCGACGCGCGCGCGGGCATCGTCACGCGCTGCAACATCACGCCGGCGGCCGGCCAGGCGTGCCCCGAGGCCAGCATCGTCCGCACGACCGTCGCCGTCAGCCCGGTCGTCCGGCCGTTCCTCGACGCGTTCCCGCTGCCGAACCTCGGGCCCTCGCGCGTCGCCGGCAACCTCGCCACATACGTCTTCGGCTTCGACCAGCAGGTCAGGCAACACTTCCTTTCGGGGCGCGTGGACTACAACCGCAGCGACCGCGACCAGTTCTTCGCGCGCTACACCTTCGACGACGCCGACCAGCTTCTCCCGACCGACTTCCCGCAGTTCCCGCGCACCTTCTTCTCGCGCAACCAGTTCTTCACGGGCGAGTACCGGCGGACGCTCTCGGCGGCGACGCTGAACACGTTCCGGCTCAACTTCGCGCGCACGCGCGTCGGGCAGAACGTCGAGGCGAACCTCGCGAGCCCGCTCCCCGAATTCGTGCCCGGGCGCGGCATCACCGGCGACATCGACATCGGCGGCATCCCGCGCTTCGGCCCGCAGTCTTCGGGGAACCTGCGCCTCGTCCAGAACGTCTTCGGCGGCGAGTACAGCCTCGTCCACAGCCGCGGCCGGCACCTCATCAAGGCCGGCGCGCTCGCCGAGCGCTACCAGGACAACATGGTCAACCCGACCTTCAGCAACGGCATCTTCACCTTCGCCTCGGTCTCGGACTTCCTCCAGAACCGCGCGCAGCGCTTCATCGGACTCACCCCCGAGGCGCAGTTCGACCGCTACTGGCGCTTCACGCTCCTCGGCTTCTACGCGCAGGACACCTGGCGCGCGCACCGGCGTCTGAGCCTGAGCGGCGGCCTGCGCTACGAGGCTTCGACGATGCCGCAGGACCGCCGCGACGTGTCGCTCCCCTCCCTGAGCGACCGCACGCCGACGCCGGGGCAGCTCTACCAGAACCCGACGCTCAAGAACTTCGCGCCGCGCGTCGGCTTCGCGTGGGACGTGACGGGCGACGGGCGCACCAGCCTGCGCGGCGGCTACGGCATCTACTTCAACACGAACAACCAGCAGAACCTGATCGTGACGGTGACGAACCCGCCGGCCACCCCGCGCCCCGTCATCAACAACCCGACGTTCCCGGTCCCGAACTTCGTCGGCTCGCTCTCGATCCGCCCCGTGCAGTACGACCTCGACAACCCGTACCTCCAGGTCTGGAACCTCAACCTCCAGCGCGAGCTGTGGTTCGACACGGTCTTAACGGTCGGCTACGCCGGCTCGCGCGGCGTACACCTCCTGCGCAGCAACGACGTCAACATCCCGGCGCCCGTCATACGCGCCGACGGCACGCCCTTCTGGCCCGCGGGGCAGGCGCGCCCGAACCCCGCGTTCACGACCATCGAGCTGAAGTCCTCGGACGGCAACTCGTGGTACAACGCGATGGTCTTCGAGGCGCGCAAGCGTTTCACGCGCGGGCTCTCGGCGCAGCTCTCCTACACCTTCGCGCGCAACATCGACACGACGCAGGCTTCGACCTTCTTCTCCGACGCGACCAACGGGACGACGACGGCGTTCCCCGAGTTCCCCTCTCTCAACTACAACAAGGGGCTCTCGGACTACCACGCCAAGCACAACCTCGTCGTCAACTTCGTCTACCAGCTCCCGTTCGGGCGTGGGCGCGAGGGGCTGTCGGGGCTGCTTCTGAGCGGCTGGCAGCTTTCCGGCATCGGGCAGGCGCGGAGCGGGAACCCCCTGACGGTCTTCGTCGCGCGCAACCGCTCGCGCTCGCAGTGGTCGCCCTCGCTGGCGCCCGGCATCGGCTTCGACCGGCCGGACTTCGCGCCCGGCTTCGACGCCGAATCGGCCGTCACGGGCAGCCCCGACCAGTACTTCGACCCGGCCGCCTTCCGGCTGCCGGCCGCCGGGACGCTCGGCAACGTCGGGCGCGGCGCGCTCATCGGCCCGAACCTGCGCGTCTTCGACCTCTCGCTCGTGAAGAACACGCGCTGGGAGCTGCTCGGCGACGAGGGCTCGGTGCAGCTGCGGCTTGAGGCGTTCAACCTCTTCAACCGGGCCAACTTCGCGCCGCCCTCCCTGATCGTCTTCACCGGCGCGGCCGACAACGAGCAGCCGCTCTCGACTTTCGGCCGCATCCGCTCGACGACCACCTCGTCGCGCCAGGTGCAGCTCGGCGTCCGACTGACGTTCTAACAGCCGTGAACCGTGAACCGTAAACCGTGACAAGTAAGAACTGAGTTTTTTCTCGTCACGGTTCACGGTTCACGGTTCACGATTCGTGAGGTCTTCCGAAAATGCTCTGGATAATCTTCGCCCTCGGCGCGGCGGTCGCGTGGGGGCTGTACGGGCCGATTCTGCATCAGGGGCAGGTGCAGTTGGGGAACCCTCTGCGGGCGCTGCTGTGCGTGGGCGCGGCGTACTTTCTGATCGGGGTGCTGGTGCCCGTGCTGGGGCTCCGCTCGTCTTCGCCGGCGCGCCGCTCGTCAACGTCCTCTTCTCGATGGTGCTCCACCCGCCGAAGAACGCGCCCAACCCGCTGCTCTACCTCGGCTTCGTCCTCGCCGCCGCCGGCGCCGGCATGGTCCTGTACTTCAAGCCGCAGTCGTGAAACGGTTCAAGCCACTTACGCCTTCTTACGTCGGCCGATGCAGTAGAGGTGGCCGGAGGTGCGTAGGAAGAGTTGGCCTTCGGAGACCGCGGGCGAGCTGAGCGTGTACTCGGCGAGGTCGTTCTCCGCGAGCACCTCGAACCGCGGGCCGGCCTTGACGACCGAGGTCACGCCGTCCTCGCTCGTCACGTAAATCTTCCCGTCGGCGAGCACGGGCGACGCGCTGTAGGTGCCGGGCTTCAGGCGCTGCTGGCCGTAGACCTCCTTCCCCGTCTTCGCGTCGAAACACCAGACGATGCCGCGGTCGTTGACGACGTAGAAGAGCTTGCCGTCGGTCACCGGCGTCGGCACGTCCGGCCCGTTCTGCGTCGACCACGCGAGGTGCGTCTTCGTCACGTCGCCGCGCCCGCCGGCGCGCAGCACGAGCAGCGGCTTGACGCGCGTCGGGACGTAGATGAGCCCGTCGTAGACGACGGGCGACGCGACGATGCGGAAGAACGGCTCGCGCTCCGGGTTGAGGCCGCCCGCCCGCCACAGCTCCTTCCCCGTCGCCGGGTCGTGCCCCGTCACGTAGTCGCCGCCGCTCACGACGATCTCGGTCGTCTTACCCACGCGCAGCAGCGCCGGCGTCGTGTAGGCGTCGGGCGACTCGCGCACCGCGTCGGTCGGCCGCTCCACCCGCCAGAGCGTCTTCCCCGTCTTCTTGTCGATGCGCAGCACGTACGAAGGGTCGTCCGTGTTCATCCCGTGCAGGACCTGCACGTAGAGCGAACCCTCGTGAAGCAGGGGCGAGGAGGCGTAGCCCCAGTTGAGCCCGAACTCGCCGTAATCCTTCTGGATGTCGCGCGCCCACAGCTCGCGCCCCTCGAAGTCGAAGCCCTTGAGCAGACCCGTCCCCGTCATCACCCAGACGCTCCTGCCGTCGGTGACGGGCGAGGGGCTGGACATGTTGTGCTTGCGCATCCGGACGTTGCCGCCCCCCAGGTCGCGCTTCCACAGCACCGCGCCCTTCGCGCGGTCGACGCACCACAGCCCCAGCTTGTCGCCCTCGGCGACGTTGAGGAAGAGGCGCTCGCCCCAGACGATGGGGGTCGAGCCGCTGCGGTCCGGCATGGCGAGCTTCCAGGTGATGTTCTCGGCGGCCGTCCACTTGAGCGGCAGTCCCCGCTCGGCGCTCACGCCGTTGAGGTCGGGGCCGCGCCACTGCGGCCAGTTGGCGAGCGCGGGCGCCGCGGCGAGCGCGGCGAGACACGACGACAGCAGTAACTTTCGCATCCTTCTTCTCCTCCGGGGCGGGTTGGCGACAGATTCTAGCGCGTCTCGCGCCTGGGTGCTCGAACAATTTTTACTCCTCGCGGAGCGAGGCCAGCAGCGGCGCCCTCAGCGCGGCCGCCGTCGCCACGAGCGAGGCCGCGAGCCCCGAGACGACGACCGCCGCCAGCAGCATCCCGAGCGACGCCAGCGGCAGCCGTCCCCCGCGCGCCGCGACCACCGGCGCAATCGCCGGGAGCGCCGACAGCACCCCCGTCAACAATCCCGCGGCCAGCAGCAGCGCGTTCTCCGCGACTATCATCAGCCCGAAGTCCGCGCGCCTGTAGCCGACCGCGCGCAGCAGCGCCAGCTCCCTCCGCCTCTCCAGCACGTTCCTCAGGAGCACCGCCGCCAGCCCCAGCGTCCCCAGCGCGAGCCCGAGCCCGCCGAGCATCTGGAACGTCGAGAGGTACGTGTTCTCGACGCGGTGGAAGCTCGCCAGCCGCTCCGAGGTCGAGACCGCGTCGAAGCCGAAGTCCGCGAGCCGCCCTTCCAGCGCCGCCGCCACCCGCTGCGCGTCCGCGGCGTCTGAATTCGGGGGCAGGTCGAGCAGGAAGACGCGGTAGCCCTCCTGCTCGGGGAAGTGGCGCAGGAAGTTACGCTCCGACACCATCAGCTCGCCCTGAAAGACGCTGTCCGCGAGCGTCGCCACGAGCCGCAGGCGAAGCGGCGCGGCCCCTCCGCCGCGCTCCAGGATGAAGTCCTCGCCCAGCCCCACGTGCAGGACGTACGCGGCCGAGTTCGCGTCCGCGACGAAGGGCACGGCGCCGTCCTCGAACTCGCGTTCGAGCAGCAGCCACGGGTTCGCCTTCGCCTCGCCTTCCGCCGCGAGCGCGGAGCCGAAGCCGAAGCGGCCTTCGCGCCTGAAAGCGTCGGTCGGCGCGAGGATGCGCGGCCGGCTCGGGCGGTAGAGGTTCAGGCAGCTCGCGTCGTCGCCCGGCCGCAGGCGGAACCGCGCGAGCGTCACGCCTTCGAGCGCGTCCTCATCCCCGAGGTTCAAGGCGTCGCGCCCCTCGGGCGTGTTCGGGTCGTGGACGACGGGCAGCAGAGACTCGGCCAGCAGCGCGTAGCCGCCGCCGCCCGAACGTCGGTCGCGCGCCGCCGCCGAGTCGTCGCGCCGGAACGCGTCCACCGCGACGATGATGAAGGCGGCCGACGCGATGAGCGTGATGCACAGCACGCTGCGCCCCGGCCTGTAGGTCGCGACCAGCGCCGCCGCCGGCACGAGCAGACGGCGCGACGAGAAGATTGAAGCCCGCCTCGAAAACTCGCCCGCCTTCGTCTCCCACTCGCGCGCGCCCGCGAGCAGGCTGCGCGCCGACGCGCGGCGCAGCCCCCTCAGCGTCCAGACGATGCACAGCAGCGCGGCGACGACGCCGCCCGACACGCCGAACACGAACGGCCACGGCCCCGCGTGCAGCTCGAGCGCGGTCGTGCCCACGGCCCCGACCCACCACGTCCGCAAGCCCTTCATCAGCAGCCAGCCGTAGGCGTAAGCGCCCGGCACGCCGACCGCGCTCCCCAGCGCGGCGAGCAGCAGCGCCTCCGCGAGAAAGACCGAGCGCACGCGCCCCGCCGTGAAGCCGAGCGCGTGCAGCAGCCCTATCTCGCGCAGACGCTGCTCGACGCCGAGCCGGAAGAAGAGCGCCGCGAGCAGCAGCGCCGAGACGACGATGAAGAAGCTGAAGTAGAGAAAGTACTCGCCGAAGTCGGTCGCGCCGCGCGAGGACGCGAGCCCCTCGGCGCGCACGGCGTAGACGCTCAAGCCCGCCGCCGACGGCTCAAGCGTCCCGCCGAGCACGTCGGCCACGCCCGCGCGCGCGGACTCGGGGGTCTCGCCCTCGGGGCGCCGCACGCGCAGCGAGGTCAGGCTCCCGAAGCGCGTGCGCCAAAGCTCCTGGGCCCGCGCGAGCGTGACGAAAGCCTTCGGCGTCGTGCGGTGCTCGTCCCAGTAGTCTTCGTCCTGCGGGCGTATGCGCGAGAGGTCTACGGGGAACGGCGGGTCCCAGTCGGCGATGCTGCGCGAGCTTGTGATGCCGGGGTACTCGGGCACGAGGTCGCGGTCGGCCGCCGCGCCTTCGACGGGGACGACGCCCGCCAGACGGAACTCCGCCGCCCGCGTCGAGAGCCGCCCGGACTCCTCCCACAGGTAATACTCCAGCGTCACCGCGTCGCCCACACGCGCGCCAAGCTCGCGCGCAGCCCACTCGTTCAGCACGACGGGGGCGAGGCTCCTGTCGTCAACGACCGAACCGGGAGCTTGAGACTGGGGCGCGAGACGGCCGAACGTGTCTTCGTCGAACGCGGTGACGATGGAGTAAGGCACCTGGCGGTCGCCGACGCGGATGGTGTTGGCGAGGTAGGAGAGGACGGGCGCGGCCTTCATCCCCGCCTTGTCGGCCGACGCGCGCGCCGCGTCGGCCAGCGCGTCGCCCACCATCCCGCTCTCGCTCTCAAGCGCCAGCCCGCGCCCGGCGTCGAGCCAGCGCAGCTTGACGCCCAGGTCTTCGAGCGTCGCCGACGCGCGCAAGAGTCCGTTGAGTTTCTCGGTCTGCGCGCGCGCCGCCTCCTCTTCGGCCGCCCCGCCGCGCGCGGCGAACAGTATCGTGTTGACGCGCCCCGTCCGGTCGAGGCTCCTCTGCAAAGAGGCCAGCGGGACGAAGACGGCGCGCGTCTCGGTCTGGCGCGGGCGGACGGAGAACTCGCCCAGCTCGGCGGCCGCGAGCGTCTCGCGCACGGTCAGGCGCGCGCTGCTCCCCACGTCGTCCTTGCGCCCGTGCAGAGACTCGACGGGGATGTCCGAACGGAAGAAGTTCGGCGCGCTCATGACGTGCGACGCGCGCCCGAGCCGCTGGAGGAACAGCCCCCTCAGGCTCGCCCGCACCGACTCGCCCACCAGCAGCGCCCCCGCCAGCACCGCGACCGCCACGCCCACGCCGAACAACACGGCCAGGTTCGTGCGCCAGTAGTAAGTCAGGTTGCGTAGGACGAGATTCAGCATTGAAGAACCGTGAGCCGTAAACCGTGAACCGTGACAAGAAGGAACTGTCTTTCTCTTGTCACGGTTTACGGTTCACGGTTTACTCCTCGACCAGCCTTTGGTCGGTCAGGCGGTAGCGGACGGGGAAGCGCGCGGCGAGTTCGGGGCTGTGTGTGACGACGACGAGGATGGTCTCCTGCGCGCGGTGCAGTTCGAGCAGGAGCGAGGCGACCCGCTCGGCCGCCTTCTGGTCGAGGTTCCCCGTCGGCTCGTCGCACAGCAGAAGGCTCGGCCGCATCATCAGCGCGCGCGCCAGCGCCGCGCGCTGCTTCTCGCCGCCCGAAAGCTCGGCCGGCCGGTGGCCCTCGCGGTGCGAGAGCCCGACCGACGCGAGCAGCAAGCGCGCCCTCTCGCCGTAGTCTTCGCCACGCCCGCGCGCGACGAGCGTCGGCGTCAGGACGTTCTCCAGCACCGAGCACTGCGGGAGCAGGCAGTGGTCCTGAAAGAGGAAGCCGACCTCACGGTTGCGGAACGTCGCCAGCTCGCGCTCGCCGAGCGCGAAGGGGTCCTGGCCGTCGAGCGTGACCGTGCCCGAGGTCGGCGGCTCGAGCGCGCCGAGGACGTAGAGCAGCGTGCTCTTCCCGCTCCCCGAAGGCCCCATCACCGCGACCGCGTCGCCGCGCCCCAGGCGGAGCGAGACGCCCGACAGGATCGGCAGCACGCCGCCCGGCGTCCCGTACTCCTTCGACAGGTTCTCGACTACAAGCACTCTGTTTCTTGCCTTCGGCTGTCTGAGAATTTACTTCCCGGCTCGGGCGACGGCCGCCGGCGGCGCCTCAGTCCCGCGCGCGGCGACGCCCGCGACCTCCTCGTAGACTTCGAGGGCGCGGTCGGCCATCCGCGCGACCGTGTGGTGCCGGCGCACGCCCGCGTACCCGGCGGCGCTCAGCCCGGAGGCGAGCGCCGCGTCCGTCTTCACGCGCAGGAGCCCTTCGGCCAGGCTCGCGGCGTCGTCCGGCTCGACGAGCAGGCCGCCCCCCGTGCGCTCGACGACCTCTGTGAACGCGCCGCGCCGCGGCTGGACGACGGGCACGCCGCACGCCATCGCTTCGAGCAGGAAGATGCCCTTCGGCTCGTCGTAGGTCGCCGGCACGGAGAGCACGTCGAGCCCGCGCAGGAACGCAATCTTTCCCTCGCGGTCGAGCACGCCCCGGTAGTTGAACTCCGCGCCGAGCCCCGCCTCGCGCATCCGCCGCTCGACCCCCGCGAGGTAACCCCTGTGCTCCTCGCCGAGGTAGCCCGCGACTTCGAGCCGCGCCTCGCCCGCGTTCGGGCGGCCGCGCATCTTCACGTAGCCTTCGGCCAGAAGGTGCAGGCCCTTCTCGGGCGCGACGCGCGCGAAGTAGCCGACCGTGAAGGGGCTTCCCCCCCCGCGCGGCGCGCGCCGCTCGTAGCCTTGCATGTTGATGCCGAGCGGCACCAGCCTCATCTTCTCGCGCGGGATGTGGAGGTAGCCGGGCATGAACTCGGCGTAGTATTGGCTGACGGGCAGGAAGCGCTCGACGTGGCGCACGTTCTCGCGGATGAGCCTCAAGGACTCCGAGCGGTACGGCTCGGGCAAGCCTTCGAGGAAGAGGTCTTCGCCCTGGAGCGTGCAGCAGACGGGGCGGCCGAGCGCCTCGCGGAGCGGCGCGGCCAGCCCGATGAGCAGCGTGTAGGGCAGACAGAGCACGTCGAACGGCGGCTCCGTCTTGAGCCAGTCGATGAGCTTCTCAAGCTCCTTGCGCTGGTTGCCGTCCTCGCCGCGGAGCATCGAGACGGTCAGCTCGCCGAGCATCCGGGGGCTGGTCTGGATGGAGCTGCGCGAGGCGAGCTTGAGCGCGAGCTTCGAGTCCCAGAGTCGGTCGAGCAGGCGCGGCGTGCGCCGGAAGAGCGCCGAGTGCTGTTCGAGGTAGACGCTGATGCCTCCGAAGAAGACGCGCCCGCGGCTGACGTTCGGCTCGTCGGTCAGCGTCGGCGTGTAGAGCGGCACGAGCACCACGTCGTGGCCGCGCGCCATCAACTCTGTCGCCAGCGCGTTGTCGCGCAGACAGCTCCCGCAGTACATCTGCGCCGCCCCGGCCGTGATGTAGAGAATGCGCATCGCCTCACCCGGCGGCCGCGCGGTGGAAGGCCCGGCGCGCGTAAAGGTGCTCGAAGAGGTTGCCCTCGTGCGGCTGGTCCCAGCGTACGAAGTTGGTCGCGACCGCGCCGACGTTGAGGCGGCCGACGAGCGGCGACTGCGCGAGGCGTCGGACGAGCCCGGCGTCGCGCGTGACGGCCGTGACGACGAGCGAGGGCCCGAGCGCCTCGGGTATCTCGTCCTGGCTGACCTCGACGACGCTGGCGAACGGGAACAGGAACTCGCGGTTGGCGAGCGGGTGCTCCCCGAGGCGTTGACGCACGAGCGCCCGCCGTTGTCGGCGATGGAGGCGGCGATAACGTCGAGGTGCTGCTCCCACTCGTCGGCGCAGTCTTCGCCGATGACGACTTTGCTGTAGCCGGGGCCGTGCAGCTCTACGCGCGGGTCGTCCTTCCACGCGCCGACCGAGGAGGCGTCGCCGAACATCATCCCGCGCCCCGTCTGTTCGAGGATGACGCCGGAGCCCGCGTGGTCGGTCGGGTAGTAGCCGAACGCCCCGCGCGGGAGCCCCGCGCGCGCGAACGCCTCTATCAGGCGGTACGGCGTCCACGGCTCGGCCGCGCCGGGCTTCAGCACGAGCGGCGTCTTCAGCGCGACCGCCGGAGTCCACAGCGCGTGGACGGCCGGCGAGTTGCTCGGCAGCACGACGCCCAGAGCCTGCGTCACGGGGTAGAAGCTCAACACCTGACCGCCCTGCTCGCCAAAGCCCTCGTCCAAAACGCTCAGGTCGAGCCCGCGTGTCAGCCCCGCCAGCACGTCGCCCATCGTGTCGAGCACGCCGCGAATCTTCTCCAGGTTGCGGCGCACGAGCACGTGCGGCATCCCCGTCGTCGCCGTCACCTGTCGGACGTAATCTTCCGGCGTCTGCGCGCCGTCGCCCAGCGGCAGCTCGTCCGACGCGAA
Source organism: Acidobacteriota bacterium (assembly GCA_020200135.1). GTDB lineage: Bacteria > Acidobacteriota > Blastocatellia > Pyrinomonadales > Pyrinomonadaceae > QHXN01. The sequence continues at coordinate 14,811 of JAIVJI010000028.1, read as the reverse complement.
GTGCCCGGCCGCACGCTTACACAGCGCGAGCAGCTCCGCGACCGGGAACTCCGACAGCGCCGCGCGCGCCTCCGCCTGCCCGCGCAGGTCGCGCCGGATGAGCCCGACGTTCGCCTGACTCACCTCGACGAAAGGCTCGCGCGTCCGGTAGTGAACCGCGCGCGCCGCCTCCAGACTCCGGTACGGCTCGCCCCAACGAAGGATAGGTATGTGGAGCATAAGGCAGAAGTTCAGTAGACGCCTTCGACGACGTTCGTCTGAAGTTTCGAGAAGGGGCGGACGTTGCGGACGCCGTCCCAGGGGTAGGGCTCGCAGGGCGGCTCGCGCTCGGCCTCGTCGCGTTCGAGGAAGCGCGGCATGAAGAACTCCTTGGTCAGCGTCGTCAGCCGCACGCGCCCCGTCTCGCCGTAGCCGACGACGCGCGCCGGCTGCTCGGGGTCGACGACCTCGACCATCGCGCGCGGCGCGGGCGGGTAGTAGATGATGTCGAACGGGTCACCCGACGCGCGCGGCTTGTGGACGGCGAGCCCCATCAGGGTGTTGCCGTAGGTCGCCGCGAAGTACGCGCCCTCCAGAAGCTCCTCGACGGCGAAGCGGTGGAACTGCGGCGTCATCTCCGTCCCGCCGCAGAAGACGCCGGTGATGCCGACCTTCCTGAGCGACACCTTCTCGCACAGCGCCTCCAGCAGCTTCGGCGTCGTGAACAGGCAGCGGATGTTCTCGTGCGCGCGCAGCAGCGTCAGCCCCTGCTCGACGACGTGCTGCTTGTAGGCTTCGGCCTCGCGCGGCTTGCCGGCCTTCAGGAGCTTGATGACCCAGCGCGGGTCGAGGTCGACGGCGAAGGAGATGCCGCCGCGGTGCTGCGCGAGGTGTTCGACGGCGAGGCGCAGGCGGCGCGGCCCCGTCGGCCCGAGCGAGAGCCAGTCCGCGCCCTTCGGAAAATATTCGTCGGGGAGCGTGCGGCTGAACATCTCGTAGTCGATGCGGAAGTCGTCGATGTTGACGCGCGACTTCGGGACGCCGGTCGAGCCGCCGGTCTCGAAGACGTAGACGGGGCGGTCGGCCAGACCCTTCGGCACCCAACGGCGGACGGGGCCGCCGCGCAGCCACTCGTCCTCGAAGGGCGCGAGCCGGTCCAAATCGTCGTAGGTCTGAATCTCTTCGCGCGGGTCGAACCCCAGCGTCTTCGCGCGCTCGAGCCAGAAGGGGCAGCCCGTCGCGGGGTCGAAGTGCCAGGCGACCACCTCGCGCACCCACGCGTCGAGCGCGGCGCGCGCGTCCCTCATTTTCGTGTCGAGTGTTTCGGCCGGTGCTGTCATCTTGGTCTTGGAGATTAACCGCACGGGCGGTCGCCGCACAACCCCCCTACGCGTGGTTTCGCGGAAGAGTTTTGGACAAAGCTCACTCGGATTGGACCCGGCGGGCGGACAGACCCGTTGGACTTTCGAGTTTCAGTGAGGAGATGACCCGAATGAGAAGTGTGCGCGTACTGCCGCCGGCGCTGGCGGCGCTCGTCCTGTCCCTCTTGTGCGCGGCCGGGTCGGCGGCGCAAACCCCCGCCGAGTGGCCGCAGTGGCGCGGCCCCAACCGCGACGGCCTGTCGAAGGAGACGGGGCTGCTCAAACAGTGGCCGGAGACGGGGCCGCCGCTCGCGTGGAAGGCGACGGGGGCGGGGCGCGGCTACTCGTCGCTCTCGGCGTCGAAGGGGAGGCTCTACACGATGGGGCTGCGTGGCGAGCGCGAGTTCGTCGTCGCCTTCGACTTCAAGACCGGCAAGGAGGTCTGGGCCACGCCGCACGGCTCGGCGTTCCGCAACGACCGGGGCGACGGCCCGCGCGGCACGCCGACCGTGGACGGCGACCGCGTCTACGCGCTCGGCGGCAGCGGCGACCTCTCGGCCTTAGACGCCGCGACCGGCAAGGTCGTCTGGACGATGAACGTCCTGCAGAAGTTCGGCGGCTCGAACATCACGTGGGGCATCAGCGAGTCGCCGCTCGTCGTCGGCGCGAAACTACTCGTCAACCCGGGCGGCCCGGGCGCGTCGGTCGTCGCGCTCAACAAGCGCGACGGCTCGCTCGTCTGGAAGAGCCAGAGCGACCGCGCGGGCTACTCGTCGGGCATCCCCGTCACGGTCGGCGGCAAGACGCAGGTCGTCTTCTTCACACACTCGCGCGGCCTCGGGCTCGACCTTGAGACGGGGGCGCTCCTGTGGGACTACCCGAAGGCGGCGAACCAGACCGCCAACGCGGCGACGCCGGTCGTGCGCGGCAACCGCGTCTGGATATCTTCGGACTACGGCAACGGCGGCGGGCTCGTCGAGATCAAGGCGGACGGCAAGTCGGCCTCCGAGGTCTACTTCACGCGCGAGATGCGCAACCACCACAGCAGCTCGGTGCTCATCGGCGACCACCTCTACGGCTTCTCGGGCGGGATTCTGACGGCGATGAAGTTCGACACGGGCGAGGTCGCGTGGAAGGACCGCAGCGTCGGCAAGGGCTCGCTCGTCTACGCCGACGGCCTGCTCTACCTCCTGAGCGAGAACGGCGTGGTGGGACTCGCCGAGGCGACGCCCGAGGGCTACCGCGAGAAGGGGCGCTTCCGCATCCCGCAGGACTCGCTGCCGACGTGGGCGCACCCCATCGTCGCCGGCGGCCACCTCTTCCTCCGCGACCAGGACACCATCTACGCCTACGACCTGCGGGCGAAGAAGTAGGACGGCTTAACCGACCGAAGGGCGCTCCGGGCTTCAGCGCGCGACGCCGGAGCGCCCTTCCTTTATCGCCCTCACGACACACCTGACAATCTCTTCCACGGCCGTCTCGGGGCGCTTGCCCTTAGGGTGGACGCCGCAGACGGCCGTCGTGCGGGAGTGGTCGAGCGCCGGGCTCCAGCGCACGCGCCCCGCCTCGTCGCGCCCGTAGGTGACGTAGCCCGAGAGCGTGTTGAGCCCCGTGCCGGGGCGCTCGCCGATGAGGTGGACGACCACGTCCACGCCCGTCAGCTCGCCGACGTGGTAGCCCGCGCGCACGCGGCCGTTCGTGACGACCACGTCCGCCTCGCCGACGTGGAGGCCGGCCTCGCCCAAGTCCCGCCGCAGGCGCGGCAGCACCCCGCGCAAATTCTCGTTGAGCGCTTCGGCGTTCAGCCCGTCCGAGAGCACGAGCTGCACGCGCGGCCGGCGCGACGGGTAGAGCGCGGCGACGCGCGCGGCGTCCTCCGCGCGCAGGCGCTCGCCCGAAGCGGGCTCCGACAGGTACTGCTCGCGTTCGCGCGCCTCGGTGCGCGCGCGCAGGTTGTGCGGGCTGACTTCGCGGACGAGCCCCTCGTCGAGCGCCGCGTAGAGCGCGCGCCGCGCGTGCGCGTAGATGCCTTCGAGCCGCGCCGCGACCTCCGCCGGCGGCTCGTAGTCGGCGCCGTGGCCGCGCCCGAGGTCGAAGCCGCGACGCCCGAGCGCCTGAAGCTTTTTACTCCCCTCCACGCGCAGCGTCTCGCCCGCGCGCGTGTCGCCGCCGGCCTTCATGTAGGAGGAGTACAGAGCGGCCACGCACTCCGCGTCGCCGCGCGGCCGGCCGCGCGGGTCGAACACTCCGAGCTGGGACAGACGCCTCCGCATCGGCGTCGAGATTCGGCGGCCGGTCTTGTGCCTGAGCGCGGGGTGTTCGCGGAAGGAGGTCGTCAGGTATCCGAGCATCGGGTCGGCGTTGCCCGCGACGGCCATCAGGTAGGCGGGCGCCGCACGCTCGACTATCCCCTCGGTCAGACGCCGCAGCTCGGCCGGCTCGATGCCCATGTGAAAGGTCGAGCACACGTCGAGCCCCATCGTCAGCCCGTGCAGCTTCGCCATCACTGTGTCTTCGAGGCACGCGCGCAGGAGCTGCCCGCCCGTGCGGAAGACCTCCGGCCCGATAAAGCCGGCCACGTCGTTGACGATCATCCACGCGCCCGTGCGCTTACCGATGTGGCGCGCCACGCCGTAGCTGCGCGCTTCGAGCGTCACCATGTCCACGCCTTCGGCCGCGCCGTTGGTCACCTCCGACCCCTGCCCCGTCTCGAAGTAGAGCCCGTCGAAGCCGCGCGCGAGGTCTGTTACGCCGTCAACGTCCAGGCCGACCATCCCGCCGAGCGCGCGCGAGGTTCCCGCGAGACTCTGAAAGCCCACGTCAACGCGGCACAGGGCGCGCGCGTCCGACTGCTTGACGATGTCGGAGAGGACGCAGTAGCGCGTCGGCAGTTCGAGCCGCTCGACCGCCGAGCGGAGCAGCTCTTCGAGCCGCGCGATAGTCTCCACGTCGTCGGCCGCCGGGTTCAGACCGATGACGACGTCGCCGCAGCCGTGCGCCAGCCCTTCGAGGATGGAGAAGAGTATCTCCTCCTCGTCGTCGCCGGGACTGTTCGGCTGGATGCGCGAGCCGAAGTGGCCGGGCGAGCCGACGCGGACGCCCTCGCCGGGGAGCGGGTTGAAGAGCTTGCGCGCGACGGCCGAGAGCTCCTCGTTCGTCATCAGCTTCACGACGCCGGCGACCGCTTCGCTCGAAAGCCCCGCGTGGTAGCGCCGCGCCCACTCCGCGCCGCCCGCGCCGAGCAGGACGCTCTTGAGCCCGCCGATTGTCAGGCCCGAGATTTCCGCCGCGAGCCGCGCGTCGAGCGAGCCGGCCAGAGCCTCGCTCACGCCGTCTTCGACGAGCGCCGCGCGTTGCAACTCGCCGAGCGTGAGCGCGCCCACGGCCTCGCGCGCCGAAGTGCGCGCCGCGTCGTCGCGCGTCCCGCCGACGAGCAGGTCGCCCTCCTTGAACTCGTTGGCGAGCGCGAAAGTCTTCAGCAGCTCGCGTCGGTCTGAAGCCATGCCTTTAACTCTCAGCCCTGACCCCGCGCCCGCGGAAGAAGTCGCGCGCCGCCCGCGCCATGCGGCCGAGACGCCGCAGAACCTTCGGCAGGAGCCACGCGAAGAAGACGAGGAAGACGGAGACGACGACGAGGATGACGACGGGGTGGAGCACCGCGAGCACGACCGCGCCCACGGCTATCGCGTCCTCTACGAGTGAGAGCGCCCAGTTCGTCACGGGCTCCGGGCTCACGTTGGCCGCCGCGCGCACGGTCGCCTTCGTCCCGTGGGTCGAGAGCGCGAGGCCGCCGCCGAGCAGCAGCGCGATGACCTGCACGGCCGGGCTGACGTCCGAGGTCGCCGCGGCCGCCAGCGCCGCGCCCGCGGGCACGCGTATGAACGTGTGGACGGCGTCCCAGACCGTGTCCACGTAAGGAATCTTGTCGGCGACGAACTCGACCGCGTAGAGCCCGAGCGCGAAGCCGATGACCCACCAGTTGTCGAGCGCCTCAAGCCCGCCGGGCAGGCGCGCGAGCCCGTAGTGCTGGAGAAGCCCGAGCACGGCCACCGTGGCGTACAGGTTGATGCCCGAAGTCCAGGCCGACCCGAGCGCCAGCCCGAGAATCTGTATCAGGTTCATCCTCTCTCAGCCTCCCCCGTCGGCCGTCGCGGCCAAAGTGCGCCGCCGCCGGCCACCCCGCAGGCCACTACATACCCGCTCCGCGCGTTCCGCGTCGTCTTCGACTACGCGAACAAGCGCATCGCGTTCGAGCGACTGAGGGTCACGAAGCCGGCGGGCACGCGCTGAGGCGCGCGGGCTGCTTTGGCCGCGCCGGCCCGGCTGGCTATAATCCACGCGCTTGGAAACCTTCGACTTCAAAGTCGGGCGCAGCCGGATACAGGGGCGCGGGCTCTACGCCGCCTCTCCGCTGCCCGCGCGCCGGAAGCTGGGCGAGCTGGGCGGCGAGGTCATCACCGAGCGCGAGGCGCGCAGGCGCGCGCGCGCCTCCGACTGCATCATGATCGTCGAGTTCGGCGACGGCCGCGCGCTCGACGCGACGCACTCCGCGAGCCCCTTCAAACACGTCAACCACTCGTGCGAGCCGAACGCCTTCATGCGCGTGTGCTACGGCCGCGTCGAGTTCTACTCTCTGCGCCGCGTCGAGCCGGGCGAGGAGTTGACGTGCGACTACGGCGAGACGCACCACGACGGCACGCTCGCCTGCCGCTGCGGGAGCGCGAAATGCCGCGGGCGCCTCTAGCACGCCCCGCCCGAGTCCTCAGTCCACAAGTCTCAATCCGTCTAATGCCGCCCGGGCGGCTCGCGCAAACGTTTGCGCGAGCCGCCCGGGGGTGACGGCGCGCTGCGGCATCCCGAGCAGCTCGAAGCCGACCATGAACTTGCGTTCGCCCTCACTCGATCACCTCGAAATCTATCCACTGTGTGGCGACGCGGTGCTTCTCGTCGGCGAGGAGGTCCGTGACGACGAGCTGGAGGACGTACTCGCCGGGGCCCAACTCTTTGCCGAGGCGGAGCCGGCCGCCGGCGCCGATGTCGCCCGCGACGTTCTGGGGGCGGCCGTCGAACGGCATCGCCTGACCCGTGAAGACCGCGCGGCCGTCGCGGAAGAGGCGCACCTGCGTCTGCATCCGCGCGCCGCCTCCCGCGCGTTCGAGCTTAGCGTTATAGATGTGGAAGCCGTAATCGACCGCCGCGCCGCGCCGGAAGCGCCGCACGGCCGAGCCGCCCAGCGGGTCGGTCGCGCCCGAGTTCGGGGCCGCGTTGCCCCCGGCGTTCGGGGCGGCGTCGCGTTGCAGCGCCATGACTATCCCTGAGAGCGCGAGCCGTTCTTTCTTTAAATCGGGCACCTCGACGAACTGGCTGGCCGACCCCACACGCTCGGTCGCCGTGTCGCGCACGGCGACGCGCAACTGGTAGCCGCCCGCCTTCTTCGCCGGGACGACCATGTTGTAGACGAGCCCGCCCCGCAGCGTCCTCTCGTAGTCCTCCGCCTTCACCGTGACCGTGTGCGTCATGTTCGCCTCGCCGGCGGGTCGGCCGTTCGCGCCGAAGGTGAGCGCCACCACGTCGATGACGGCCGTGTACTTCCCGTCGGGCTGACGTTTAAAGCTCAGGTCGCCGCCCTCGACGTGGAGCAGCGTCCGCAGGAAGGCGCCCTGTTTGGCGTCGCGGCTGAGGAGCGGCGTCAGGCGCAGGCGGACGCCGCCCGCCGGGAAGGGCGCGACGAGCGCGGCGCGAATCTGCTGCGCGCGCGTGCGCGGGCGCTGGGTCGGGACGAGGCTCTTGCCCTCGAAGCCGAAGAAGCCGCCGCGCGTGCGCACCTTCAGCCCCGCGCGCCTGACCTTCACGGAGACCTTGTGGAAGCGGAAGCGCCCCGTCGTCGGGTCGAACGTCCCCTCCTCGGGGCGGAAGCCAATGAGGTAGTAGCCCCTCTGGTCTTCGATGGCGCGCCGGACCCCGCCGCCGATGTCGTTCGAGTTGACGTAGGCGACGCCGCCCGTCTCCTCGGCCAGCGCCTTCATGCCGCGCTGCGAGTCGAAGAGTTCCCCGCCGCGCAACGTCGAGAGGGCCATCATCTGCTCGGGGCTGGGGACACCCGCATGGCTCGCGTCGAAGAGGCCCAGCGTCTGGAGGCCGCGCGCGTCCACGGCGTAGATGATGACCGAGGCGCGGTTGGCGCTCTCGATGACGCGGTTGATGTCGGCGAGCACGCGCCCACGATTCTCCTCGGGCGGCGGCACGGGGATGCCGTCCGAGAGCAGCACGAGCGACTTGCGCCCGGGCAGGTCGCGCAGCGCCCCGACGACCGCGTCGAGCGCGTAGAGCGTCCCGACGCTGAAGCGCTCGCGGCGCTGCGACTCGAACTGCCGCTCGCCGTCCGTCTTCCCGTAGAACTCCTGGAACGCCTCGAACGCGGTGACGCCGGAGCCGCCCCACTGCGGGTACCAGCGCAGGTTCTTGACCGCCGCGCCCAGCAGGCGCTTGTCGGAGGTGAACTGCTGGAGCGCGCCGCTGCCGCCGCTCGTCGGGATGATGGCGACGAAGTCGCCCGGCTCCATCTGCTCGTCCACGAACTTCTTGATGGCGCGCCGCGCGTAGTAGACGCTCTCCCAAGACATCTGGAGGTCGTTGAAGACGAAGGCGACGGTGCGCCTGACCTGGTCGGGGCGCAGCCGCGCCGGCGGCACGGGCGGCGCGCCGGGCGCGGGCGCCGGGTCGGCGGCCGCCGGCGCCGGGTCGCCGACGTTCCGGACGTAAGTGAAGTACGTCAGCGGCTGCGGCTTCCCGTCGACCGTCACCTCGAGCTCGTCGGCCCTGAGGTCTGTCACCTGCCGCCCCTTCTTATCGGTCACCACCGCGTCGAACTGCACGAGGTTCGTCGTGATGCGCACCACGTCGTCGTCGTCCGCGTCCGCGGGGCGCTGCGCGGCCGGCGTCTGCATCGTCGTGGCCGGCGGCGGGCTCTGCGCGGGCGCCTGGGTCTGGAAGATTGCGGAGGCGAGGAGGAGGGCGAGCGCCTGGGTGAGTCGCCTTTTCATCTGTACACCTCGGGGAAGCCGATCCGTTTTGAAGAGGGCAGAGCCGGCGAACTGCCTCGCGCGCGGGGGTGGCCGGCGGCCGGAAAACTTTTCACGGCGGCGAATTATATCCCGGCGCGCACGCGACCGCCAGACAGAGCCGGCGGCGCCCCCGCCCGTTCACGCGCGAACTCATCCGTCGCTTGTTCACCCCGCGCCCCTGTAGTTTAATGCAGAAAACTTTCAGAGCAGTCCGTGGCAGAAGGAGACCGATGCCGCCAAAAATTCAGACGGAGCCGGAGCCGGGGGACCAGACGCCCGAGGCCGGGTCGGCGACCGACGTGGCGCCGCTCGGGCGCGCGGGCGGGAAGCCGGGGCACGAGTTGACGGCCGACGAGGACGCGGACGTGGCCGACTGGGACCGCGTGGCCGCCGAGCCGGAGTTCAAGGGGCTCCTCGCCTCGAAGCGCCGCTTCATCGTGCCGGCCACGGTCTTCTTCGTCGTCTACTACTTCGCGCTCCCGCTGCTGGTGGGCTACGCGCCGGGGCTGATGTCGCGGCGCGTCTTCGGCCCGCTCAACCTCGCGTACCTCTTCGCGCTCTCGCAGTTCTTCATGGCGTGGGGCGTGGCGGCGCTCTACGTGCGCGCGGCCGGCGGCTGGGACGAGACGGCGCGCCGCGTCATCGAGAAACTGGTCGAGCGCCGGGGGGAGGAGTAGGGGCGTGACCACTTCGCTCCTGATGTTCCTGGCCTTCGTCGCCGTGACGCTCGGCATCACCTACTGGGCGGCGCGCCGCTCGACGGGGACGAGCGCCTACTTCGCCGCCGGCCGCTCCATCAAGGGCTGGCAGAACGGCGTGGCCGTCGCCGGCGACTACATGAGCGCCGCCTCTTTCCTCGGCATCGCCGGCATCATCGCCTTCCAGGGCTACGACGGCTTCATGTACTCGGTCGGCTTTCTCGTCGCCTACCTGACGGTGCTGCTCGTCGTCGCCGAGCCCCTGCGCAACGCCGGCAAGTACACGATGGCCGACGTGCTCGCCTACCGCCTCAAGCCGCGCCCGGTGCGCGCGATGGCGAGCCTTAGCACGCTCACCGTCTCGACCTTCTACATGATCGCGCAGATGGTCGGCGCGGGCGCGCTCGTCTCGCTGCTCCTGAAGGACTCGGGGGTGACGTACCAGTCGGCGGTCATCGGCGTCGGCATCCTGATGATCGTCTACGTGGTCTTCGGCGGGATGCTGGCGACGACGTGGGTGCAGATCGTCAAGGCGATCCTGCTGATGGCGGGGACGATTCTGCTGAGCGTGCTGGTGATGGCGCACTTCGGCTTCAGCTTCGCCGCCTTCTTCGACGCCGTCGCGCACGTCACCTACACGGGCGCCGACGGCCGCCCCGTCACGCAGGACTTCCTCCAGCCGGGCCTGCGCTACAGGCCGCCTTACGGCGCGCTCGATTTGCTCTCGCTGGGGATGGCGCTCGTCTTCGGGACGGCCGGGCTGCCGCACATCCTCGTTCGCTTCTACACCGTGCCCGACGCGAAGACGGCGCGCGCGAGCGTCGTCTGGGCGATGGCCATCATCGGCGTCTTCTACATCCTGACCACCTTCCTCGGCTTCGGCGCGGCGACCATCGTCGGCCGCGACGCCATCGCGCGAAACGGCGGGACGAACATGAGCGCGCCGCTGCTCGCGCAGGCGCTCGGCGGCGACGTCTTCTTCGGGTTCGTCGCGGCCATCGCGTTCGCGACCATCCTGGCGGTCGTCGCGGGGCTGACCATCTCGGCCTCGACCTCGTTCGCGCACGACTTCTGGACGAACGTCATCCACCGGGGCGTCGAGCGCGCGCCGGGCGAGGAGGTGCGCGTGGCGCGTGTGACGGCCTTCGTCGTCGGCGGCGTCTCCATCGTCATCGCCATCGTGCTGGGGCCGGCGGCGAACGTCGCGTTCCTCGTCGCGCTGGCCTTCGCGGTGGCGGCGTCGGCCAACCTGCCGGTCATCGTGCTTTCGCTCTTCTGGCGGCGCTTCAACACGCGCGGCGCGGTCGCGGGGCTTGGGACGGGTCTGCTCGCCTCCATCGTGCTCATCCTCCTGAGCCCGAGCATCATGTCCGTAGACCCGCCGGCGGTGACGGGCGCGGCGCGCCACCTGATTCAGGCCGACCCGGTCTTCCCGCTGGAGAACCCGGGCATCCTCTCCATCCCGCTCGGCTTCCTCGGCGCCTTCCTCGGCGCGCTCACGGGGCGCGAGCCCTCGGCCGAAGCCAAATACACCGAGCTGACCGTGCGCGCCAACACCGGCCTCGGCGCGGAGAAGGCTACGCCCCACTGAGGGGAGTGGCCGGTAGTCGGTAGAAAAACCCAGCGGCGCGTCTCAGCCATCAGGCCGGGCGCGCCGCCTTCCCGTCTACTGACTAATGACTACTGTTTACTCTTTACTGACTACTTCCCTTTCAGCCACGCCTCGCGCAGGGCGCGCGCCTCCGCGGAAGCCTTGTCGTCTTTCTCGATGCGGAAGCTGGTGCGCGCGCCGGCGGGCGTGCGCACGAGGCGCAGGCCGACGTAGCCGAACGCCTCGTCGTAGGGCGGCTGCTGCACGTCGTGCGCGTGCCGGCGGAAGAAGTCAGAGAGGTCGAGCCCCGTCGCCTCCGAGGCCAGTTGCTCGAACTCCTCGACGGCGTAGGCGCGCCCCTTCAGGTAGTAGCTGTCGCGCGGGGCCTTCAGATAGAACTCCTCGTAGGCGCGGCGCATCACCGTTTCGAGCGAGGCGCGCCCCTTCGAGCGGCCGCGGATGAGGAGGTCGAGCGCGACGGCCAGCGTCTCGCCCTTCTGGTAGTAGCTGACGACCGTCTTGTCGATGTTGGTGCTCTGCGACGCCGACGCGCGGTCGATGAAGGGCGCGAGGACGCTCGCCTCGACGGCGCTCGTCATCCCGTTGCCGTCCTTGTTCTCGACCATCTCGATGTTCCGCGCGTAGGAGCGGAGCAGCTGCCCGTCGTCCCACACGCCGGCGCGGCGCTGCGCGAGCTTGCCGAAGTAGTTCGTGAACCCCTCGGCTATCCAGAGGCCGCGCGTGACCACGGGGCGCGTGAAGTCCCACGGCCCCAGCCCCTCGGGGCGGAGCCGCTTGACGTTCCAGACGTGGTAGAACTCGTGCGCGGCGGTGTCGACCGCGCTCGCGAAGCCCTCGGGTTCGGCCAGCGCTTCGGTCTCGACGATCTGCGTCGAGTTGAGATGCTCCATGCCGTCGCCGGACCGCCCCCCCGCGGCGAAGTGGAAGATGAAGGTGTACTGCCCGTAGTCGGGCTCGGGCATCGTCGCCAGCTCGGCGCGCACGACGCGCTCGACCGCCTTCGTCAAATCGCCGCGCCGCCCGCCCTCGCCGCCGAGCGAGTGGACGAGGACGCGGTAGGTCTTGCCGCCGACCTCGAAGGTCTGGACGTTGAAGTCTGGCCCGACCTCGGTCGGGGTGTCGATGAGCACGTCGTAGTTGGGGAAGCTGAACTCGGTCTGCCCCTCGTCCTTCGACTGGCCGTTAAAGACCTTCCACCCGGCGGGCGCCCCGACCTTCAGCGTGGCGGGGTCGTGCTTGTGCCCGACGACGTAGACGAAGACCGACGCGCCGTTGAAGTTGGCGTGGCGCTCGTCGAGCTGCGAGAAGGTGCCCGAGAGGTCGTCGGCGAAGACGTTGTAAGAGAAAGTGACCCTCGGCAGTTCGGGCGCCGAGACGCGCCACGTCTGCGTGTCGATTCTCTCGACCGGGTACCCCTTCGACCCGCAACGCTCCTCACGCCTGCAAGGCCCCGACGCCTTCGCGCCGAAGACGTTCTTCGCGAAGTCGTAGACGGCGTAGCGCCCCGGCGACCAGCGCGGCATCTGGAAATCGACGTGCCCCCTGCCCGTCAGACCCTCCACGTCCACCTCAACCTGGAAGACGTGCGAGGCCGGCTCGGGCATCGAGATTCTGTAACCGATCTTGTAGGCGGGCGCGCTCGTGTCCTGCGCTCGCGCACAGACGGGCGCGAGCGCCAGGAGCGCGAGGAGCCAGAGGGCGCGCGTGGCGCGTGCGGGGGCTGTCATTCGTCTTTTCGACTCCGTCGGAATTTGAGAGCTGAGCTGTACGGGAGACCGCCGCGCGATTATCTGCGCGCCACGCCGGGCTGTCAAAAGTGCCGCTTGACGCGGGCGCCGGGCGTCGGCTATCAACTCTCACACATGACGACCGACACCACCGAGCGGCTCTACTACGCGGACTCGCACCTCGTCGAGTTCGACGCGCGCGTCGTCCGAGTCTCCCGGACCGACGAAGGGCGCGCGGCCGTCGCGCTCGACCGCACGGCCTTCTACCCGACGGGCGGCGGTCAGCCCACGGACACGGGCGCGCTCGGCGACGCGCGCGTCGTCGAGTGCGTCGAGACGGAGGACGGCCGCGTGCTCCACCTCGTCGAGGGGGAGCCGCCCGCCGAGGGCTCCGTGTTGCGCGGGCGCGTGGACTGGCCGCGCCGGCTCGACCACATCCAGCAGCACACGGGGCAGCACATCCTCTCGCAGGCGTTCGTCGAGCTCTACGGCGCGCAGACGCGCAGCTTCCGCATGATGGAGGAGGTCTGCGAGATCGACGTCGAGCTGCCAGAGCCTTCGGACGAGCGCGTCGAGCGCGCCGTCGACCGCGCCAACGAAATCGTCTGGCGCGACCTACCGGTGCGCGTCCATCAGGTCACGCCCGAGGAGGCCGCGCGCCTCCCGCTCAGGAAGGACTCGGAGCGCGAAGGGCTTTTGCGCGTCGTCGAGATAGAGGGCTTCGACTTCAGCCCGTGCGGCGGGACGCACGCGGGCGCGACGGGCGAGGTCGGCGTCATCGCCGCGCGACAGTGGGAGCGCGCCAGGGGGCTCGTCCGCTTGACCTTCGCCGCCGGCGGACGCGCGCTCGCCGACTACCGCCGGGCCAACCGCGCGGCGCGCGCGGCGGCCGCGCTCTTCAGCGTCGCGCGCGACGAGGCGGCCGGGGCCGCCGCGCGTCTACAGGAGGAGCACAAGGCGCTGCTCCGCCGCCTGCGCGCGGCCGAGGAGACGGCGGCGCGTTCGGAGGCGCGTGAGCTTTACGATGAGGAGGCGAGTGCGACCGCCGCGGGTGACCCCGTCGTCGTCGCGCGCGTCTTCGAGGGGCGGGACGCGGAGAGCCTGCGCAGGCTGGCGGCGTCCGTCGCCGCGCACGAGCGCGCCGTGGCGCTGCTCGGGGCGACTGAGGGGGGCGAGGGCGGCGCGGCGCGCCTCGTCTTCGCGCGCTCGGCAGACGCCCCCGGCGACATGAACGCGCTCATGCGCGCGGCCTGCCAGACGCTCGGAGGGCGCGGCGGCGGACGCCCCGACCTCGCGCAGGGCGGCGGCCCGCGCGTCGAGCATCTGGCCGGGGCGCTCGACGCGGCGGCCGTACGCGTCCGCACTAAAAATGGTTGAAAGCCGTTGACCGCCTCGCGGGACTCGTGTTAGCTTTCAATCCGAAATAATCTCACCAGGTTTTAGCTCTAACGTTATTTTTGCCCCTCGCGAGCGCCTCGGACGACCCGTAAAGGGCGAGTCTGTGCGTAAGGCAGCCAATATTCTGTGACTAAAGTCACTCCCGCGCGAAGTCTGGCGCGGGCCCGACACAAGCCCCGGCACCCCCGCAGTTCGGTCGGCCGAATACTTTTACTGCACGGACAGTGCATGACAGGAGAGTCTTTAAAGATGCGCAACTCCCTAAGACGTTCTACCTTCCTCTTCTCCGCCCTGATGCTGGCGGTCTTCGTCTGCGCCAGCGCGACGGAGACGGCCGCGCAGCTCATCATCAGTGAGTTCCGCGTCCGCGGGCCGAACGGGGCCAACGACGAGTTCATCGAGATTTACAACAACTCCGGCGCGGACCACACGGTCGCGGGCGGCGGCACCGGCTACGCGGTCGCGGTCTCGAACGGCGTCGCGCGCTGCGTCATCCCGAACGGGACGGTCATCCCGAACCGCGGCCACTACCTGTGCGTCAACTCGGTCGGCTACTCGCTGGCGAGCTACCCGGCGGGCAACGGCACGACCGCCACGGGCGACGCCACCTACACGACCGACATCCCGGACAACGCCGGCATCGCCATCTTCAACACCTCGGTCGCGGGCAACTTCATCCTCGCGAACCGGATGGACGCGGTCGGCTCGACCAGCGAGGCCAACACGACTTACAAGGAGGGGACGGGCTACCCGGCGCTGACGCCGTTCTCGATTGACTACTCGTTCTACCGCGACAACTGCGGCAAGAGCGGGTCTATCACGACCTTCGGCCCGTGCCCGATCTCGACGCCGAAGGACACGAATAACAACGCGGCCGACTTCGTCTTCGTCGACACCAACGGCACCAGCGCCGGCGCGGGTCAGCGGCTCGGGGCGCCGGGCCCCGAGAACCTTTCGTCGCCCATCCAGCGC
>JAIVJI010000103.1 GCA_020200135.1 Acidobacteriota bacterium | reverse complement strand
CGTCTACGGGCGGGAGGGCGGGCGCGAGGCGGGGCTGCTGGCCTCGGCCTACCGCAACTCTCTGGCGCTGGCGGCGGCGCACGCGCTCCGGAGCGTGGCCTTCCCCTCGATTTCGACGGGGGCGTACAGCTACCCGCGCGAGGCGGCGGCGGCCGTCGCCTCGCGCGCCGTCGCCGAGTTCCTCGCCGCCGACGGGACGGTAGGCGAAGTCCGCCTCGTCTTCTTCTCGAAAGGCGACATGAACGTCTTTTTGCGCAATCATCAATTCGACAGTTAACGAGCGAACCGCCCGCCAGCCGCGCCCCACTAAAGTCTTTTACGGCCGGCGGCATTTTTTTGTCGGGCGGGCGGCCCACGCAGTCAGGGCGGAAAATGGTTCAAATCATTAGAGGGGTCGTGCCTTTGAAGGAAGAGGCCGCGGAGCATTCGACGCTCCCCGAGACGATCGCGGCGCTGGAGCGCCTGTCGCGCAACTACTGGTGGAGCTGGAGCCCGGACGGCCACGCCGTCTTCCGCGACCTCGACCAGGAGGTCTGGGACCTGTGCGAGCACAACCCGCGCCGCCTGCTCAAGGAGGTGCCGCAGTACAGCCTGATGCGGATGGCGACCGACCCCGTCTACATCGAGCGCGTCGGGCGCGTCGCGCGCGCCTTCGACGAGTACATGGCCTCAGGCGCCGAGACCTGGGCCGCGCGCCAGGCCCGCGCGCTCACCGACGAGCGCCCGGTCGCGTACTTCTGCGCGGAGTTCGGCGTACACCACTCGCTGCCGCTCTACTCGGGCGGCTTAGGGATACTGGCCGGCGACCACCTGAAGTCGGCGAGCGACCTGGGGCTGCCGCTCGTCGCCGTCGGGCTGCTCTACCACCACGGCTACTTCCGCCAGCACCTCCGGCGCGACGGTTGGCAGGAGGAGGCTTACCACCAGATCAACGTCGGCGACCTGCCGATGCAGCTCGTCCGCGACGGCGAAGGCGAGCCCGTCCGCATCGAGCTCTTCGTGCGCGGCCGAAACGTCAACGTGCAGGCGTGGCGCGTCGAGGTCGGGCGCGTGCCGCTCTACCTGCTCGACACGAACGTCGAGGGCAACAACGAGATCGACCGCCTCATCACGGGACACCTCTACGGCGGCGACCGCGAGACGCGGTGCGTGCAGGAGATGGTCTTAGGGATAGGCGGCGTCCGCCTGCTGCGCCGCCTCGAAGTCGAGCCGCACGTCTTTCACCTCAACGAAGGTCACTCGGCCTTCCTGACCCTGGAGCTGACGCGCGAGCTGACCGAGGCGGGCGTGGGCTTCGACGAGGCGGCCGCGCGCGTGCGGTCGCGCTGCGCGTTCACGACGCACACGCCCGTCGCCGCCGGCCACGACGAGTTCCTGGCGGCGCTCATCGAGAAGTGCTTCGGCGAGGGCTACTGGAGCGCCCTCGGGCTCTCGCGCGAGGAGTTCCTGAACCTCGGCCGCGCGGGCGGGGGCGACGACGAGGAGCTGTTCGGCCTGACCCCGCTCGCGCTGCGCATGTGCCGCTCGTCGAACGGCGTGAGTAAGAAGCACGGCGAAGTTTCGCGCGAGCTTTGGAACAAGATGTGGCCCGAGCGCCACGTCGACGAGGTGCCAATCACGTCGGTGACCAACGGCGTACACGCGCCGACGTGGGTCTCGCCGCTGCTGCGCGCGCTCTTCGAGGAGCGGGTCGGGGCGGGCTGGGCCGAAGTTTTGCACGACGCCGACGCCTGGTCGCGCGCCGTCGCGCGCATCCCCGAAGAGGAGCTTTGGAAGGTGCGCCGCCTGCAGCGCAAGCGCCTGGTCGCGTTCGTGCGCGAGCGCGTCTACCAGTCGCGCCTGCGCCAGCACGGGCCGGGCTCGTACGCCGAGTCGGCTTTGGGCATGTTCGACCCCGACGCGCTGACCATCGGGTTCGCGCGCCGCGTCGCGGCCTACAAACGCTGGGGGCTCATCCTCACCGACCCGGAGCGTCTGCGCCGGATGCTGCTCGACGCCGAGCGCCCCGTGCAGCTCGTCTTCGCCGGCAAGGCGCACCCGCAGGACCAGGGCGCGAAGCTCATCCTCCAGCAGATAGCGCAGTGGAAGATGGACCCCGAGATCATGCAGCGCGCGGTCTTCATACAGGACTACGACCAGGAGATCGCGCGCCAGCTCGTGCAGTCGGTTGACGTGTGGATGAACGTCCCGCGCCGGCCGCTGGAGGCTTCGGGGACGAGCGGCGAGAAGGTGGCGATTAACGGGGGCCTGAACCTCTCGGTGCTGGACGGCTGGTGGCTCGAAGGCTACGACGGCCGCAACGGCTGGGCCGTGGGCGAAGAGGGTCTCAGCGAGACGATAGAGGAGATGGACAGGCGCGACGCCGAGTCACTTTACAAGGCGCTTGAGACGGGCGTCGTGCCGGCCTTCTACGAGCGCGACGAGCGCGGCGTGCCGCGCCGCTGGGTCGAGATGACGCGCCGCGCCATCGAGACGCTCGCGCCCGCCTTCAACAGCGACCGCATGGTGCGCGACTACACGCTCCGCGTCTACCTGGGAGAATAAGGGCAGGGGTGAAGGCGGAAGGGTGACGGATGAAGTGGACGCTCAAACGGCTGTCCCTTCATCCGTCACCCTTCCGCCTTCACCCCTTGGCCCTCAGCAGTTGACGTAGCCGAGCGCCCAGAACACGATGATGAAGATTAGAACCGTCGAGATGCAGCCGCCGCCCAACTTCCACGCCGCCGCCCCCGCCAGAATGGCACGCAAAGGCCCTTGCATAGATAGATTTCCTCCCCGTCAGCTTTCGTGATGTGCGAGGTCGCCCGGTGAGGCTTCTACAGCGAAAGAGTTGAGAAACGGGTGAATCTCCATCACATGAGTTTGTCGGAGCCGCCCACCGTTCGTTAGAGCCGCCGTCGCGCTCAGCCGCGCGAGGCGACGCAGACCAGCCTGTCGGTCGCGCCCGCCGGCGTCCACGCGTCATAGCCGCCGTAGAACTCGAACCCCCCGAAGCCCGCGCCGCGTCGCGCGAACGCCTCCGCGATGAAGTCTAAACGGCCGTCGTCCGGCGGCATGATGACGAGGTCGTACGCCCACGCGTACTCGTCGTAGAAGGGTCTGCTTACGGCGTCGCTCACGCCCCCGATACTACAATACGAGGGGACGCTTCGCCGGGGCGGGTTCGACTGTGTAGTGAGCTGGCGGTGTTCAGGCGGCGTGCGCGGGGCGCGGCGAGACCGCGTGGCGGACGGCGTTCTTGCCGTGGCGCTTGGCCGCGTACATCAGCTCGTCGGCCGCGCGCAGCATCTCGTCGACGCCGGCGGGCGGCTCGACCCAGGTGATGATGCCGGCGCTGAAGGTGACGGGCCAGCCCTTGCGCCGCGCGGCTTCGAGAAGCTCGCGGCGCACGCGGCGCAGCATGACTTCCGACGAGCGCTCGTCGGTCTCGGGCAACAGCACCGCGAACTCGTCGCCGCCGAGCCGCGCGACCGAATCGACGGCGCGCACGTTGGCGCGCAGGGTGTCGGAGACGAGCATCAGCAGGCGGTCGCCCGCGCTGTGACCCAGGCGGTCGTTGACCAGCTTGAAGTCGTCAACGTCGAGGAAGGCGACGCTGAAGGTGTGGCCGTGGCGGCGCGCGCGGTTGATCTCGGCCTCGGCCGCCTCGGCGAACGAGCGGCCGTTGAAGGCGCCGGTCAGGTAGTCGGTGCGCGCCAGCTCACGCTCCTGCGCGAGCGAGCGCCGGAACGAGGCGACGAGGTGCGCGAGGATGACGACGAAGCCGAGCCGCACGGCCGCGTTCCAGTAGGCGATGAGCGGGGACGAGAAGTGCGCGGCGCTGGCGTGCGCGACGGCGAACCACGCCACCCCGCTCGCCGCGCAGACGGCGAGGCCCGCGCCCCGCCCCGCGTACCACGCGGCGACGAAGACAGGGACGACGTAGAAGATGAGCAGCGACACGTCCGGGCCGTTCAGGTGGTCGAGCACGCCGAGCAGCGAGACGAGCAGCAGCGAGGCGGTCACGACGAAGGCCCGCGAGCGGCGTTCCATGAATCTGTTCAGCCACATGGTCTCAGGCAGTCGCATACGACCGGCAGGGAAACTTCCGCGGGGAGCGTTGCGAGGAGGGCCGCGGGACTCGAAAGAGCCGCGCGCCGGGGGCGCGGCTCGAAAGTTTGATTAACAAAGTTGGCCGTCGGTTGCCCCGTGAGATTGAACGGCGAGGGGTCGGGGCTGGTTCCAGCTTTCAGTTTTCAGTTTTCAGTCGGAAGCCACGCTCCGACTGAAAACTGAAAACTGAAAACTACGATGTGCTAGACTCCCACTCTCACGCCGGGCGTCAGCGCCGCATGCTCTTGTCAACCTGTCACGGACTCCGCGGGATCGTGGAAGCGTAGATAATCCCAGATGAAGCTCTGCTCCGCTTGCAATAAGACCTACCCCGAAGAGAACACCTTCTGCCCCGAGGACGGCGAGGTTTTGCAGGAGTCGCCCGAGTCCTTCGTCGGCCGCGTCATCGACGGCAAGTACCGCGTCGAGGGATTCATCGCGCAGGGCGGGATGGGCGCGGTCTACCGCGCGCGCCACATCCTGCTCGGCGACGAGGTCGTCATCAAGACGCTGCGCGCCGAGATGCGCAACAACGCCGAGTGGCTCCGCCGCTTCCAGCGCGAGGGCAAGGCCGCGCGCGCCTTCCGCCACCCGAACTCGGTCACCGTCTACGACCTCTCCTCCGACAGCGGCGGCATGATCTACATGGTCATGGAGTACGTCGAGGGGCACACGCTCGACCAGGAGCTGAAGCGTCGCGGGCGCTTCATGCCCTCGGAGGCGCTCGAAGTTTTGGAGCCGGTGGCCGACGTGCTCGACGCGGCGCACGCGCGCGGCGTCGTCCACCGCGACCTCAAGCCAGAGAACATCATGCTCGGGTCGGACGGGCGCGGCGGCACCGTCGTCAAGGTCTTGGACCTCGGCATCGCCAAGCTGACGGGCGCGGGCGAGCTGCACTCGACGCGCGTCACGACCTCGCTGACGATGGCCGGGCAGATTCTCGGCACGCCCTACTACATGTCGCCCGAGCAGTGGGGCGAGCTGCCGCGCGACGGCAACCCCGAGGTTGACGGCCGCACCGACGTTTACTCCCTGGGCGTCATCTTCTTCGAGCTGGTCGCGGGCCGGAAGCCCCTCGGCGGGAGCACGCTCTCCGAGCTGCGGCAGAAGCACGTCGCCTCGCCGCTCCCGCTGCTGGGCGAAGTCGCGCCCGGAGTCCCCGAAGGGTTCGGGCACGCCGTCGCGCGCGCGATGGCGAAAGACCGCGGCGACCGCCCGCGCGACGCCGGCTCCTTCGTCGAAGAGCTGCGCGCCGCGCTCGGCCTCGCCCCGCGCCGCCTCGCGCGCGAGATACACACGACGGGCGCCGACTCCGTCGCGACGCTCGACGCCAACCGCCGCGCGGGCGGCACGAGCGGGAGCGAGGCCGCGACCGCGCGCCTCGCGCGCGACACCAGCGCCGAGCCGCGCGACGGCGGGACGGCCGACACCATCCTGACCGGCGAGTTCGACGCGCCGGGCGCGGGGCGCGACACGAGCGGCGCGCGGCGCGAAGGCGCGCGCGGGACGGTGGCCTCCGAAGCCGCCGGGACGCGGCACGACGCGGGCGCAGCTCGGGCGCGCCGGCGCGAAGAGTCGCGTGACGATCCGCACGAGCACGACGCCTCTCAAAGTGGTGCCGGCGTCTCCGTCACGGCGCCCGAGACGAAGCGCTCGCTCGCGCCGCTCGTCGCGGGGGGCGCGCTCGCGCTGCTGCTCGTCGCCGGCGTCGGCGGCTGGCTCGCGTGGCGCGGCCGGGGCGCGGAGACAGCGCCCGCCGCCGCGCCCGAGGCCACGGAGCCCGCGCCCCCGCCCGCCGTGCCGAAGGTCGAGGCGTTGAGTTACTGGTTCGAGACTTTCGACGGCGTCAAGGACTCGACGGGCACGCGACTGGCCGAGACGGCCCCCGTACTCTTCAACGGCCAGGGGTACAAGTTTCACATCGTGGCGCGGAAGCGTGGCTTCCTCTACATCGTCGGGCCCGCGGAGGACGGCAACGAGCGGATGACGTTCGTAACGGGTAAGCAGGGGCGCGTCCTCAAGTCGAACTACGTCCCGTTCGACGCGGACTTCTCGCTCCCGTTCGGCGACAAAAAGATTTGGGTGGACGAGCACCCCGGCGCCGACGAATTAAACTTCGTCTTCTCGCCGGAGAAGCCGCTCACGTCGCCGTCGTTCCTCGCGTCAGGCGAGGGCGAGCACAAGCTGACGCCCGAGGAGGTAGCCGAGTGGGAGCGGTTCCGCGCGGAGTTCGAGGCGGACGCGCCCGAGGTCGTCGTGAGGGGCGAGGGCGCGTCGAGAGTCGTCACCGTGCTCGTACCCGAGGCGGCAACCAGGGCGGGCAAGCCCGTCATCTTTGACGTCAGGATAGACCACCGCGCCGCCCAGCCCGACCAACGGTAAGTGGCTTCGACGGCCGCCTCGCACCGGCGGGACGCTCGCACCGCGCAGCTTCAAAGGAGGAACGAACATGCGCCTCAGAACCCACACGCTGGCGTTGGCGGCCCTTGCGCTCGCGTCCTGCGCCGCCGCGCTCGCGCAGGAGCCGGAGCAGAAGGATCAGCAGGTCATCGACGACTTCGTCGTCACGCGGGGCATGAGCCTCGACCCGCCCGGCAAGCAGAAGCAGGCGCAGGCGAAGCCGGCGCCCACGCCGCGCAGGGGCAGCTCCGCGAAGAACAGGAGACCGGCCGCCGGCTCGCCCGCAGGGGACGCGACCGCCGGGAAGAGCCAGGCCGGTAAGGGCGGCGCGGCGTCGAAGTCCGACGGCGGCGTCGCCGCCCCCGAGGCGAGCGCGCGGGCCGGGGGCGCGGCCGGCGGCGGCGCGAAGATAGTGCAGGCCGGCGTGCGCCCGCTCTCGCTCGGCTTCACCATCTTCCTGAAGGAGCGCGACCGGCTGACCTACGCCGACCCGGCGCAGGACTTCCGGACCGGCGACCGCATCGCCATCGCGTTCGAGTCGAACGCCGACGGCTACCTCTACCTCTTCAACTCCACCGGCGCCGCGAAGACCCCGGACATGATCTTCCCCAGCGCGTCCATCGACGACGGGGCCAACGCCCTCACCACGCACACCTACGAGACCTTCCCGTCGGAGGTGGACGCGGGCTTCGTCTTCACGGACCCGCCCGGCACCGAGCGCCTCTTCGTCGTCTTCTCGCGCCAGCCGCTCGCGGGCGTGCCGACGGGCGAGGCCCTCGTCAACTTCTGTCGCGGGAAGGGTGACGACTGCGCCTGGCCCGTCTCGGCCGCGCTGTGGGCGCGCATCCTCGACGGCGCGAAGGGGCGGCGCGTCAAGGAGGCGAGGAACGCGCAGCTCGCGCAGGCCGCGCCGCCGCCCGACACGATGGCGATGGTGCAGCGCGGAATCCGTGTCAACAAGAGCGCGCCCAAGCCCGCGTTCCTGCGCGTCAACGACACGCCCGACGCCGACACCCTCGTCACCGAGATAGTGCTCACGCACAAGTGAAAGGATGAAGTATGAAGGGACGGCCGACCGACCCCGGCGGAGTTAAAAGGAGGTCAGTGATGCGACCCTTCAGGGGCTGTCTCGCGTTGGCGCTCGCCGCCTCGGCGGCGTTCGGCGGAGGCGCGGGCGCCGCGTCGCCGGGCCCCCGCGCCGGAGCGCTCACGCCGCGCGCGGCCGCGCCGGCGGGCGGCGCGAAGGAAGACCGCGACGAGGGGCGTGCGCTGCTCCGAAGGGGGCGCGCGGCCGAGGCGCTCGTCCTTCTGGAGAGCGCGCTCAATGCTTTCAAGCAGTCGGGCGACAGGTCGGGTCAGGCTTCGACGGAAGACCTCCTCGGCGAGCTGTTCGAGCGGCAGGGGCGCTACGACATCGCGCTGACTCATTACGCCGCCGCGCAGAGGCTCTACGCCGAGTCGGCGCAGAAGGACGGCGAGCTGCCGGTGGTGCCGGGCGGGAAGGCGCAGGCGGCGAGCCAGGCTGTCGCGACGGCCTCCCAACTGTCGAAAGAGGAGAACGCCTACAACGCGCGGCTCCTGGTCGCAAAGGTCGGCCACATGCTCTACCGACGCGGCGACCTCGACGGGGCGGGGGCAGTACGAGGAAGCGCGCAAGCGATTCCAGAACGTCCTCGACGCCACCAAGGGCGACCTGCCCGGCATCGGCAAGCTCGGCCAGACGCGCCGCTTCCGCGCCGCCGCGCGGACGAGCCTCGGCGACGTGGCGCTCGCGCAGGGGCGTTACAAGGAGGCGGGCGAAGAGTACGAGAAGGCGGCGAAGGGCGCGCGCGAAGACAAGCGCGACTACATGATGTGGCCGGCGCAGCGCGGCGCGGGGCGCAGCCTCCTCAGGCAGGCCGATGCCGAGAAGGACGCGAAGAAGGCCGGCAAGCTGCGCGAGAAGGCGTTCGAGTCCTACCGCGAAGCCCTCGCCACCATCGACAAGCTCCGGCAGGGGGGCGTGCGCGCCGACGAGTCGCGCACGTCCTTCCTCGCCACGACCGGCGAGGTCTTCGAGGAGTTCGCCGCCGCGCTCGCGGAGGCGGCGCTCGCCGCGCCGGGTGCCGCGCCCGGCGCGCCGCTCGAAGGCGGGGCGCTCGACTACGCCTCCGAGGCGCTCGCCGTCGTCGAGCGCGGCCGCGCTCGCTCGCTCCTCGACATGCTGAACGAGGCCGGCGCGGAGATCGCGGGCGACGACGTGCCCGAAGAACTCCTCAGGAAGAAGCGCGAGAACCAGGCGCGGCAGGCCGAGATCGCCGCCCGGCTGACGGGCGTGGCCCTCGGCGGGGAGGAGAAGAAGAAGCCAGACGACCTCGACGGGGAACTCGACGACCTCCAGGCGAAGCTCGAAAGCATCGAGAACGACATACGCACGAAGAGCCGCCGCTACAGCTCGCTGACCGGCGGCGTCCCGCTCAAGCTCGAAGAGATACGCGGCCGCGTGCTCGACGACGAGACGGCGCTCCTCGAATACAGCCTCGGCGAAGAGCGCTCGTACCTCCTGGCCGTGACGCGGACGGGCTTCAGCGTCTCGCGGCTGCCGGCGCGCGCCGAGGTCGGCCGGCTGGTCGCTGACTTCCGCCGGCATCTCGTCCCCTCGTCGCTGCGACGCTCGCTCACCGACCTCGTCGCGGCGGCCACCGACCCGGAGCGCGGGCTCCGACTCACGCGCGCGAAGCCGGAGACGAGCCCGGCGGTCGTCAAGGCTTACGCCGACGCCGCGCGTGCCCTCTACGCGGCGGCGGTCGAGCCGGCCGCGCCGCTCTTCGGGCGGAGCCGCCTGCTCGTCGTCGCCGACGGCGCGCTCAACTACGTCCCCTTCCACGCGCTCGTCACCGCGCCCGCGCCCGACGGCGCGGACTTCACGGCGCTCGAATACTTGCTGAAGAAGAACGACACGGTCTTCGCGCCCTCGGCCTCGGTGCTGGCGGCCGTCAGGGAGCAGCGCGCCTCCGCGCCCGCGAGCGCGGCGGGCGGGATGCTCATCGTCGCCGACCCGGTCTTCGACCCGTCCGACTCGCGCGCGCGAGCGGCGGGCGTGGCGGACACGTCGCAGGCGAAGGCCGGGCTCGCGCCGGGCATCGACAGCGCGGTCGCGGACGTGTCCGAAAACCTGAAGGTCGCCGACGTGCGGCCCGCGGCCGGCGAGCGCCGTCTCGCGCTCGTGCGTCTGGCGGGCACGGCCGCCGAGGCCGAGCAGATTCGGGGGCTGGCCACGGGCGCGGGGCGCAGTGCGGAAGTCCTGACGGGGCTGCGTGCGAGCGAGTCGGAACTCGCGTCGCGCGACCTGCGGCCGTACCGCGTGCTGCACTTCGCCACGCACGGGCTTTTGAACGCGGAGCGGCCGCAGTTCACGGGCGTCGTGCTCTCGCTGGTGGGGAACCGCGCGGGGGCGGACGGCTTCCTGCGCGTAGACGAGGTCTACAACCTGCGCCTGGGCTCGCCGCTCGTCATGCTCTCGGCGTGCGAGTCGGGGCTCGGGCGCGAGAAGCGCGGCGAGGGCGTGATGGGGCTCTCGCGCGCCTTCATGTACGCGGGCGCGCCGACCGTCGGCGTCACGCTCTGGTCCGTCTCCGACCGCGCGACCGTAGACCTGATGGCGAGCTTCTACCAGAGCCTGCTCGGCGCGAGCCCCGCCCCGCCCTCGGCGTCGCTCGGCGCGGCGCGCCGCACGATGCTCGCGCGCAAGGAGACCAGCGCGCCCTACTTCTGGGCGCCCTTCGTGCTGGTGGGCGACTGGAAGTAGGGACTGGCGGCCGGGGGCTAGTTGAAGCAGAAACTCTCCAACTAGCCCCTGGCCCCCAGCTTTGCTAATATCCCTCCAAAGCTTTCAGACAAAATTCAGACGTGCAGAGGGTGGATTGTGATGGAGACGAACTTCAGCCCCGTGTCAGACGCCGCCGCGCTCGAAGAGCTGTTCGCGCGCTCGCACGAGGAGCCCGTGCTCCTGTTCAAGCACAGCGACGCCTGCCCGATCAGCGCGCGCGCCTACGGGCAGATGGAGCAGGTCAAGACGCCCGTCTCCATCGTCGTCGTGCAGCAGAGCCGCGACCTCTCGCGCGAGGTCGCGGAGCGCACCGGCGTCCGCCACGAGACGCCGCAGGCGCTCGTCCTACGCAACGGCCGCGCCGTCTGGAACGCCTCGCACTTCGACATCACGTCGGACGTGGTCGAACAGGCCGTGCGGGAGAACGGTTAACAGGTGGCCGAAGCCCCGAGGCGCGGGCCCGCCGTCGAGCCGCGCGAGATCATGCAGGAGTCGGACGCCGAGGTGCGCGTCACGTGGGGCGACGGCCGCGAGTGCCGTTACAGTGCGCCGCTGCTGCGCCGGCTCTGCCCCTGCGCGCAGTGCGTCAACGAGTTCACGGGCGAGCGCGTGCTCCGGCCCGAAACTATTTCGGAAGGGCTGACGATCGCGGACGTAGGGCTCGTCGGCCGCTACGCGCTCACCTTCCGCTGGAGCGACGGCCACGAGACGGGCATCTACAGCTTCCGCTACCTCCGCGAGATTTGCGAGTCCCTGTGACATATGAAAAAGATTCTGGTCGTCGAGGATGACGAGGTCGAGCGCGAGCTGGTGCGTCTGACGCTGGAGCGCGAGGGCTACCGGGTCGTGACGGCCGAAGACGGCGCGCGCGGGTTCGAGCTGGCGATGTCGGAGCGCCCCGACCTCATCGTCACGGACGTCTCGATGCCGGAGGCCGACGGCGTCCAGCTCGTGCGCAGCGTGCGCGCGGCGCCCGAGATAGCGCCCACCCCCATCCTCGTCACCACGGGCTTCGGGACGGGGAACGCGACCTACACGCTCACGCAGGGCGCCGACGCGTACGAGCCGAAGCCGCTCGACCCGGACGCGCTGCGCGAGACCGTCCGCAGGCTCCTGGGCTGAGGGGCGCGCGGGGAGTTTCGAGACAAGGGGGGCGAAAGTTTTGACGGAGGCGGTCGGCTGGGTCAGCTCGGTCATCCTCGTTCTGACCATCGGCAAGCAGGTCTACAAGCAGTGGCGCGAGGGGTCGAGCGAGGGCGTCTCGAAGTGGCTCTTCGTGGGCCAGATTTCGGCGTCGCTCGGCTTCACGGTCTACAGCTGGCTCGTCTCGAACTGGGTCTTCGTCGTCACCAACGCCGTGATGCTGGTCAACGGGCTGGCCGGCCTCCTCATCGTCCTGCACCACCGGCGGCGCGAGCGGCGCGCGGGCGGCGGGTGAGCGACTTCGCGCACGCATCTGCTATGATGTCGGCATGAACGAGAGAGACTTTTTCGACGAGAGGCCGGAGACCAAGCGCGCCAACTACTCGTGCCCGCACTGCCGGGAGCGCGCCGACTACGAGGTGCGCTGGCTGCGGCGGACGAAGAAGAGCCAGATGCCGCGCGGCATGAACGAGCAGCAGAAGGCGCAGTTCTCGAAGGCGCGCGACTACATGGTGCGCGTCGACGACATGATCACCTGCGCGCGCTGCCGCCGCCGCTTCGACATCCCCAACTTCCAGACCGTCGTCTTCATCTGAGCAGAGGAGCACCACCCATGGACGAGTTAATCAAACAGGTCGTCGAGCGCACGGGCATCAGCGAGTCGCAGGCGCAGACGGCCGTCACCACCGTGCTCGGCTTCCTCAAAGACCGGCTGCCCGAGCCCATCGCCGGCCAGCTCGAAGGCTTCCTCGGCGGCGCGGCCGGGGCGGCGGGCGGCCTCGCGGGTGCCGCGGGGGGCCTCGCCGGCTCTGCCGGGGACATCCTCGGCGGCGTCGGCGGCATGCTCGGCGGCAAGAAGGAGTAGAGCCTTCCGAAAATTCTTCGCGGGGTCTCTTTTTCTCGATGGAAAGAGACCCCTCGATTCTTTCGCACGCCCGACTCACGGGAGGGGCGACGATGAACTTCTTCAAAGCCTTACTCACCGCCGCACTCTTCGCCCTCGCGCCCGCCTCGACCGCGACGCGGCAGACGCCGACGGCGCCCGGCGGTTGGGGCAATCGCCCGCCGACCGTCAAGCTCAAACCGGATTCGGACAGGGTCGTGCAGGCAGAGGGCTGCACCGAAGCGCAGGCCAGAAGCACCAGCTGCGGGGCGACGAGCCTGATGGTTCGCCTCACGGCCGAAGCCGCCGACCCCGATGGCGACCGCCTGCTCTACACCTACCTGACGGACGGCGGCAAGCTGAACGGCGACGGCCCCGCAACCACGCTCGACCTGAAGGGCGTCGCGCCGGGCCTCTACACGGTCACGGTGGAGGTCGACGACGGGCGAGGCGGTACCGCCTCCGACACGACGAAGGTCACCGTCAACCGTTGCGCGTGCCCTCCGCCATATGACCCGCCGCCGTGCCCGACGGTCGACGTGAGCTGCCCGTCCGATCCTGTCAGGCCGGGCACGCCCATCACGTTCACCGTGAAAGTGTCCGGCGGCGGCTACGTGACGCCGACCTTCAACTGGACGGTCTCGGCCGGCACGATCAGCAGCGGCCAGGGCACCAGCTCGATCACGGTTGACACGTCCGGGCTGCCGAACAACTCGTCTTTGACTGGTACAGTCGATGTCAGCGGCTATGACCGTAGCTGCGAGTCCTCAGACAGTTGCACGACCAACGCCTGTGGCCTCCCTCCTGAGTCTCGGAAGGCAGAGCCGGCGACCGAATTCTGGCTCGTCCCGTCGGGCGCGGCACCCCCGCCGGCCAACCCGACCGTCGAACCCCGCGCGGCCTCGCCGTCAGGCAAGCCGCCCGCGCCGCGCCGCCGGCGCGGGCGCCGCTGACCGAAGCCTCACACCGCGTCGTAGCGTTTGAGTTTCCTGTACAGAGTAGAGAGGTCGATGCCGAGGATGTTGGCGGCGCGCGCCTTGTCGTGGTTGACGCTGGCGAGCGTGTCGAGGATGTAGCGGCGCTCGACCTCGTCGAGCGTCGGGCGCAGTCCGTCGGGGTCGAGGACGGCCGGGTGCGCGCCCGCGGAGTCGCGGACGCGCGGCGGGAGGTTTTCGACGTCAACGCGGTCGCCGCTGAGGGTGAAGGCGCGCTCGATGGCGTTCTGTAGCTCGCGGACGTTGCCGGGCCAGTTGTAGTTGATGAGCGCGGTCATGGCCGAAGGCTCTATCGGCTTCTCGTCCTGAGCCTGCTCGCGCGCGGTGCGCTTGACGAAGTGGCGCGCGAGCAGAGGGATGTCCTCGCGCCGCTCGCGCAGGGGCGGCAGGTGGACTTCGATAACGTTGAGGCGGTAGAAGAGGTCTTCGCGGAAGCGACCCTCGGTCACCTCGCGTTCGAGGTCGCGGTTGGTGGCGCAGATGATGCGCGCGTCGAAGCGCGCCGGCGCGTTTGAGCCGAGCGGCGTCACCTCGTGCTCCTGCACGGCGCGCAGCAGACGCACCTGCAAAGCCTGGCTTATCTCGCCTATCTCGTCCAGGAAGACCGTGCCGCCCTCGGCCGAGCGGAAGAGGCCGGGGCGCGCGTTGGTCGCGCCGGTGAAGGCGCCCCTGGTGTGGCCGAAGAGTTCCGATTCGAGAAGCGTCTCGGGCAGCGCGCCGCAGTTGATGGCGACGAAGGGGCGGTCGGCGCGCGGGCTGTTGTGGTGGATGGCGCGCGCGACCAGCTCCTTGCCCGTCCCCGACTCGCCGTAGACGAGGATGTTGGTGTTCGTCGCCGCCACCTTCTCGACGAGGCGGAAGACGCGCTGGAGAACTTCCGACGTGCCGATGATCTCGGAGAAGCTGTAGCGGCGGTCGAGCTCGCGCCGCAGCGCGCGGTTCTCTCGGAACAGCTCGCGCTGGCGGAGCGCGTTCTTGACCGACTGCAAGAGGTCTTCGTTGACGAAGGGCTTGGTGACGTAGTCGTAGGCGCCCTTGCGCAGCGCGGCGACGGCCGAGTCGACGGACGAGTAGGCGGTCATCACGACGACGAGCGCCTCGGCGTCGATGTCCTTGACGCGGTCGAGCAGCTCCAGCCCGTCCATGCCGGCCATGCGGATGTCGGTGAGCGTGACCGACACGTCCTCGGCGGCGAAGGCCTCGAGCGCCTCCTCCGCGCTCGCCGCCGCCGCGACGCGGTACCCCGCCTCTTCGAGCAGCCGCGAGATGATCGCGCGCATCAGGTCTTCGTCTTCCGCGACGAGGATGAGTGGCTGTGTGCTCATGTGCTGGCGGGGGCGTCCCACTCGGCGGCCAGCGCCGAGTAGGAGACGAGGTCTTTGAAGTGGTCGTGTACCCACTCGGCCTGGCGGTGCGTGCCCTCCTGCCGGAAGCCGAGGCGCTCGGGGATGCGGCGGCTGCGTCGGTTGTCCACCGCGCAGTAGATTTCGACGCGGTTCAGGCGCAGCTCCCTGAAGGCGTGCTCGACGAGCGCGCGGCACGAGCGCGTCATGATGCCGCGCCCCTGGTAGGCCGCGCCGAGCCAGTAGCCGATGTCGGTCTTGCGGTTCGACCAGTCGATGTTGTTGTAGCCGATGCTCCCGGCGACGCGCCCCGCGTAGAAGATGAGCGTGGCAAAGCCCTGGTCTTCCGCGTACTGACGTATCTGGCGGCGGATGAACTCGCGCGCGTCCTCGGTCGAGTAACGCTCGCTGGCCCACGGCATCCACGGCCGCAGGTGTGCGAGGTCGCGCCGCACGAGCGCCGTCAGCTCCTCGGCGAAGCGCTCGTCCACCGGCCGCAGCTCAAGGTCGTCGTCTAGTCGTTGGCTGAACATCGTCTCACTCGCCGCCGGCGAGCGGCGCCCCGGCCGCCCCTCCCGCCGTGGAAGTCTGCACGGCCGGCGCCCCGTTCGCAAGCACTTTCGACGGCGGCGGCGCGGTCGCCGCGCCCGCCGGGAGCGAGACGCGCACGCACGCCCCCCGGCGCCCTCCCTCTCCGCCGGACTCGACCTCGATGCGGCCGCCGTGGGCGGTGACGATGCCGTAGCAGACGGCGAGCCCGAGACCCGTCCCGCGCCCCGCGCCCTTCGTCGTGAAGAACGGGTCGAAGACGCGCGGCAGAACCTCCTCGGGGATGCCGTGCCCGGTGTCTGAGACCTCGACCGAGACCGCGCCCGCCGCCGCGTCGTGCGAGAGGCGGACGCGCAGGTCGCCGCCGTCGGGCATCGCGTCGCGCGCGTTCAAGAGGAGGTTGAGGAAGACCTGCTGCAACTGGTCGGCGTCGGCCGAGACCTTCGGGGCGCGCGGGTCGAAGGAGGTTTCGACCCGCAGGCGCTTGAAGCCCTTGTCGAAGCCCGCGAGGCGCAGGGAGGACTCGACGACGCGCGCGAGGTCTAAGGGCGCGCGCTCCGGCGGGCGCTGGCGTGCGAAGTTCATCATGTCGCGCAAGACCTGCGTGATGCGCGCGATCTGCGTCGAGGCGAGCCTGAGCATCTCGCGCGTCTCGGCCTCGTTCGACTCGGTGAGCGGTCGCGACTGGACTATCTGGATGAGAGAGGAGATGGAGGCGAGCGGGTTGTTGACCTCGTGCGCGACGCCCGCGGCGAGCGCGCCCGCGGCGGCGAGCTTCTCGGCGCGGACGAGGTGTTCGTTGAGGGCGCGGAGGCGCTCGATGTCCTCGGCCATCTTGCGGCTCATCTCGTTGAACGAGTCCGCGAGGAGGCCGACCTCGTCGTTGCTCTTGAGCTCGACCTGCGTGCCGTAGGCGCCGCCGGCCACGTCCACGGCCGCCTCCGTGAGCCGGCGCAGCGGGCGCGAGATGATGCGGATGACGAGCGCGACGAGCAGCAGGTTAGGGACGAGCGCGGTGATGACGCTGAAGACGAGGTAGCGCTTCCAGGCTTCCGCCGAATGGTCGGCGAAGCTCCACCAGACGATAGGAATCTGGAAGAGCGCGAAGCTCAGGACGGCGACGGCCGCGATGGAGAAGGCGACCTTGTAGGCGATGGGGAAGAGGCGGAACTGGCTGAGCGCCGACTGGATGGAGAAGAGCTTGAAGTTCGTGATGGCGTAGGCGTAGATGACCGCGCCTATCATGACGAAGACCGAGCCGACGGGGAGCAGCGTGTAGACGCCGAGGAGCGGCAGCACGATGTTGGCCGCCGTCTTCAGCGTCGCCGTCACGACCAGCGCCCAGAGAATCGCGCCGAGCTGCTTGCCCCAGAGGCTCCCGCGGTAGCGCCGCCACTTGGCGAACAGCAGCCAGAAGCCGTAGGCGAACAGCCCGTAGATGTAGAGGCCGAAGGCGTAGGCGAGCGGCGTCAGGCGGATGCGGAAGTCGTCGCCGTCGAAGTCGACGCGGCTCCACATCATCCCCGCGAGCGCGGCCGGGACGAGGACGAGACCGGGCGCGAACATCACGGCGAGGCGACGTGCGGGCACCTCCGCGTTCTCGGGGAAGACCCACGCGAAGACGACGAAGGCGAGCTGGAGCAGCAGCGCCAGAGCGAAGCTCAGCCCCGCCCACCAGGCGGCCAGACGCGGCCCCCCGCCGAAGCCCCACATCAAAATGTCGTTGACCGTCCAGAGCGCCAGGCACGCGATGAAGGCCGCGAACGTCTGGTGGCCGCGGCTGCGCGGCGCGGCCACGAAGACGTAGAAGCCGAGCAGCACGAGCGTGAAGAGCGAGAGCAGCAGCAGCGCGAGAAGCATGGGCGAGCAGTAGGCGGTAGGCAGACGGCAGTAGGCAGTTCAAACCCGTGGCTCCGGGGCGTCGAGGCTAATTCCCTCAACTACCTTAGCGCGGAGCGGCCGCCAACTGCCGTCTGCCTACCGCCGACTTTCTTAATTGAACCACGGACTCAGAATCAACGCCGTTATTGTCAGAGGGACGCCGAACGCGAGCGGCCAGACCTGGCGCTCCTCAATCATACCACCGTGCGAGAGGAGCCGGTGAAGCAGCGCGAAGACGGGGAACGCCGCGAGCGCGACGGGGACGGCGACGAACACGCCGACGACCGCGCCGACGAGGAACCCCACCGCGCCGCCGGCCGCGCCCGTCACGACGCCCCAGAAGAGGCCGTACAGCAGCGAGACGAGCAGCGTCCCCGGCACGCCGTGCGCGCGCGGGTCGCCCGCCTTGCGCCCGAGGAAGCCGCCGAACTTGCGCCCGACAAGACAGCAGACGGCGTTCATTAAAATGAAGAGCAGCGCCCACAAGAGTGCGCCGTCCTTCATAGGGAATCCCCCCCCCGCCCAATCGCCTATCGCATCGCCGAGGATGCGTGTGAAGAGCGCGAAGGGCGGGAAGAGCCCGAGGAACGTGCCGAACCAGCGGTAAGCCTCTTCGGTCGAGAGCGGCCGGAGCATCGAGAGCGTCCGGCGCTCCTCCACTTCGAGCGCGAGCCTGCGGCGCTCGGTCTCGGGCGCGAGCTCGAACCTGAGCCAGCTCAGCCGCCGTGCGACGTTGTCGTCCGCAAAGCCGAGCTGGCAAACGCTGTAGGAACCGCCTGTGTCGTACATGGTTCTTCTCCTTCAACGCTGGCGCCGCCGTGTTCCGGCTCGGCGTCGAGCAGGCGCGCCACCGCGTCGGCCGTGGCGCGGTCGCCGAGCAGCGCGGGCAGCTCGGCGACGCGCGAGAGCGCGCGCGGCAGCGCCTCGGAAATCCGCGCGGGGTCGCCGGCGCGTAACTGTTCCCCTCCGGGCTGGCACCCTCCGCGGCGAGCGCGAGCCCCGCGTAACGCTCGACCGCTTCGCGCGCGGCGTAGAGCGCGAAGCGCCCCGCCTCGCCTTTGATAACGCACGCGTCTTCGAGCGCGTCCTCGACCGCGCGCAGCGCGTTGACCGCCGCGCGCTTCGCACGCTCGACGCGCTGCTCGACGAGGTCGCGGCCTTCGGATGTTCTCGTCCGTCCGCCGCGCCGCGAGGCGCGACCGACCAGACGCGTGAAAGAGCTGAACGGCCAGGCGAGCGCCGCGCCCGCGCCGCTGATGAGCGCCGGTAACGTCGCCGCCCCGCCCGCCTGTTCCGAGAGGAAACGCGACACGCCGAAGGGTGCCGCCGCCGCGAGGTAGATGATGAAGATGTCGCTCAGAATCATCGCGCCCTTCGGAAGGGCAACGCACATGCCAGCTTCGAGCGCGGCCGGCGCGTGTGAAGAGAGTCGTTCAAAGATTCTTCCGGATGCGCGCGTGCGTTGGATTTTTGGCGGGCCGGCCGGGCCGGCCGCGTGTCGGAGGGTTCGCGTTGCGGGCCGCCGGTTTTGGCAAAGAGCGCGCGGCGGTGAGGCGGCTTGGCATTCTGCCAACTCGCGCGGCCCCGAGCTGCGCTGTTCGCAAAGAGGCCACGAGGGCTTTCTCGCTGTCCGTTGCTGTTGCGGCGCGCGCGTGAAACGGGGCGCGGCAGCACTCGAAATCGTTCGGGCAACACGGAGGGCTCGGCGTGCATCAGTAATGTTGCTCCCACGGAACTTCCCTGCAAAACCTCGCGCAGGCGTGGCCGAACCGGCCAGAGTTGTCAAAGTTTTATTGCGACTGGCTCAAGACGAGCGGACGGCGGCGGCGTCGGGCTTAAACCCGGAGGCTGTGGCCTTGGATTTGCTTTTTACTCCGCGTGAGCCCTGACGGGCAGGCGGTAACCGAACAAAAGGGAACTTTTCACCCCGCCTGTTCGTCTTAAACTGAACGAACAAGGAATACAGACGGAATAGTCATCATGCAGAAGAAAACCCCGATCAAAATCATCAAGCGCGACGAAAGGAATCGTCAGCAACAGCCGGCGGCCGAGGTCGCCATCGAACGCCCGTCCGCGAAGGAGGCCGCGCGCGACATGGTCGCGACCGTCTCGCAGTGGGTCAACGAGTTCCAGCAGAAGCGCCGCTCCGAGACCGCGCAGGCGATCAAGACGCTGTTCACTGACCCGACGCCGCAGACCAGCAAGGCTTAGACTCTCCAGACGCTCCCGCCTCTCCGCAAGGGCTCTCGCGACCGGGACGCGCTCAAGTCAGACTAAAGCTCGATACGACGCACGGCCGGGGCTGTTAACAAACAGCCCCCGGCCGGCGTGCGTATGTCGCGTGGGCGTTGACACGCGGGCGCCGGCGCGCATAGCATTCGCGGCAGGTCAGGCCAAGCCCCGGAGGCTCTCGATGAAGAAGACAGAAAGTAAGCAGTCGGGCAAGCGAGAGGGGCGCCCGCTGTTCGACCCTATCCGCAAGCCCGCGTCCCCGCCCGGACACCCGCTCTCACGCGCCAAGCCCGAAGGGCGCGCGCACCCGGCCGAGCGCAAGGTCAAGCACAAGCGGCAGCCTGGGGACGGCGACTGATGGCGGACGAGACGGGCCGCGCCTTCCTCGCGGAGGCGCGCCGACGCCTCTCGGAAGACTACCTGCCGAAGATCGAGCGCTGCCTCGGGCGCCTCACAGACGAGCAGGTCTGGTGGCGCGCGGGCGAGCACTCGAACAGCATCGGCAACCTCCTCCTACACCTCGAAGGCAACTTGCGGCAGTGGGTCGTCTGCGGCGCGGGCGGGCGCACAGACTCGCGCGAGCGCGACCGGGAGTTCGCCGAGCGCCGCCGGCTGCCGCGCGAACAGCTCCTCGCGCGCCTGCGCGCGGCGGTCGCAGAGGCCGCCGACGTGCTCGCGCGCCATGAGCCTTCCGCGCTCCTCGAAACGAGGCGCGTGCAGGGGCTCGACGTGACGCTGCTCGTGGCGGTCTTCCACGCCGTCGAGCACTTCTCGATGCACACGGGGCAGGTCATCCTCCTCACCAAGATGCTCTCGGGCGGCGACCTCGCCTTCTACGACTTCTCGGCCGGGGCGCCGCGCGCGACGTGGGGCGGGCGGGTTTGAGGTTTTCGGCGGCGGGCGAATCAGAACCCTGGCTAATAAGTTCGGGCCTGAAGACTAATGGCGCGGGCGTGCATTTTTGACTTTCAAATCTCGCGCGTTCGTGGTTAATATGTCGGCGAGGTGAGCATTCCTTGATAGCCGGCCGGAGCCGCACCCGCGGTGTGAACCCGCAGAAGTCCGCGCCGCCGCCGTCATACAAAATTCCCGAGGAGGCTTCTGTTAATGACCTATGTCGTTTGTGAACCGTGTGTGAACTGTCGCTACACGGACTGCGTGGTCGTCTGCCCGGTCGAGGCTTTCCACCTGGACGACACCGCGGTGTGGATCAACCCCGAGACCTGCATCGACTGTGACGCGTGCGTGCCCGAGTGCCCGGTCGAGGCGATCTTCGCCGAGGACAAGGTGCCCGAGGAGTGGCAGCACTACACGGCCATCAACGCCGAGAAGTCGCTGAGCGGGCTGCCCATCATCAGCGAGAAGCTGGAGCCGCTCTGTTAAGGAAGGGCGTGGAGGGTAAGCGCGGGCGGCGCTGGCTGGGCGCGCTGGCCGGCCTCGCGGGTCTGACCGCGGGCGCGGTCGGGGCGGCGCTGCTCCTCAAGCGGAAGGGTTCGGTGGAGAAGTCGAAGTCGATCTACCCGGAGTACAACCGCCGCGCCGGCGACCGCTGGGCGCGCCCCGGCATGGACGTGACCTTCCGCGCCGAGTTGATGCCCGGCCGCGCTCGCTCCGAAAGGACGTTCCGCGTCGTCAACATCCTCCCGAGCGGCCGCGTCCAACTCGAAAACTTCACCGGCGACCACTCCGAGACCGAGTTCGAGCCCGTGGTCTAAAGGGTTCAGGAGTCAGGACAAAGAGGAAGGGCGCCGCCTTCGAAGGCGGCGCCCTTCCTCTTTGGTCAGTCAGACCCCGGCCGCTTACCAGACGTACTCGCGCCCGGGCTCCATGGCGGAGAGGCGCGGGACGCCGAGGGCCTCGAGCTCTTCGACGAGCCGGTTGCGGAAAGAGGGCTTGAGGTGCATGGCGAGGATGTCGAGGTCCTTGTGCGCGAGCTTGCGCAGCTCGCGGCCGAGCGCCGAGGGCGTGAGGTGGCCGGAAGTCTCGGCGAGCTCCGCGAGCGCGTCGGGGAACGAGGCCTCGATGAGGAGCGCGTCGAGCCGCGGCTCGCGGTTGCAGACGCGCCAGAACTCATCGGTCGCGGAGGTGTCGGAGCTGAAGCCGACGGTGCGCTCGCCGTCGGTGAGCACGAGCCCGACGGTCGGGACGATGTGGCTGACGGCGACGGCGCGGAAGGTGAGGTGCGCGGCGCGGAACTCCTCGCCCTCGCGGAAGGGGACGAACTCCATGACGCGCGTGCGGCCGTTGTGGAAGTTCTGGAAGGGCGGGTAGACCGTCCCGTTGAAGACGTCGCGCGCCAGAATCTCGCAGACCTCGCGGGTGGCGCGGACGCGCACCGGCTCTTCGAGCGAGCCGAAGAGGTCGTCGACGAAGATGGGGAGCGTCGCGACGTGGTCCATGTGCGGGTGCGTGACGACCACGTCGCGCACCGCGGCGCGCTCCTCTTCCGAGAGCCCGATGGCGATGCTCCCGGCGTCGATGCAGACGCGCCCGTCCACGACGAAGCAGCTCAGCCGCTGCTCCGGCGAGGCGCGCCCCTCGGCGTCAATCGTGCTCGGCAGGAGTTTGATCTTCACTAAGACTGAGTGATGAGTGATGGGTGACGACTGATAAGAAAGGGCAAGTCCCGCTTCTCTTTCTTATTACTTCTCACCCGCTACCTATCACTTCCCTCCAGTTGCAGGCGCAGCCGGTGAATCTGCTGCACGTAGTCGGCTTCGCGGCGCGCGGCCTCGTCGTCGCGAGGGTGGACGCCGCGCGCGACGCGCGAGCGGTGGAAGGCGAGCTCGCTGGCCGCGCGGTTGAGGCGCGAGCGAGCGCGCCAGCGCGAGAGCCCGCCCCCGAGGAGCGCGCGGCACGTCGAGCCGGCGCGCCCGCGCACCGAGCAGACGCGCAGGTACTCGGCCTCCGAGATGAGCCCGCGCTCGACTTCGGGGCGCAGGTGCTCGCGCAGGATGCGCCCCTCGCGCCGGAGCGAGAGGCCGATGACCAGCAGCATCCCCAAGAAGGTCGGCATCATCACGAGGAAGTAGGTCAGCAGCACGTAAGCGCCGTCCTCGCTGATGCCGCTCATGCGCGCCGAGGCGTTCCAGCCCGCGTGCAGCAAGACGGCGGCGGCGAACCCGGCGGCCGGCGCTAAGAACTTCACCAGACGCCTCCCCGTCTGCGCCGCCAGCCCCAGCCCGACGCCGGTCATCCCCGTGAACAGCGGGTGCGCGAACGGCGAGAAGAGCCCGCGCACGACGAAGACGCCGAGCGCGTTGTCCTCGGCGACGGCCGCGCCGTAGTACTTGACGTTCTCCGTCATCGCGAACCCGAGCCCGACCATCGCGGCGTAGACGACGCCGTCGGTCACGTTGTCGAACTCGTCGCGCTTCCAGAGGAAGAGCCCGAAGAGGACGAGCGCCTTCGACGTCTCCTCGACGACCGGGGCCGAGACGACGAGGCCGTAGGTCTCGCCCGTCGCCTCGCCGGCGAGGAGCGAGACGAGCGCGACGCCGACCGAGTTGATGACGATGGCGAAGAAGGCCGCGACGAGCGCGCCCCAGAAGAAGGCCGCCGCCAGCATCAGGGGCGGCTCCGGCTCGTAGCGGTCGAGCCAGAGGACGAGCGCGACGTAGACGGGGACGGGCAGCGCCGCCGCGAAGAGCCCGGCGAGGAAGGGCACGAGGCCGGTCTCGTACCCGATCATCCAGAGCGTGATGAGCCCGGCGAGCAGCGCCGCCAGCACCGCCAGCGAGCCGAGCGCCCAGCGGAGCGCGCCCCGGCGGCGCGCGCGCGTCTGCCGCGCGACCGTCACGCCGGGGTAAGGGGGGGCGGGGGACTGTTCCATAGGACTCGGGCCGAGGCGGCTTAGGCGCCTAGCCTTGCGAGTTCAGGTAGAGAAGGAGTACGACCAGGCCGCCGATAGCCAGCACGGCCACGAAACCGATGACGGCGAGCAGCACGGCGTTGCCGCCCTTCGGCGCCGGCCGAGCTTCGGCGGCGTGCGACGGGCGCTCGGCCGAAGGGCGCGGGCGCGGCGCGGCGGGGGGCAACTGCTGGCCGACCATGGTGGCCGCCATGTCCCAGCCCTCGCCGCGTCGCGGGGCGGCGTCGCTCATCCCGACCACCGCGCCGCACTTCGGGCAGAACGCCTGGTCGGCCCCCGGCACCGCGCCGCACTTCTGACAACGCGTCTCCATCTTCCTTAAATCCCCCTTGTCCCCTCGACCAATCGCTCGGGGCAAAAACGGAACGCAAGTATAAACGGACAGTCCCGCGACTTCCAACCGAATTATTCGGGCGGCGGGGTGTGGATGGACGCCTCGGCGCGGAAGGACTATAATCCGGGCTTCGGCCGACGCAAGGCGGCGTGTCCGCGACCGCTGGCTTCCACTGTCCGAGTACACGCGGCCCGCGCCCCTTTTTCTAAAACGGAGACAGACTTTTGCCCACCCGTCCAGCAGAGCAGGCGGCACAGCGGCGTCGCGCGCGCGGCCCTGCGGCCGGCGCGCGCAGGCGCCCGCACCAGCACCCGCGCATGCCCTCGACGGCCGGCTACATGTTCGCGGCGGGCGGGCTCTCGCTCGCGCTCTTCTGGCTCATCTGGATGCTTCTGCGCTCGGACGGCGACGAGGCGCCGTGGATACCGGCGGGGCTCGCCGCCGGTTTCGTCATCCTCTGCGCGGCGGCCGCGCGCGAGGTCGTGATGCGCCGCGCGTGGGCGCGCTACACGCGCGAGATGGAGCTGGTGATGGGCGCGGCCGAGCAGTTGCGCCCCGCGCCGAGGGCCAACACCCCCTCGAACAGTTGGCCGGGGATGCAGGCGCAGGTCGCGGCGCTCCGGAGCCTGCAACAGCGCCTCGCCGAGCTGGACTCGCCGAACACGCCGCCCGAGTCGCACCTCGAAGCCTACAAGCTCTGCGAGCAGTACCTGGCCGGCTCGGACGAGACTCTGCGCTCGCCGGGCGGCGCGGCCGAGATGCGCGCCGCGCTGCGGTCGGGCCAGGAGCGCGTCCGCGCGCTCCAGCGCAAGCACCTGCTCTCCTGGGCGCGCGGCGAGGCGACGCGCCTCACGCACGAGGCGCAGCGTCGCGTCCGCCACTCCGACAAGATCGAGACGGCGCAGCGCGCGCTCGAAGTCCTCGGCGAGGCGCTCCGCGTCTACCCCGGCGAGCAGGAGCTGGTCGACTCTTCGGTGGCGCTCAGGAACTTCATCGCGTCGGTGAAGGTCGGGCAGTGGGTCGAGATGGCCGAGCGCGCGGCCTTCCGCGGCATGTACGCGCGCGCCGTGGCCCGCTACCGCGACGCGCTCTTCTACCTGTCGCGCGCCGAGATGAGCGAGGACGCGCGCGACGAGGCCGCCGTCCGCATCCAACGCGAGATAGAGATGCTGCGCGCCCGCGCGCGCACCTCCGACGCGGCCGCCGAGCTCGAGCGCGCCGACGGCGAAGACGAGGGCGCGGGCGAGGTGTTGGGTTGATCTCACAGCGTTGCCCCAAGTGCCGGAGTTCGCGCGTGCGGCGGGGCTACACCGACACGCCGCTGTTGCTCCGCCTGATTGGCGTTTACAACCTCTTGTGCGACAATTGCAACCTCCTTTTCAGGGGCTTCGCCGTGCCGGGAACCGTCCCCGCGCGTGGCGCGCGCCGGCGGCACCAGCACAGGCGACCCGGCGGCGGAGGGCGCGCGGCGCCCGGCGCCGGTAAAGAATAGCCCGGCGCGGGGCAGCCCGCGCGGCCGGCGGGACATCTACAGTTTCTGGTTTTCCCGGCGGACGGTATTCCGAACCCACGTTTGACCGGCGCCCACGCGCCCCGCCGCGCTCCGGTAAGGCGGCCGGCGCGCTCCCGAAGCGCCCCGCTCCCACAGGAAGGTGTTTTAATGAAAGTGAAAAGCGTTCTTCTCATGCTCGCGCTCGGCTGCCTCGCCAACGCGGCCTCGGCGCAGGACTCGGGCGGCGCGGCCCCGCAGGTGCCGGTCGTCAACGC
Source organism: Acidobacteriota bacterium (assembly GCA_020200135.1). Classification (GTDB taxonomy): domain Bacteria; phylum Acidobacteriota; class Blastocatellia; order Pyrinomonadales; family Pyrinomonadaceae; genus QHXN01. The sequence continues at coordinate 9,063 of JAIVJI010000103.1, read as the reverse complement.
CGGTTCTTCCGGCGCGCCCTCGCTCGACTCGATGGGCGTCAAGAAGTACCTGCTCGGCCCGGGTGACGTGCTCGACCTGCGCGTCTACAACGAGCCGCAGTTCAACGGCGCGCTCGTCGTCGACGACGAGGGCAACGTCGCCATCCCGTTCATCGAGGCGCCCATCCGCGCGCAGTGCCGCTCCGACCGCGAGATCAAGGTTGACGTGGTCGCCGCGCTCGCCAAGTACCTCAACAAGCCGCAGGTCAGCCTGCGCGTGACCGAGGCGAAGAGCCGGCCGCCGGCCGTCGTCTTCGGCGCGGTGCGCTCGCCCTCGCGCATCCAGATGCAGCGCCGTGTCAAGCTGCTCGACCTGCTGGCCACGAGCGGCGGCATCACCGAGGCCGCCGGCGGCGACATCCAGATTTTCCACACCGAGGCGCTGATGTGCCCCGAGCCCGAAGACCTCGCCGCCGTCCCCCTCGACTCGTACAAGCCGACCGACCCGACGCAGGTGGGCTACGACGTCTACAGCCTGCGCGAGCTGAGGGACGGCAAGGCCGAGGCCAACCCGGTCATCCGCCCCGGCGACATCGTCATCGTCCAGGAGGCGCTGCCCGTCTACATCATGGGCGCGGTGCGGTCGCCGCAGGGCATCTACCTCAAGAACGGGATGCAGCTCAAGCAGGCCATCGCGATGGTCGGCGGCCTCATCAAGGACGCCAAGGCCAGCTCGGTCGTCATCTGGCGCAAGAAGAAGGGGCAGTCCGAGCCGGAGAAGATGGTCGTCAACTTCAACGACATCAAGAAGGAGAAGGTGAAGGACATCGAGCTCCAGCCCTACGACATCGTCGAGGTGCCAGACAACTCCAACAGCTTCACCAACACCGTCAAGGGCATCCTGATGGGGACGCTGAACAACTCCGTCTCGACCTTCGGGCAGACGGTGGTGCCGCGCGTCATCTACTGAAGTCTCGGGCGCGCGTCGCGCGATCCGGGGGAGGCCGTCCCACTCGGGCGGCCTCCCCTTTCTCGTGCCGCCGGCCGCCGCCCCCGCCCCGGTTGGCCGCCCCGCGCGCGGCTGTGGTAGATTATCGGTTTCCTGAGCGCACCTTATTTTTCGGGAGAGTTCTTCATGAGTAGAAACTACAGCCGCGCGGCGGCCGACACCGCGCGCAAGAAGCGCCGCCGCAACTCGCTCCTCGTCAGCGGCGTCGCCGTCGCCATCATCATCGGCCTGCTCGTCGCCGAGCAGGTGGCGCTGCTCTACCTCATCGCCACGCTCGGCGTCGTCGCGCTCCTGCTCGTGGTCGCCTTCTCCGACCTCCAGGGCGCGCAGCAGGCCGCCCCCCTGCCCGCCGACGACTCGGCCGCCATCGGCGACCGCAGCGGCGGCGCGAGGGTGACGACCGCCACCTACGCCGCGACCTCCGCGCCCCGCCGGCCCAAGCGCCGGACGAAAAGATAGAACAGCAACGCGAGCGGGAGCGGGCAGATCGGCCCCGCGCGTTCCAGACTCCCCGCGCGGGGCCGGCCCGCCCGCCATACCGCTAAAACAAGACTGTTGAAGTAGCGGCGCGCGCCCTGTTATCATTTACTCGTGCCGCACGTTCGGGCGGCCTCCCCGCCTCAAAGCAATCTCCCCGCCGGTTAGCTCCCCACAATATATATTCGTTCTTCAAAGGGCGTTCGTGTCGCAGACCGCTCTCGCGAAAGTTATCCAGGGGTCACGAGTCAGGGGGATTTTTTTATGGACAGCAGACACGTCGCGCGATACGCATTCGCGGTCCTTTGCCTCTGCGCCGCGCTGGGCGGCTCGGCGCTGTTCCCGGCCGCCGGGTCGGGGCAGATCAAGTACGGGGAGTTCGACCAGGAGGTCGGCCGCGTGCTCGGCCGCTACGACAGACTGGGGCTCGACCCGGCCTCGGTCGAGCGCGGCGTCCGCCGGACGGGCCGCCTCAGGCTTGAAACTTCCGCCGGGACGTTCGAGCTTCTGCTCGCGCCCCACGACGTGCGCGCCGACGGCTACCGCGCCGTCGAAGTCCTCGACGGGGGCGAGACGCGCGAGCTGCCGCGCGCGCCGGCGCGCACCTTCAGGGGCGAGCTGGCGGGCGTCGCGGGGAGCCACGCGCGCTTCACCATCGACCGCGACACCGTCGAGGGGATGATCATCGCGGGCGGCGAGAAGTTCTTCGTCGAGTCGGCCGCGCGGTATTCGCGCGGGGCCGCGCCGGGCGATTTCCTCTTCTACCGCGAGTCGGACGTGGTCGGCGGCGACCCCGCCTACTGCGCCGTCCAGACGCTCGCCGGCCGCGTCAACTCGAAACTCGGCGGCACGGCCTCGGCCGACGACCCCGGCCAGCCCGCCCTCCCGCCGCTCTCGCCGAAGCGTCAGGCCGACATCGCCACCGAGGCCGACTTCGAGTACTTCCAGGCTTCGGGCAGCAGCTCGACCGCCGCCAACAACGAAATCCTGAGCATCATGAATCAGGTGGACGGCGTCTACCAGACCGAGACCGGCCTGACCTTCAGGGTCGTCTTCCAGCGCGTTTGGACGACCGCCGCCGACCCCTACGACGCCGCGGGCCTGAGCGGGCTGCTCGACCAGGTGCGGGTCGTCTACGCCAACACGCCCCCGGCCGGGAGTGAGAACCGCGACCTCGTGCACATGTGGACGGGCCGCGACCTCGACGGGTTCCAGACCGGGCTCGCCTACAGCGAGGTCACCTCGAACGGCGTCACCACGAGGGGCGTCGTCTGCCGCTTCCAGCAGTTCTCCGTCGGCGTCTCTGAGCGTCTGACGACCGCGCCGCAGAAGTACGTCGTCACGGCGCACGAGATAGGCCACAACTTCGGCGCGACCCACCCCGAGGACACCGGGCATGCCGAGTGCGCCCTGACCATCATGTCCGGCGTCGCGCAGTCGAACACGCTGTTCACCTTCTGCCAGTTCTCGCGCGACGAGATTACCGCCTACGCGTCGGCCAACGGCGGCTGCCTCGCCGCCCTGACCAACACGCCGACCGTGCAGTTCAGCGCGGCCGACTACCACGTGACCGAGGGCACGGGCAGTGTGCAGGTGACCGTCACGCGCTCCGGCAGCGACGGCGCCTCGACCGTGCAGTACCTGACCTCGGACGGGTCGGCCAGCGAGCGCTCCGACTACACGACGGCGGTCGGCACGCTCCGCTTCAACGCCGGCGAGACCAGCAAGACCTTCAGCGTCTTCATCACCGACGACTCGTACGGCGAAATCCCGGAGACCTTCCAGGTCCTGCTCTCGAACGCGACGAACGCGACGCTCGGCACCCCGAACTCGGCCACGGTCACCGTCGTCAGCAACGAGGCGGCGAACGGCCCGAACCCGGTCAAGGACCCGTCCTTCAACTCCGACTTCTTCGTGCGCCAGCACTACGTCGACTTCCTCAACCGCGAGCCGGACGCGTCGGGCCGCTCGTTCTGGGTCGGACAGACGACGGGCTGCGGCAGCCCCGACCCGCTGGTCTGCCGCGTCAACGTCTCGGCGGCCTTCTTCCTCTCCATCGAGTTCCAGGAGACGGGCTTCTACGCCATCCGCATCCAGCGCGTCGCCTTCGGCCGCCGCTCGGACACGCCTTCGACGCGCGTGACCTACCGCGAGCTGATTCGCGACCAGCGGCAGGTCGGCGAGGGCGTCGTAGTCGGCCAGCCCGGCTACGAGCAGTTGCTCGAGGCCAACAAGAACGCCTACGCCGCGCAGGTCGCCGCCGGCGGAGACTTCGCCGCGCGCTTCCCGCAGGCGACGGCCGGCACCTACGTCGACGCGCTCTACGCCTCGGCCGGGGTACAGCCTTCCGCGACCGAGCGGCAGGACGCCGTCAACGTCTACAACAACGCCGGCGGGGGCGCGGCCGGGCGCGCCGCGGCGCTGAGACGCGTAGCCGACTCGAACTCGGTGAGGGCCGCAGAGCTCAACACGGCCTTCGTCCTGTTGCAGTACCACGGCTACCTGCGCCGCAACCCGACCGACGCGCCCAACACTGACGACTCCGGCTACCAGTTCTGGCTGGGCAAGCTCAGGCAGTTCGGCGGCAACTACGTCGCGGCCGAGATGGTCAAGGCGTTCATCACCTCGTCCGAATACCAGCAGCGCTTCGGGCCTTGAGGTTGAGGCGGGAGGGCGAGGGAAGCTGGGCGAGAGTCGCACAGGCCGCCCGACGTTCCTCGTCCTCCCTCCCGCACCCTTCTAAAAAAACGGCTTGGAGCCGCGGCGCGCGCGCTGCTATCATCCTTCGGGCCGCGCGAGCGGCCTTCGCCCCACAGCGAAGTGGTCTCTCCCCGCCGGTTCAGGTTCCCCGACCCGCTACCCGTCCGCCAAGGGGTTTTGATTGATGCGTCTGCCCGCGACTCTACTCGTCCTGTCCGCGCTCGTCCTCGCGCCGGCCGCGCACACGCGCGCCTACACGCTCCAGTACACGAGCACGGCCGCCACCACGCAGGTCAGGTGGCCCACGACGAACATCACGGTCGCGCTCTCGACCTCGCTCAACAACCCCCCGGCCTACGTCCGCGCCAGCGGCGCCGAGGTCGTGCTGGCCGCGCGCCGCGCCCTTAGCCGCTGGGCGCTGGCCTCCAACATCCAGTTCACCGTCACGACGAGCGCCGCCCAGGAGGCCGTCGCCGACGGCGTGAGCCTCATCACCATCGCCGACACGGGCGCCAACCGCGCGCTGTTCGCGACGGGCGTCCAGCCCGGCCGCGCGCGCGTCACCTTCGACGGGGCGGGCAACATCTCCGAGGCCGACCTCGCCGTCAACCCGCTCGTGACGCGCTTCGACGCCTTCGGCAGCCAGGTCGCGAGCTTCTTCTCGACCGACGGGGCGCCCGACGGCTACGACCTCGAATCGACCTTCGTCCACGAGATAGGACACATGCTCGGGCTCGAACACTCGGGCGTGGTCGGCTCCACGATGCAGCCGCGCCAGGGGACGAACGGCACCTACAACCTCCCGAACTTCACGACGCGCACGCTCTCGTCGGACGACGTGGCGGGCATCCGCGCCGTCTACGGCCCGCGCTCGGGGCTCGGGAGCATCGCGGGTCGCGTCGGCTACGGCTCGCCGACGGGGACGGCCGCCTTCGGAGCGCACGTCTTCGCGGAGGAGGTCGCCACGGGCCGGCTCGTCGCCGGCAACGTCGCCAACGCGGCGGGGAACTACCGCATCGACAACCTGCCGCCCGGCCAGTACCGCGTCGTCGTCGAGCAGCTGGAGGAGCCGATCCTCGCCTCGCAGATAGGCTCGAACGGCGGCGGCTACCCCGGCACGACGCTCCAAAACATGCCGTCCTTCATCACGTCCGAGGCCGGGACGGTCACGGTCGGCGCGGAGTCCACCACGACGCTCAACGTCGGGGTGCCGGCCGCGACGCCCGTCATCAACCCGAGTTTCATCGGCACGGGCGCGAGCTTCCAGCTCTCGACGGTCGCCGTGCCCGTCGTGCCCGGCCAGCCCGCGACCATCCTCATCGGCGGCGACAACCTGATCGCGGCGGCGCCGGGCACCTCGCCCGGCGTCAGCGTCAGCGTCAACTCGCCCTACATCGCGGTGTCGAACGTGCAGCAGCTCAACGGCTTCGGCATCCCTGTCATCAGCTTCGACATCACGCCGAGCATCGTGACGCCGCCGGGCGAGTACAGCGTGCGCGCGGTCTCGGCCTCGGGGCAGGTGGCCTACGTCTCGGGCGGGCTGACGGTCGACCTGCCGAACGCCGTGACCGCCGGGCAGAACCTCTCCGACGACTCGACCTTCTTCGTCGCGCAGCACTACCGCGACTTCCTCTCGCGCGAGCCAGACCAGTCGGGGCTCAACTTCTGGACGGGCGAGATCGAGTCGTGCGGGGCGGACGCCGCCTGCCGCGACGTGAAGCGGGTCAACGTCTCGGCGGCCTTCTTCCTGTCGATAGAGTTCCAGAACACCGGCTACCTCGTCTACAGGCTCTACAAGGCGGCCTTCGGCAGCGTCGCGGGGACGCCCGTGCCCGTGCGCTTCCACCAGTTCTTCCCCGACACGCAGGAGATAGGGCGCGGCATCGTCGTCGGCCAGCCCAACTGGGAGGCGCAGCTCGAAGCCAACAAGCAGGCGTTCGCGCTCAAGTTCGTCCAGCGCGCGGAGTTTGTCGCGAGGCACCCGACGAGTTTGACGCCCGCGCAGTTCGTCGACACGCTCTACGCCAACGCGGGCGTCGCGCCCTCGGCGGCCGACCGGCAGGCGGCGGTCGCGGAGTTCGGCGGCGCGTCCAACACGTCCGACGCGGCCGCGCGCGCGCGTGCGCTCAGACGCGTGGCCGAGACGGCCGCGCTCGTCCAGGCCGAGTTCAACCGCGCCTTCGTGCTGATGCAGTACTTCGGCTATCTGAGGAGGAACGCGGACGACGCGCCCGACGCGGACTTTACGGGCTACCCCCCGACGGCTTTAAAAAGTAAGGCGGGCGGAGAAGCTTGTCAGCCTCTCCGCCCGCCTTACTTCGTCCGACAGACTTTGCGTCGGGTCAGAGCCGCGCCGAACGACTCCCGGCTTCCGTTAGAGGCTCCTGGCGTCGCCCAAGAGGATGCCGTCGCCGAGCAGAATCCCGTCGGTGAGGATGATGCCGTCGGTGAGGATGATGCCGTCGCCGAGCAGGATGCCGTCGCCGAAGATGATGCTGTCGGTGAGGATGATGCCGTCACCCAGCAGAATCCCGTCGGTCAGGATAATCCCGTCGCCCATCATGATGCCGTCCGTCAGGATGATGCCGTCGCCCAGGAGGATGCCGTCGCCCAGGAGGATGCCGTCGCCCAGAAGGATGCCGTCGCCGAAGAGGATGCCGTCGGTGAGGATGATGCCGTCGCCCAGAAGGATGCCGTCGCCGAAGATGATGCTGTCGGTGAGGATGATGCCGCTGCCGAGCGCCTGCTGGTTCGAGTGCGCGGCGCCGTCGCCGAGCAGGATGCCGTCGGTGAGGATGATGCCGTCACCCATCATAATCCCGTCGCCGAGCAGGATGCCGTCGCCCAGAAGGATGCCGTCGCCGAGCAGGATGCCGTTGATGAGGACGGGCTTCTGGTTGAAGAGCACGCCGTTGGAGTAGAGCACGCGGTTCGATGTCTTGACCGTCTCGCCGCCGATCTGGAACGTGCCGCCGACCGTCGAGTTGGGGCGGAGCACCTGCTGGCCGGCCTTCAGCTTGTCGGCGTTCGGGACGAAGGCGCGGGCGAGCTCGACCGCCGCCGCCGCGTTGACCTGCCCGACGCCCTGCGTCAGCGCGTTGGCCGTCTTCGACGCGAAGAGCGAGTCGGGCAGCGCGTTGGCCGTGCGCACGAGCGTCGCCTTGACGAGCGCGGGCGTCAGCGAGCGGTTGGCTTCGAGCATCAGCGCCACCGTGCCGGCCACGACCGGGGCGGAGAAGGAGGTGCCGTAGTACTTGTAGTAAGCGTTCTGGAGCGCGCCGGCGCCCGAGGGCTGCGCCACGCGGTCGGGGCGCTGGGCGGCCGTGTGCGGGTTCTCCTGAGACATCGCCGCGACGATGCCGCGGCCGGGGGCGACCAGCTCGGGCTTCATCAGGTGGTCGAACGCCGTCGGCCCCTTCGAGGAGAACTGCGCCATGCGGTCGTCGGAGCGGGCGACCGTGCCGTTGGTGTCGGAGGCGCCGACGGTGATGGCGTAGGGCGAGTTGCCGGGGGTGTGGATGGCGCCGAAGACCGGGCGGTAGATGGGGTCGCCGTTCTCCTTGTGGCCGATGACCTCTTCGGAGCGGCCGTTGTTGCCGGCCGCCGCGACGACGACGATGCCGGAGAGCACCGCGCGCTCGACCGCCTTGCAGAGCGGGTCGGTGTGGTAGGACTCGCGGACGGGGGCGCCGAGCGAGAGGTTCATCACGCGGATGTTGTAGCGGTGCCGGTTGAGGATGGCCCAGTTGATGGCGCCGAGCACCGAACTGGTCGTGCCGACGCCGTGGTCGTCGAGCACCTTGAGGTCGATGAGGCTAGAGTCGGGGGCGATGCCGGTGAAGCTCGCGCCGTATCCCTGCGAGGCCGCGCCGCCGCCGGCCGCCACGCCCGCCACGCCCGTGCCGTGGCCTTCGCGGTCCTCGCCGTCGCCGAGCAGGATGCCGTCGCCGAAGAGGATGCCGTCGGTGAGGATGATGCCCTTCTTGCCGACGGCGGTGCCGCCGCCGGTGAAGTCGACGGCCGCCGCGACGCGCGACTTGCCGTTCTTCTGGAAGTCAGGGTGAGAGGTGCTGATGCCGCTGTCGACGATGGCGATGCCGACGCCCTTGCCGGTGACGCCGGGCGTGTTCTGGAGGCCGGCCTGCGCGAGCGCCGCGCCGGTCGATTCGCGTGTGACGGCCATCGCGCCGGCGACGAGGCGGTCGGGCGAGACGTAGGCGACGTCATCGCGCGCGGCGAGCGTGGCGAGGGCGGAGCGGGGGACGGCCGCCGTCAACACGTCGAGCGCCTCGAAGGCGCGACCCTTCGAGCCGCCCCTGGAGGCGACCGCGTCGGCGTGCGCGGCGGAGGGGCGACCCTTGGTCTGGATGAGGACGCGCACGATTTCGTCGGCGGGGCCGGCCGTCTCGAACTCGGGGGCGAGTTTGGAGACGCGCTTGGCGGCCTTCTTCTGCTTGGGGGAAGCCGCGGCGGCGGGGGCCGCGAGGGGGGAGAGATAAACACTGACGAGTGCCAGGAGGATTGTAAGCGCTGAGATTCGACGTAACATGGTAGCCTTCCTTCTTTGGCTCCCTCACGCCTGCCCGCGTGATTCGGGGGATGGGAGCCGCCCTTCAATCTAAAGAACCAGGGGACCGTTGGCAGGTTTCGCGCCCGGCGTGAGAGCCGGACTGTAGAGTTCAAGGCCGCTTCACTCACGAAACCTGTCAACGATCTGACCGTCCCTAGTTCAATAGACGTGCCACCAAAACACGGCACCCGCCCGCCCCGTCCGGAAGGTCTTAACCTATGCTTTTCAAACAACTTACCCCCCGACCCGCCCCCGCCCGTTTTATTCCCCCTCCGACCCCCAATCTGGATACCTCGTATCCAACATCTGCAACAAAACTTGTATTCCC
>JAIVJI010000062.1 GCA_020200135.1 Acidobacteriota bacterium | reverse complement strand
GACCACGGCGCTCTGCCGCCCGACCCGCCCGGCACCCCGAAGCCCGGCAAGGTCAGGGTCAAAGTCCCGAAAGAGCCGAGGGAGCCCACTTCGGCGCGGCTCGACGGCGTCGTCGGCACCGGCGACGCCGTCGTCAACCTCAGCTCATTCAGCGGCTCACTGTACCTGAGAAAGAGGTGAGGCCGACGTGACGCGGAGCCGCGGCCGCGGCTCTGGATGGTAGCCGGGGGTTTCCAGCCGAAGGCGCGCCGGCGCCGACGCTTGTGCCCCCGGCTTTGTGTTTCCCCCCGTGAATTTTTTTGCCACGAACCGGGCGGGCGCGGTGTTTCCTCGTTGGAAACGGACGGAAAACTTTGAGACTCGGAATCCGAGGAGGAAGAATGAAGCGCACAGTCACACTCAGCTTCGCCGTCACGGCCTTCGCGGCGCTCGCCGCTCTCGCGCAGGCGTTCGCCGCGGCGCCCGCGTTCGAGCCGCGGCAGAACGATTTCCACTGGCGCGAGCCACTGGCCGCCGGGCGCGTCATCGAGATCAAGGGCGTCAACGGCAACGTCGAGGCGACGCCGGCCTCGGGCGGCGAGGTCGAGGTCGTGGCCGTCAAGCGCGCCCGCCGCAGCAACCCCGAAGACGTGCGCATCGAGGTCGTCCGCCACGCCGACGGCGTCACCCTCTGCGCCGTCTACCCGACACCCGAGGGGCGCGAGCCCAACACCTGCCAGCCCGGCCCGAACGACCGCTCGCACGTCCAGAACAACGACACCAACGTCAACTTCACCGTCCGCGTCCCCGCCGGCGTCCGCTTCACGGGCAAGACCGTCAACGGCCGCGTCGAGGCCGAGGGCCTCTCGGCCGAAGTCGAGGCGCGCACGGTCAACGGCGGCATCAACGTCTCGACGACGGGGCTGGCGCGCGCGACGACCGTCAACGGCTCGATCCGCGTCTCGATGGGCAGCGTCAACTGGTCGGACGAGCTTGCGTTCAAGACCGTCAACGGCGGCATCGACCTGAGCGTCCCCGCGAGCCTCAGCGCGCGGGTTCAGGCCAGGACCGTCAACGGCGACATCTCGACCGACTTCCCCATCACCGTCACCGGCACCTTCAGCCGCCGCCGCCTGTCGGGTACCGTCGGCGCGGGCGGCCGCGAGCTCGTGCTCGAAACCGTCAACGGCAGCGTCAATCTCCGCCGCACGTAGTCGCCAATTCATAAAGAGGAATCGTCATGTCCAAGAAGCGTTTCATCCCGGGTCTGTTCGTGCTGGCCGCGCTGGCGCTGACGGCCGCCGACGCCTCCCGCGCTCAGTCGAGGCCCGAGCTGACCGAAGAGTTCCACCAGAGCTACCCGCTCGCGGCGGGCGGGCGCGTCAGCCTCCAGAACATCAACGGCGCGGTGAAGGTCGTCGCGTGGGACCGCAGCGAGGTCAAGGTGGACGCCGTCAAGCGCGCCTACACGCCCGAGCGCCTGCGCGAGGCGCAGATTCGGGTTGACGCCTCCGCGGCCCGCGTCCGCATCGAGACCGAGTACCCCGAGTCCAACCTGACTTGGAACAGCCGCGACGGCCAGAGGCACGAGAACCCCGCGACCGTCGAGTACACGCTCACCGTCCCGCGCGGCGCGGCCATCGACGAGATAAACCTCATCAACGGCGCGCTCACGCTCGAAGGTCTCTCGGGGCCCGTCGAGGCCTCGTCGGTCAACGGCCGCGTGACGGCCTCGGGGCTCACCGGGCCCGTCCAGCTCTCGGTCGTCAACGGCCGGCTCGAAGCGACGCTCGACGGCCTGGGCGACGGGGCGCGCGTCTCGCTCTCGGCGGTCAACGGCCCGCTCGTCGTCACGCTCCCGTCCGACGCGAACGCGCTGCTTCAGGCCGACACCGTCCACGGCGGCATCACCAACGACTTCAACCTGCCCGTCCGCGTGGGCGAGTACGTCGGGCGCGAGCTCGAAGGCCGGCTGGGCCGGGGCGGCGCGAACGTCCGCCTCAACAACGTCAACGGCCCGATTCAAATCCGCCGCGCCAACGACGGCCGCCAGCCGAGCCCCGCCACCAACCTCCTCTCCGAGACGCGCCGCCGCGGGGACTCGGGCGCCGACATCGACGTTGATGTTAACGTTGACATCGACGTGGACGACATCAAGGAAGCGGCGCGCGCCGCGCGCGACGTGGCGCGGGAGCGCGCGCGCGACGACCGCGAGCGCCAGCGCGAGCAGCGCGAGATACAGCGAGAGAGAGAGCGTTCGACGCGCGAGTCGCGGCTCGAAGCGGCCGAGGCCGAGCGCGACGCGGCGCGCGCCGCGCGCGAGGACGAGGCGACGGTCGTCATTAAGGACGGCGTCAGGCACGTGCCGAAGGGCAAGATCGATGGCCCGGTCATCTACGACTCGGCGCGCGCCAGCGCACGCGAGTCGAAGTCATACCCCATCACGGGCGCGCCGCGCGTCCGCGTCGAGACCTTCGACGGCGCCGTCAACGTCCACGCCTGGGACAAGCCCGAGGTGATGTACACGGCCGTCAAGCGCGCGACCGACGACCGCGAGCTGCAGGGCATCAAGGTGACCGCGCAGCAGGGCGCCGGCGGCGAGGTCACGCTCCGCGCCGAGTTCGACAAGAGCTTCTCGCACGTCCGCGAGGAGAAGGGCGGCCGGGTCGTCTCCTACTCGTCGAACGCCTCGGCCGAGTTCGACCTCTACGTCCCGCGCAACGCGACGCTCTTCGTCTCGACCGGCGACGGCCGCCTGAGGGTCGACGGCGTGGCGGGCGAGCTCGATTTGCGCACGGGCGACGGCCCCATCGACGTGACGGGCGCGCGCGGCAAGCTGCGCGCGACGACCGGCGACGGCCGCATCCGCGTCGAGAACTTCGACGGCGACGCCGAAACGCGCACGGGCGACGGCCGCATCACGCTCGACGGAAACTTCCGCAGCCTCTCGGCGCGCACGGGCGACGGCACCATCTCGCTCACGCTCCCCGAGGGCGCCAACGCCACCGTCGAGACCAACGCCGAGTCGGTCTTCAACGACGGCGTGGCCGTGGCCGAATCCGACGCCGAGAGCCGCGTCCGGCGCTGGCGCGTGGGAACCGGCGGCCAGGTCCTGACGCTCCGCACCGGCGAGGGGCAGATCATCCTCCGCCGCCGTTAACGAGCCACGCGCCGCGGGCGTCTTACACGCCGAAAGCTCTCGGCCTCGGCTCGACGCTCCGGGCGCGTCGGTTTTATCAAGGGGAAGTGAGGAGCGCGCGCCGGATTTCGTTGAAACATTCGGCGCGCGCCCTACGTCTAAAGAGGCGCTGCGAAAACGGACGGCCGCGCACTCCCCTCCGCGCCCCCTTCCGCAGCGAAAGTCCAAACCAACAAAGCCACATCCACCAAGCGGTACGGCCCCCGCCCGCGGATGCCGCAGCACACCCGAGCCATGATGAAAAAAGTCTCGCCCGCCGCCGCACTGCTCGCCTTCGCCTTGATGATCTCGCTTGGGCCCGCGTGGCGTGAGGCTTCGGCGCAGCAGGTCGCCTCGGCGCGCACGAATGTCTCGAACCGCGACGCGGCCGCCGGCCGCGTCGCGCGCCTGCTCAAGCGCATGACGCTGAGCACCGCCGAGACGGCCGAGGGCTCGCGCGTGCGCATCACCTCGGACGCGGCGCTCGAAGGCGTCGAGACGTTCACCGAGGGCGGCCGCTTCTTCGTCCTCGTCCCCGAGGCTGACGGGTCTGTGCTCGCCGCGGGCGGCACGGCGGCGCGCGGCTTCTCGCGCGTCGAGGCGGGCCGGCGCGGCGGCGACGCGCTCATCGCCTTCACGCTCGCGCCGGGCGTGACCCCGCGCGTGCGCGCGAGCTTCAACCGGCTCGAAATCCTCTTCGCGGCGCAGTCGGGTCAGCAGCCCACCTCCGGCGGCGACACGTCGCCCACCCCGACGCCCACGCCCTCGGCGGCGTCGCCCTCGGCCAACGACGCTTCGACCAACCCGGCGGCTTCGGCGAACCCCTCGGCCGCGGCGGGCAACGCGGCGGCCGGCGGGGCGAAGGCGCCGGGGCGCGGCGTCCCCGTGCCGCCCGAGAAGGCGAACCCGGTCCGCATCCCGCGCTTCGACAAGCCGCCCACCGTGGACGGCAAGCTCGACGAAGAGGTCTGGCAGCAGGCCGCCGTTTTCAAGGACTTCTACCAGACCGACCCCGGCGACAACATCGCGCCCAGCCAGCCGACCGAGGCGCGCATGGGCTACGACTCGAAGACGCTCTACATCGCCTTCCGCGCCTACGACGACCCGACCAAGGTGCGCGCCACCGTCCCGAAGCGCGACCAGATTTTCGACGACGACTTCGTCGGCGTCTTCCTCGACACCTTCAACGACCAGCGCAAGGCCTACGCGCTCTTCTGGAACCCGCACGGCGTGCAGGCCGACGGCATCAAGACCGGCGACGGCAACGAGGACTACAGCCCCGACATCGTGATGGAGTCGAAGGGCTCGCTCACCTCGGACGGCTACGTCGTCGAGATAGCCATCCCGTTCAAGTCTCTGCGCTACGAGGCGGGGAAGGACAAGCAGCTCATCCCCTCGCTCACCGTCTCGCAGACGGGCCGGCGCGTGCGCGCCTTCCCGCCGCAGCCCGCCGGGCCCGGCTCGCGCGGGGTCGCGCCGGTCGCCGACCCCGGCCGCTTCATCAACCCGCCCATCGAAGCCGACATCGGCCTGACGGCGAAGTACAGCCTGACGCCGACCATCACGCTCGACTTCGCCTACAACCCCGACTTCGCGCAGGTCGAGGCCGACGCCACGGTCATCACCGCCAACCAGCGGTTCCCCATCTTCTTCGAGGAGAAGCGCCCCTTCTTCCTCGAAGGCAAAGACATCTTCAGCACGAGCAACTCGGTCGTCCACACGCGCGCCATCATCGACCCGGACTTCGCCGCCAAGCTGACGGGCAAGCGCGGCCGCAACACCCTCGGCCTCATCCTCGCCTCGGACGCCGCCCCCGGCAACTTCGGCGAGGACGAACTCGACGAGCGCCAGCGCGACATCGTCACCGAGGCCGACCCGGACGAGCGGCTCAGGAAGCGGGCCGCGTTCACGGACCTCGTCGACAACCTCCTCGGCCGCAACGCGCTCGTCGGCGTCATGCGCTTCAAGCGCGACGTGGGCAGGGAGTCGAGCCTCGGCTTCTTCGGCACGACCTACAACTTCGCCGAGCGCCACAACCACGTCCTCGGCTTCGACGGCCGCTTCAAGCTCAACCCCATCACCGTCGCCGCCTTCGAGGTCGTCGGGACGACGCTCAAGGACTGCGACCGCGACTTCGTCAACACCGCCGCCGCGGGCCAGCCGAAGGCGTACGAGCTGCAACTCGGCTGCTCTAACCGGAAGGGGCTCGCCTACTCGGGCAGCTACGACCTGACGGGCCGCCACTGGGGCTGGTACGTGAGCGGCGAAGGGCGCTCGCGCGACTACCGCGCCGACGTGGGCTTCACGCGCCGCACCGACACCAACAGCCTCTTCAACTTCATCCGCTGGCAGAGCGAGTCGAAGCCGAAGGCCAAACTCATCCAGATGCGCATCGAGAACTTTACGGGGCTCGACTACGACTGGCGCGGGCGCAGCCAGGGCTGGTACGACGGCGGCAACTACGGCTTCACCTTCGCGGGGCAGACCTACCTGCGCCTCGGCACCAACTTCGGCTACACGCGCCTGTTCGCCGACGAGTTCGGCGGCCGCTTCGCCGGCGAGGACCAGGAGCGGCAGGCGCGCCACCGCACCGTCTTCTTCGTCTTCGAGAAGACCTTCAGCAAGAAGTACTCGGGCTTCGTCTTCATGGGCACGCAGCGCGGCCAGTTCGACTTCGACTTCGGCGCCGGCCCGCGCTTCCCGCGCGTGAGCCTCTCGGCCGTCCAGGCGCGCGAGGCGCGTGCCGCGGGCCGCTGCGAGAGCGAAGCCCCGAACTTCGTCGCGCCGCCGGTCTGCGCCGGGCTCCACGACCCCGGGGCGGGGAAGACCTTCGACGTCGAGGCCGGCTTCACCTACCAGCCGACGAGCGCGCTGCGCGCACAGCTCAGCTACAACAAGTCGCGGCTGACGCGCTACGACACGGGGCTGGTCGCCTTCAACGACAACATCTTCGTGCTGCGCACGACCTACCAGTTCACGCGCTTCCTCGCGCTGCGCGGGCGCGTGGACTACGCCACGCTCGCGTCGCAGGTGCGCGGGCAGTTCCTCTTCGGGTGGACGCCGAACCCCGGGACGGCGCTCTACGTCGGCTACAACGACGACCTCAACCGGCACGGCTTCAACCCCTTCAACGGCAACCTCGAACCCGGCTTCCGGCGCAACGGCCGGACGTTCTTCATCAAGATGTCCTACCTCATCCGCCGCAGCTTCGGCGAGTGAGGGCCGGCCGCACCGCGCGGGACAAAGTGGGGCGTAGATAAACGGACAGCGCTGTCCGTTTATCTACGCCCCTTTGGGCTTCCACCGGGGCGTCCGGCGCATCGTACTCTATCCGAATTTATCGATCCGGACGGGGCGCGGGGAAGTCGCCAAATGTTTTGTAACCGGCGTGATAGAATCTGCGTCTACAACCCCTGAAGGCAAATTATCGAGGTGTTATTTTTGGGTAGAGTGTTCTCATCAAACTCTTCGCGGGGCGGGTCAAGGTCGGGCGGGTCGAGGAGATGCCGGTCGGCACCAGCGTCAACGTGACGGGGACGCTCGCCGCGCAGGACGAGGCGACCCTGAGCGTCAAGGTGCCCGGCCGCGTCGGCGCCATCGCGGTGGATTTGGGGAGCGTCGTCCGGCGCGGGCAGGTCGTCGCGCAGGTCGAGCAGCAGGACTACAGGCTCCGCGTCCAGCAGTCAGAGGCCGCGCTCCAGCAGGCGCGCGCCCGCCTGGGTCTGCCGCCGCAGGGCGAGAGCGACCGCTTCGACCCCGAGGCGACCGGGACCGTGCGCCAGGCGCGCGCCGTCCTGGAAGAGGCGCGGCAGAACCGCGCCCGCGTCGTCTCGCTCGTCGAGTCGGGCGTCGTCGCGCGCGCCGAGTACGAGACGGCCGACGCCGCCTTCAAGGTCGCGCAGGGGCGCTACCAGGACGCGGTCGAGGAGATACGCAACCGGCAGGCGCTGCTCTCGCAGCGGCGCACAGAGGTCTCGCTCGCGCGGCAGGCGCTCGCCGACACCGTCGTCGTCGCGCCCTTCGACGGGCTGGTGCAGGAGAAGCACGCCTCGGTCGGCGAGTACCTCGGCGCGGCCGCGCCCGTCGTGACGGTCGTGCGGGTCAACCCGCTGCGCTTCCGCGGCGAGGTGCCCGAGCGCGACGCCGCCACGGTGCGCGCCGGCCAGAACGTCCGCGTCACGGTCGAGGGCGACGCCGGCCTCTACGCCGGGCGCATCGTGCGTCTGAGCCCGACCATCAACCAGCAGAATCGCGTGCTCGTCGTCGAGGCCGAGATAGCCAACCCTGGGGGCTTGAGACCCGGCGGCTTCGCGCGCGCCGAGATAGTGACCAACAGCGGCGACATGGCGGTGACCGTGCCCGCCAACGCCGTCGTCGTCTTCGCCGGCATCGAGAAGGTCATCACGGTCGAGAACGGCAAGGCGAAGGAGAGGCCCATCATGACGGGGCGCCGCGCCGACACCTGGACGGAAGTGCTCTCCGGCATCAACGTCGGCGAGGCGGTCGTCCTCGACCCCGGCAACCTGCAATCGGGTCAGCCCGTCAACGTCGTCGAATAGAGGCCGCGCGTGCGTCAGCAGGTGTAGGGGTGAGAAAGAGTCTGAGCCTTGCCGTCGCCGCGCGCAGACGGGCGGCGGCCGAGAGCTACCGCGCGGCTTATAACATCGATCCAGGGTTGGGCAAGGGGCTGTCCGCCGAAGAGTACGCCTCGGGCAAACTCAAGGCGGCGGCCGGGCAGAAGAAGAACTAAGGCAATGCAGAAGCTCGCGGAAATTTGTATCAGGCGGCCGGTGTTCGCGGCGATGATCGTGCTCTCGCTCGTCGTCGTCGGCGCGGCCGCGTACTTCAACCTCGGCGTCGACCGCTTCCCGTCGGTCGATCTGCCGACGGTGAGCGTGCGCACGCAGCTCCCCGGCGCGTCGGCCGAGGAGGTCGAGACGCTCGTCTCGCAGCCCATCGAGGAGGTCGTCAACACGGTGGACGGCATCGACGAGCTGCGCTCGGTCTCGGGGCCGGGCACCTCGCTCGTCATCGCCACCTTCCGCCTCGACCGCGACTTGGAGACGGCCGCGCAGGACGTGCGCGACCGCGTCTCGACGGTCATCAACCGCCTGCCCGAGGAGGCGCGCGAGCGGCCGCCCGTCGTCCAGAAGTTTAACAACGACAACGCGCCGGTCATCACCATCGCGCTCACGGGCGACCGCTCTTTGCGCGAGCTGACCGAGCTGGCCGACAAGAACGTCCGCCCGCAGTTGGAGCGCGTCGGCGGCGTCGGCGCCGTCAACATCGTCGGCGGGCTCGACCGCGCCATCAACGTCTGGGTCGACTCCGCGCGGCTCGAAGCCTACCAGATACCCATCACGGCGATTCAGACCGCCCTCGGGAGGCAGAACGCGGACATCCCCGGCGGCAACGTCACCACGAACCGCGAGGAGCTGACGCTGCGGACGATGGGGCGCTACACCGACCCGCGCGGCTTCAACGACCTCGTCATCGCCAACATCGGCGGCTCGGCCGTCCGGCTGCGCGACGTGGGGCGCGTCGAGGACAGCACGAAGGAGCAGCGAAGCCTTGCGCGCCTGAACGGCGTGCCGACCGTGACGCTCTCGGTGCAGCGCCAGTCGGGCGCCAACACCATCGAGGTCATCCACGGCGTCAAGACCGCGCTCGGGCGCGTCACGGCGCAGCTCCCCTCGGACGTGCGCACCGAGATCATCCGCGACCAGTCGCGATACATCGAGGCGGCGCTCCACGAGATCACCGTCCACCTCGTTTTAGGGAGCATCCTCGCGTCGCTCGTCGTGCTGCTCTTCATGCGCTCGTGGCGCTCGACGCTCATCGCGGCCGTGGCCATCCCGGCGTCGGTCGTCTCGACCTTCGCCATGATGCGCGCGCTCGACTTCACCCTGAACAGCGTGACGATGCTCGCGCTGGTGCTGATGGTCGGCGTCGTCATCGACGACGCCATCGTCGTGCTCGAAAACATCTTCCGCTTCATCGAGGAGAAGCGGATGTCGGCGATGGAGGCGGCGCGCGAGGCGACGGCCGACATCGGCCTCGCCGTGCTGGCGACGACTTTGTCGCTCGTCGTCATCTTCCTCCCCGTCTCGTTCATGTCCTCGATCTCGGGGCGCTTCCTCTACCAGTTCGGCATCACGTCGGCGGTCGCCATCATGGTGAGCCTGCTGGTCTCGTTCACGCTGACGCCGATGATGTCCTCGCGGCTCCTGCGCGCGGAGGACGCGGCGGGCGGCCACGGCGGCGGGCACCACGGCGATGACGAGCCGGGCGCGAAGTCCGGCTCGCGCGGCGGCTTCTACAGCTACATCGACCGCGGGTACACGTGGCTGCTCAAGCTCTCGATGCGCCACCGGCTGGCCGTCTCGGTGCTGGCGATAGCGGTCGTCGCCTCCAGCGTGCCGCTCTACGGCGCCGTCCGGCAGGAGTTCATCCCGTCGAACGTGGACGAGGCCGAGTTCGAGGTCAACGTCAACGCGCCCGAGGGGACGAACCTCCCCTCGATGAACGAGACGATGCTGGCCGTCGAGCAGGACATCATGAAGACGCCTGGCGTCCGGCTCGTGCTGGCGTCGGCCGGCGGCGGCTTCCTCGGCGGCGTCGGCCAGGGCGAGATGTACGTCCGCATCGCGCCGCACGAGGAGCGCACGCTCTCGTTCACGCGCGTCTGGTACGAGCTGCTGAACGGCACGCCGCAGAAGGCCTTCCGCGGCAACTACACCCAGCAGGACGTGATGCAGGAGGTGCGCCGGCGGCTGCGCAAGTACGCGCCGATGCGCATCGGCGTCCGCAACGCGCCCTCGTTCAACTTCGGCTCGGGCGGCCGCTTCGACATCGACTTCGTGCTGCGCGGGCCGGAGCTCGGGCAGCTCGTCGCCTACGCCGAGGAGCTGCGCGAGCGCTCCGAGAAGGTCGGCGGCATCGTGGACGCCGACACCTCGCTCAAGCTCAACAAGCCCGAGCTGCGCGTCGAGATAGACCGCGAGCGCGCGGCCACGCTCGGCGTCTCGACCTCCGACATCGCCAACTCCCTGCGCGTGATGGTGGGCGGCGACACCGAGGCGACGCGCTTCCAGGACGCGTCGGTCAACGAGGCTTACGACGTGCAGCTCCGGCTCGACGAGCGCGACCGCAACAACCCGCGCGCGCTCGGGCAGCTCTACGTGCCCTCGTCGCGCGGCGGGCTCGTGCGGCTCGACAACCTCGTCACCGTCCGGCGCGGGACCGCGCCGTCGCGCATCGACCGCCTCGACCGCCAGCGGCAGGTCTCCCTGCGCGCGTCGGTCGCGCCGGGGTTCGCGCTGGCCGACCGCATCGAGGTGCTCAAGCGCGAGGTGGCGGGCATGAACCTGCCGGCCGCCTACACGACGGCCGTCTCGGGGCGCGCCCGCGAGCTGGAGCGCACGTTCACCGAGTTCCTGTGGGCGTTCCTGCTCTCGGTCATCTTCATGTACATCATCCTCGCGTCGCAGTTCGAGAGCACCATCCACCCGGTGACGATTCTGCTGAGCCTGCCGCTCGCCGTCCCGTTCGCGCTGCTCTCGCAGTATTTGACGGGCGACACGCTGAACCTCTACTCGGCGCTCGGCATCCTCGTGCTGTTCGGCGTGGTGAAGAAGAACGCCATTCTTCAGATCGACCACATGAATAACCTGCGCGAGAAGGGGATGGAGCGGCTGGAGGCGGTCATCCAGGGGTGCCGCGACCGGCTCCGCCCCATCCTGATGACGACGTTCGCGCTCGTCGCGGGCATGCTTCCGCTCGCGCTGGGGACGGGCCCCGGCGCCGAGGAGCGCCGCTCCATCGCGGTCGTCGTCATCGGCGGCCAGTCGCTCTCGCTCCTGCTGACGCTGCTGGTGACGCCGGTCGCCTACTCGCTCTTCGACGACATCGGCCACACGGCCTTCTGGCGCCGAGGCTTCGGGCGCGTCTTCGGCCTCCCCGGCCGCGCGGTCGGGCGCCTGCGCGCCTCGTTCGCGCGCCGCCGCGCCGCACGAGGACCGGCCGAGGCCGACGGCGCGGCGGCCATCGCCGACGACACGGTCGAGGTCGACCGCCCGCACGTCGGGGCCAGCGCGGGCGGCGATTAGGAAAAAAGCTCAAGGAAGAAAAGGGAAGGGCGGAAAGGGAACGGGGCGTCTCGCCTTAACTCCCCTTTCGCCCTTCGCCTTTGCTACAATCTGCCCGCCTCCGGTATGCGACCAATGACTTCGGACAAGAACATCGGCCGGCCCGTCCCCCGCAAGGAGGGGCGCGCGAAGGTGACGGGCGCCGCCGCGTACGTGGACGACCTTCGCCTGCCGGACATGCTCTACGGCGTGACCGTGCGCAGCCCGGCCCCGCGCGGCCGCATCACGGGCGTCACCTTCGGCGAAGGGATACCGTGGGACGAGTTCACCGTCGTCGCCGCGCGCGACATCCCCGGCGCCAACTACGTCGCGCTCATCCTCAACGACCAGCCCTACCTCGCCGAGACGTTCGTCAACCACGCCGAGGAGCCCGTCCTCCTGCTCGCGCACCCGGACAAGTACCTGCTCGAAGAGGCGCGCCGCGCCGTCCGAATTGAGGTAGAGCCGGTGCCCGGCGTCTTCCGTCTCGAGGACTCGCTCGCGCGCACGGAGGTCGTCTGGGGCGAGGACAACGTCTTCAAGACGTTCCTCGTCGAGAAGGGGAATGTCGACGGGGTGTGGGACTCCGCCGGCGTGGTCGTCGTCGAGGGCGAGTACACGACCGGCGCGCAGGAGCAGCTCTACATCGAGACCAACGGCGTCATCGCCGAGGCGAGCGCCGCGACGGGCGTCGTGGTGCGCGGCTCGATGCAGTGCCCGTACTACGTCCACAAGGCGCTGGTCAAACTGTTCGACCTGCCCGAGGATAAAATCCGCGTCATCCAGACCGAGACGGGCGGCGGCTTCGGCGGCAAGGAGGAGTACCCGTCGCTGCTCGCGGGGCACGCGGCGCTGCTGGCGTGGAAGTCTGGGCGGCCCGTGAAGATGGTCTACGACCGCGCGGAGGACATGCTCGCGACCACCAAGCGTCACCCTTCGCGCACGCGCCACCGCACGGCCGTCACGCGCGACGGCCGGCTCGTCGCGATGGACATCGACTTCGTCGTGGACGGCGGCGCCTACGCGACGCTCTCTTCCGTGGTGCTCTCGCGCGGGACGATTCACGCCGCGGGCCCCTACCACTGCCCCAACGTCCGCATACGCTCGCGCGCCGTCGCGACCAACGTCCCGCCGCACGGCGCCTTCCGGGGTTTTGGCGCGCCGCAGAGCATCTTCGCGCTCGAACGCCAGCTCGACCGCGTGGCGGCGGCGGTCGGCCTCGAGCCCGACGAACTGCGCCGGCGCAACTTCATCAAGAAAGGCGAGACGACCGCCACGGGGCAGGTCATCCGCGAGGACGTTGACCTCGGCGCGCTGCTCGACCGCGCCTTCGAGCTGACCGACTACCACGCCAAGCGCGAGCGGTTCGCGCGCGAGAACGCGGGCGCGCGGACAAAGCGCGGCATCGGCTTCGCCTCGTTCATGCACGGCGCGGGCTTCACAGGCTCGGGCGAGAAGTACCTCCAGTCAATCGTCGGCTGCGAGGCGACGGCCGAAGGGCGAATCAAAGTGCTCGCCGCGAGCACCGAGATAGGGCAGGGGACGAAGACCGTCTTCGCGCAGATAGCGTCCGACGCCCTGGGCATCGACTACGAGACGGTAGAGGTCGTCCAGCCTGACACCGCCGACGTGCCCAACAGCGGCCCGACGGTCGCCTCGCGCACCTGCATGATCGTCGGCAAGCTCGTCGAGTCGGCCGCGCTCCAGATCAGGGAGACGCTCAAGGGCGCGGGTCTCCTCGGCGACGCCTACACCACCGAAGAGTTCGCGCGCGCGTGCGCCGCCTACGTCGAGCGCCACGGCGCGCTCAAGACTTTCACGCAGTACACGCAGCCCGAGGGCGTCGAGTGGGACGACGAGCGCTACCGGGGCGACGCCTACGGCGCGTACGCGTGGGCCGTCTACGTCGCGGAGGTGAGCGTTGACACCTTGACGTACGAGGCGCGCGTCGAAGACTTCGTCGCGGTGCAGGAGGTGGGCCGCGTCATCCACCCCGTCCTCGCCGCCGGGCAGATAGAAGGAGGCGTGGCGCAGGGCATCGGGTGGGCGCTCTACGAGAACGTGGTGTGGCGCGACGGGCGGATGGCCAACGGGCAGATGACCAACTACATCATGCCGACCTCGGCCGACCTGCCCCCGATTCGCGTCCACTTCTTCGAGAACCCGTACGAGGGCGGCCCCGGCGGCGCGAAGGGCATCGGCGAGCTGCCGATGGACGGCCCCGCCCCCGCCATCCTCAACGCCGTCGAGCACGCCACCGGCTTACGCCTAGACCACGTCCCGCTCACGCCCGAGGCGCTCATGGACGCGCTCGAACCGGAAGCGGTCGGTGCGTGAGCGGCACGCCCGCGTGCTTGAAAGTTAAAGATGACAGACGCGCCCGGTAGAATCTCGGTAAGCTGTACGGTCAACGGCGAGGCGTTGACGTTTGACGCGCACCCGTTCGCGCGGATGCTCGACGTGCTGCGTGAATCCTTGCGCCTGACGGGGACGAAGGAGGGCTGCGGCGAGGGCGAGTGCGGCGCGTGCTCGGTGCTGATTGACGGCGAGCTGGTCAACAGTTGTCTCGTCCCCGCCGCGCAGGCCGAGGGCGCGCGGATTCTCACGGTCGAGGGCGTCGCCGACGACGAGCGGCTGCACGCCGTCCAGCAGGCGATGATCGACTGCGGCGGCGCGCAGTGCGGCATCTGCACGCCGGGCATGGTGCTCGCCGCCGTCAGCCTGCTCGAACGCACGCCACGGCCTACCGACGCGGACATCCGCGAAGGGCTCGCCGGCAACCTCTGCCGCTGCACCGGCTACATGAAAATCTTCGACGCGGTCGTCCGCGCCTGCGAGCGATGAGAGCCTACCTGCCATCCTACGAGCTGGTCGTGCCGCGCACGCTCGACGAGGCGCTGGCGCTGCTGCGCGACGGGCCGGGCGTGTGGCGGCCGTTCGCGGGCGGGACGGACTTGATGGTGCTGCTCGAGGCGGGCAAGCTCGAGCACAGGAAGTTTTTCAGCATCCGCCACCTCTCCGAGCTGCGCGGCGTCGGCGAGTCGGACGGGCGCGTGAGGATCGGCGCGCTCACGACCTACACCGGCGTGCGGCGGAGCGACCTGCTCGCGCGACACTTCCCCTTGCTTGGCCTCGCGGCGCGCGAGACGGGCGGCATTGCCATCCAGAACCGCGGCACGGTGGGCGGCAACATCGCCAACGCGAGCCCCGCCGCCGACACGCCGCCCGCGCTGCTCGTCTACGGCGCGGAGGTCGAGCTGGTCTCGGCCTCGGGCGCGCGGCGCGTCCCTTACAGTGAGTTCCACACGGGCTACAAGCGCACGGTCATGCGCGCCGACGAGCTGATAGCGGCGGTACACCTGCCGCGCCCCGGCGAGGGCGCGCGGCACTACTACCGCAAGGTGGGGACGCGGCGCGCGCAGGCCATCTCGAAGGTCTGCTTCGCGGCGCTGGCCGAGGCCGTGGGCGACGCGCTGGGCGAAGTCCGCATCGCGCTCGGGAGCGTCGCGCCGGTCGTCCTGCGCTGCCCGCGTACGGAGGCCGTGCTGAAGGGGCGTCGGGTTGACGGCGAGTTGTTGAGAGCCGCCTCGGAAGAACTGGCGCGAGAGATAACGCCCATCGATGACCTGCGCTCGACGGCGCGCTACCGCACGCGCGTCGCACGGAACCTGCTCGGGGAGTTTCTGTCGGGTCTGTCGGGGAGGGGAGTTTAGACGTTGAGGCTGACGAAGAGACTCAGGTCGCTCTTGCTTCTGACGTTCGCCGCGCTGTCGCTCGCGCCGCGCGTCGCCGCGCAGGAGGGCGCGCGGCCGACGACGAGCCCATACGGCGCTACGCCGTCCGCGTGGACGCGCTACACCTACCCCGGCGAAGAGTTCTCGGTCGAGCTGCCCTCTGCGCCCGCGGTGTCGCGCCTGGAGAGGAACATCCCCGACACGACGGATAAGACCGAGCAGGGGCGCGCCTTCGGCCTCTACTCGAACGGGGTCGTCTTCATCGTCACCTCGTACGACAGGCCGCGTGAGTCCGAGACGCTCGATCACTTCGCCAACCTTCTCTGGGGCGGGCGCGTCGGGCTGACGGCCGCGGGCGATGTGAGCCTCGGCGGGTTCCCGGGCCGAGCCTACAACTTGAGCGACCATCCCCTCAAGGGCGTGGCGCGCGTCTTCCGCACGCAGAAACACGCGTACCTCCTGAAAGCCTTCTCGGACGAGGAGGGGCACGGGCCGACGTTCGAGCGTTTCGTCAACTCGTTCACGCTCGGCGACGGGCCGGCGGGCAAGTCTATGGCCGACGAGTCGCCGGCTCGTCACGACGGGGCGCAGCTAGTGCCGCGTGCGTCCCCGACCGCCGGGGACGGGCCCTACCGGTCGGCCGAGTTGACGAGGAAGACGCTCATCGTCTTCAAGCCGGAGCCGGGCTACACCGAGCGGGCGCGCATGAAGAACACGTCGGGCGTCGTCCGGCTGCGCGCCGTCCTCAACTCTTCGGGGACGGTGACGAACATCTCGGTCGTCAAAGACCTGCCGGACGGCCTGACGGAGATGGCCGTCAGCGCCGCGCGCCGCATCCTCTTCTTCCCCGCCGTCAAGGACGGCCGCAGAGTCTCGCAGCACGTCGTCCTCGAATACAACTTCAACCTCTACTGACCGCCGCCTCAAAACTTCCTGACCATGAGCACGCCGGCGACGAGGAGGAGCGCGCCGAGCAGGCGCAGTGGCGTGACGGGGCGCTCCGCGAAGCCGACCGCGCCGAAGTGGTCGGGCAGCACCGAGACGAGCACCTGCCCCGCGATGGTGACCGAGATGAAGGTGGCCGCGCCGAGCCGGGGCGCGAAGGCCGCCGCCGCCGCGCCGGAAAAGCCTTCCGGCGCGGCGGGCGCCGTGGTATAGTCCGGCGCCGTTAAACGAACCGCACTGCCAGAACCCTCCAAAGGAGATTCCAACGGATGCAGAACTACAACAACCCCGCACAGCCTCCGCCGCCGCAGCAAGGGGGCTACGGACGGCCGCCGCAGCCGCCCGCGAAGAAGGGCATGTCCACGGGCGTCAAGATTGCGATCGTGGCGCTCGTCCTCGTCCTGGGCGGCGGCGTGCTCCTGGTCGTTCTGGTGGGCGGCGGCGTCTACCTGCTCAGCCGTAAGGCGCAGGAGGTCGCGAGCGCGAGCCGCCCCGGCCTCTCCGGGCTGACCGGCTCGGGCGCGGGCGTGTCGGAGGCGGAGCCGCCTACGCCGACGGCCGAACAGCAGGCGGCCGTCGCGGGCGGGCAGACGGCCGAGTGGGAGCAGCAGGAGATTAGCTGGACGGTGCCGCAGAGGTGGAAGAAGCACTCGGGCGACAGCCAGACACTTCTGTGGCGCTCGCCGGGGAGCTGGGACGCGGCCTCGCTCATCGTGAACATCTCGCCGATGGCGGCCGACTTCCCCTCGGACATCAGCCTCAAGAGCTATTACGACACCTACGCGAAGGACAAGCAGAAGTACGCCGAGGTGCGCTGGATCAAGCTGGGCGGCGTGGCGGGCGTCATGTTCCGCGAGACGGCGCCCGAGAGCGCCGACGGCGCGCAGCGCCTCCAGTGGCTGGGCTTCCGCGACTACAAGGGTCAGAAGCAGATGGTCAACATCATGCTCGCCTCGCGCGGCAAGGACTTCGCCCGCCACGAGGACACGCTCTACGGCATCCTCTACTCGACCGAGCTGGGGGAGTAGCGCCTCGCACGCGAGCAAAAGCAAAAGCGCCGGGCGGTTCGTCTCCGCCCGGCGCTTTTCTTTCGTCCGTCCCGCCCCTTACCGGAAGACCTTGTCCACGGGGACGACGACGACCCGCTCGGGGCGGACGTTGACCTTGTAGCGCTCGATGATCTTGTCCTCGGCCATGATGTCGGCGGGCTTGGGCGAGTTGTAGGTGATGGGCGACGGCGCGCCCTTGATGAGCGCGTCGCGCAGGCCCGCCGCGTCCTTCGTCACCATCACGACGCGCATCCGGTCGGACGCGAGGTGCTGCTTGATGGCGCGGTTGACGTCCGCCAGCGTGAGCCGCGACAGCCCGGCGCGCATGAAGGCCGTGTACTCGGGCGTGCCGTAGTAGCGGCTGTCGAGCGCGTAGCCGAGCCGCGCGCCCTGCGTGGACGTGAGGACGTTGGCGTACTTGACGAGGAAGGCGCGGATGGCCTCGAAGTCCGCCTGCTTCATCCCCCCGCGCACGAGCTTGTCGTACTCGAAGAGTGCGGCCCTCAGCGCGAACATCGAGTTCTGCGGCTCGACCGGCCGGATCCATATCTGGAAAATCTGCGTCGAGCGCCCGAGGTTCGCGTCGGGCGTGAACTGGAACATGCCGCGCGGGAAGTACTCGATGTACGAGTAGTCGCCGTAGTTCAAGCCCCGCGCCTCGCGCAGGCGCTGGTAGAGGTGACTCACGCTCGAGCGGTGCTGCCCGAGGTAGGAGGCGACGAGCGCCAGCGCCGGCCAGTCCTTGTGCGAGCGGTTGACCGTGATGGGGAAGCCCATCGAGATGGCCGTCGCGCGCGTCTCGCGCTGGATGATCTCGACGCGCATCCCGGGGGAGACTTTGGGCTGCGCGAACTTCTTCGCCGCGCCGCCGCCCGCCGGGAGCCTGGCGAAGTCCGTCTCGACGCGCGCGGCGAAGTCCGTGGGGTAGCCGCCCGCGAGCCCGATGACGAGGTTGCCCTGCGTGTAGTGCTGTTTGTAGAAGGCGCGCACGTCGTCGAGCGTCAGCCGTTCGAGCGACGCGACGGTGCCCATGTTGTGGTGCTCGTACGGGTGGCCGGCGTAGATGATGTTATAGAGGTACTCCTTGCCCAGCTCCTCGTCGTTGCCCTGTCGCAGGGAGACCTTGAGGAAGTTGACGGCGTCGGCCTTCAGCCGCGTGAAGTCGTCCTCGCGGAAGCCCGGGTCGAGCAGCATGTCGCGGACGAGCGCGTAGTACTTTTCGAGGTTGTCGACGTGCGTCGTCCCCGAGAAGACGGTCATCTCCTTGTCGGTCTGCCGGCCGAAGGAGGTCGCCATCGGGTACATCGCCTCGACGATCTCGTCGTACGGCAGCGCGCGCGAGCCGCCCTGCGCGAGCATCGCGGCCGTGAGGCTCGCCACGCCCTCCTTGCCGTCCGGGTCGGAGGCCGCGCCCGCCATGAACAGCAGGCAGAAGGAGACGAGCGGCGACTGCGTCGGCTCGAGCACCGACGCGGGTTTGGCGGCGGCGGCCGGCTTGGTTGTGTTCGTCATCGAGGTTTTCCGGGCGCCCCCGGCCGCCGCGCGCCTCTGCGCGTTGGCGGCCGAGAGCGGCGCGAGTGTGAAGATGGCGGTCAGGAGAAGGCCGAGCGTGCGTCTCATCATTCCTGCCCCTCCTCTCCGCCCGGGCGGCCGAGCGCCGCGATGTTCTGCCCCTTGGTGGCGAGCGTGACGATCGTGCGGCTCTCCTCGCGGAAGTACTTCTTCACCACGTCACGGATGTCGCCCGCGTTGACGCTCCGGTAGGTGTCGAACAGGCGGTTGAGCGTCTCGGGCGTGCGCGTAAGGGCGATGTAGGGCGCCAGCGCGCCGGCGATGCGGTCGTTGCTGTTCATCGCCATCGCGAAGCCGTAGCGCAAATGCGAGCGCGTCGCGTCGAGCTTGGGCTGGTCTATCTGCTCGGTCTTGAAGCGCTCGAAGGTCTTCAGAATCTGGTCGCGGACGTAGTTGACCTGAGCCGGGTCCTTCACACGCGCGTAGACGGCGAACAGCTCCGGGTCGGCCTTGTGGGCGAAGTCGGCCGTGAGCACGTCCACCTTCTGCTCCTTGAGGACGAGCTGCTGGTAGAGGTCGGAGTTCTCGCCGAAGGCGACCGACTGGAAGAGGTCGAGCGCGGCCACGTCCTTCGACGAGTCGGAGTACCTGGGCGCGCGGAAGGCGACGACGAGGTGCGGGAGCGCCGGCGCGTCCCACGGGATGTGCGCCGTGCGCGACTCCTTCTGCTCGGGCTCGTCCGAGATGTCGGCCTTGTAGCTGCCGCGCTGCCAGGTGCCCCAGTACTTCTTCGTCAGCTCGAGGGCGCGCGCCTGCGTGATGTCGCCGACGACGACGACGGTCGAGTATTCGGGGCGGTAGAAGCGCGAGAAGAACTGCTTGGAGTACTCGTACTGGTTGGGCATGTCGTCGATGTCCTTGAGGTAGCCCATCGTCGTGTGCGAGTAGGTGTGCCGCTTGAAGGCGGTCTCGCGCAGCACCTCGAACATCTTCGAGAAGGGGTTGGCGCTGTTCTTGTCGTACTCGCCCTTGACGGCCTTGGCCTCGGTCTTGAACTGCTCGGGCGTGTACTTCAAACGCTGGAAGCGGTCGGCCTCGGCCTTCATGATCTCTTCGAGGTCTTCTTTGGAGAAGGTCGCGTGGTAGACGGTGCGGTCGTCGGTCGTGTAGGCGTTGGTCTCGGCGCCGGCGCGCGTGAAGATGGCCTCGCGCTGCTCGGGCGTGTAGTTCTCGCTGCCGCGGAACATCATGTGCTCGAAGAAGTGCGCGAAGCCGCTCTTGCCGGCCTCGACCTCGTTGCGCGAGCCGGCCGCGACGACGATGTAGAGCGAGACCAGGTT
This sequence comes from Acidobacteriota bacterium, assembly GCA_020200135.1. Taxonomy (GTDB): domain Bacteria; phylum Acidobacteriota; class Blastocatellia; order Pyrinomonadales; family Pyrinomonadaceae; genus QHXN01. Next base: position 28,571 of record JAIVJI010000062.1, on the reverse strand, counting down.
CGGGTAGTCGGTCGGCACGGTGACGAGCCGCAGCCCGTTGGGCAGGTCGTCGATGGTGTAAGGGTAGGTGAAGAGCTTGCTCCCCCCGCCGCCGCCGCCGCGTGTCTGCTGCGCGAAGCCGAGGAGGGGCAAAGCGAGCATGAGCGCGGCCAGTAACAGGTATCTCATGGCGTCTGGCTCCAATTTCTCTTGACTGGAATTTGTTCGGAAGACGCCCGAATTATACACCAACGCCCGCCAAACTTCAGGCCCCCACGCCCCGCCACGGCCGCCGGCGGGAGTCGCGGCGGGTTGTCGCGTCCAGCAAATATGCGCAGCCGTCCATGCGGTCGGATTGCGGGGCGAGGTGCGGCGCCTTTTTTATCGCGCGGGGAACACGGAAGGGCGCGGCGCGCGTATAAGCAGGTCTGGATTCGCGACGGCACGGTGGTCAGGCTGCTTAGGCGGGCGGGGGCTCACGTTCAGTGTGGAGGTGGGGGGCGTATGAGCTTGAGCTGGATTCAGAGATTCTTCGTGTCCATCTTCCCGGCGAGCTGGGCCAAGAGCATGGAGGAGGACTCGCGCCGCTGGATGTTACGCTGCGACTGCGGATTCGAGAAGTCTATCTGGGACATGGGCGGCATACGCTGGAAGGCGCGTGGGAACTCAAGGAACTACATGCGCTGTACGGCGTGCGGCAAGCGGAGCTGGCACAGGATGTACCGCAAGGCGGATGGCGTTTGAGCGACCGGCACGCGCGGCCGTGCGTGACGACCGTGTGGGAGGCGAAAGATGAGGCGAAAGCTGTTGGACGTTGACGGGCGAAGGAGCTTCATCAGGGGCGCGTCCGTGTTCGCGCTGACGACGGTGGCGCTGCCGCCGGCGGTGGCTTGTCTGCGGGCGGCGCCGGTCGAGGACGCGCGCGGCGCGGGCCGCCCCTCGCGAATCGAAATCGCGGGGCGTGAGGAGCCGGGGGCGCGCATGGGTATGAGCGGCACGGTCTACGGCGTGGACGCGAAGCCCGTCCCCGGCGTGAAGATATTCCTCTACCAGACGGACGCCGAGGGTTACTACAGCCGTCGCGTCAGCGACCCGCGCCGGGCGCGCCTGCGCGGAACCGTCTGGACGGACGCGCAGGGGCGTTACGCCTTCGAGACCGTCAAGCCCGCACACTACGCCAACGTCGCCTCGCAGCCCGCGATGCACATCCACGTACACCTCGAGCCGCCGGGGCTCCCTGACCACTGGGTCGATTCCTACTACTTCGACGGCGACCCCAAACTTCAGTCGGGCGTCGTCGAGCGCGCGCGCGGGCTCGGCCGCTTCTCGAACGTCGTCGCCCTCGGGCCCGGCGAGTCCGGCGTCGCGCAAGGCGTCCGCGACTTTCGCATCGACCCGGCGCAGGCCGAGCGCAACCGGCTGGTGGACGGCTGGTACCGCTAATCCTTAAACATTTCCGCCGGGCGAGGCCGCGCAGCGAATTGCGTGTGCGGGGGAGTGTGCCCGTGGCCGCCGGCGCGTTCAGCGTCGCCTGCGCCGCGCGGGCGTCGGGTCGGGCGTCGGGCGCGGGGGCGGGGCGCCGGGCGGGACTATCCAGAGCTCGACGATGCGGTGCGTGCGCACGCCGCCGCCGAGGGTGACGACGCGGCCGGCGTCGAGCGCGTGGCTTTTGAGGATGCCGAGCTTGACGCGCGAGGCGAGGCGGCGGTCGGCGTCGCGCCGGTCGCGCCGAGTGCGGTAGGCGATGACGAAGCCGCGCGCGGCCGGGTCGAGACGCAGCGCCTCGGCGAAGGGCGCGTACAGCCCGTTCTGGTCGAGGTAGCCGATGTAGCCGCTCTCGATGCCCGTGTCGTCGGGGCTGAGGTCGAAGTAGGCGTAGCGGTCGAAGAGGTACGCGCGCTTCTCACGCGAAAGCTCCGCGCCGTAGTCGAAGGGCTTGACGGGGAGGTTCGCGCCCGGCCGGACGACCCAGAGCTCGTAGCGCGGGGCGGCGTCGCTGTAGCCGCCGTTGAAGACCTCCACGCGCTCCTCTCCGAGCCCGCGCCCCCTGACGAGGTAGCCGCGTGCCCAACTGGCCCTGCGCAGGGGCCAGCCCGGCGACTTGTTCGGGGCGATGTAGGCGACGACGTACCCTTTCGCGCCGGGGTTGTTCTGCAACTCGACGGCGAAGCCGTCGAGTCGCGCGAGCCAGTCGGTAACAAGGACGTCGCCGAACTCGTCATACTTCTTCGCGCCATCCTCCGCCGTTTGGACGGCGTGTGGGGCGGCGCGGTTTTCGCCTGTCGTCGCGGACGCGCCGTGCGGGACGAACGGCAGCGCGAGGATGAGAAGTGCGTACAGAGTCGTCTTCATGTTTGCGGCTCCGTGGCGGGGAGTTCGGCTTCGAGCTGTGCGGGGACGTTGAGGACTTCGCGCCAGCCGGAGTCGTCGGCGTGCATCCGCGCGGTCAGCTCGTCGCGCAGGCTCCGGAGCCTGTCGCTGAGCGCGTGCGGGTAGTCGTCGAGGGAGGGGAAGCGGCGGAGCTGCTCCTCGACGAAAGCCTTCTGCTTGGTGATTGAGGGAATCGAATCGTGGCGGCCGCCCTCCCAGAAGGGCTGGAGCAGCCGCTCGACGGACGCGGCGCCGGGAATCTCGACCTCTTCGTCTTCGAGCCCGGTCATGTCGGCGACGTAGCGGCCGTCGGCGCCGACGCCGCGGAAGACCTGTAGGCGGCCGGGGAGCGTTGACTTCTCGGGCGTGTTGGAGGCCTTGAGCGTCGGCCGCCCGTCGATGACGCACTCCTTGAAGATGACGCCCGCGACGCGGCGGACTTCGCCCGAGAGCTTGGTGCCGATGCCGAATCCGGCGGCCGCCGGGAACTCCTCGACGATGCGGCGGACGCCTTCCACGTCGAGGTCTCCCGTCAGGACCGGCATCAGGTCGCGGAGCCCGTTGGCCTCGAAGAACTCAAGGCACCAGCGGCCGAGTTTGGCGAGGTCGCCCGAGTCCACGCGGAAGCCTTTGAAGGCGCGGCGGCGCTCGGGGCTGGAGGTGGCGGCGAGCGCGGCGTGGACGGCGCCCATGTGGACGTCGATGGTGTCTAAGAGCAGCGTCGTCCCCTGCGGGTTGGCGTCGAGCCAGCGCTCGAAGGCGACCTGCTCGAAGTGCTTGGGTCTCCCGGTGCGCGGCTCGGCCTCGGGCTCGTCCATGAACTCGACGTAGGACTGCTGCCAGTAGTGCGCCTCGGTGCCGACCGCGGGGATTTCCAGGCGGTGCGCGGCCTCCATGTTCGAGGTGTCGTTGAAGCCGCCGATGAAGGCGTAGGTCGCCACGTCCACGGCGCGCTCGATGTCGCCGTTGCGCCGGAGGCTGAAGTCCGAGAGCCAGCGGTCGCCCGCCGCGCGGCGAATCTGCATGGCGATGGACGCGGTCGTCATCGGGAGGTCGAAGGCGTGCTCGAACTTTATCTCCTGCGCCTGCGTGAGTCCGAAGGCGCCGGTGATGTCGGCGAAGGGCTGGCCGGCGAACATCAGGGTGCCGGGGCGCACGGCGCGCACGGTGCCGGCGAAGCTGATGTCCTCGACGGCGCGCGCGAACAGGCGCAGCCCGCCGCGGTCCTGTTCGAGCGTGCGCAGGCGCGGCCGGTCGACGCGCAGGTCGAGGAGCGAGCGCAGCAGCCGCTCGTGCCCGAGGCACGGCGCGTATGCGAGCTTGCGCTGCGTGACGTAGAAGGTCGCCTCGGTGTCGCTCAGGAGCGCGTCGTGCAGTCGCGTCACCTCCTTGTAGGAGGCGTCGCCCATCGTGGCGTGATAGCGGTCGATGTTGAGCATAAGTGGGAAGTAGACAGTAGACAGTAGTCAGTAGTCAGTAGAAAAACTTACTTGGGCGAAGCGTTCGGGAGCCAGCATCGGCGGCCGCGACGCGGAGCGCTACCGGCTACTGACTACTGTCTACTGACTACTCGCCGGAAGATGTCTTCGCAGACCTCGCGCGCGGGCCGGCCGTCGGTCTCGACGGGCTCGCCGAAATGCGGGTCGCGGTGCGCCTCTGCGCACTCGACGATGCGGCGCGCGAGCCAGTCGGCGCCCGGCCCCTCCGACTCGGTCTCGCGCCCGGCCAGACGTTTCTCGACGGTCGGCAGGCCGGCCCTCAGGCAGAAGACCCGAACCTCCGGGTCGAAACGCCTGACGCCCGCGACGACCTCGTCGAAGTATTCGCGGCGGCTGAAAGTCATCGGGACGATGACGGGGCCGCGGAAGAGTAGGCGGAAGAGCCGGACGCCGCCGACCGCCGACCTGCGCCACAGACGGAAGTTTTGAAAGTCGTCGGCGGCCGGCCGCTTGAAGGTCGTCCATTTCGCCAGACGCATCAGGACAAACCCGAACAGCTCCGGGTCGTAGACGGCGCTCCCCGCGAGCGCGCCGCGCAGGAGCCTCGCGACCGTGGTCTTGCCCACGCCGAACGAGCCGTTGATGAACACAACCATCGGATGTGGCGGCGCGCGAGAAGGGACGCCTGACCGAGTCGCGGTCCCGAAGCCTTAGACGACCTCCGCGCCGGCGGCGCGCATCTCCTCGATGGCGCGCGCGCCGTCTCCGGGACGGAGGTTGACCGCGCGCACGGCGTCGGAGAGCGCGCGGACGCGGAAGCCTTCGCGCAGCGCGTCGAGGACGGTGTTCTTGACGCAGTAGTCTGTGGCGAGGCCGCCGACCCAGACCTCCCGGACGCCGCACCGCCGCAGGTCTTCGGCGAGCGTCGTCCCGTCGAAGGCCGAGTAGCTGTCCTCGTCGCCCAAACCCTTCGAGACGACACGGACGCGCGGGTCGTCGAGCAAGTCTTCGTGAAACTCTGCGCCGCGCGTGCCCTGGACGCAGTGGACGGGCCACGTCCCGCCGTGTTCGGCGAAGTGCTTCGTCCGCGCCGGGTGCCAGTCGCGGCTCTTGTAAACGGGCTCGCCGCGTTCGAGGAACTCCCCGATGAGACGGTTGAGCGGCGCGACCACCTCGTCGCCGCGCTCGACGGCGAGCGTGCCGCCGGGGCAGAAGTCGTTCTGCACGTCCACGACGATGAGCGCCCGCGCTGCTCGCTGAGTTGACATCCCCGGCACCTCGCTCCACGAATCGGCCTTGAACGTTCCGGCGCCATTCTACGCCACGCGGGGCGTGGCGCAAAAAAGCCGGCGCGGACGTTAAGTCGTCCGCGCCGGCTCCGGCCGGCGGGCGCCGGGGAGACTGCCACCCGCCGGAAGTTTCAGAGGCCGCGGGGCCTCAGAAGAAGCGCGAGTAGAGCAGCCGGTTGGGCGAGCCCGAGCCGATGCCCGTCAGCCTCCCCGTCGTCGAGTTGTTGACTATCGCGTTGCGGATCGTCGAGGGCGAGGAGCCGGGGAAGGCCTGGAGGTAGAGCGCCGTCACCCCGCAGACGTGCGGCGAGGCCATCGAGGTGCCCGAGATGGTGTTCGTCGCCGTGTCGGACGAGTACCACGCGGAGGTGATCGATGAGCCGGGAGCGAAGATGTCGAGGCACGTGCCGTAGTTCGAGAAGGAAGAGCGCGCGTCCGAAGAGGTCGTCGAGCCGACCGTGATCGCAGCCGCGACGCGCGCGGGCGACTGCGTGCAGGCGTCCGTGTTGCTGTTGCCGGCGGCGACGGAGAAGGCGACGCCCGCGTTGATGGCGTTGTTGACCGCCGTGTCGAGCGACGAGGAGGCGCTGCCGCCGAGGCTCATGTTGGCGACCGCCGGCTTGATGTGGTTCGCCCTCACCCAGTCCACGCCCGCGATGACGCCCGAAGTGGTGCCCGAGCCCGAGCAGTTGAGCACGCGCACGCCGCGCAGCATCGCGCTCTTGGCGACGCCGTAGGTCGAGCCGCCGACCGTGCCGGCGACGTGCGTGCCGTGGCCGTTGCAGTCCTGCCCGTTGCCGCCGAAGGCGTCGTAGACGTTGGAGGCGCGGCCGCCGAACTGCGTGTGCGAGGTGCGGATGCCGGTGTCGATGATGTAGGCGCGCACGCCCGAGCCCGTCCAGTTGTAGACGTAGGTGCCGTTCAGGGGGCGGTCGCGCTGGTCGATGCGGTCGAGCCCCCAGGTCGCGTTCGACTGCGTGGCCGAAGCCGTCATCACCCCGTCCTCCTCGACGAACTGGACGCGCGGGTCATTGCTGAGCGCGAGCGCCTCGTCCTCGGTCATCTCGGCGGCGTAGCCGTTCAGGGCGTTGCTGTAGACGCGGTTGACTTTGCCGCCGTAGGCCGAGACGAGCACGTCGGCCACCTGACGCGCCTGCGAGGCGGGGCCGGGCTGGCCGGCGGCCACGTCGTCGAGGACGATGATGTAGTGGCCGGGAATCCGGTCGGCGCCCTTCTTGTGGAGCTTGTCGTTCTTGCGGGCGGGGCCGGCGGAGGTGCGTGTGTTCGGCGTGTTGGCCGAGAGCAGGGCGGTGAGAGACAGGGCGAGCGCGGCGAGCAGTAAGAGACTCTTTCTCATTTTCCCTCCAAATGTCTTGTCTGATGGTTGAGGCCGGACGGCGGGCGCGACTCGTCCCGCCGTGAGGTCTTCGACGCCGGGGGAGGCGTGGCGCGCGCGACGCGGCCGGCGCCACGACGCGCGCGCACCTCGGGTTAGGGGGAAAGGGCTGTCCGACTGCGGGCAAGAGTTGAGCAGGTGGAACGTCTGCTCGGGAACAAACAAAAGCCTGCTTGTGAGTCCGTGCAATATAATCAGCTTTCACGCGGGGCGCAAGCACTTTTTTGTGTGCCGGGGAGGACACAAGGCGGCCGTGTGAAGGGGCCGGGCGGGGCCGTCATCCCGGTCCGCGCCGGGTTTTACCGCGCGCCGCCGTGGTAATGGCTCGGCTCGCACTGTATAATCCGCGCGCACCAATAAAGAAGGCACGCCCGAGTCCGACGGAAGAGTCCGCGCCAATGTCCCTCGACCCACCCCCGACGCCTGCGCCGGAAAAGTTAAAGCCTGTCTGACCCCGCGCCTGCGCGACGGCCTGACGCAGGAGGCGCTGGACAAGGCGAAGGCCGACGCGGCCGCCTGCACCATCGACGACCTCTACGACTCGGCCGAGATGGGCGAGGCCGACGGCAAGAAGACGGCCAAGGTCAAGATGAAGAACGGCCGGACGCTGACCACGCTCGTCGAGACCGACGGCAAGTGGCTGGCCGACACCACCTGGTTCAAGTAGCCGCGCCGCCTGGTTCCCCGTGCGCGCCGGGCGGGCGGCGGGGGCGGGCCGAGCCGGTCCGCTTTTATGCTATCCTTCGCTCGCCCGGCCCGACGGGGTCTTAAAATCCACCCGAGTAGAACAGCGAGAAGACAGACGGAATGTCCACACCCGAGCAAGACGTACAGGCCGTACCCGAGCAAGACATACAGACCGTGACGCCGCGCGGCGAGCGCGTTGAAAGGCTGCCCGCCGGCGTCTCCTTCCACGACGTGGTCACGCACGGCGACGAGCGCGGCTCGGTCGTCGAGCTTTACGACCCGCGCTGGGGCTGGCACCCCGACCCGCTCGTCTTCTCTTACAGCTTCACCATCCGGCCGGGGATGATCAAGGGCTGGGGCGTCCACAGGAAGCACGAAGACCGCTACTTCATCCTCTTCGGCGAGATGGAGGTGGTGCTCTACGACGACCGCGAGGATTCGCCGACGCGCGGGCTGGTGGCGAAGGTCATGATGACGGAGTACCGCCGCCGCCTGATGAACATCCCGGCGGGCGTCTGGCACGCCGACCGCAACGTCGGGAGCAAGGACGTGGTCGTCGTCAACTTCCCGACCATCCAGTACGACCACGCCAGCCCGGACAAGTACCGCCTGCCGCTCGACAACGACTACATCCCGCACAAGTTCGACGACCCGCGCGGCTGGTGACGAGTGCGATGTCAGCGTGCGGCGCGCGGCGACCCGGGTACAGCATCCTCCTGCCGACGCACAACCGCGCCGACGTGCTGCCCTTCGCCGTCGCTTCGGTGCTCGCGCAGACCCGCCAGGACTTCGAGCTGCTCGTCGTCGGCGACGGCTGCACGGACGGGACGGCCGCGGTCGTCGCCGGTTTTAAAGACGCGCGGCTCCGCTGGTTCGACCTCCCCAAGGCGCCGCACTTCGGCTACGCCAACCGCAACGTCGCGCTCCGCGAGGCGCGGGGCGAGCTGGTCGCCTTCATGGCGCACGACGACCTCTGGCTCCCCGACCACCTTGAGCTGCTCGCGCGCCGCCTCGAACTGAGCGGGGCGGAGATAGCCTACAGCCGCCCCCTCTGGGTCATCCCCGTGGGACTGCTCGCGCCGCTCGTCTTCAACCTCAACCACGCCGAGACGCTGAGCCGTTTCGTGGCGAGGGCTTTCAACAGCATCCCCGCCGGCTGCGTCGTCCACCGGCGCGAGTGCTTCGACAAATACGGCTACTGGAACGCCGATTTGCCCGCCGCGGGCGACCTCGACATGTGGGCCAGAATCGTCGAGGGCGGCGGGCGCAAAAACTTCGCGTACGTGCCGGAGCCGACCTGCCTCCACTTCCGCGCCAACTGGCGCAGGGAGGCGGACGTGTCGCAGCCGGGGCTGCACGTCTGGAAGGCGCTGCACGCGGTCGAAGGCTTCATGCCCGCCGCGCTGAAGCTGGACGTGCCGGCGGGAGTGACCGAGCAGGAGGCGTGCTGGCTTGCGATGCGCGGGGAGCCTTCGCGCTGGGCCGCACACTTGCGCGACGCCGTGTGGAGCGTCGTCGAGAGGCGCGTCGCGCTGAGCGACGAGATGCTGCTCAGGCTGCTGCACGACGGAGAGTCGCGCGGGCTCGGCGCGGACAGGCTGTTCGAGAGTTACGCGCAGATAGAGAAGCTCGCGCGGCTCGCCGACGAGCTGGTCGAAGACTCCGTCGGCTGGAGACTGCTCCGCCGCACGCGCGCGGCGCTCGAAGCCCTCGCCCCGCCCGGCACGCTGCGCGGCCGCTCGTGGCAGCGCGCCAAAAAAATCTTGCGTCGCGCGCCGGAGCGGGGCGTCAAGGGTTGAAAGTAAGAACCCGTTTGATTACCTTCGGCGTCTAAGGCGCGACGCGGGGCCGGGGGGTAATGGAACTAGCGCTCGGCCCCGGCATGTACAGCGACGCGACGCACGTCGGCAACCTCGTGCTCGGACACCTCGCTCTGTCGGAGGGGGACGTGGGGACGGCCGGGGAGCATCTGCTGGCAGCGGGGCGCGTGCCTGGCTCGCCGGTGTTGAAAACGTTCGGGCCACACTTCCTGCTGGCGAAGCAGCTCATCGCGAAGGGCGAGCGCGAGACGGTCATCGAGTACTTCGACCTGTGCGCCAAGTTCTGGGCGCGCGAGGACGGCCGGCTTGTGAAGTGGAAGGCGGCCGTCCGCCGTAGAGAGATACCCGACTTCAAGTTCAGCCGGTACGGAGAACTCACCGGCTGGCGCCACACGTAGAAAGAGCGCCAGACCGGCCCAACGAGTTGCTAGCCGTCACGCCCGCCGGAAGTCTGCGACGCGGCGATGATGCTTTCTATCACCTCGGTCTTGGCCTCGGCGTAGGCGTTCATGTCCGGCCACTCTTTCGCGGCCAGCTCGCGCTTCGTCTGCTCGTAGCGGCGCCGGTCATCTATGTTTAGTCGAAGGCGGTCACGGAAGGCCAACGTCCGCTCAATCTCCGGGCAGCCGGCCGAGTAGATGTGGACGTGTACGTCCCGCTCGGGAGTCCGGAACATACGGTGCTCGTTCCAATCCGGCTCACGCACACGCAGCACGTACCCCGCCGCCTCCAAACGGGGCAGGTAGGCGGACTCGTCCGCGGAATCGGGGGCCACGACGAGGATGTCGATGACGGGCTTGGCGGCCAGACCGGGGACGGATGTTGACCCGACGTGCTCGATTCGCAGGGCGGAGCCGCCGAGCGCGCCGGCGATGACCCCGGCGTGAGCCTCAAACTTCTTCGGCCATCCCGGGTCGTAGTCGACGACCCTGACCTCGCGTTTCTCGACGCCCCCGATCAGCCCTGTTCCCACCGTCCCTTCCGTCATACCTTCACGGCCTCGCGTCTACTGTTGCGCCCCCGCCGTCGCCCCCTCCTCCGCGGATTCGCGCATCCACCGCTGTAGCCGCTCGGAGTCCTTCGTCACCGTGCGCGAGGCCGCGAAGAGGACGAGCGTCAGGAGCGCGCCGAGCGCGGGGATGACGTACATCGCCATGCGCAGCCCCTCGGCGCGGAAGGGTTCGAGCGCCGCCTGCGTCGCGGCCGTCACGCCCGCCGCCTCCGCCGCGCGCGCGGTGAAGAAGTCGCTGACGAGTCCCGTCCCGTAAGGCCCGAGCGACGCGCCGAGCACGTACATCGCGAAGAAGTAGAGCGCCATCGCCGTCCCGCGCAAGGACGGCTCGGTCACGTCCTGGATGGTCGAGTAGACGGTCGAGTAGTAGACGTACATCAGCGCGCAGCCCGTCCCCATCAGCACCATGAAGCCGACGATGTCGCCGGCCGCGCGCCCGAGCGCGAGGAAGAGGGGCGGCACCGAGCAGAGGATGGCCAGCGCGCCGACGAGCAGCTTGCCGTTCGTGCGCCGCCGCGCGACGCGGTCGGCCAAGACGCCGCCGAGCAGCAGCCCCGGCGCGCCCGAGAGCCCGTAGACGACCATCGAGACGGCGTTGGCCGAGAGTATGTCCTGCCCGTGATAGCGCATCAGGAACGGCGTGAGGAACGAGCCGAGCGCGTACATGTTGAAGTTGTGCAGCGCGCCCGAGATGATGAGCCAGAGCATCGTCGGCGTGCCCAGCACCAGCAGGTACGGCGAGCCCTCGCGCCTGCGCCCGCCGACGCCGTGCGCCTCGGACGCGCCGCGCCGCGGCTCGCGTATGAAGAGCGCGGCGACGGCGCAGAGCAGACCGGGCAGCCCCGCCACGTAGAACGCCGCGCGCCAGCCGTAAGGGCGCGCTATCAGCCCCGACACCGCGAAGCTGAGCGCGATGCCGACGGGGAGCCCGAGCATGAAGACCGACATCGCCTTGGCGCGGCCCCGTGCCGGGAAGAGGTCGCCGATGAGCGAGGTGGCGGCCGGCGCGCACGAAGCCTCGCCGACGCCGACGCCGAGGCGGAAGACGAAGAGCTGCCAGAAGTTTCTCGCGAAGCCCGAGGCGACCGTCAGCAGGCTCCAGACGAAGACGCCCGACGCGAGAATCCACTTGCGCCCCGAGCGGTCGGACAGTCGCCCGAGCGGCACGCCGACGAACGAGTAGAGCAGCGTGAAGGCCGTCCCCAGCGCGCCCATCGCGCCGTCGCTCAAGGCCCACTCCTTCCGCACGGACTCGCCGACCGCGCCGAGTATCTGCCGGTCGAAGAAGTTCATCGTGTTGACGGCGAATAAGACCCACAGCGTGAACCACACGCCCGCGCGTTCCTGTTTCATCCGAGTCTCTTTTGTTGAAAGGGTCTGTCAGTCGTGCTCGCCCGCGGGTGCCGCCCCGCGACGCGGCTTCCAAAGGCTTTTGTGTGGAAGTAAGATAACCCGACCCGGCCGCGGTTGAACAGGCCGAGGCGTTGAAAGGGGGGGCACTCCGTTGGGCGAGATAACCTACAGGACAGACCTCGGCGGCGTCGATTGGGAGCAGATGAAGGCGACGCTTTCGGGCGACGACTTCGACAACGGGCGCACGCCCGAGCAGTTGCGCGTGTCGTTCGAGAACAGCCACGTCGCGGTGGTCGCCTTCGACGGCGAGACCATCGTCGGCACCGCGCGCGCGCTGTCGGACGGCGTGTGTAACGGCTACGTCATCGACGTGTGGACACACGCGCCGTACCGCAAGCGCGGCGTCGCGCGGGCGATGCTGGCGACGCTCGAATCTCGCCTGCGCGGGCAGCACGTCTATCTCTTCACCGAGAGCGCCGCCGGCTTCTACCGACGGCTCGGCTTCGAGGAGCACCCGACCGGGATGAGCAAGGTCGTCGGCCGGTGGTTGAGGAATGACTCATAGAAGGAGAGACGGGTTGGACACGGCCGCATACCTCGAACGCATCAATTACAGAGGCCCGGTCGAGCCGACGGCCGAGACGCTGCGCGGACTGCACGTCGCGCACCTGCTCGCGGTGCCGTTCGAGAATTTGAGCATCCACGCCGCCGAGCCCGTCGTGCTCGACGACGCGGCGCTCTTCGAGAAAATCGTCGCGCGGCGTCGCGGCGGATTCTGCTACGAGCTGAACGGGATGTTCGCCGCGCTGCTGCGCTCGCTCGGCTTCGAGGTCGAGATGCTCTCGGCCGGCGTGATGCATGGCGAAGGCGAGTTCGGCCCGGAGTTCGACCACATGGCGCTGCTCGTCGAACTCGAAGAACGCTGGCTGGCCGACGTGGGCTTCGGCGACTCGTTCGTCGAGCCGCTCAGACTCGACGAGCGCGGCGAGCAGCGGCAGGGCTCGCGCTCCTACCGCATCGCGGAGGGCGGCGGCCGCCTGGTTCTTTTTCAGAAGGAGCCGGGCGGCGAGTGGGTCGCGCAGTACAGCTTCACGCTGACGCCGCACGTCTACGCCGACTACGCCGAGCGGTGTCACTTCCAGCAGACCTCGCCCGAGTCGCACTTCACGCGCAACCGCATCTGCACGCGGCTGACGCCCGAAGGCGGGCGCGTGACGCTGAGCGGGCTGCGCCTCATCACGACCGGCGTCGACGGCCGGCACGAGCGCGGGCTGGCCGGCGAGGAAGAGTACGCGGAGGCGCTGCGCGAGCACTTCGGCGTCGTGATGCGCGCGTGAGAGCGCCGCGCGACGCGTGCGGAAGGATGGCCGACGGGTTGAGCGACGAGGCGCGTTTGGCGGCGGCAATCGCCGCCGGGCTGTTCGGCGGGCCGGCGGCGCGCACGACGCACGTCGCCGGCAAGGGCACCGTCAACAAGGTCTTCTTCGTGGAGTCGCCGGGGCGCAAGGTCGTCGTCCGTCTGAGCGACCGCGCCGAAGCGGCGGACGAGTACGTGAAGGAAGCCTGGTGCATCGGGCGCGCGGCCGCGCTCGGCATCCCCGTTCCCGAAGTGCTCCGGGTGGGGCGGCGCGGGCGTCACGCCTACATGGTCGAGTCGTTCGTCGCGGGCGACGAGGGGCGCGACGTGCCTTCGGCGAGGGCCGACATCTGGCGCGCGCTCGGCGGCTACGCCAAACTCATCCACTCCGCCGCCGTGCCGGGGCTCGGGCTCAAGCTGTCAGAGATTCTTGGGGGCGACGCGCGTGAGTCCTGGTCGCGCCACCTCGAATACAACGTCGAGAGCCTGAACGAAGACGACCCGCTGCTCGACCTCGAGGTCGTCACGCGCGCCGAGTCGAGGGCCGTGCGGGAAGTCTTCGCGGACTTGCGCGTGCGCGAGTTCGACTTCGGGCTCAACCACGGCGACCTTTCTTTGAGGAACACCATCGTCGGCGCGGACGGCCGCGTGACGCTGCTCGACTGGGGCTCGGCCGAGGCCGCCGCCGTCCCGCACCACGACCTGATTCAGATTTTGAAGGAGAGCATGACGGAGGGCGACCCCGGCGCCGAAGATTTTCGCGCGTTCCTCGACGGCTACGGGATTTCGCCGGCGGAACTGGAAAGGATGATGCCGGAGCTTGAAGCCCTGCTGACGCTGCGCGCGTTCGACAAGCTCCGCTGGGCGCTCGACCGCCGGGTCGAAGACCTGGGCGATTACGTCGAACACGCGCGTGCGGCGGCGCGCAGGTGTTTGGCGGGCGTCGGGCGTTAGAGGGTTTCCGCCGTCGGTGGTAGATTGCTGCGCGGGGGGCTCTCCGAGTCGGCGGTGCGCGCCGCGCGCCGCATGAGGTTCGACCCGGGGAAGAAGGACGACGAGATAGTCTCGGTGCGCGTGCGCGTCGTCTACGGCTTCTCGCTCTACTGACGCGGCGTGGGCTTTTATCGATTATGATTCAGACGGAGAGTGCGGGCGGCGTGGTGCTCGACGCGGAGGGGCGCGTGCTGCTGGTCAGCCAGCACGGGACGAGCTGGTCTCTGCCGAAGGGGCACGTCGAGGAGGGCGAGAGCCTTCTGGCGGCCGCGCGGCGGGAGATTTACGAGGAGTCGGGCGTCAGCCAACTGGAGCTGTTGCGGACCCTCGGCAGCTACTCCCGGCCTCGCCTCGGCCGCGACGGCGGCGAGGACGCGTCCGAGCTGAAGACCATCCACCTGTTCCTCTTCAGGACTTCCGAGACCGTGCTCAAGCCCGTAGACCCCGAGAACCCCGAGGCGGCGTGGGTCGAGAAGGGGCGCGTCGCCTCGCTGCTGACCCACCCGAAGGATCGGGAATTTTTCGAGTCGATAGTCGAACTCATTTGCAGATAAACAGTCTGGATGACAAAACGATAAAGCGGGCGCTCGTCTGCCTGTTCGTCCTCCTCTACGTCCCGTACCTGTACCAGCAGGGCTACCAGCGCGCCTTCCAGAGTCCGGGCGACTTCCCGACGCTCTACTGGGGGGCGAAGATGGTCTTCGAGGAGGGGCGCTCGCCCTACGTCGGCGGCGCCTTCGACGAGGTCGCGCGGCGAGAGCAGCGGCGCGTCTTCCCGTACCTCTACCCGCCGCCGAGTCTGCTCCTCTTCTACCCCTTCTCGGCGGTCACATACGATGCGGCGAAGGTGCGGCTGCTCGTCGCGAGCCACGCCAGCCTGCTCCTCATCCTCTACCTCTTCTTCCTGCGCATCGCGCCGTTCGGGCGGCCGCACGCGCCGCCGGGCTTCGCGGCCGCGCTGATGACCGTTTACGTACTGAACTACTACCCCATCGCTGATAACTTCGCGTGGGGGCAGATAAACTTGATCGTGCTGGCGCTGGTCTGCGTGAGCTGGCTCGCGCTCAAGCGGGGCGGCCACGCGCTTAGCGTCGCGGTGCCTTTGTCGCTGGCGATACTGCTGAAGACTTACCCGGTGCTCCTGCTGCCGCTGCTCGTCGTCAGGAAGCGGTACGGGGCGGCGGCGGCGGTCGTGGGGCTGCTGGGTCTGTACGCGCTGGCCGCGTGGCTGGTGCTGCCCGAAAGTCTCTGGGGAGACTGGGCGCGGAACGTCCTGCCGACGGGCGGCTACGGCCTGCGGCCGTTCAACCTCTTCCTGCCGGCCGAGCCGTGGAACCACAGCATCAACGGCTTCCTGCTCTTCGTGCAGGACCGGACGCACACGCTCCTCGGGATGCCGACGTGGTGGCTGACGAGGCCGCTCACCTACCTGCTCGCGGGCGCGGTCGGCGCCGCGACGGTCGGCCTCTCGTATTTCTCGGTGCGCCGTGGGACGAGCGCGAAGACGCTCGACTTCGAGTTCGCGCTCTTCCTGCTGATGATATTTCTGGTGGCGCCGCTCTCGTGGGAACACCACCTGGTTTACGCACTGCCGGCGGCGCTCTTCGCCATCGACTTCCTCCTGCGCGGTCGCGTGCGCGCACCCGTGGCGGTCGCGGTCGTGGCGGCTCTCTTCGTCCTCGCGTGGGACTTCCCGCGCGACGAGATGTTCCACATCAAGGGGCCGCTGGCGCTTTTGAACGCCGTCAAGTTCTTCGCGGCCTTCGGCCTCTGGGTCTTCCTGGCGAAGCGCGCGTGGGAGGGCTTACGCGCGGGCGCGGCGGAGGCGGCGGCTTCGGGCGGCGCCTGAAGGGTCGCCGGGGCACGCGGCCGGCGTTTCGCGCAACTCTCGCGCCCGTGTTAGAGTCTGTCGCTTGAGTTCGTGTCGGTAAACTAAACAGGGAAGGTTCGGGACGGATTTTGATAAGCAGCGCTGCCGCCTCGCGTGCGGTCTCCCTCGGCTCCAAGACTAAACACATCAGCCTGGGCGTGGTCTGCCCGATGGCGAACGAGCGCGCGTCGGCCGCGCGCTTCGTCCGCGAAGTGCTGGCCGCGTGCGAGCCCTTCGGCTTCCGCGGCGTCACCTTCTTCGCCGTCCTCGACCGCGTCAGTCGTGACGGGACGCTCGAAATCCTCCGCGGGCTGGAGGCCGAGCTGCCGCAGCTCCGCGTCGTCTGGGCGCCGGAGAACTGCTCGGTCGTGGACGCCTACCTGCGCGGCTACCGCGAGGCGCTCGACGCGGGCTGCGACTGGATTCTCGAAATAGACGCCGGCTACAGCCACCAGCCGTCGGACGTGCCCGCCTTCTTCGAGAAGATGCTCGAAGGCCACGACTGCGTCTTCGGCACGCGCTTCGGCGAGGGCGGGCGCATCACCGAAAGCTCCTTCAGGCGCCGCCTCATCAGCCGGGGCGGGACACTCCTCGCCAACCTCCTGCTCGGCACGCGCCTCTCGGACATGACGAGCGGCTTCGAGTTGTTCTCGCGCGCCGCGCTTCAGGAGGTTTTGGAGAAGGGCGTCAACTCGCGCGGACACTTCTTCCAGACCGAGATCAAGGCGCACTGCCAGCCCCTGCGCGTCGCCGAAGTCCCCATCCACTACCGCGCGGCCAGCGACAGCGTCAACAACGACGTGCTCCGTGACGCGCTGCGCAACCTCTGGCGTCTGTTCCGCGCGCGCGTCGCCGAGGGCAGGGCCCGCGCCTCTTCCGGTGGCGAGCTGAAACGGGACCAGTTGGGATGACGGAAGCGCTCGCGGTCGTCGTCACCTCCATCTCGGGGCCGAACCCGGTGCTGCGCGAGCTGGCCGAAGGCGCGGGCGCGCGCGGCCACCGCTTCATCGTCGTCGGCGACGAGAAGAGCCCCGAAGACTTCCGGCTCGAAGGCTGCGACTTCTACGGGCTCGCCGCGCAGTACGAGACAGAGTTCCGCTTCGCGAGGCTGTGCCCCGTGCGCCACTACGCGCGCAAGAACCTCGGCTACCTGCTCGCCATCCGGGGCGGCGCCACCCTCATCGCCGAGACCGACGACGACAACGTCCCGCGCGAAGAGTTCTGGGGCGAGCGCCGCAGGCTCCAGTCCGTCCCCACGTCCCGCGGCGCGGGCTGGGTGAACGCCTACCGCTACTTCACCGACGCGCACATCTGGCCGCGCGGGCTCCCGCTCGACCGCGTGAGGGGCGAGGCGGTCGAGTTCGAGAGGCTTCCCGTCTCGGACGCCGACTGCCCCATCCAGCAGGGGCTCGCCGACGAGAACCCGGACGTGGACGCCGTCTACCGTCTCGTCTCGGAGCTGCCGCAGTCGTTCCGCCGCGACCGCCGCGTCGCGTTGGGCGCGGGCTCCTGGTGCCCCTTCAACAGCCAGAACACGACGTGGTGGTCTGAAGCCTTCCCGCTCCTCTACCTGCCGGCCTACTGCTCTTTCCGCATGACCGACATCTGGCGCAGCTTCGTCGCGCAGCGCCTCGCGTGGGAGCAGGGCTGGGGCGTGCTCTTCCACGAGCCGACCGTCAGGCAGGAGCGCAACGAGCACAACCTGATGCGCGACTTCCGCGACGAGGTGCCGGGCTACCTGCACAACGATTCGATACGCGAGGCGCTCTCGTCGCTCACGCTCGCGCCGGGCGCCGGGCGTCTGGGCGAGGGGCTGATGGCGTGCTACGAGAAGCTGGTCGAGATGTCGCTGGTCGGCGGCGAGGAGCTGCCGCTGCTGGCGGCGTGGCTCGACGACCTGGAGCTGGCGCGGGGGCGTGGCTGAGCTGGCGTTATGGCGAGTCCGCTTGAGGGGAAGAGAATTTGCGTGACGGGCGGCGGCGGCTTCCTCGGCCGCGTCGTCGTCGCGCGACTGCGCGAGCGCGGGTGCCCGGACGTCTTCGTCGTCCGCAAGCGCGACTACGACCTCGTCAGCGGCTCGGACGTCGGGCGCCTCTACGCGGACGCGCGCCCCGACGTGGTCGTCCACCTCGCGGCGGTCGTCGGAGGCATCGGCGCCAACCGCGAGAACCCCGGCCGCTACTTCTACGAGAACCTCATGATGGGCGTCCAGCTCATCGAAGGCGCGCGCCTCCACGGCGTCGGGAAATTCGTCCAGGTCGGCACCATCTGCGCCTACCCGAAATTCACGCCCGTCCCCTTCAAGGAGGACGACCTCTGGGACGGCTACCCGGAGGAGACGAACGCGCCGTACGGGATTGCGAAGAAGGCGCTGCTCGTCCAGTGCCAGGCGTACCGCGACCAGTACGGGATGAACGCCGTCTACCTGCTGCCCGTGAACCTCTACGGGCCGGGCGACAACTTCGACCCGCAGACCTCGCACGTCATTCCGGCGCTGATCAAGAAGTTCGTGGACGCGAGGGAGCGGGGCGAGCCGCGCGTGGAGGTCTGGGGGACGGGCGCGGCCACGCGCGAGTTCCTCTACGTCGACGACGCGGCCGAAGGGATAGTGCTCGCCGCCGAAGCATACGACGGGCGCGACCCCGTCAACCTCGGCTCGGGCGAGGAGATGAGCATCCGCGACCTGGCCTCGGTCATCGCCGCCGAGACCGGCTTCGAGGGCGAGATAGTCTGGGACGCCTCGAAGCCCGACGGGCAGCCGCGCCGCGCGCTCGACGTGACGCGCGCCGCCGGGCTGTTCGGCTTCCGCGCGCGCGTCGGCTTCGCCGAAGGCTTGCGCCGCACGGTCGAGTGGTACCGCGCGTCGAAGGCCGCCGCCGCCGTCGCCGGCCCGGCGTCGGAGGGCTGAGTGGCGCCGCGCCGCAAATTGACTCTTGCCTTCTCGCGGGTTTTTCATATAATTGCCCGTCCTTTCTCGCGTTCTACAAGCTTTAAGCCGATCTCTTACAGCACGTTCTCCAGCCCGTGGGGGCGGCACCCGCGTTTGGCCGCCCGTGGCCGCCGAAGCAGCGCGGCTCGCAACACTCGTCAGAATTTATGACAAAAGCCGGATCGCCCGACGCCACGCTGGCGTCGCTCTTGCTCGACCGGAGGGTCGCGCTCGCCGTGACGGCCGCGTCGGCCGCGCAGGTTCTCGCCGTGTCGGCCGGGGCGGGCGGATGGCCCTGCCCTCTCAAGTCGGCGTTGGGCATCCCGTGCCCCGGGTGCGGGCTGACGCGCGGCACGGTCGCGCTGTTGCGGGGCGAGTTCGCGGCGGCGCTCGGCGCACACGCCTTCGCGCCGTTGCTGCTGTTGGGGCTGACAGCCTTAGCCGTCGCGGCGCTCTTGCCCGCGCCGCGCCGTGAGGTGTTCGCGGGTCTCGTCGCACGGTTCGAGCGCCGCACGAGGGCCGGTTACGTGCTGGGCGCGGCGCTGCTCCTGTACTGGATGGTTCGCCTGTTATTCCTGCCGGGTGCGTTCAACGGATGAACGTCGCGGCCCAATTCTTTCCGCTCAAAGAAAAATAGAAGGAGGATAGTGGGATGAGTATTCTAGTTTGGGTGGTTTTTGTGGCAATGATTGTGGCCCAAATCATGGTGGTGATTAAGATGTTCCAAAATGCCGGCGTCGTGCATGGGATTCTCGGGCTCATCTGCGGCCTCTACGCCTACATTTGGGGCTGGATGAACGCGAGCAAGCTCAACATCCGAAACCTGATGATCATCTGGACGGTGCTCATCATCCTCTTCGCCATACTCGCGGGCACGACCGGGGCGATGAACTTCGACTACGGCGTCGGCCCGAACGTCACCACCCCGTAACGCACGCGTCGCAACGCACGAACTAGATGGCGGGTGAGTCTTTCGCCGGGCCCCCGGCGGCGAAGGATTCGCCCGCCGTCTTACCTTTGAAAGGCATGGAGAATCAATGAAGCGAGTTCTTTTGACGGTGCTGGCACTCCTCATCCTCGGCGCGGGCGCGCCGGGCGCGCGTGGGCAGGAGCGTCCCATAGCGGGCGGCTACGGCGAGCGCCCGACGAACGACCGGGACGTGGTCGCGGCCGCGGCCTTCGCCGTCAGGGAGAGGGCAAGGCAGACGAGACGGCGTGTCACGCTCCTCTCCATCACGAGCGCGGAGGCGCAGGTGGTCGCCGGGATGAACTACCGCCTGGTGATGAACGTGCGGGAGGGGCGCGAGGAGGGGCACGTGACGGCCATCGTCCACCGGAGCCTCAGGCGCAGGCTGTCGCTCGAAAGCTGGGAGCCGACCCCTTCGGTCTCGTTGGGGCGCGAGGTCAAGGTCTACCTCGTCGCGCTCGACGACAAGGGGAGGCGCGGCCAGCGCGTTGGCTGCGATGACAGCCTCGTCCCCGTCACGCGCACCGTGGGCGCGGGCGCGGAACCCATCCGCGCGGCCGTCGAAGAGTTGCTCGCCATCCCGCGCGAGTACGAGGGGGGGCTGGGCAACTACTGGCGGGGCGAAAACCTGAGCGTGCAGAGCGTCCAACTTCGTTCGGGCGTGGCGACCATCAGGCTCAGGGGCAACGTCCACATCGCGGGCGTGTGCGACGCGCCGCGCATCGAGGGTCAGATTCGGGAGACCGCGCGCCAGTTTCGCGGCGTCCGCACGGTGAGGGTCTTCGTGGGCGGCCGGCGGCTGTCCGACGTGCTCCGCTGAACGTTTGCGCGCTCTGCACGCGCGGGCGCCTCGTGATATTTTAGGGGCGTGGCGGAAGAACAAGCGGGCAGGGGAGGGGAGCCGGGCCGAGACGCACAGGGCGACACGCCCGCGCCTCCCACTCCGCCCGCGAGCGCGGCCGGCACACGCGACCCGCGCGTCACGAAGGGCGGGCCTCCTGCCCCGCCGCCACTTACAAAATACTCTCCGCTGAAACGCTGGCTCCCGCTCGTCATCCTCGTATGCGGGGCGCTCGCGGCCTACTTCATCTACTCCAGAAACAAGCGCGAACTCCTCGGCGGCCTCAAGACCGGCGCCGAGCAGGTGAAGGACATCCTGACCGGCGCGCCGCCGCGCGACCCTTACGCCGAGGCCGTCTTGAGACTCGAAGAGGACCGCGGCGAGCCGGCCGGGCGCAGGGCGTCGGTCGAAATCCCCGCCGAGCTGAAGCAGTACGGCGAAGCGCGCCGCTTCCTCGCCATCCAGGGCGCGGCCGCCGCCGAGGTCGGCGCGAAGTCGCCGCACGACTTCGCCGAGCTGGCCGAGGCGATACGCGGCGGGGGCACGTTCGTCGAGGTGCCGCGACTCGGCGACTCGTACGTCCTCTACGGGGTGGGGCTGACGGCGACCGGCGCGCTGACGCACTACGACCTGAAGAACCGAAAGGTCGTGCCGCTCTTCGCCAACGTCGAGGAGTTGGAGGCGACCGAGCGCGGGCTCGTCGAGGAGCGCAAGCGGCTGTCTGACGCGCTGAAGGAGATAGAGGCCGGGCTCAAAGGGCTGGGGCGGAAGGAGCGCGACGCGCGCGCCCGCCTGCTCGCCGACGCCGCCGCGCGGAAGAAAGACGTCGCCGCGGTGTCGGAGAAGGAGAAGCTGCTCGCGGCCTACTACGGCAAGCCCGGCGCGAAGGGGCGCGAGCGCGTGGGCGAGCAACTCTTCGCGGAGTACGCCGCGATTGAACGGCTCGCGCGCGATTTCGGCGGGCGCTCGTACGAACTGCGCGACCCCGCACAGTCGCGCGAGTTCCAGGCGCGGATGCTCAGCCACGTCCGCCCGGCGGCGCTGGCACTGCTCGAAGAGCTGGCCGCCGCGTACAAGTCGAAGTTCGACCGCCCGCTGCCCGTGACCTCGCTCGTCAGGACGGAGGAGTATCAGCGTCTGCTGCGCGAGTCGGGCAACCCCAACGCGGCCGACGTCGCGCCGCCTCCGCACACGACGGGGCTCGCCTTCGACATCTACTACCGCTACATGACGGCCGAAGAGCAGGAGTTCGTCATGGGCGAGATAGCGCGTCTGGAGGGCGCGGGGCGCGTCGAGGCGCTCCGCGAGCTGCGCGACCACTACCACGTCTTCGTCTTCGCCGAAGGGCGGCCGCCCGACGCGGAGTTTGTGGACAGGAGGCTTGGGAAGGCGGCGGCGGGCGCGAAGACCGAGAAGACCGAGAAGCGAGAGCCGCCGGAGAAGAAGACTACTAAGTCGGCGACGAAGACGGCGGCTAAGCAGACGAAGCCCGCGGCGAAGTCGGCAAAAGGGAGACCGGGAAGAAAGCGTTGACCTTTGCCCGCGCGCGCATCCCCCGCGAGGGCGGCGAACGCGCGCGGACGTTAATAGAAAGAGGTCGTCACTTGAAGGGGCTCCTGCGGCGCGCCACGTAGCGCCCGTCCAGCCCCGAGCCGACGACGTGCCCCCTCAGCGTCTGTTGCCCCCAGTGGAAGGTGAAGGTCGTCCGGCCCGTCTTCCCGTCCTCGAACTTCCAGTCGTAGAAGCCGTCACCGTTGGTAATCTTCCCCGCGCCCGACCATCCGTCGCCGCGCACCTGAAACTCGTTCAGTTTCGTCCACGTGATGACCATCGAGCCGAACGGGGTGCCCGTCATGTCTTCCGAGAGGTATAGGTCGTAAGTACCGGACAGCTGCTGCGCATTCTGCGCCGAGAGGTTCCGCGCGGCGGCCTCCGCGTTGGGGAAGGGGCCGCGCGGCGGCGGGGGCGGCGGCTTGGCGTAGGAGGGGACGCCGACGCCCCCCGGCGGCGCGGCCTGCGGAACGACGGAGTGCGGTCGCGTCACCGTGGTCGCCGCGGGCTTAGTCCTCTTACTCTTAATCTCGGCGACGTTCTGCTCGATCAAGTCCGCACACGCCGGCTCAAGCGCGACGCACTTCTTAAAGTCCGGCTCGGCCTCCGCGTCCCTGCCCTGGTTCACGCGCATCAGCCCGCGCCCCATGTAAGCCCACTGCCCCTTCGGGTCGAGTTCGATGGCGGCGCTGTAGTCGGCCGCGGCCCCCTCGTAATCCCCCCTCGCCTTTCGTTGCGCTGCGCGCAGACTGATGACGAGGGCGTCCTTCGGGGCGAGGGCGACGGCCTTGTCCATGAGCTTGAGCGCCGACGCGTGGTCGCCCATGTCCCTGTAAACCCCCGACAGAGATATGTGGCTCCAGGGGTCGTCGGGGGCGCGGAGGGCCTCCTCAGAGTACAACCGCAGGGCCTCCGCGAGCGCCGCGCGCGCCTCCTGCGGTTTGTTCAGCTTGCCGTAGGCCCGCGCCAGTCCGAGGTAAGGTGAGCCGCGGTCGGGTTGCAGCTTGAGCTGGCTGGTCAGGTCTTGAATCTCCTCTGCGTGACGGCCCATCTTCTCATACAAGTGGGCGCGGTTGCTGTAGCCGTAACCTTGCTCAGTTGCGTCGCCCTCTGACAGCTCTATCTGTTTGGTGTAGTCGGCCAGCGCCCCGCCCTGGTCTCTGGCCATGTCCCGGATTCTGCCCCTGAACCCGTAGAGATTACCCGCCTTGGGTGACAACTCGACGGCCTTGTCGAGGTCGGCGAGCACGTCACGGTAATAGTCTTTACGACCCTCTTTGAGCGCGAGTCTCTCGCGCAACGTGGCGCGGGCGTGGTACGCGTCGGCGTCTCGCGGCTCGAGTTCGATGACGCGGTTGAAGTCCGCGAGCGCCGCGGTGAAATCGTTCTTACCCAGGAAAAAACGGGCGCGCGCGTCGAAAGCCACAGCCGACGGCGGCGTGATCTCTGTGGCCCTGTTGTAGTCGGCCAGCGCCCCGGCTTCGTCCTTTTTACTCCGCAGCCCGGCGCGCGAGAGGTAGGCGTCCACATCCCGCGGGTTGACCTCGATGAGCCTCGTGTAGTCGGTGGCGGCCCCCTCCACGTCCCCCCGCAGGGCTTTGGTAATCCCACGCATGCGGTAGCCCTCGGTATCGCCCGGCCGTAACGACACGTACTTGTCGAGATCAGCGACCGCGCCCGCGTAATCCTCGTGAATCGATTTGATGAAGCTCCGATCGAAGTATGCTTCGGCGAAGTCGGGCCTCAGGGCGAGGGCCTTGTCGTAGTCATTTAGCGCCCCGTCGAAATCCTTATTTTTGAAGCGCTTGACGGCCCGGTCGAAGTACCCCTTCGCGTCCGTCGGCTCCTGGGCCTGGGACGACGGGGGAGACGGGAAGAGGAGAAGCAGCGACAAAAGCAGTAGTGCGTTTCGCATGGGAGCCTCCGGGGCGGTAGTGCGTCGGGAAGTTAAGGCGAGGGCGGCGGTGTTTTACCCCTATCCGGGGGAAAATACAATCAATATTTGGGGAGTCGGCGTGAGGCCGCCGCCCCGAAAAGTTCCCGTGGCTGGCGCGTCGGCGGGCTGCGTCACCTGCGGCGGCGCGTGCGCGCGGGGCGGCGGGCGCGGATGAGCATCTGCGGGTAGATTTTCGAGAGGGCGAAGCGGCGGTCTGGCTCGACCGTGAACTCGGCGCGGTAGAGGACGGCCATGCCGCGCAGGAAGACGGGCGCGATGTCGCCGGGCGCGTTGACGTTCGCGGCGCGGATGATGTCGGCGAGGCGCCGGCCGTCGGCGAGCGAGCGCGACCAGCCGTTCGCACGGTGGACGCGCGTCAGCTCTTCGAGCAGTCGCGCGTCGTCCCACTCAAGCGCCGCCCGCGCGTAGTTGAGCGTCTCGGCCTGACTGTCTTCGGTGCCGCGCCGGCGCCGCGCGGCCCCCAGCCCGTTCGTGAGGTCGACCAGCTTGTCGAAGCCGGTGCGCCGCATCTCCGAGGCGAAGACGCGGTGCTCGATGAGGCTCACGAGGTCGTTGACGTTCGACTGTTCGACGTCCACCGCGCGCCCCCTCATCGTCATCACCTCCGGCGAGAAGAGGAAGAGCGGGTAGCCGCGCGCGCGCAGACGCAGGTGGAGCAGCTCGTGCCCGATGACCGCCTCGGCCGCCTTCGCGCCCCTCGCGCGAAAGCTCTCGTCCACGCGCACGACGCCCACGCCCGCCCCCGTCAGATAGCTCACGCCCAGCGTGTAGTCTTCGCCCGCGCCCTCTTCGTCAAGCTCCGCGAACTCCGCGTAGACCTCCCTGCCGAGCTTCGCCTCGACCTCGTCCAGCCAGCCGGAGACCTCGGCGCTCAGACGGACGCCGAGCAGCGCCCGTGTGTGCCGTGGCGCGGGGGCTTCGACCACGCGCTGGAGGCCGGGCGCGGGCGGCACGGCGGCGCAGAGCGACGCCGCCAAACAGAAGGCCGCCCCGAGCGCCTTCGCCCGGGGCGGCCTCTTCGTGGACGAGTATTCTCCCAAGTCTTTTACACTCGCCGAGTCCTAGTTGCGCTTCGTCTCGGACTTGCCCGCGGGCTTGTCGCCGGCGTTCGTCCCGGCGACGGGGAAGCCGCGCTTGCGCATCAGCGCCTCGACGCGCGGGTCGCGGCCGCGGAAAGAGCGGTAGGCCGAGGCCGGGTCCACGGTGTTGCCGACCGAGAAGATGAACTTGCGCAGGCGCTCGGCCACGGCCTTGTCGTAGGCGCCTCCGCCTTCCTCGAACGCCTCGAAGGCGTCGGCGGTGAGCACGTCCGACCAGAGGTAGCTGTAGTAGCCGGCCGAGTAGCCGTCGCTCGCGAAGACGTGCCCGAACTGCGGCGTGCGGTGGCGCATCACCAGCTCCGAGGGCATACCCAGTTCCGCCAGCGTCTTCTTCTCAAACTCGTCGGGGTCTATCCTCTGCGAGCCCGCGAGGTGGAGCTTCATGTCGACGAGCGCGGATGAGAGGTACTCGGTCGTGGCGAAGCCCTGGTTGAACGTGTCGGCGCGCTTTATCTTATCGACGAGCGCCTGCGGGATGGGCTTGCCCGTCTGGTGGTGGAGCGCGAACCGCTGCAACACCTCGGGCGTCGAGAACCAGTGTTCGAGTAGCTGCGAGGGGAACTCGACGTAGTCGCGCGAGACGGCCGTGCCGGCGAGCGTCGGGTAGGTGACCGACGAGGAGAGCCCGTGGAGGGCGTGCCCGAACTCGTGGAACAGCGTCCGCGCGTCGTCCCACGAGATGAGCACCGACTCGCCCGGCTTGCCCTTCACGAAGTTCGAGTTGTTCGAGACGATGGTCTTGATGTCCTTGTCCATCCGCTCCTGGCTGCGGTACGCGTTCATCCACGCGCCCGAGCGCTTGCCGTCGCGCGCGTACGGGTCGAAGTACCACAGCCCGACGTGGCGCCCCGACTTGCGGTCGGTCACCTCCCAGACGCGCACGTCCGGGTGGTAGACCGGGACGCCGGTCGCGGGCTTGAACTCGAAGCCGAACAGCTCGCCCGCGACCCAGAAGATGCCCTCGCGCAAGCGTTCGAGCTGGAGGTACTGCTTGACCTCGTTCTGGTCGAGGTCGTAGCGCGCCTTCCTGACCTTCTCCATGTAATAGCGGTAGTCCCACGGCTCGATCTTGATCTTCGCGCCCTCCTTGTCGGCGAGCGCCTGCATGTCGGCGACCTCCTCGCGGACGCGCGCCACCGCCGGCTTCCACACGCCCTCCATCAGCTCCATCGCGCGCTCGGGCGTCTTCGCCATCGCGTTCTCCAGACGCCAGTGCGCGTGCGTCTTGTAGCCGAGCAGGCCGGCGCGCTCGGCGCGGAGCTGGAGGACTTCGGTGATGATGGCGTTGTTGTCGTTCTTGTCGCCGTTGTCGCCGCGGTTGACGAACATGCGCCAGACCTTTTCGCGCAGCTCGCGCCGGTCGGAGTAGGTCAGGAACGGGTCGACCGACGAGCGCGTGTTGGTGACGACCCACTGCCCCGGCAGCTTCTTCGACACGGCCGCGGCCGCCGCCGCGTCGCGCAACGACTGGGGCAGCCCGGCCAGCTCCTCCTCGCTCTTGAGGGCGAGGAACTGGTCGTTCTCGTCCGAGAGCAGGTTCTGGCTGAAGCGCGTGTAGAGCCCGGCGAGCTTCTGGTTGATCTCGGAGAGCCGCGCCTTCTTCGCGGCGTCGAGCTTGGCGCCCGCGCGGACGAAGTTGGTGTGGTAGAGCCACGCGAGGCGCTGCCGCTCCGGGCTCCACTTGGCCTTGTCGGGCGAGTTGTAGACCGCCTCGATGCGGCGGAAGAGCGCCTCGTTCTGCGTGATCTTGTCGTTGAAGGCCGCGAGCCGTGGCGCCATCTCGCGCTGAACCGCCTGGAAGTCGGGCGTGTTCATCGTCGAGCCCCAGACGCCGTAGACGGTCGTCACGCGGTCGAGCGTCTGCCCGGCGCGCTCCAGCGCGGCGATGGTGTTCTCGAAGGTCGGGGCCGAAGGGTCTTTGGCTATCTTGTCGATTTCGACGAGCTGCTCGGCCATCCCGGCTTCGAGCGCCGGCTTGAAGTGCGCGACCTCGACGTGGTCGAAGGGCGGCGTGCCGCCGTGCGGGCCGGTCCATTCGGCGAGGAGAGGATTCGGTTTCGCCTGTGCGGGCGTGCCGGCGGCGCCGGACTGCGCGGCCTGCCCGACGGGGGCGCCGCTCTCGGCGTTAACGCTCATAGCTATGACACAGCCCGACACTGCGGCCGCGAAGAGAATCGCGCCGCCGCGGGTGATGAATTTGGACATGAGGGGTCTCACTCTCTGTTGGAAAATCTCTGGTCGCGCCCGCGCCGGGCGCCGCGTCGGGAAGAGGTTACGGGGTAGACCTTACATCGAAACGGGCCGAAAATCTACCGCCTGCGAGCCGTCTCAAGTGCCCGGCGGCGCGAAATTCCGACGCGCCGGATAATTTCCGGCGGCGCGGCCGAGAACACCTTTTCGGCGGCTTTTCACGGCAAAAGCCCCGCCCCCGCCTCAAGTCACTTGAGCCCGAGGCCGGGGCCGCGCCTCAAGTAAATCTCAACCGCCCGCGCCTACTCTCCCACCGAGGATGCGACAGCGGCGCGGATTTAGCGCGCGGGAATTGAAAGCCCCGGCCGCCTTCGTCGAGCCACCGTCCGGTCGCAGAAATAATAAAAAACGGAGATGAGAGAAGAGAATGGATAGCCCCAAAGTGAAAATTTCCGCCTCGCCCCGTCGCGTCCGCCGCGTTTTGAACGCGGCCACGGCTGGACGCACCACGAGATCGCCGAAGCCCTCGCCGTGACCAAAGGCGCGGTCAGCCAGTGGATGACGCGTGCCGCTAAAGGCGAGCTGGCGCGCGGTCGCCGCAGACCCGGGGCCGTTCCTCGCGCTCGGGGTGGCGGACGCCGTCTGGCTTGAGGCGGCGCTCCCCGCGCTGCTTGAGTACGAAGAGAGATGTCCCACCGAGGGCGAGAGCCTGACGCATGTTGACCTGCGAAGCGACAACATCTGCATCACGGCGGCGCGCGCGGTGTTCGTTGATTGGAACGGGGCCTGTCTGTCGAACCCACGACTCGACCTCGGCTTCTGGCTGCCGAGCCTTGCCTACGAGGGCGGGCCCGAGCCGGAAAAGATTCTGCCCGACGCGCCCGAGGTCGCGGCACGGGTCAGCGGTTACTTCGCCGCGCGCGCCGGCCTGCCGCAGATAAGCGACGCCCTGCGAGTCCGCGCGGTTCAGCGTCGGCAGTTGGAGACGGCGCTACAGTGGGCGGCGCGGGGCACTGTGTGAAGAAGACGGACTACATTGACCTCGACGACATCGACGACATCTCCCTGCTGGGCAGCGGCCCCGACCACAAGTCCAACACAATCCACGTCGAAGAGGAAAATGAAGTCAAATTCAAACAAGACCTCTGGGTGCGCGTGCTGGCCATCGAAGAACCCGAGGCGGGGCGTCGCATGGTCCTGGTCGGTGTTGACGTGGCCGTCTTCGAGCGGTCTTTCGTCGATGAAGTGCGCGACCTGGTGAGGGGCTACAAAGGGCTCAGGCCGGGGGAGGTCATGCTCAACGCCAGCCACACCCACAGCGCGCCGTCTCTGAAGCTCTACTGCCCCGGCGCCACTTGCCCCATCGACCTCAACGGCGAAAACATCGACAACGCTCCACTTCGGCACGGGGAGCACCAGCATCGGCAAGTACAGGCGCAGGGACGCGGCCAAGCACCCGCAGCCCAACCAG
>JAIVJI010000027.1 GCA_020200135.1 Acidobacteriota bacterium | reverse complement strand
GAAGGAGGGCTGGGTCATCGGCCGCAACGGCGTCATCCTCCGTACCGAGGACGGCGGCGAGACCTGGAAGGAGCAGACGACGAACATGCGCCAGCACCTCTACGCGCTCTTCTTCCGCGACGACGTCGGCTGGGCCGTCGGCGGCGACGGCGTCGTCCTCCGCTACGAGCGCTGAAGGCTACCGCCACAGCTCGCGCAAAATTCTCCAACTCTCCCGCCTCATCTTCCAGCTTCTTGTGAGGTCGGCCTCGCGCGCGGGGTCGGGCGAAGGCGTGAGGTCGCGGCGCACGTCGCGGGCGCGGAGCCGGGCCATGTCCGGGACGCGGCTGAGCACGGAATGAATCCCGGGCCGGAAGTGGCATTGTGTGCAGGAGCCGAGGACGGGGCGGAGGTGTCCCTCCAACGGGCCCGACGAGCCGCCCTCCGACTCGAAGGGGTCGAGGCCGTGCGACTGGAAGAGCGGGAACTCGGCCTCGTCGCGCGCGACCGCGCGCAGCCCGCCCGCCTCGCCCGCGAAGAGGCGCCCGCGGCTCAAGCGGAACTCGAAGACCGCGAGCGCCGGGCGCGCGTCGTCGCGGTGGAGGCTGAAGGCCGCGGGGATGTCGGCCGGTACCGCGCGGTGTACGCGTATCTGCACGCCCTCGGTGACGGCGGTCGGGACGGGCTCGCCGCGCTCGTCTATGACGAGCATCTGCCGGACGAGCGCGAGGCGCGTCCCCGCGGGGAACTGCGGCAGCCTCGGGCTGGGCTGCGGGTCGCCGCCGGCCCGGGAATTCCTCACCCAGGGCTTCCGAAACTCCGCCACGCTCTTGAGGTAGGCGAGCGTCGCCTCGCGGCCCGCGGGCAGGCTGATGAGGACGCGGAAGACCGAGCGGCCGTCGGCCCCGAAGACGTGTGAGGGCGCGGCCGCGACGCCGTCGCCGCCCGCGACGCCGAGCTGCACCCACGCCCCGCCCGGCCGCAGAAGGTCAGGCGGCAGGAAGGGCGCTTCGGGTCGCGCGCGGTCGAAGTCGGCCGCGAACTTCCCGGAGGCGACCGCCGCGGCGTAGTTGTCCGGCAGCGCGCGGGCCTCGGCCGGCGCAAGCGACAGGCGCCGGATGACTCTGGCGAGTCTGGATTGGAGGCCGCGCGTTCCAGACGTGCGCGGGGTCTGGGTCGTAGACGTTCCAGCCGCCGCCCTCCGTCGTCGCGCCCGCCGGCACGAAGACGCCGACCCCCCCGCCCCGGCTGGCGGCCCCGCAGGCGATGGCGAAGGCGGCGAGGGCGAGCAGCGGCCACGCGGCGGCCGGCGACGTTCGCCCCACGTTTGACTTGCTCCGACGGGTTTTCACTTCGGCTTGTCGCCTCTCAGCAGTGGCAATCGACGGCCACCACCACGCAGGCCGCGTGCAGCCGCAACAGCTCTCTCACCTCCGCGCGCCAACGCGCCGCGTCCTTACCTTCGCAGTCGAGCCACCCGCTTTCGGGCGTGACCACGGCGTAAGGCGCGAGGGCGGCCGGCACCTCCGACGCCGCGCGCACGTTGTCGCCGTCGCGCAGCACGTCGAAGCCGTAGCGCCGCTGGAACTCGGCGGGCGTCAGGTTGTACATCGGCTCGGCGCCGCAGAGCTGGCCGTCGAAGCGGCCGCCGACGACGCAGCCGTCGAACTTTGACGCCGGGTTGCCGGAGGCGTAGACGCCGTCGGGCGCGAAGTAGGGCGCGAGCAGCTCGCGCGCCCTGTGCGCGGCGTCCGCCTCTTCGGGCCGGACGAGGACGAAGGTCAGAAAGTGGCTCACGCCCCTTAACTCTTCGGCGTCGGCACGCGCTTCCAACTGAGCGTGCACTCGCCGGCCGGGTCGATGGACTCGACGCGGAACAAGACCTGGTTATCGCCCTTCGCGTCCTCGATGCGGAGCAGGTACATGTGGCCGGGGACGGCCCTGACGTGGACGTTCTGTGGGGAGACTATCCGGCGGTTCCTGATGTGAAGCCCGTTGGGGTGCGGCGCGGGCGCGGGTTCGAGCGGCGGGACGCCCGCCACCTCCGACCAGCTCATCGCGCCGAGGTCTTTGATGACGCTCCGCGTGCCCCGGTAGTCGACGACCTCGAGCCAGTCGTTCGTGCCGTTCCACGTCAGCCCGCCGTAGCGTATGTCGAGGCGACGAGGAGAGTCGCGCACGTCGCGGGCGACGGGCAGCGGGTGGCTGTCGGGAGCGCCGACCGGGGCCAGCTCGCCCGCGCGCCTGAAGGGGTCGCTGGCGTCCTGCACCTGCTGCGGCGCGCCGTTGCTGAGCGTGTTTCTCAGCAGCCCCTCGTTGCCCGGCAGCCCGTTGAGGCTGGGGGCGCGCGGGTTGACCGTGGACCTCGACTTTCGTTCGCCGCGCTTGCCGTGCTTGAAGCTGAAGACCGACTTGCCGTAGTCCCTGTGCCTGCCGTAGGAGACGAGCGTCGTCGTCCTGGCGGGGACGCGGCCGAGGTCGGTCTGCCGTGCGCCGGCGACGGAGCCGGGCGACAGGACGGCCACGCAGAGTAGGAACAGCCTGATTTTCATCCCCGTGCCCTCCGTGGCCGAATGATGCGCCCCGCCGCGCCGGAACTCAACCGATTTCGCGCGCGCGGGCGGGGCAAAATATTACGAGCAACGCGGCGCGGTGTGCGGGGCATCCGAAGGTACAGCATAGCAATTACCCATCAGGTCGCGGGGGAACGCGGCCGGGGGTAAGTTGGACGGTTCTCCTGTGGTTCCCGCCCGGCGCTGGACGAAGCGCCGGGCGGTTTTTTTATTCCCCGCGCCCCGTGCGCGCGGGGGCGCGGAGGATTTCGGTGATCGAGGCGAGGTGGTGGTCGTCGTGCTCGGCGACGAAGTAGGCGAGGTCGATGACGCGCATCTGCTTGCGCAGTCGCGGGTGGAGCGCGGAGGCCGCGACCTCCGGCCCGCTCATCGCTTCGAGCCGGCGGACGAAGCGGAGCCGCGCGTCGCGGAAGGCCGCGAGCAGGTCTTCGAGCCGCGCGCCGTTGTGCCCGGCCTCCTCGGTCTTGCGGTTCGTCATGTCGGCCGCGCGCAGCGTCGAGAGGTGTCGCGCGTAGTCTTCGAGCCGGCCCTCGTGCAGCTCGTCGAGGTCGAGGAGGTGGCCCACCTGCTCCTGCACCGACCACGCGCCGGCGACGTTCCTCGCCGTCAGCGTCTCGCGCGCGTGCCCGCGCGTCAGCTCTTCGAGCCGCGCGGGCGTGCCGCGCAGGCGCTCGACGACGCAGGCGAAGACGCCGACCGGCAGGCTGAAGTCGAACTCCCTCTCGACCCATCTCGTCCGTTTAATCACACCGCACCTCCAGGCTTGTCACGCCCTTTGAAGTATACGACCGCCGCCCGCATGAATTGAAAAGGCGGCCCGCCGGACGGACCGCCTTTCCGTCTGGGCGCGGGGGCGGAGCCTAGCCGACCCGCTTGATGCTCTTGACGAGGGACGAGAATGCGGCCGCGTGCTTCTGAATCCCCTCGGCCGAGCCGAAAGACAGGATGATGAGCGTCCTCTTCGCCTCGAGGATGTCGGCGCTGAAGAGAATCTCCTTGCCGCCGACCTTGCCCGAGCCGCTGACGGAGGCGTGATCCATGCCGTTGTGCTTGTCGGACTTGGGCTCGCCGTCGAACTTCAGGTCTTGAATCTGCTTCGCCAGCTCCTCGCCGAGCGCCTTGGACGCCGCGTCGAAGTCCTCCTCCTCCGGCACCCAGAAGACGAGCGAGACGCCGCCGCCGGCCGGCGCGACCGTCAACTGCTCGCCGTCGGGCTCGGCCTCCCACCCGGCCGGCAGCTCGAAGGTGACGCCGGCGCCTTCGTGCGTAAAGGTCCTGGCGTCCTGCGCGGGCGCGGGCGGCGCGGCGGCGGCCGACGCTTTGAAGGGGTGAGCCGCGCCGGCCGCGGACAGCGAGCCCGCCAGGGCGAGACTGAGCAAGAGGTTGCGAATTTTCAAAAGTTTAAAGTCCTCCGGGGTCGTTTCAAGGTAGAGCTTCGGTTGGTTGGATGAAGTGTCAAGGCCAACGCATCTTAAACCGGCGCGCGTGAGAAGTCCAAAAGCGAAGGGGCGCGGGTGTGATTCCCGCGCCCCTTCAGGCAGGTTCGTGCGAAGCCGGGCTCAGTTCGCCGCGCGCTGCCGCTCGGGCTTGGGCTCGGGCTTGCCGAGCACGGTGCGCGCGACCGCGAGCGTGGCGAAGGCGCGCGGCGACTCGCCCTCGAAGGTGCGCGCGAGGTCGGCGGCGCGTTGCAGGTCCTCCTGCGCCAGCCTGGTGAAGATGTCCGTGAGGTCGAACGACTGCGCGCTGGTCGTCGACGCCATCGTCATGTTCCGCGTCTGGAAGCGCGTGCTCAGCCGGCCGTCCTCGCCCGTGTAGTCCTTCGCGGCGTTCGACGCCTTGACGACTTCGAGCATCACCTCCCACGCGCGCGGCCGGTCGATCTCGACGAGCTGCGTGGCGACGGCGACGAACGCGCTGACGCGCTCCTTCGACGCCGCGTCGATGCGCTCCTTCGCCTCGACCAGCGCCTCGTCCAGCAGCTCGACGGAGCGGCCGGGCTCGTTCTTCGCCAGCAGCTTCGCGGCCTCGGTCAGCGCCCACACGCGCTGGAAGCTCGTCAGCGTGCCGGCGCGCGCGACGCGCAGCAGCTCGTCGATGTTCTTCTCGTTGGCGGCCGTGCGCGCCGCGTCCATGTCGATGTAGGCGCGCAAGCGTTGGCGCGTGTCCGCGTCCTCTATCTTGCCGAGGAACTCCTCGACGCGCGGGTCCTTCTTCTGCATGGCGTCGAAGACCGCGTCCACGTAGACGGCGTCGCGCTCCTCGGCGGTCTTGGCGCGGTCGAGGCGCTGGAGCGTCTCGCCGACGCGGTCGCGGTTCGGGTCCTCTGGGACGAGCCCGCGCGTGAGCGCGTTGTTCGGGCCCGGCTGCCTGACCCATTCTGGCGCGTCGGGCGAGAGCGAGGCCATCTTCGCGCGCAGCGCCGCCACACGGTCGGGCGCGTACTGCTCGAAGAGCGGCAGCAAACGGCCGATGACCATGTACCAGCCGGCGCGCCCCGCCGAGGTGAAGTCCTGCTCGGGCGTCGGCGTCGGGCGCAGCAGTATCGCGGCGGCCGTGCGGAAGTAAGCCGCGCGGAGCTGCGGCGCGACGGTCGCGCCCGGCGGGGCGAACTGGACGGGGCCGCCGCGCCCCCACGAGTTGGCGTTCGAGCCGGCGTTGGCCGTAAAGACCATGAAGAGCGTCGGCGTGAAGAGGTAGGACGAGAGCAGCGAGGCCGTGTTGGCGTCCGACGCCGGGTTCGCGGCCGCGCGCGCCACCATCGCGGCGTAGCGCTCGTCGGCGGCCGCCGCGTTCTTCACGCGCAGCCGCGCGAGGAATTCGAGCCCGACCGGCGTGACCGCGCCGAGCACCGGGTCGGCGAACTGTATGGCGCGGTCAACGTCGCCGTCTTCGAGGAGCTGGACGGCGAGGCGGAGGCGCTTGGCGACCGCGGGCGGCGTCTCCATCGGGTCGGGGCGCTGCGGCTTCCCCGCGGCGTCCGGCGCCGCGTCTGGCGGGCGCTCGTTCGAGGTCGCGGCCGACTCCGTCTCGCGCTTGCGCGCCTCTTCGAGCTTGCCCAAGAACTCCTCGCCGAGCGCGCGGTCGCGCTTGGCGGCGAGGCGGAGGACTTCGGTGCGCAGGCTCGGCGGGAGCTGGACGGAGAACGAGCCGCGCTCGCGGCGCTGGCGGGCGCGGTCTTCGGCGACGCGGCGGTCGGCCTCGGCGTCGGCCGACTCGGCCTCATCCCACGCGCGGCGGAAGAGAATCAGCGCTCGCTCGCGGTCGGTGTCCCAGAGCGCGTCGGCGGCGCGCGCCTGCACGCGCGCGCGCAGGCCCGGCTCGCGGAAGGCGCGCGCGTCGTCGGCGAGCGTCGTGACGAGCGAGACCGCGGTCGTGCGCTGAATCTCGGCCATCGGGTCGGCCTCGGCCGCCGTCTTCTTCGCGGGCGCCTTGGCCGTCTTCGCCGTCTTCGCGGGCTGCGCCTGTTGCGCGCCGGCCTGAAGCGGCGACACGACCGAGCAGAGCGCGAGGGCTAACAGGGAAACTCTTTTCGACATCACTTTCCTCCGAGGCCGACTTTAAGCGGAAAATAGAATTCACAGGGGTGGACAGGATGAACAGGATAAGAATTGAAGATTAGAGATTTCAACTTTGAAATCCTAAATCCCTATCTCGCCAACCCTGTCCATACCCTGTGAATTCCTTTTTCGGCGTCCGAGAGTTCCAGAATTAGTTCGCGGCGGCCTCGCGCTCGGACTTCTTGACGAGGACGGTGCGGGCGACGGCGAGCGTCGCCACCGCGCGCGGGGCTTCGGCCTTGAGCGTGCGCGCGAGCGCGGAGGCGCGGTCGAAGTCGTCGCGCGCGAGCGTGGCGAAGACGCCCGAGAGGTCGAACGAATCGACGTTGTTGTTCTGCGTCATCGCGCCGCCGCCCTTGAACTGGATGCGGACGGTGATGTCGCCGTCCTCGCCGCTGAAGCCGGGGAGGTCGTTGGCCGCCTTGACGACCTCGTGCATCGCCTCCCACGCGCGCGGCCGGTCCAACTCCGCGAGCCGCGTGGCGACGGCGAGCAGGGCGCGCACGCGCTCGGCGCTCCCGTCGTCGAGGCGCCGCGCCTCGGCCGCCGCCTCGTCGAGGGCTTCGACCGCGCGGCCGGGCTGCTCCTTGGCGAGCAGGCGCGCGGACTCGGTCAGACCCCACACGCGCTGCACGCGCGTCAGCTCGTCGCCGCGCGAGTGGCGGAGCGCGTCGTCCGCCTTCTTCGCGCGGACGGCCTCCTGCACGAGCCGGAAGGCGATGAAGGATAAGGTCTGCTTGCGCGTGTCGGGGTCTTCGATCTTGTTCGCCAGCTCTCTCGCGCGCGCCAGGTCGGAGTCGACCGCAGTCATCGCGGCGCGAAAGTAGATATGGTCGCGCTCGTTCGCGTCCCTGGCGCGTTCGAGCCGGTCGAGCGTGTCCTGCACGCGGTCGCGGTTCGGGTCTTCGGGCACGACGCCTCTCGTCAGCAGCTCGTTGTCGGGCCGGCGCGTGCGCTCGGGCGTGTCCTGCGCGAGGAGCGCCTGGCGCGCGCGCAGCGCCGCGGCGCGGTCGGGCGCGTAGCGCTCGAAGAGCGGGAGCATCCGCGTGGCGACGACGTAAGCGCCGGCGCGCCCAGAGCTGGTGCGGTCCTCTTCGGCGGGCGGCACGGGGCGGAGCAACACCTGCAAGGCCGTCGCGATGAACGCCCCGCGCAGGCGCGGGTCGAGGTCGGCGGGCGGCGCGGCGTTGTTGCGGAACTGCCGCGTGTGGCTGTTGCCGTCCGGGCGCACGGTGATGTAGAGGAACGGCGTGAAGACGTAGGACGAGAGCAGCGAGACGTAGTTGGCGTCGGAGAGCGGGTCGGCGGCCGCGCGCCTCGCGAGCGCCACGAAGCGCTCGTCGGCGGCCGCCCTGTTCTTCTCGCGCAGCGTGTTGAGGAAGTGCATCCCGAAGGTGTTGACGGGGTAGAGCACGGGGTCGGCGAACTGCACGGCGCGCTCCGTGTCGCCCTCGTCGAGGAGTTGCTGCGCGAGGTTGAGCCTCTGCATCATCGCGGGCGGCGGGTTGTCGGGGTTGATGCGCTGCTCGTTCGTCTGGGCGGGGGGCTGCGTCGCCGCCGTGGCGGAAGTCGCGCCCGCCGACTCCTTGCGCGCCTCGTCCAGCTTCGCGAGGAACTCTTCGCCCAGCTCGTGGTCGCGCCGCGAGGCGAGGATGACGACCTCGCGGCGCATGTTGAGCAGCCCGCGCGCGCCGGCCGCGCCCTGCGCGATGCGGCGGCGCTCCCGCTCCGCCTCGGAGAGGTTCGCGGCGTCGCGGTCGGACGCCTCGGCCGCCTCCCACGCGCGGCGGAAGAGCGCACGCGCGCGCTCCTTGTCCGTGTCCCACAAGGCGTCGGCCGCGCGCGCCTGGACGCGCGCGCGCAGACCCGGCTCGCCGAAGTTGCGCGCCTCCTCGGCCAGCGCCGAGACGAGCGAGACGGCGGAGGCGCGGCGCACCTCTGCCATCGGGTCGGCCGCTTCGGCCGCCGGCTTCTTCGCGGCCGGCTTCCTCGCGCCCGTGTTCTTCGGCTGCGCGCCGGGCGCGGTCTGGGCCGTGGCGGTCGGCGACGCGAGCGTCGAGAGACAAAGCGCGAGGCAGAGGAGGCGGGCGGATCCGTTCATGGTTTCATCCTCTATCCGGGGAAGTAGGCGGCGACCACGGCCGCGCACGCCGGATTGTCGTTGAGAAGGTCGGGAACGCGCGCCCGGCGCCCGGATAGACGGGTGCCTGCGCTCTAGCTGAGTTGGAGGGATAAACGCCCGCGCCGGAGGGCAAGTTCCAAAAAAGGATGAAGGCGGGAGGATGAAGGGACGGCCGCTCAGCCTCCCCTTCATCCTCCCGCCTTGCGTTTAGACAGCGACGACTTCGATGGCGGGGTCTATCTCCTGGCGGATGAGACTCTCGATGCCCATCAGCGTCCCCGTCAGCGAGCTGGGACAACTGCCGCACGCGCCCTGGTAACGGATGGTGAGCGTGTGGTCCACGAGCGAGACGATTTCGAGCCAGCCCCCGTCCGAGGCGAGGTAAGGGCGTATCTTCTCGTCGAGCATCTCGTTGATGCGCGGCAGGCGCGGGTCGTCGCTCAACAGCGCGCCCAGATGCCCGCCGACGCCTTCCGCCTGCGCGCCTGACGGCTGCGCCCCGCCGCCGTTCGAGCCGGCTGCTTCGGCCGCACGGATGGGTACGGCCAGGCGGGGCAGGAGGTCGTCCCAGTCCGCCTCGTCCGACTTCTCGACCGTGATCATTTTGTCCATGTAGAAGACCGACGAGACGTCGCCGACCGCGAAGAGCGGGGCGGCCAGCGGGTCGTCAGCGGCCTCCGCGGCGCTGTGGAAGGAGCGCGTCGTGCCGGCCGTGACCGGCTCCTTCAGGATGAACTTGACGGCGTTCGGGTTCGGCGTCTCTTCGATATTGTCTATCTTGGGCATTCTATAAATTCTCCGTGATAATTGTCCGCCGGGGTGACTTTAGCGCCCGGTCGGCTTCCAACTATCTTATTTACTCCGCCGACATTATAACTCGTTTCGGCGGGGGGTGCAGTCCGCGGCGGCCGCACCGGCGGGGCGGGTTTTAGTGTGCTGCCGCACGAAAATCGCCCCCGTTCATGCCGCCGGGTGCGATGGTGCCAACTTGTCTGCTGGCGGACAAAATTTAATTTGTCAAAAGGAGAAAGTAGGCGTATAGTTCTGGCTCTCGCTTGTCCCCCCTTCGCAGGAGAGACGAGTTGAGACGAGAGGCAGACGGTAGCGAGGGCCGGCTGCCTCTCGCTATTTTTATGGGGCTAAAGGTTGGAGGCTGGGTGCTAGTTGATTGACTTCACTAGCCCCCAGCCTCTAACCTTTAGCCCCTAAACTTATGAACATCGGAATCACCGTTTACCCGACCTACGGCGGGAGCGGCATCGTCGGCTCGGAGCTGGGCAAGGAGCTGGCCGAGCGCGGCCACACGGTCCACTTCATCTCGTCTGCGCTCCCCACCCGGCTGACGCAGCTCGGCGAGCGCGTGCGCTTCCACGAGGTCGAGATGATGTCGTACCCGCTCTTCGAGCACCAGCCCTACACGCTGGCGCTGGCGACGAAGATGGCCGACGTGGCCGAGACGGAGAACCTCGACCTGCTCCACGTCCACTACGCCATCCCGCACTCGATCAGCGCCATCCTCGCGCGCGAGTCGCTCAAGCCCCGGCGCACGCTCCCCGTCGTCACGACGCTGCACGGGACCGACATCACGCTCGTCGGCGCCGACCGCTCCTACCTCCCCATCACGCGCTACGGCATCGCGCAGTCGGACGGCGTCACCGCCGTCTCGCACTACCTCAAGCAGGCGACCGCCGAGACTTTCCAGTTCGAGCACATCGCCGTCATCCCCAACTTCATCTGCGCGACCGACTACAGCCGCCAGCCGCGCGAAGAGCTGCGGCGCGAGCTCTCGCCCGCGGGCGAGCCGCTGCTCGTCCACGTCTCGAACTTCCGCCCCGTCAAGCGCCCCGTCGACTGCGTGGAGATTCTGGCGCGGGTGAGGGAGCAGGGAGTGGGCGCGCGGCTCGTGATGGTCGGCGACGGGAGCGAGCGCGGGCGCGCCGAGCACCGCGCGCGCTGCCTCGGCGTCGAGCGCCACTGCACGTTCGTCGGCAAGCAGCCGCGCATCACGGATTACCTCTCGGTCTCCGACGTGCTGCTCCTGCCCTCCGAGCAGGAGTCGTTCGGCCTCGCCGCGCTCGAAGCGCTGGCGTGTGAGGTGCCGGTCATCGCCTCGCGCGTCGGCGGCATCCCCGAGGTGGTGGACGACGGCTTGACCGGCTGCCTCGCGGAGGTCGGCGACCTCGAGAAGATGAGCGGCGACGCGGCGCGCCTGCTCTCGGACGAAACCTCGCGCCGCGAGATGGGGCGGCGCGCGCGCGCCTCGGCCGTCAGCCGCTACAGCACGGACCTCGTCATCCCGCAGTACATAGATTTTTATGAGCGCGTCATCGCCGCGGCGAAAGAAGACCCCGGGAAGTGAGTCGGCCGCCGAGTTCTGGGCGGCCTCGGTCGCAGACGAGAAGCCGGTCGGCTACATCGTCCAGAACCTCGAGCGCGCCTACGGCGAGCCGGTCAACAAGTGGACGGGGTGGGACGTGCTCGACATGCTCGTCGCGGTCATCCTCTCGCAGGCGACGAGCGACGCCAACAGCGACCGCACCTACGACGCGCTGAAAAAAAGATTCCCGACCTGGGACGCCGTCCTGCGCGCCCGCGAGCAGACGCTGGTCGAGACGATACGTCCGGGCGGGCTCGCCAACCAGAAGGCGGCGGTCATCCGCGAACTGCTGCGCCAGGTCAGGGAGCGCCACGGCTCGTTCGACCTCTCGTCCCTGCGCGCGATGCCGGCGGCCGAGGCCGTCGCATACCTCGCCGGCTTTCGGGGCGTCGGGCCGAAGACGGCCGCCTGCACGCTCCTCTTCGCCTGCGGCCTCGACGTCTTCCCGCTCGACACGCACATCTTCCGCATCCTCCGCCGCGTCGGACTCATCCCCGCGAAGTGCTCCGACCGCTTCGCGCACGAGGTGATGAACCGCGTCGTCCCCGCGGGCAAGTTCTACTCCTTCCACGTCAACCTCATCCGCCACGGCCGCAAGCTCTGCCGCCCGCGCGACCCGCTCTGCGAACGCTGCCCCGTCGTCGAATACTGCGACTACGGCCAGACTAGAAGCTGAAGTCCGCCTTGTAAAAGAGGCTTTACTCCAGAGCCGCCTCGGCCGCGCGGGACGAAGGGGACAACAACGTCGTCCCCTTCGTCCCGCGAGCGGTTCGTGCGTCCACTGTTTTGCCCGTGTAATTGTTCGCAAAGGTACGCTTCGCGGCGCTTACAAATTTATCGGCGGCGGAAGTTGACCTCTCAACAGTTTCCGCTTATTATCTCCCGGCCGAGTTTTGAGAAATACCTCGCCGAGACACGGGGAAGTCCTACCTTCGGCGTCGGATTGGCGGTAAATTTCTTCGGGCCGGCGGCGGCGCCCCACGCGGGCGTGGGCGCAGGCAATCAAACGGACAGTTCGCGCATCTATTATGACCGGCGGCGGGTGTCACCACCCGCCTTCCCTTTCGCCGGCTTTACGCCCGGGGTGTCATTTCATACTTGATTCGCTCACGGCATTATCTAAATGCACTCGCGCCCCAACGACTTGAACAAACGAAACCTCACGTCTGTAAAGTCTTGGCTGCTCATCGCCAGATGAATTGGCGG
Organism: Acidobacteriota bacterium; assembly: GCA_020200135.1. Taxonomy (GTDB): domain Bacteria; phylum Acidobacteriota; class Blastocatellia; order Pyrinomonadales; family Pyrinomonadaceae; genus QHXN01. The sequence goes on along the minus strand of JAIVJI010000027.1, from coordinate 12,284 downwards.
GCACTAACCGCTCGGAGGGAAAATGAGAAAAGCTTTCACGTCACTGACCACTCTCGTCCTTTGCACACTTCTACTACCGGCCGTCGTATTCGGCCAGGGTAACAGCTCCGAGGTGACCCGGCCCGATCACTTCGACCGCTCCTCACGCCCCCTGCGCGAGATGTTCGACCGCGAGAGGACGGGCCCGGCGCGCGGCGGCCGCGACTTCGAGCCCGGCCGGCCGCAGCCCGTCGGCAACTCGAACCCTTCGGGCGCCGACCCGCTCGCCGCGCGCGGCAACCCCAGCATCACGGCCTACTCGCAGCCGAAGGCCGGCACGATCGGCGTCAGCGTGGACCCCAACTTCCGCGTGGCGCCGCCCGACACGACCGGCGACCTCGGCCCCAACCACTACGTGCAGTGGGTCAACCTGCGCTACGCGGTCTACGACGTGGTGCGCGACTCGGCCGGGCAGATCAGCACCTTCTCGCTCCGCGCGGGCTTCCCGAAGAACGGCAACACCATCTGGCAGGGCTTCGGCGGGCGCTGCGAGTCGGACAACGACGGCGACCCCATCGTGCAGTACGACCAGCTCGCCGACCGCTGGGTGGTGACGCAGTTCGCCGTCTCCTCGCAGCCCTACACGCAGTGCGTGGCCGTCTCGACCACCCCCGACCCGACCGGCACCTACTACCGCTACGCCTACTCCTTCGGGCGCGACTTCAACGACTTCCCGAAGATGAGCGTCTGGCCCGACGGCTATTACATCACCTACAACATGTTCCGCAACGGGCGCAGCTTCGTGGGCGCCGACGTCTGCGCCATGGAGCGCGACAAGATGCTCGCGGGCGCCTCCGCGCGCCAGATCTGCGTGAGGACTTCGAGCGGCCACAGCCTTGAGCCCGCCGACCTCGAAGGTACGGCGCTGCCGCCCGCGGGGTCGGCCAACCCGATGCTCAGCATCAGCTCGACCGCGCTCCAGGCGTGGCGCTACAAGGTGAACTGGACGGCGGGCACGGCCACGCTGACGGGCCCGGCCGCCGTGTCGGGGGCCGCCACCTTCAGCCGCGCCTGCGGCGGCGGCACCTGCATCCCGCAGCCCGGCACCACGCAGCAGCTCGACTCGCTCGGCGACCGCCTGAACTACCGCCTCAGCTACCGCAACTTCGGCACGCACGAGTCGATGGCGATTAACCACCCTGTCGCCACGAACAACACGAGCGGCATCCGCTGGTACGAGCTGCGCAACGCCTCCGGGCAGACCCTCGGCTCGGCCGCGCCGGTCGCCTTCCAGCAGGGCACCTTCTCGCCCGACGCGACCTACCGCTGGATGGGCTCGGCCGCGATTGACAAGACCGGCGGCATCGCCGTCGGCTACAACGTCTCCAGTTATTCCATCAAGCCGGGTATCCGCTACGCCTACCGCGGGCCGGCGGACCCGGCCGGCGCCCTCGGCAACGAGACGGCCGTCCAGCTCCCGAGCACCGGCTCGCAGCTCACGAACCTCTCGCGCTGGGGCGACTACAGCACCGTCAGCGTTGACCCGACGGACGGCTGTACGATGGTCTTCACGACCGAGTACCTGCCCTCCGACGGCACCTTCAACTGGACGACCTACATCTACTCGTTCAGGCTGAGCACCTGCCAGTAGGCGGCGCGAGGCGTTGACGCCGAAACGGGGGCGGACGTTAAAAGCGTCCGCCCCTTAACTTTTACACATGGTCTATACTCGGTGCGGTCGAAGACCGTTGGAGGGCCACTTGAAACACAGGCTGAAAATCACATTGGCGTTCGCCGCGCTCCAATTCTTCGCGGTGATTACGACAGCGGCGGACGCTACGCCGGCGGCGGGACGGAGGTCTCCGATGTCTCAGACGAGCGGGAAGAGTGTCAAAGGCCGCGCCGTCGGCGACGCGCTCGGGCCGGGCGTGTGGGGCGGCGAGCACATACGTTTCGAGGTCACCGGGCGCGGCGCTCGTATCGAGTACGACTGCGCGCACGGGGCGGTCGAGGGGCGCATCGTCGTGGACGGGCGCGGGCGCTTCAGCGTCGAGGGGACGCACTACGAGGAGCACGGCGGGCCCGTGCGCGCGGGCGAGGAGCCGGCCGGCTACCGCGTCCGCCTGAGCGGCCGTGTAGCCGGGAGCCTGATGAAGCTCACGGTGACGCGCGCCGGCACGCGGGAGGTGATCGGCACTTTCGCGCTCGGCCGCGGCCGCGAGGCGGACCTCGTCAAGTGCCGGTGACGGCGACCCGGCCGTGCGAGCGCGGGCGCGCAAAAAAAATTTACAAGTCCCCGCGGCGCTGGTATAGTCTCACTCCCCCAAACGTTTTTGTCCGGCCGTCTCTGACGGCAAACCCGGGTCTCACCGCCCCATGATTACGCCCCGGCGATTTCCCGGTGAGCGCAGCCCCGCGCCACCCGCCGGTAATGCTTCGACCGAATGAGTTCATCTTCATACCTGGCATCCGCCTCGGCTCTCATCAGAGAGGACTACCTTCACGGCATGCGCCGCGGCCGCCCCGCGCCGCGGCGCCGCTTCCAACCCACCCTTAAAAACAACTACGGAGGGAATATGAGAAGACTGTTCGCGTTTCTGGTCGTCACGCTGATGCTCGCGGCGCTCGTCGCCACGTCCGGGCTGGTCTCGGCGCAGCGCTCCCCCGCGTCCTTCCCCATGATCGTCGTCTTTAACGACGGCGCCGAGTACCAGGCCACCGGCGCCGAGCCGGATGCGCGCTTCGACGGCAACCCGGCGCTCGCCTACCTCGACCGCCGCACCGTCGGCCTCGTGCAGGCTTACGAGCGCGCCCACGGCTTCCACGCCGACCGCGTCTACAGCGCGGCGCTCAAGGGCTTCGCCGCCCACCTCACGGCGCGCCAGATCGACGCGCTTGAGAACGACCCCTCGGTCGCGTACGTCGTCGCCGACGGGACGGCCTACGCCAACGCGCGGCATAGACTGGGTGACGGCCAACGCCAAGAAGCCGGCGGTCGCCAACATGAGCCTCGGCGGCGGCGCCAACCAGGCGGTCGACGACGCGGTGGTGAAGTCCGCCAACAGCGGCGTCTTCTACGCGCTCGCCGCCGGCAACGACGGGGCCGACGCCTGCAACTCCTCGCCGGCGCGCGCCGGTGCCGGGACGAACAACGGCGTCATGACGGTCGCCGCGACCGACAGCGCCGACAAGGAGACTTCCTGGAGCAACTACGGCAAGTGCGTGGACATCTGGGCGCCGGGCCTGAGCATCCTCTCGACGAAGAAGGGCGGCGGCACGACCACGATGTCGGGAACCTCGATGGCCTCGCCGCACGGCGCGGGCGGCGGCGCGCTCTACCTCTCGTCGCACACGGGCTCCAGCCCCTCGAACGTGGAGAGCGCGCTCAAGAGCGCGGCCACGACGACGGCCAACAAGAGCAAGGACGGGCGGACGATCACACGCCTCTACGTCGGCGGGTTCTAAGACGACGCGAGCGCCTTCGCTCCGCACAGGTCTGAAACATGAGGGGTTGACTCGTTCGAGTCAACCCCTCATTGTTTAGGTCGCGGCGAGGTTCAAAATGTCTTACCTGGTTGACGGCAACAACGTGATGGCGCAGCGCGTGGGGTGGCACAGGGACAAGCCGGGCGCGCGGCGGCGTCTGTTGGGGGAGTTGGCGCGGTTCGCGCGCGAGGCGGGGGTGACGGTCGAGGCCGTGTTCGACGGCGCGCCGGACGAGTTCTTCCCCGACGGGTCGTACTTCATGGGCGTGAGGGTCTTCTACGCCGCGCGCGGCTCGGACGCGGACGCGCGCATCAAGGAGCTGGTCGAGGCGTCGCGCGAGCGCCGGACGCTGAAGGTCGTCACCTCCGACCGCGCGCTGGCCGACTACGTCAGGCGCTGCGGCGCGCAGGTCGTCCGCTCCGGCGAGTTCCGCGGGCGGCTCGACGCGGCGGCGGCCGCGCGGGCGCCGGAACGTGACCCGCGCGGGGGCGTGAAAGAGTCCGAGCTGGGCGAGTGGATGTACTACTTCGGCGCCGACCCCGAGGACGACGAGTGAGGGCTTTCGCGGGTTAACTCTTCTCCATCAGCTCGACGTCGAAGATGAGCTTCTCGCCGGCGAGCGGGTGGTTGCCGTCGATGGTGACGTGCGTGTCCGTGACTTCCGTAACGACGACCTCGATCTGGTTGCCGTCCTGGAGCGGCAGCGCGAAGTTCATGCCGACCTGCGGCTCGAAGGGGAACTGCGCCCGCGCGCGCTCTATCTGCGTGACCAGCCCGTCGCGGCGCGGGCCGTAGGCGTCGTCGGACTCGATCTCGACCGTGCGCGAGTCGCCGACGTTCATCCCGCGCACGGCCTCGTCAAAGCCCGGGATGACTTCGCCCGCGCCGACGGTGAACTCCAGCGGGTCGCCGTCCCGGGAGGAGTCGAAGACCTGGCCGCCTTCGAGCCGCCCCGTGTAGTGCACGCGCACGCGGTCGCCGTTTTTCGCCGGCTCTGTCATAATCGCCCTCCGTTTGTGGTGTCCGTTTAGGCGAAAAGCATCGCACATCCTTTTCGCAAAGGCCAGCCGCTGCTCCCGCGCGGCCGACACCCGAGCCGCCCCCCCCGACGACGCGGCCGACGCCACCAAAGAAGGAATTCCCGCCATGAAAAAAGACCTCGCGCCCGTACTCGCACTCTTACTCGTCCTGACCCAGGCGCCGCCCGCCGCGTGGGCCCGACGGCAGCAGCAACAGCCCGCGCCGCCCGCGCCCGCCGCGGCCGAAGATACGGACGACGACGACGTGGTGCGCGTCACCTCGAACCTCATCCAGTTCGACGCCGTCGTGCTGGACAAGCAGGGGCGGCTCGTGACTGACCTCCGCCCCGAAGACTTCGAGGTGACGGTCGGCGGCCGCCGTCAGGAGGTGACGCACCTCTCGTTCGTCTCGAACGAGACCGGGACTGTCACACAGCTCTCGGCGGCGCCCCGCGACAAGGGCGCGCCGCCCGCGCCGCCCGCGCGGCTGACCGCCGCACAGGTGCGCCGCACCATCGCGCTCGTCGTCGACGACCTCGGCACCTCGTTCGAGAGCCTCATCCATGTGCGCCGCGCGCTCCGCAAGTTCGTGGACGAGCAGATGCGACCCGGCGACCTCGTCGCCGTCATCCAGACGGGCCGGGGCACGGGCGCGCTCCAGCAGTTCACCGGCGACAAGCAACTCCTCTACCGCGCCATCGAGCGCGTGCAGTGGAACCCGCTCAGCCGCCTGGGCGTGTCCGCCATCGAGGCCATCAACGAAAGCCCGATGGAACAGTTCAAGGGGGACCTGCCGTCCGCGAAGAAGAAGGAGGAGGAGGAGAAAGAAGGCATCGTGGGCGAGCCGGGCGTCGAACAGCTCCGCGAGGAGGTCTTCACCATCGGCACGCTCGGCGCGCTCAACTTCGTCATCCGCGGGATGAAGGGGCTGCCCGGCCGCAAGTCCATCATCCACTTCGGCGACGGCCTCCCCATCTTCGACCGCACCGACCTGGTGAAGAGCAACCGCCTCCGCGAGAAGGTCAGGCAGCTCGCCGAGCTGGCGAACCGTGCCTCCATCGTCATCAACACGATGGACACGCGCGGCCTGCCCTACACGGGGGTGACCGCCGCCGACCACATCGAGCCGGGGCGCGACGACAACAAAATCGCCGGCATCATGGCCGGGCGCACCGCGTCGTACGCCGACTCGCAGGAGGGCCTGCGCTTCCTGGCCGAGGAGACCGGCGGCGTCTTCGTCCACGACAACAACGACCTCGGCGGCGGCGTCGAGCACATCGTCGGGGCACGGAAGGGCTACTACCTCATCGCCTTCCGCCCCGACGAGACGGTCTTCGAGCGCGTGCGCGGCGGCGCGCGCTTCAACAGCATCGAGGTCAAGGTCAAACGCGCGGGGCTGCGCGTGCGGACGCGCGCCGGCTTCTACGGCATCACCGACCAGGAGGCGGCGGCCGCGCCCAAGTCGCGCACCCAGCAGATACTCTCCGCGCTCGCCTCGCCGCTCAGCGCGGGCGACCTCCCGCTGCGGATGACCTCGCTCTTCAGCAGCACGGCGGCGAAGCAGGCCACGGTCGACTCGCTCGTCCACATCGACGTCAGCCGGCTCAAGTTCACCGACGAGCCCGACGGCTGGAAGAAGGCGGTCATCGACGTGGTCGCGCTCACCTTCGGCGAGGACGAGCGCATCATCGACGAGGTCAACCGCACCGAGACGCTGCGCGCGCGCGCCGAGACGTATGAAGACATTCTCAAGAACGGCGTCGTCTACCTGATGAAGGTCCCCGTGAACAAGCCGGGCGCGTACCAGTTGCGCGTCGTCGTCCGCGACACGGCGACCGCGCGCATCGGCTCGGCCAGCCAGTTCATCGAGGTGCCCGACATCACGAAAGACCGGCTCGCGCTCTCGGGCATCTTCGTCACGGCCGCCGCGCCGGCGGCGTTGAAGGCTTCGGCGGCGGCGGCGGCGGCGGCGACTTCGGGCGAGGCCGACCCGCTGCGCAACGCCACGCTGCGGCGCTTCCGCCACGGCTCGCAGGTAGACTTCAGCTACCACATCTACAACGCGCGCGCCGGGGGCGGGACGGGCGCCCCGCGCCTGCGCACACAGGTGCGACTCTTCCGCGACGGCCGGGTGGTCTTCGAAGGCCCCGCGCAGGCTTACGCGCCGGCCAGGACGGCGAACGTCTCGCGCCTTCCGGGGGGCGGGCGCCTACAGCTCGGCGGCTCGCTCCAGCCGGGCGAGTACAGCCTCCAGGTCGTCGTCACCGACGAGCTCGCCAGCGGCAAGAGCCGCACGGCCGCGCAGTGGATAGATTTTGAGATAGTGAAGTAGTGAATGGTGAGTGGTTGGCGAGCGCCGCCCGCCGACGATTTACCATTCACCATTCACAATTTACTATTCACCCCCATGGCCTCCCTCTTCGCCGCCGCGCTCTTCGTCAGCGCGTTCCTGCTCTTCTGGGTTCAGCCGCTGGTGGGTAAGACCGTGCTGCCGCTTTTGGGCGGGACGCCCGCCGTCTGGAACACGTGCATGCTCTTCTTTCAGGCGGCGCTGCTCGCGGGCTACGCCTACGCGCTGGCGCTGACGCGCTGGCTCTCGGCGCGCGCGCAGGGGCTCGTACACGTGGGGCTGCTCGTCGTCGCGGCGCTGGCGCTGCCGCCGGCGTTGGGCGCGGACGCCGCGGGCGGGGTGCCCGAGGGCGGGAGCCCGGCGTGGTGGCTCTTGAAGACGCTGCTGGTGACGGTGGGCCCGCCCTTCCTCGTGCTCTCCGCGAGCGCGCCGCTGTTGCAGCGCTGGTTCTCGCGCACGCGCGCCGCGTCGGCCTCCGACCCTTACTACCTCTACGCGGCGAGCAACGCCGGGAGCCTCTTCGCGCTCCTCGGCTTCCCCGTGCTGCTTGAGCCGTCGCTCACGCTCGGCCGGCAGGGGCGCCTCTGGGCGCTCGGCTACGGCTTGCTCGCCGTCCTCATCGCCGCCTGCGCGCTCGCCGCACTGCGCGCGGGCGCGCCGCCCGTCCCCGCCGACGCCGACGCCGAAGGAGTGCCGGCCGGGGAGGCGTTTGATGAAGGCGCGCGTGAGGAGAATGCGCCGCGCGTGACGTGGCGGCGGAGGCTGCGTTGGCTGGTGCTCGCGTTCGCGCCTTCGAGCCTCGTGCTCGGGGTGACGACCTACATCACGACCGACCTCGCGGCGGTGCCGCTGCTGTGGGTCATCCCGCTCGCGCTCTACCTGCTGAGCTTCGTCATCGTCTTCGCGCGCCGGCGCGTCGTCGGCCCGGGGCTCGCGGGGCGCCTCGTGCCCGGCACGGCCGTGCTGCTCGCGCTCGTCTACCTGTCGGGCGCGACCGAGCCCGCGTGGTTCCTCATCATCTTCCACCTCCTCTTCCTCTTCTCGGCCGCGCTCGTCTGCCACTGGCAGCTCGCCGAAGACCGCCCGCCGCCCGCGCGGCTCGCGGAGTTCTACCTCTGCCTCGCGGCGGGCGGCGCGCTCGGCGGACTCTTCAACGCGCTCGTCGCGCCTCTCGCCTTCGACGCGCTCGTCGAGTACCCGCTCGTCGTCGTGCTGGCGACCTACCTGCGGCCGGGCTTCCGGCGCGAGCGCGGGCGGCTGCTCGGCCTGCGCCTCGGCGCGCGCCGCGCGCCCGAGACGGCCGACGCGCTCGACGACGGAGGGGACGACCAGAGGCCGGGCGCGCTCGACCTTCTGCTCCCGCTCGCGATAGGACTTCTCGCGGCGGCGCTCCTGCTCGTCGCCCGACAGTTCGAGCTGTCGAACGTGGAGCGCGTGGCGCTCTCGCTCGGCGTCCCGCTCTTCCTGCTCAACCACCTCTTCGCGCCGCGCCCGCTGCGGTTCGCGCTCGGCCTCGGCGCGGTGATGATCGCCTCCGCGTTCCTCTTCGAGGAGCCGGTGCGCACGCTGCACGCCACGCGCAACTTCTACGGCACGCACCGGGTCGAGGCCAACGAGGACGACAGCCTCCACTGGCTGCAACACGGCAGCACGCTCCACGGCAAGCAGTACACCGACCCCGCGAGGGCCTGCGAGCCGCTCTCCTACTACCACCGCGAGGGCCCGCTCGGGCTGGTCTTCAACGCGGTGCGCGCCAGGCGCGACGCGGCGGTGCCGGCGGCGCGGCCGCTCTCGGTCGCCGTCGTCGGACTCGGCGCGGGGACGACCGCCGCCTACGCGCGCGCGGGCGAGACGTGGACGTTCTACGAGATAGACCCGGCGGTGGTGGAGGTCGCGCGCGACCCGCGCTACTTCACGTACCTCTCCGCGTGCGCGGGCGCGCCGGTCTCGGTAGTCGTCGGCGACGCGCGGCTGCGTCTGCGCGAGGCGCCCGAAGGCGCGTACGACCTCATCACGCTCGACGCCTTCAGCTCCGACGCCGTGCCCGCGCACCTGATGACGCGCGAGGCGCTCGCGCTCTACTTACGGAAGCTCGCGCCCGGCGGCGTCGTCGCCTTCCACGTCTCGAACCGCGCGCTCGAACTCGAAAGGGTCGTCGGCGGCATCAGCAGGGAGGCGGGGCTCGTCTCGCGCATCTTCAACGACGGGCGGCAGGGCTCGGAGCTGGGGCTCGACTCCTCGACCTGGGTCGCCGTCGCGCGCAACAGCGAAGACCTCGGCCAGCTCACCTCCGACACGAACTGGCCGGAATTCGACCCCGCCGTCTACAAGCTCGAAGTCTGGCGCGACGACTTCTCCGACGTGCTCAGCGTCTTCCGATTTTAAGTCTGGAGTCTGGAGGCTGGAGTCTGAGCGTGCTCCTGTTTTAGACTCCAGACTTCAGACTCCAGACTCTTATGAAATCCGTCATCGTCGGCACGGCCGGCCACATCGACCACGGGAAGACGACCCTGGTGCGCGCGCTCACGGGCGTGGACGCCGACCGCCTGCCCGAGGAGAAGCGGCGCGGCATCACCATCGACCTCGGCTTCGCCGAGCTCGACCTCGGCGACGTGCGCGTCGGGTTCGTGGACGTGCCCGGCCACGAGCGCTTCGTCAAGAACATGCTCGCCGGCGCGCACGGCCTCGACCTCGTCGCGCTCGTCATCGCGGCCGACGAGGGCGTGATGCCGCAGACGCGCGAGCACTTCGACATCTGCCGGCTGCTCGGCGTCTCCTCGGGGCTCGTCGTCCTCACCAAGTCGGACTCGGTTGACGAAGAGCTGCTCGAACTCGTGCGGCTGGAGGCGTCGGAGCTGGTCGCCGGCTCGTTCCTCGAAGGCGCGCCCGCCGTGGCCGTCAGCGCGCGGACGGGGCGGGGGATTGACGAGCTGAAGGAGGCGCTGCGCGCGTCGGCGCACGCGGCGCCCGCGCGCTCGTCGGACGCGGTGGCGCGGCTCCCCGTCGACCGCTCCTTCACGGTGCGCGGCTTCGGCGCGGTGGCGACGGGGACGCTCGTCGCGGGCGAGATTTCGGAGGGCGACGAGCTTGAGCTGCTGCCCGGCGGGGCGCGCGTGCGCGTGCGCGGCCTGCAAGTCCACGGCGCGCCGGTGAAACGGGCGGGCGCGGGGCAGCGGACGGCGGTCAACCTCGGCGGCGTGGACGCCGCGGGCGTCGGGCGCGGGATGGTGCTCGCGCCGGTCGGACGCTTACAGCCGACGCAGATTCTCGACGCGTGGGTCGACGTGCTGGCGGACGCGCCGCGGGGTCTGCGGACGCGGCAGCGCGTGCGCGTACACCACGGCACGGCCGAGGTGCTGGCGCGCGTCGCCGCGCTCGAAGAGTCGGGCGAGATAGCGCCGGGCTCGAAGGGGCTGGCGCAGCTGCGGCTCGAATCGCCCGTCGTCGCGCTCCCCGGCGACCGCTTCATCGTCCGCACGTACTCGCCGCAGCGCACGGTCGCGGGCGGCGTCGTCGTGGACGCGCACGCGCAGAAGCACCGCGGGCGAGAGCGCGCGGCGGCGCGCGCGAGTCTCGCCGCGCTCGAAGGCGCGGACGCGGCGGCGCGTCTCGCCTTCTTCGTCGAGTCGGCCGGCGAGCGCGGCCTGCCGCCGGCGTCGGCGGCGGCGCGCACGGGCTGGCGCGACGACGTGCTGGCGTCGGCCGTGGCCGAGTCTATGAGGCGCGGCGCGGTCGTCGAGGCGGAGGGCGTGCTCGCCGCGAGCGCGGCCCTGAGTAACCTGGTGCGCGCGGCCGTCGGGGAGGTCGAGGCGCACCACCGGCGCGAGCCGCTGTCGCGCGGACTCGCGCGCGAGACTTTGCGCGAGCGCGTCTTCTCGCGCGCCGCGCCCGAGCTGTTCCGCGCCGCGCTCAAGGCGGCCGAGGCCGGCGGCCAGCTCGTCTCGGAGCGCGACCTGGTGCGCGCCGCCGGCCACAGCCTCGACCTCTCGCCCGAGGACGCGGCGCTGCGCGAACGTCTCGAAGCCGTCTACCGCGACGCGGGGCTCGAAGCGCCCGCGCTCGAAGAGGCGTTCGCGCGCGCGGGCGGGGCTACGCCTCGGCGCGAACACCTGCGCAAGCTCCTCCAGCTCCTGCTCGACTCGGGCGCGCTCGTGCGCGTCAAGGAGGACCTGCTCTTCCACCGCGACGCGCTCGCGGGGCTCACCGCCGCGCTGCGCAGCTACGCCGGCGCGCGCGCGGCCGACCGGCTCATCGACGTGGCGGCCTTCAAGGAACTCTCCGGCGTCTCGCGCAAGTACGCCATCCCCCTGCTCGAATACTTCGACCGCGAGCGCGTCACGCGCCGCGCCGGCGACCGGAGGCTCATCCTCTGAAAGGGTGAGGGGCGAAGGGCCGAGAGCCTTGACCCACTCCCCCCCCTCTACCCGCAACAACCCCCTTGCGTCTGGCGGGTCGCGGCGCTAACATAGCGCCGAATCCGAGCATTACCGTGCGCTTGCAGCAAAACCCGGCAAATTCTCTAAGGCTTACTTTACCGGCTTTATTCCTTGAAAGCCGTCGAGTGTCAAACTTACCGAACTCAGGAGGTTCACGATGAAGAGCCTGGTTGACGTTCTGCTTGGGATCGTGGCCGTGGCCGCGCTGGGCTTCGCCATTTACCAGTTCTACCTGTTCGCCGCGGTGACAGACCCGCAGGGGAACACCCCGCACCTGTGGAAGGCCATCGCCGGCTTCGTGGTGCTGTGCGTGTGCGCGCTGGCCCTCTTCCTGCGTCATAGCGGGGCGGAGGAGGAGATACACATCACGCAGTGAGGGGCGGCCGACCCTTCCCTCTTAGCGTGCCGCGGGGGCGAACCCCCGCGCGCGGGGCGGCGCCTGTTGCGGGCCGCCCCCTCCCGCACGCCACATCACACACGCAGCAGGCGTCGCGCGCGCCGTTAGGGACCCGACTTCGACGGCGCGCGCGACGCCTCGTTCATGCCCCGTCGAAGAAGACCTGAAAGGACTAACCGGATGCTCTCCTCCTACTTCATGGCGCTGGCGCAATCGGGGCCGATGCGCCTGCCCTCCTACTTCCCCTGGGTCGTGATGGGGCTGCTCGGCGTGGGCGGGCTGGGATGGCTCATCGCCGCCGCGCTCGGGTTCGCGCGCGCGCGCGCCTTCGGCGAGTCGCCGCGCTGGTTCGCCATCTCGGCCGTCTGCCTGCTGCTCTACCACGTCCAGTGGTTCGTCTTCGCCGTCTACGGCATCAACGAGGCGAACTCGGAGAACGTCGTCGGCATGGCCGCCTTCTTCAACCTCTTCGTCGCGCTCGGCGCGGTCTGCGCCATCGTCGGCTTCATGCGCATGAACGACCCGCGCACCGGGGACCTGGGCGGTGAGCCGCTCGACTGACCCGACACGGCGGCCGGGGAGTTCTCAAACGCAGAGACGCGGGGGCAGGGCTTTCA
>JAIVJI010000102.1 GCA_020200135.1 Acidobacteriota bacterium | reverse complement strand
CTCCTCCACACTCCCGTCGAGTTTGACGCCGCCGACCGGCTCGCCCTCGCCGTGCAGCCCGGCGGGCACCGCCACGTCGGCGAGGCGGCCGTCGCAGGCGATGACCTGTGCCGTCTGCACCTCCTCCCAGTCGTGGTCCTCGGTCGCCATCCAGAAGACCGGGACGGCGTCGGTGCCGCGTGAGGTCAGGCAGGCCGCGAGCTTCACCGCCGAGAGCGCCTTGTAGAGCGTGTAGAGCGGCCCGGTGAACAGACCCGTCTGCTGCCCCGTGACGACCGCGACCGAGTCGGGCGAGCGTAAGCGCCCGACGTTCGCCGTCGTCAGCGCGCCCGCGCCCCAGCCCACGTTCGAGCGCCCGAGCGCGTCGCAGAGCGCGGCGCGGTCCGTCCGGTGGTTGTCGAGCACGCGGCGGCGGCGCTCGGCCAGCTCGTAGTGGAAGCGGACGGCCTCGGGGTAGAAGCGCCTGAGGGCCGTCGGGTCTTCGAGGTATTCGAGGAAGAGGCGCGACTGGTGCGGGACGTTTCGGAACGGCAGGCGCTCGACGCGGAGCGAGGCGCCCTCGGGGGTGCCGTGACATGCGGATTCGGTCGTGGTCACACGCTTCTCGGCTCCTGTCGCGCGGGCGGCACTGCGGAAGATTCGTTTGGCCGGGGCATTATACCGACCGGCTCCGAGCGCGCGCAAACACGGGCCGGCGCGGCGCCCGGTGCGTTCGAGTCCTCAAGGTCGCGGCGAAAGTTTTCGCCGCCGCGCGTCATACACGGGTGGGGGCGCGCCGCGCCGTGCGGGCGCCCGACCCGGCGCGGAAGATAGTTGTTGACAACGGCGCGGCGCGGGACTATTTTTGCCGACGTTTTCTCGCACTCGTTTTCTCGCACCGGCCCCAGGCCGCCGCAAGCCTTACCGCGCCCGCACGCCCTTTGATTTCCTTACGACGGAGTGAGCGCGCCCCGCCGCCCCACTCCCTCCGGACAAAATATGACCGCCATGCCTCGGACCTACGAAATCCCGCTCCACCTCTGCCAGGTGCTCGAAGAAGAGTTCGAGAGCCTGCACGAGACGCTCGACTGGAACGACGAAGGCGACTCCGTCCCGGTGAAGGACGGCGGCCGGACGGTCGACGTCACGGTCAAGGCTGACTGGGACTTCCACCCCAACCACGCGCGCCGCGAGGCGCTCGCCGAGAGGCTGCGCGAAGCCTACGGGCGCTGGAAGCGGACGCACCCCGCGGGGGCGGAGCCCGTAGACCGCGAGTGCGCCGACGGCTCGCCCTGGGTCGAGCCCGACCTCGCCGCCTACCTCGCGAAAAAGTTCCCCGCCCTGACCAGGAGGCAGGGGCAGGGGGAGACGGACGAAGAGGCCGACCGGGGGCTGGCCGACGCGCTCAACGAGGTCCTCGGCGATGCCGAAGTCTTCAAGCCATGCCGCTTCGAGCGCGCGGCGCTGCGCGACGACACGCGCGGCCTCTTCGAGCTGGTCTGGGAGCGCGCCGGCGGCGGGCTGTGCGCGGACCGCGGCGGCGACAGCGACCTGCGGCGCTTCCGCCGGCTGCTGCTCGAAGACTCGCTCCCCGACGAGCTGCGGCGCGCCGAAGACCTGCGGCTCGCGAGGGTCATGCAGAGGGTCCACGAGCTGCGCGCTCAGCGCTCGGCCATCTGCCTTTCGGGCGGCGGCATCCGCAGCGGCACCTTCGCGCTCGGCGTCATCCAGTCGCTCGCGCGGCGCGGCTTCCTCGAGCGCTTCGACTACCTCTCGACCGTCTCGGGCGGCGGCTACATCGGCGGCTGGCTCTCGGCCTGGATTCACCGCCACCCCAGGGGGCTGAGCGGCGTCGTCTCCGACCTCAAGGGCGAGGGGCGCTCCTCGAAGCTCGGGCCGGAGCCCGAGCCGCTGCGCCACCTGCGTGACTACAGCAACTTCATCACGCCGAAGACGGGGATGCTGTCGGCCGATGCGTGGACGTTCGTCACCATCTACGTGCGCAACCTGCTGCTCAACTGGGTGGTGCTGGTGCCGCTGCTGGCGAGCCTCCTCATGATCCCGCGCGTCGCCAACGCGGCCGTGCTCGCGGCGGGCGACTGGTGGACGCTGGTCGGGCTGCTCCTGCTCAGCGGCGTCGGCGCGTGGCTGCTCAACCTGAACCCGCTCAAGGCGCTGCGGGTCGCGCTCGACAATTTGAACCGCTGGCACGTGCTGTTCTTCGTCCTCCTGCTGCTCGCGGTCGCCGGCGCTTTCCTCGCGGCCGATTACTTTTGGCCCGAGCGGGAGGTGCTCGTGGCGGCCGCCTTCGCCACGCCGAGCCTGGCGCTGCTCGTGCTCGGCACGCTGCTGAACGGCTTCGCCGTCGCGTTCATGCGGCTCAACCGGCCGAGCAACAGCGGCGTCATCCGGCCCGGCAGCTTCTGGGACAAGCGCCGCGACCAGAACTCCTTCCTGCGGCTCTGCCTGGTCCCGCTCTGCCTGTCGGCGACGCTGCTGACGACCTACTGGGCGTGGTACACGAGGGCGCTGCCGCACCGCGACACCTGGCCGGAGATGGCCGGCTTCCTGCTCTTCGGGGCGCTGGTCGGCGTCACCGGCGTCACCTTCTACTGGCTCTTCGTCAGGCAGACGTGGAAGGACGACCCGGCCGAGCGCGAGCTGAAGGAGCTGCGCCAGAGGCCCGGGCGCGAGGACGACCCCGCCGCGCGCGCGAAAGAGGAGAAGCTCGCCGGGGTGGTCGACAAGCGCAACGCGGACATCGGCCGCAGCTTCGTGCGCGAGGGGATAGTGATGCTCGCCGCGAGCGTGCTCGGGGCGCTGCTGCTCTGGGTGGCGGCGGTCAAAATCCCGCCCTTCGACTCCCCCTTCGTCAACCCCTTCGGCGAGGCCAGGTTCGCGGGCGGCGTCGTCAGGCCGGAGCTGCTGCCCTACACCCAGTGGTGGGGCGCGGAGTTTTACACGGCGCTCGCCTTCCCCGTCTACCTGCTGGTCATCTTCCTCGGCGTCACGCTCTTCGTCGGCCTCAGCAGCCGGCGCACGGAGAGGGCGCCGAGGCAGCGCGACGAGCAGCGCGCCCGCCGGGAGGCCGAGCGCGCCCGGAAGGAGGCCGAGCGCGCCCGGAGGGAGGCCGAGCGCGCGGAGAAGAAGCCGGGCGTCGCGGCGGCGGTGGCGGCGGCTGTCGGCGAAGACGAGGAGGAGCCCAAAGACCCGTTCGTCAGTTACGGCCGCTACTTCATCGAGGACGAGGACCGCGAGTGGCTGGCGCGCGCCGGCGCGTGGCTCCTCATCGTGATGGCGGCGTGGCTCTTCTTCTGCGGCCTCGTCATCTTCGGGCCGCTGCTCTACTTCGCCTTTCAGAAGTGGCTGCTGGCGGCGGGCGGACTCTCCGGCCTCGTCGCCATCCTCGGCGGCGGCAGCGCCAAGACGCCCGGCAAGTCGAAGAAGGAGGGCGAGCGCGACTGGCTCGGGACTCTGAAGACGGTGGGCGTCAACATCGTCGTGCTCGCCGCGTTCATCTTCTTCGCCTGCCTGGTGCTCGTCGTCGCGATGCTGACGGGGGCGGTCATCGCGTGGCTCGGCCAGTACCTCCCCGCGGCGCTCGCCGGCGAGCGCGGCGCGGAGTTCGCAGCGATGTACCCGTTCACGAGCGCGCAGAACGCCTTCCGCGTGGCGCACTTCCCGACGTGGCTCTACCTCTCGCTGCTGGCGCTGGCGCTGCACGGGGTCGGGCGCTTCGGCTCGCTCGTCATCAACCTCAACAAGTTCTCGCTCCACGCGGGCTACCGCGACCGCATCATCCGCGCCTTCCTCGGGGCGTCGCGCCCGAAGGGCGAGCGGCAGGCCAACCCCTTCACGGGCTTCGACCCGCGCGACAACCTGTTCATGGACGAGCTGCGGCCGTGGGTCCTGAGGGAGTCGGACTTCGAGGGCGCGAACGGCCTGGTCTCCTTCGTCGCGGCGCTGGCCGGCGAGGACGCGGAGACGCGGGGCACGCCCGAGAAGAGGGCGGCGGCGGCCGCGGCCGCGCGCTACCTGCGCGCCGAGATTGACAACATGGACGGCCAGTCGCGCAAGTACTTCGAGAGGCGGGACCCGCCCGAGAGCATCGCCACCAACCCGTCCTTCCGCACGGCGCTCTTCGGCGACCTGAGCCGCATCCTCCAGGTCAGCCGCCTCGAGGACGCGCCGGAGTTCGCGGCGAACCTCGACGAGGTGCGCAGAGACTACGCGAGCCTCGCGGCGTCGCGCGACGACGGGGGAGAGCCACGGGGGCCCGCGGAGCCCGGCGCCCCCGGCGCGCAGCCCGCCCCCGTCAACCGCCTGCTGCTCAACCGCCTGCTGCTCGTCAAGGCGTTCCCCTACCACCTGAAGTACCCGCCGCGGCTCCACCGGCTGATGCACGTCGTCAACATGGCTTTGAACCTGGTCGGCGGCGACAAGCTGGCGTGGCAGCAGCGGCGCGCGGAGTCCTTCACCTCGACGCCGCTCCACTCGGGCAGCCTCTTCGTCGGATACCGCCGCACGCGCGACTACGGCGGCAAGAGCGGCATCGCGCTCGGCACGGCCGTCGCCATCTCGGGCGCCGCCGCCAGCTCGAACATGGGCTACTTCTCGCCCTCGCCCTTCGTGACGCTGGCGCTCACCTTCTTCAACGCGCGCCTCGGGTGGTGGCTCGGCAACCCCGGCGTCCACGGCGCGCTCACCTTCTACCGCTCGCACCCCCGGAGCGCGCTGAGCCCCATCCTCGACGAGGCGTTCGGCCTCACCGACGACAAGAACCCTTACGTGCTGCTCTCCGACGGCGGCCACTTCGAAAACCTCGGGCTCTACGAGATGGTGCTGCGCCGCTGCCGCAACATCGTCGTCGTGGACGGCTCGGCCGACCCCGCGGGCGCGCTCGAAGGTCTGGGCGACGCGGTGCGCAAGATACGCATCGACCTCGGCATCCCCATCGAGTTCAGGCCGCCCTTCCCCATCCTGCCGCGCCCGGCGAGCGAGGAGAAAGGGGCGGGCGGCTACTGCGCCGTCGGCGACATACACTACGAGGCCGTCGACGCCGCGCCCGGCGAGCGCGTGGACGCGCCGGGCGGCGAGCACAAGCGGCACAAGCTGACCGGCCACATCATCTACGTCAAGCCGACCATCTACGGCACCGAGCCGCGCGACATCTACAACTACGCCGTGAGCCACCCGGACTTCCCGCACGAGTCCACCGCCGACCAGTTCTTCGACGAGCCGCAGTTCGAGAGCCACCGGATGCTCGGCTACTACATCATCGAACAGCTCTTCGAGGAGGCCACGCACGGCCCCGACGGCAGGGACTTCAGCGAGGAGCGTGACCTGCGGGCGTTCGTCGACTGGCTCGACGAGCGCGCCGGGCGCGAGCGCGGGGAGGCCGCCGGAGGGAAGAAAAACCGCGAGGAGAAAGACGACCGGAAGAACGACAAGGGTTTGAAGAGCGACGGCTACACGGGCTGAAGGCGCGGCGGGCCCCTGGTTTGCCATCCGGGCGCGCGGCGTGCGAGGATTGAGTCATCCGTAAAGGTTATGGGCGAAGGACGACTCGACCTGCTGATCATCGGCGCGGGGCCGGCCGGGCTCTCGGCGGCCGACGTGGCCGCGCGCGAGGGGCTCTCGTACCTCGTCGTCGAGAAGGGGCTCATCGCCGACACGGTCTACCACTACCCCGTCGGCCTGACGGTCTTCTCCACCACCGACGAGCTCGAGCTGCGCGGAGGCGAGCTGCGCCCCTGCCGCGAGAAGCCGACGCGCGAGGAACTGCTCTCCTACTACGTCCGCTTCGCGCTCGAACAGAACCTGCGCGTCAACACCGAGGAGGAGGTGACGCGCCTGGAATCGCTCGCGCCGCTCGGCGCTGGCGGCTTCCGCGTCACAACGTCGCGTGCCGCCTACGAGGCCGCGCGCGTGCTCGCCTGCCTCGGCGGGATGGCGCGCCCGCGCCGGCTCGGCGTCCCCGGCGAGGGGCTGCCCAAAGTCCAACACCGCTTCGTCGAGCCCTTCCCCTACGTGCGCAAGGAGGCGCTCGTCGTCGGCGGCGGGAACTCGGCGGCCGAGGCCGCGCTCTTCCTCGCCGAAGGCGGCGCGCGCACGACCTTCGCCGTCTGGCCCGAGGACTGGGAGAACCGCGACCCGAAGAAGGGCTGCATCAAGCACTGGGTGCGCGGGCCGCTCGAGCGCGAGATGGAAGCGGGGCGCCTGCGCCTCTTCCTCTTCTCCGCGGTCGAGCGGATCACGGACACGCAGGTGCTCATCAGGGACGACCGCGGCACGTCGCACGCGCTCGCCAACGACGCCGTCTTCGTCCTCATCGGCAGCGACGCGGACCTCACGCTGCTGCGCGACGCGGGCGTCCGCACCGAGCGCTCCGGGCTGACCGAAATCCCCGCCTACGACCCCGAGACCTTCGAGACCAACGTCCCCGGCCTCTACGTCGCCGGCCACTTCACCAACTCGCGCCACATCAAAGAGGCCATCGCCGTCCCCCGCCGCATCGTCCCCCTCATCGCCCAATCTCTGCGCGCGGCGGTCTGAGGGTTCGGCATCAGCACCGGCTTTCGCACGTCAAGTCTGACAGGATTTGCATAGAACCTTGTGCCGGGCGGCGGCGGAGGCGCGCGGCCGCGCGGGCGGGAGTGACGAACCGCCCGCTTAGTCCTTCCGGAGAGTCGCACGGCGATGTATATTCTCCTGCCGCACGGCGACGGCTCTTTCGTACGCCGGCGGCGGAATCATAAACGGAGGTGGGTGATGGGAAGTGACAAGGACGTGGAGAAGTCTTACTCGACGGGCGAGGTGGTGGCCAAGCTGCGGCGTCTGGCCGACGCGCTGGAGGCCGAGAAGACCTTCGAGATACAGATCGCGGGCGAGCGCGTCTACGTGCCGCCCTACGCGACCGTCGAGTTCGAGTACCAGCGCGAGGGCGACGAGGAGGAGGTCGAGATCGAGCTGAAGTGGAAGCGGCGCTAAGGCGCCGGCCGGGACGTTCAAACACCCCGAGGGCTCGTCCGATGGACACACTGACTGTCGAGGGCCGGCGCGCGGCCGCCGGCGCGGCGCGCGGCGCGCGGCGGCGCGAGCGGCTGTTCTACACGGGCATGGCCGTCGCGGCCGTGGCCACGGTCTTCGCGGGCTTCGCGCGGACTTACTACCTCCGGCCTTACTTCGCCGCCGGGTCGCTCGGGGCCCTTCTACACCTCCACGGCGTCGTCTTCACCTCGTGGCTCGCGCTGCTGCTCGCGCAGACCCTGCTCGTCGCGGCGAACCGCACGCGCCTGCACCGGCGCCTCGGCGTGGCCGGCGGCGTGCTGGCCGCGCTGATGGTCGTCGTCGGCTGCGTGACGGCCGTCGTCAGGGCGAAGATCATCGGGGTGCCGCCCGGCGCGCCCGACCCGCTCGTCTTCCTGACGGTGCCGCTCGGCGACATGCTCGTCTTCGCGATACTGGTCGGGGCGGGCTTCTACCACCGGCGGCGCCCGGACGTTCACAAGCGGCTCATGCTTCTGGCGACCATCGCCATCCTGCCGGCGGCCACCGCGCGCCTGCCCTTCGCCTTCATCCAGCAGGCGGGGCCGCTCGCCTTCTTCGGCCTCGCCGACCTCTTCATCGTCATCTGCCTCGTCTACGACCTCGTCTCGCGCCGCCGCCCCCACCGCGCGACGGTCTGGGGCGGCCTCCTCATCGTCGTCTCGCACCCGCTGCGCTTCGTCGTCGGGAGCACGCGCGCGTGGCTCTGGTTCGCGACGTGGCTGACGAGCTGGGTTGACTGAAGCGCCGCCGGACTCTTTCGAGGTGTCGAAGATGAAAGTGCTCGTGACGGGAGGCGCCGGCTCGCTCGGCCGAAGGGTCGTGCGCGCGCTGGCGGGCGAGGGTCACGCCGCGCGCGTCATGAGCCGGCGCGAGCCCGCGCAGTCCGCGCCGGCCGGCGTCGAGTGGGCGCGCGCGGGCCTCGTCACGGGCGAGGGCGTGGGCGCGGCGGTCGAGGGCGTCGAAGTCGTCATACACGCCGCGTCCGACCCGCGCCGGGCGGAGGCCGTGGACGTGGAAGGCACGCGCCGTCTGACCGCGTCGGCGCGCGCGGCCGGGGTCTCGCACCTCGTCTACATCTCCATCGTCGGCGTTGACGAAATCCCCCTGGGTTACTACCGGCGGAAGCTCGCGGCGGAACGAATCATCGAGTCCTCGGGCGTGCCCCACTCCGTCCTGCGCGCCACGCAGTTCCACACGCTCGTGGACTTCCTTCTGGCGAAGGCCGCGCGCGTGCCGCTCTTGATGCCGCTCCCAACCGACATCAAGTTCCAGAGCGTTGACGAGACGGAGGTGGCCGCGCGCCTCGCGGCCTGCGCGGGCGCCGGCCCACGGGGCCGCCTGCCGGACTTCGGCGGGCCGTCGGTACGCACGCTGGGCGAGATGGCGCGGGACTGGAAGCGCGCGAGAGGCGTCGGCAAGAGGGTCGTGCATCTGCCGATACCCGGCGCGGTCGCGCGGGCCTTCCGCGCCGGGAAGAACACCGCGCCCGGCGGCGAGCGGGGCCTGACGAGCTGGGAAGAGTGGCTCGCGCGGCGCGGCCGCGCCGGCGGATTCTGAAGTGGGTCAGAGCGGGAGAAAGGTCGCCGGGATGCTGTTCATGGTCATCGAGCGTTTCAGGGGCGGCGACGCCGCGGCCGTCTACGCGCGCTTCCGCGAGCGCGGGCGGATGACGCCGGAGGGACTGAGGTACGTCGAGAGCTGGGTCGCGTCGGACTTCGCCGGGTGCTTTCAGTTGATGGAGTGTGAAGACCCGCGCCTCTTCGCCGAGTGGGCGGAGCGCTGGGAAGATTTGGTTGAGTTCGAGATAGTCCCCGTCGTCACCTCGCGCGAGGCCGCCGAACGCATCGCGCCGACGCTCTAAGCGAACGCTTCACGGAGTCGTGCTGTCACCCGCTCATGCTCTCCGACCGTGCGGCCTGACGGACTTCACCGCCGCTGCCGGCAACCCGACCCCCGCGACGAGCAGCACCCCCGCGCCCCGCCTTCCGTCCGACAAGAGATCGAAAGCCGCGACGCGCCGCGCCGCCGTGGAGCAAGTTTGTCACCCGCGCCTCCGTCCCGGGTTATAATCCCCGCCGTCTCCTACGCCGGGCGCGTAGTTAAACCGAACCATTCGGCTTTTACAGCCCCATTACGGAGTTGCGCCGAATCATTCGGCCCAATAGTAGTTAGGCGCTCGTGGTTTTTGGATAAATTATGGGGAAGTGGGCAGAAGTCCATTGTGATTGTCCTAATCGCGTCCCTCTGGCGGGCAGCGACTTCTACTTTGATAAACCCCACCGTAACAAGCGCCGACTTACGAAGAAAGAGCGAGGGGAGGTCGAAGAGTGGGAGCGCGCGGCCAAGAATATGTTCGAGTGCGGCCATCGAAGCGGGGTTGTCATTGAGTTCTCGCCGGGAGACATCGTTCACTTGGGCAACCTGCTCGGCGGCATCTTCCGAGATGAGAACGGCATGTTTGAAGTATTCGCTAAAGTCGGTGATTGGCGCTGCTATGGGGATGAGTTGCTGCTCATCCAACCTGATGAAGCCGGTCTATGGCTAATGGAGATTGAGGAAATTCAGCGGGCGCTTGGGGGCTTCGGCAATCTACCGCAAGATAAGATTGAGAGACTTCTATCGGAGTT
The DNA here is from genome assembly GCA_020200135.1 of Acidobacteriota bacterium. Lineage (GTDB taxonomy): Bacteria > Acidobacteriota > Blastocatellia > Pyrinomonadales > Pyrinomonadaceae > QHXN01. Next base: position 20,321 of record JAIVJI010000102.1, on the reverse strand, counting down.
CTATCGTGATGGTCTTGGCAGCAGGCTCGATCTCGAAAGGCGTTTGGATGAGATAGCGGCGAAAATGCCGTTCGCGCCGGTCGTTCCTCTGAAGCAAAACGTGCAGCAGTCGAAACGGCCTAACCCGGAATCGACCGTTGAGAAGATTATGGAAGCTCTGACGGATGCTGCTAAGTTGTGTCATGCCGGCATCGGAACTGGTAACCCGATCCGGTTGCTCTGGTAAGGCCGCGCCTAACGCCCGGCATGCAGCGGACGCGCAACTCAGCAGCTCTTTTATCAGCAAAGGCAGTGGCGCGCCGGTGATGCCGGGCGTTAGGCGTCTTCTCGACAGGGGTTGCTATGAGGAGAATGTCTTCGTGTAAATTCCTGCCGCTGATTATTCCACTCCTGCCGATAGCGTGGCATGCTGTGGCTTCGAGTTAACTACAACTCAGAATGGGGAGGGGCTCGATGCGTAAAATGGCTGTGTGGGTTGTCATCCTCGGTGGCGTGCTCTGCTCCGAGGCGTTAGCCGACCAGGTCAATCTGAAAAATGGCGACCGGTTGACCGGGACGATCGTCAAGTACGACGGCGAAAACCTGGTCTTGAAGTCCGTGTTCGCGGGCGAGGTGAAGATCCAGTGGGACGCCGTAGAGAGGGTAACCTCTGATCACCCCCTCTACGTCACGTCGCAAGACGGACGTGTGCTCGTCGGCACCGTCACGGCCGCCGAAGGTGTCTTCGAGGTTCAAACCAGCGACGCCGGGAAAGTTGCCCTCGCGAAAGACGCCGTCCGACTCATCCGTTCAAAAGAGGAGCAGGCTGCCTACGAAGCCGAGTTGCCCAGGCAGCAGCAGGCAGTCTGGAGCGGTTCCGCAGACGCCGGGTTGAGCGCGACGCGCGGCAACGCCGACACACTCATCATCAGTCTCGGGTCACAGGTGGCGCGCACCACACAGAGAGATAAACTGAGCTTCTACGCCGCATCGCTTTTCGCACGCAACAGCACGACCGGCGTCTCGGTCACGACGGCAGAAGCCATCCGCGGCGGCGCCCGCTACGACCGCGACATCAGCGACCGCCTCTTCGGCTTCGCCCTCACCGACCTCGAGCGCGACAAGTTCCAGCAGCTCGACCTGCGTCTCGTCTTCGGAGGCGGGCTCGGCATCCACGCGCGCAGAACAGAGAGGACGCGCCTGGATATATTCGCGGGCGGCTCCTACAACCGGGAGAAATTCTCGACCGGCCTGACGCGGAATTCGGCGGAGGCGCTCGTCGGCGAGGAGCTGTCTTACAAGCTATCGGAGAGCACTACCCTGGCGCAGAGGGCGGTGCTCTACCCCAACCTCAGCGAATTCGGTGAATACCGTTTCGCGTTTGACCTGACGGGCGTCACAAGGTTGACCAGGCAACTCGGTTTGCAGGCGACCGTCAGCGACCGCTTCCAGAGCAACCCGCTGCCGGGGGTGAAAAAGAACGATCTATTACTCACCACCGGCATCCGCGTGACTTTCGGGGACGCGGACAGTAAAAAATAACGCCCTGTCCACGTCGCCTGACAACGGCATGCACCCGACGCCCCTTCAGCATGCCTCTCATGCAGGTTGAATAGGGGCGCGGGTGATGCCGGGCGTTGGGCGCTTCCTTGAAGCCTGGACTAAATGACCATGTTCAAAGCACTCTCCTCCGATTCGATCACCTTTTACCTTATCGATGAAGAGAACTTGCCCGAGGTCTGCTCTATGTTTCAAAAGTTTCCCGACTCGGGTTATATGCTCAAGGAGTTAGAGGAAAGCTACCGCCCCGAGTTCGAGGATGGGGCGAGAGTGAAATATGGTTTCTACTCGACCCTGGGAGGTGAGCTGGCCGGCTTGAGTCTGCTGGGCGTCAGCAGTCGGAAGGGTCGGAGGGGGTACACGGGGGCGGACACACTGTCACACATGCGCGGGCGAGGCGTGGCCCCGCGGAGTAAGCCCCACCTGTTTTATCTGGCCTTCGAGGTGCTGGGGCTCAACCGAGTCGAGACGGGCTGCTACGTCTCGAACACCTCGTCGCAGAGGTCGATCGAGAAGACGGCCGGCTTCGAGCTGGAAGGCGTGATGCGCGAGTACGGTCTTAACCCGCAGGGGGATTTTGAGGACGAGTACCGTTACGCCATTTTGCGGCGGGATTGGCTAAAGCTCTATGATAAATCCCGAGTCGAGCTGATCATTTAGGTGGCGTGCTCGGGGCGGCGCCGCGCCTAACAACGGCATGCACCCGACCCGCGACACGATAGTTCTTACGCTTCGCGAAAGGTGCCGGCGGGCGGGTGATGCCGGGCGTCAGACACCTTGGTTGAGATTGTGGAACAGAACCGAATGTCAGGTGAGGCTAAACCCTCTTACCGGCGGTTTGCAGCATCGGCCCTCACGCGAGCGTATGGGCGTGCGTGCCGGGTACGGAGGGCATTTGCGAATTCGTAGACTATAAGTCGGGCGAGCCGACGGTGAAGGAAATTGTCTTGCAGCGTTGAGCGTAAACCGCGCGCGCAAGCCGAAGACATGGCAAACATGGGGAGGGCGCTAAAGCCCTCGACGTAAAAGCCCCGCGCGCCGGAGCGTGCGACCGGCGCGCGGGGCTTTCGTGTCGGGTCGTGGGTGCGCCTTTTACATCAGCACGTCGGGGCGCGAGCGCTCGCGGCGCGCGACGCCGGTGCGGTAGGCGGCCTCTTCGACCTCGCGCGCGACGGCCTCGGCGACGCGCTTGTCGAAGACCGAGGGGACGATGTACTCGGGGTGCAGCTCTTCGGGCGTGATGATGGAGGCGATGGCCTGCGCGGCGGCGAGCTTCATCTCCTCGTTGATGCGCGTGGCGCGGCACGAGAGCGCGCCGCGGAAGATGCCGGGGAAGCAGAGCACGTTGTTGATCTGGTTCGGGTAGTCGCTCCGCCCCGTCGCCATCACCGCCGCCACGCCCGCCACCTCCTCCGGCATGATCTCGGGCGTCGGGTTCGCCATCGCGAAGACGATGGGGTCCGCCGCCATCCGCCTCACGTCGTCCACGTCGATGACGCCGGGCGCCGACAGCCCGAAGAAGACGTCCGCGCCCTTGATCACGTCGTGGATCGTGCCGCGCTCGCCCGCCGGGTTGGTGATGCGCGAGAAGTGTTCCTTGACCCAGTTCATGTTCTCGGTGCGCCCCTCGTAGATGGCGCCGTGCTGGTCGCAGCCGATGAGGTTGCGGACGCCCGCGTTCATCACTATCTTCGAGCAGGCCACGCCCGCCGCCCCCACGCCGTTGACGACGACCTTCAAGTCCTCCATCCGCTTGCCGACGAGCCTCACGGCGTTGAAGAGCGCGGCCATCACGACGACGGCCGTGCCGTGCTGGTCGTCGTGAAAGACCGGGATGTCGAGCTCCTCCTTTAACCTCTCCTCTATCTCGAAGCAGCGCGGGGCCGAGATGTCTTCGAGGTTGATGCCGCCGAAGGCGACCGCGATGCGCTTGACCGTGTTGACGATCTCGGCCGGGTCCTTGGTCGAAAGGCAGATGGGGAACGCGTCCACGCCGGCGAACTCTTTAAAGAGCATCGCCTTGCCCTCCATCACCGGGAGCGCGGCGGCCGGGCCGATGTCGCCCAGGCCGAGGACGGCCGTGCCGTCGGTGACGACGGCGACGGTGTTGCGCTTGATGGTCAGCGTGAAGACCTTCTCGGGGTCGCGCGCGATGGCCTCGCAGACGCGCGCGACGCCGGGCGTGTAGGCCATCGAGAGGTCGGCGCGGGTCTTCAGCGGGGCCTTGGAGACGACCTCGATCTTGCCGCCGAGGTGCATGAGGAAGACGCGGTCGCTGACGTTGATGACCTCGACGCCGTCCACCGCGCGCGCGGCCTCGACGATCGTCTGGCCGTGCTCGGCCGAGGCGGCGTTGACCGTGAGGTCGCGGACTATCGTGTCGCGCCCGACGCTGACGATGTCGATGGCGCCGATGTCGCCGCCCGCGTGCCCGATGGCGATGGTCAGCTCCCCGAGCGTGCCGGCGCGCGCCGAGAGCTTCACCCGCAGCGTCAGACTGTAGCTCGCGCTCGGAATGTTCTGCATCGGGGGCAAGGCGGAGTTCTTCCTTTCGCGTCTCGGTTTCTGAGTGCTGTCTCGTTGGGAACTTTTTTTTACTCTAGCGCCAACGTCTCGGCGTCGGCGCGCGCGAAGCTGCCCGTGAGGGCGTGAGTCGTGCCCGCCGCAAGGTTCTTGACGACGCTCTCCAGCAGCGGCAGCAGGGCGCCCCGCAAGTCGAACCCGGTCAGCCCGCACCGGGCGAGTGCTTCGAGCGCCATGTCGTAGAGCGCGACGACGTGGCCGGCCGCCATCACGGCCGCGGCGTGGTAGAGCGGCTTGGCCGCGGCGTCGACCCTGAAGTGACGGCCGTAGAGGTCTCTCACGATGTTTAGGGCCATGAACGACGCCTCACCTTCGAGGCAGTAGTAGGCGCCGCGCAGACTCTCCGCGCCGGTCTTGACGATGTCACTCACCGAGACGAGCGGGTGCATCGAGCCGACGATCACGCCGCGCGCGCGCAGGGGCGCGAGCGCCTCGGACGTGAGCGCGCCGCTCGCGTGCAGCGCCCACACCGGCCGCACGGACGGCAGCGCGGCGAGCCTCTCGGCCGTCTCCTCGATGAGGGCGTCGGGCGTCGTGATGAAGACGAGCCTGGACGGCGGCAGACGTTTCAACTGATTGGCCCCGAGCGCGAGCGTTTCGAGCCCCGCGCGCGCCGCCGCGCGGCGCGCGTGCGCCGCGGTGCGCGAGACGAGCGCGCGCACCACATAGCGACGCTCGCTCAGGGCGCGCGCCAGCGCCGCCCCCACCCGTCCCGCGCCGACGATGACCACGTCGGGGTTCCTCGCCTCCGGGACGCGGGCCGCCGAGGGTTTCGGACGCGAAGAAGGGGAGGTCGAACGCTTGCCGCTCTTCTCTCCCCTTCCGTCTTTCGCCCGCTGCTTTTCGCCTGCAACTTTACGGGGCATTCATCTCCGCCTTCGAGACGACCTCGATGAGCACGGGCTGCTCGGGCAGCTCGTCGAGCCACTGCTCGAAGCGCGCGCGCAGCTCCTCGCGCGTGAGCAGACCCGTGTCGCCGTTCGGCGCGACGACCCTGACCGGCGGCGGCGCGGGCATGCGCCTGAGCGCGCCCTCGATGAGCCGCACGTCCTGCCGCGTGAACTTCTCCGGCAGGAGGCCCTGCGCGAAGCCCGCCGACAGGTGGCGCGCGCGCTTCGCCGTCTCACCCTGCGCCTCGCGCCGCGCCAGCGCGTCGAGCGAGATGGCGAGCGTCGTGCCGAGCATCAGGAGCGTCCGGCGGTAGACGGCGAGGCCCCGCTCCATCAAAGCCTCCAACTCCCGCGGCAGCTCCGACAGCTCGGCCGCGCGCGACAGGCGGAACTGGCACGCGCAGGCGGGCTGACCCGCGAGCAGGCGCCGCACGTCGAGGCGGCAGCGCGTCCCTTCCGCGACGCGCAGGAGCCCTGCGGCCTGACGCCAGACCTGCCCGCTGACGACCGGCAGACGCGCCAGCGACTCGAACTCGCGCCAGCGCTCGGCGCGCCTCAAATCCTGTAGAGCCTCGCGCGGGCCGGCCTGGCCGATAGTTTTATCATGCAGCGCGGCGTAATGCTCGCCGTAGCGCGCGCGCCACTCGCGCCACAGTCGCTCGAAGCGCTCGCGGCGCTCCGAGTCGAGGAAGTTGTTCGCGTCGTGCGCGAGGCCGAGCAGTTCGCGGCGCGCCGTCTCGAGCTCGTCGATGCCGGTCGGCTCGGCCGCCGCGAGGTAGGCGCGGGCGCGCTCGCGCGCCGCGAACGTCTCGACGAAGCCGCAGAGGTCTTCGAGCAGGCGCGTGCGCCGCGCGAACGTCTCGGGCGAGTCGGCGAAGGCGCGCGCGGCGAGCGCGAGCGCGTCTTCGAGCGTTGATCTGCCGGCCGCCTCCGACTCGAGCGCTTCGGCCGCGCGGCCGAAGCTCTTGCGCACCTCGGCCTCCACCTTCCAGACGCGCGTCGTCAGGCACGAGTCGGGCAGCGCCTCGAACTTCTGCTGGACGCCGAGCAGGCGCCACTCCTTCAGCCAGAGGCCGAGGGCGGCGCCCACCTCGTCGCGCGCGTCGCGCCCCCCGGCGCCGAGCGACGGCCGCGACGTGAGCAGGCGCGCCCATTCGAGCGCGTGCGCGGAGAGCGGCTCGGTCTCGGCCTCCGACGACTCGGGTGCCTCCGGCGCGCTCTTCACTTCGGGCGACTCGTTCTTAACCTCGGGCGACTCGTTCTTAACCTCGGCCGGGGCGGCCTCCGCTTCGGGCGGCGCGGGCTTCGCCTCCGCGTCGGGCGGCGGGGCGGACTCTTTGACGGCCGGCCCGGGAGGCGTGAACGGCGGCGGCTCCGGCGCGGCGGCTTCGACCTTCGCGGCCGGCTCCGGCTGCGGCGTCGCCGGCTCGGGCCGCTGTTCCTGCTGCCCAACCGGCGCGGCGGCGGGCTGTACTTCCTCCGCCGCCGACTCGCGCGCGGCGATGCGGAAGCGGTAGCGCTTCTCGCCGCCGGGGCCGTCGGCCAGCACGAAGCTGCCCGGCGGCGCCTCAGAGGCGAAGCGCGCGAGCGTCTCGGCGACGTGGCGCGGGGCGTCGCCGCCCGCGTCCTCGTCGGTCAAAAGCAGCGCGGCGCACATCTCGCCCGGCGTCGCGTCGCGCCCGTCGAGCGAGAGCACGAAGAGACTTTTCAGGATGAGCCGCGCCTGGTAGCGCTGCATCACGGGGAGCTGGCCGATGCAGCGCTCGGTCAGCACGTCGTAGGTCTGGAAGACTTCGCGCAGGTCGGGCGAGAAGCGCGTCTCCTCCTCGGTCGCGTCGAAGACCTCGTCGAGCAGCACGAGCGAGAGCGCCGGGCGCGAGGTGGCGCGCGCGGCGGCCGAGGCGGCGAACGGCAGGAACGCGAACTTCGGGAGGAAGAGCCGCACGCCCGAGGCGACCTCGGCGACGAGCGGGTGGACGGGGTAGACCGACGAGAAGCGCGCCTGGCTCCAGTTGAAATCGTGGACGGTGGCGCGCAGCGCCTGGTAAATCTCGCGGAGCGTGTCGCCGACCTGCGGCTTCTTGCGCAGCACGAACTGGTCGGCCACGCGGTAGAGGTTCTCGGGGTCGAGGTAATCGATCCGGTACGTGCCGGCGACGGCGACGTTGGCGCCGTCCGCGTCGGCGATGTCGTCGTCGAGCGCGAGCGCGAGGAAGACGTTCAGCTCGCGCGCGGCCGCCGCCAGCGAGCCGAGGACGGGGCCGTCGTCGCGGGAGACGCGCGCCGGCCGGTTGAAGGCCGTGTCGATGATGACGACCAGCGTCTCCTCGCCCGCGCGCGAGGCGGCGACGGCCAGCACCTCGGCCGGCTCGCGCCCGCCCCACTGCGTCTCGCTCCCGCCGAAGAAGGCCGCGAAACTGGCCGCCAGCTCGTCGCCCAAGCTCGGGCGCGTCCCGCGCTCGACGCGCCAGAGCGCGCGCCGCGCCCGTCCCCGCCGGCAGCTCGGCCAGCGTGTCGAGCCAGCGCGCCAGCAAGTCCGACGTGACGTCGGTGAAGCGGTAGGCGGCGAGCGCCTGCGCGGGGTCTTCGGCGTAGTTCCCGATCTGCTCGAAAGACTGCGGATCGACCAGGTCCTTAATCTTGTCCTGTATTCGTTTCATGCGCACCCGGCGGGAAAATAACTCGGGGAAAAAGCGGCCGGCCCTTTGGCGGCTGAGGAAGGAAGGGCATTTCGAATCTAGCACGCGCGGGTCGGCCGTGGCAACGTTTAAGTTTTTGCTGTGGCGCGGTCGGCCGGGCTGCTATAATCCGGGGCGTTTCCCCTCGAACCGAGCCGGCCGGCGCCCCTTTTGGGGGCGCGCCGACACAACCAACGGCGCGCCCCGCGGCATCAAAGATTCGCGCCTTTCCGGGTTACCTTTCGCCGACCGTCCGGCTCACCCCGCAGACGGCGTCCCCCACGCGGGCGCGGGCGCGGGGCAGGCCCGCGCGGGGCTTAACACAAAAAGAGGTTTCACTTCCTTCCGGCCACTGGCGTCGAAAAGTTTTTGGAGGCATACGTGATGCACTACAGATTCACCCGCTCGCTCGCCGCGCTCGGGCTCGTCTTCAGCCTCTGGGCTGGCTCGCTCTCGGCCGTCGCCGCGCCCGCGCGGCGGCAGGGGTCGCAGAAGGCGGCGGCCAAGCAGGATTCGGACAAGAATAAGAAGGACAAGAAGGCCGGCGACAACGAGGGGCAGGAGGTCGCCGCCGCCACGACGCCGTCGGACCCCGGCAGGCCGCTCTCCGAGAAGGAAGACCCGCGGCTCATCGGCAAGCGCAAGATCAACGGCGGCTTCATCAACAGCATCAGCGGGGGCGTCGACAAGGAGGTGGCCCTCGGCCGCCAGCTCGCCGCCGAGGTCGACCGCCAGGCCAAGTTCGTCGACGACCCGGTCATCACCGAGTACATCAACCGCGTCGGCCAGAACGTCGTGCTCCACTCCGACGCGCGCATACCCTTCACCATCAAGGTCATCGACTCCGACGAGGTCAACGCCTTCGCGCTGCCGGGCGGCTTCTTCTACGTCAACAAGGGGCTCATCCTCGCCGCCGACAACGAGGCCGAGGTCGCGGGCGTGATGGCGCACGAGATCGCGCACGTCACCGCCCGCCACGCGATGGAGAACCAGGCCAAGGGCATGATCGCCGAGGGGCTCATGCTCGCCGGCGCCATCTTCCTCGGCGGCCTGGGCGGGATGCTCATCAACCAGGCCGGGCAGTTCGGCGCGCTCCTCGGCTTCATGAAGTTCAACCGCAACGCCGAATCCGAGGCCGACCTGCTCGGCGTCCAGTACATGTGGGCCGCCGGGTACGACCCGAACGCGATGTCCACGATGTTCGAGAAGCTGGCGGCGAAGAACAAGAAGAAGCCCGGCACCATTTCGCGGCTCTTCGAGTCGCACCCGCAGTCGGCCGACCGCCTGGAGGCGACGCGCCAGCTCGTCGCGCGCTTCCCCGACAAGGAGGAGTACGTCCTCTCGACCTCGGAATTCCAGCGCGTCAAGAACCGCCTGCTCCGTCTCTCGAACGCGCGCGCCTCTGCGGCCGGCGACATCGGCCCCGGCGACGACGGCGCGCCCGGCCGCCCGACCCTGAAGCGCCGCTCGCCCTCCGCGGACGAGACCGGCACGCCGGCCGAGGGGACGACCCCCGAGAAGAAGGACGACCGGCCGCAGCTCAAGCGCCGCGACGCCGACCAGCAGCAGACGACCCCGCAGACCCCGCCCGAGTAGAGGGCGGCGTCAGGCGGCTCGACGAAGGCCGGCGAAGGCTCCCAGGTCTCTTCCAGACCTGGGAGCCTTCAGTATGAGGGAAGCGTTTGAATCGGGCGAAAAAAGCGCTGCTGATCGCGGCCGGGAGCCTCTGCGTGGCGCTCGCGGTGCTCGGCGTGTTCCTCCCGCTGCTGCCGACGACGCCCTTCCTGCTGCTCGCCTCCGCCTGCTACCTGCGCAGCTCGGAGCGCCTCCACGGCTGGCTGATGGGGAACCGCGTGCTCGGCGGCTACATCCGGAACTTCCGCGAGCGGCGCGGCATCCCGCTGCGGGCCAAGTTCACGACCGTGGCCCTGCTCTGGCTGCCGCTCCTCTACTCGGTCTACAGGCTCGACCTCCTCTGGCTGGAGGTTTTGCTCGTGCTGATGGGCGCGGCGTGGAGCGTCGTCATCTTCAGGATGAAGACGCTCGGGGAGGGCGAGCCGGCCGCCGGCGCGGCGCGGCGCGAGCCGGGGGCTTGAAGGCGGGCGCCGCGGCGGCTTGACAACAAAAAATCGGTTTCGTATTCTACCTGTTCGCGTTCTAGACGCTTAAGATAGAGAGAGTTATCTATGTCAACCTACTTCCCCAGCGGGGACGGACTCGCAGAGAATCGCAAGTGGTACGTCGTGGACGCGGCGGGTCAGACGGTCGGCCGTCTGGCGACCGAGGTGGCGCGCGTGCTGACCGGCAAGAACAAGCCGCAGTACACGCCCTTCCTCGACACCGGCGACCACGTCATCGTCATCAACGCCAAGCAGGCGGTCTTCAAGGGGTCGAAGAACGACCAGAAGATGTACCACCACCACACGCTCTACCCCGGAGGCTTGCGCTCGATCTCGGTCAAGGACCAGTTCGCGCGCCACCCCGAGCGGGTCATCGAGCTGGCGGTCAAGGGGATGCTCCCGAAGACCAAGCTCGGCAAGGCGATGGCGAAGAAGCTCAAGGTCTACGGCGACGACGAGGGCTTGCGCCGCCACGCGGCGCAGCGCCCGGAGCCGCTGGCTCTGAGCCCGCGCGCCGCGGCGCAGAAGGCTTAAAACTGTAGTTTAAGGTAAGGAAGAGGAAGCTGTGGCAGACATCCAGTATTACGGGACGGGGCGGCGCAAGACCGCGACCGCGCGCGTCTACCTTCGGCCGGGCACCGGCGAAATCCGCGTCAACCGCAAGACCTTCGACGAGTACTTCCCCAACCAGGCGCTGCGGATGGTCATCCGCCAGCCGCTGACGCTCACCGACACCGCCAGCAAGTTCGACATCGTCGTCAACGTCGCGGGCGGCGGCCCGGCGGGACAGGCCGGCGCGCTGCGCCACGGCATCACGCGCGCGCTGATGGTCTTCAACTCAGACCTCCGCCCCGCGCTCAAGGACGCCGGGCTCGTCACGCGCGACCCGCGCCAAAAGGAGCGCAAGAAGTACGGCCAGAAGGGCGCGCGCAAGCGCTTCCAGTTCTCGAAGAGATAAACCCGCGGGCGGCGAGCCGTGAACCGTGACAAGACGCAAGCCACTTGTCACGGTTCGCGGTTTACGGCCCACGGCTTTTGCACAATCCCATTGCCGCGCCCCGGTTGGTTGGCCCCCGCGGGGGTCGCTCGCGGGCGCGGCGAGTACACTAAACCAATCACCTGAAGGAGGAGCAGTTTGGCAGTCACCGTCACGATGAAAGAACTCCTGGAGGCCGGCGTCCACTTCGGCCACCAGGTCAGGCGCTGGAACCCGAAGATGAAGGAGTTCATCTTCGGCGAGCGCAACGGCATCAACATCATCGACCTCCAGAAGACGCAGAAGATGTTCCGCGACGCCATCACGTTCGTCACCGCGATGATGGGCGAGGAGCGCGGCCGCAACATCCTCTTCGTCGGCACCAAGCGCCAGGCGCAGGACGCCATCCGCGAGGAGGCCGAAAGAGCCGGCCAGTACTACATCAACCAGCGCTGGCTCGGCGGGCTCCTCACCAACTTCCAGACCGTGCAGAAGTCGATCAAGCGGCTGCGCGACCTCGAGGCGATGCAGACCGACGGCCGCTACGAGAAGATGACGAAGAAGGAGCGCATCAAGCTCGACCGCGAGCGCGAAATCCTCGACAAGAACCTCTCGGGCATCAAGAACATGACGCGGGTCCCGGACGCGCTCTTCATCATCGACGTGCGCAAGGAGGACATCGCGGTCAAGGAGGCGAACCGCCTCGGCATCCCCATCATCGCGGTCGTCGACACCAACTGCTCGCCCGAAGGGATAGACTACGTCATCCCCGGCAACGACGACGCGCTGAGGGCCGTCCGGCTCTTCGCCTCGCGCATCGCGGACGCGGTGGTCGAGGGCCAGCAGATGAGCGGCAAGTCGGCCGAGGACGACGAGCAGGCCGAGGCGGCGGCGGCCGGCGCCGCGCCCGCGCCCACCTCGCGCGTCGTGACCTCCGCGGTCGACAGCACGCGCGAGGTAGAGCCCGGCGCGCAGTCTTCGCAGGTCGCGGGCACGGACGTCTCGCAGGTCTCGGCGGACGTGCAGACTTCCGTCCCCGGCAACCAGGGGTTCGCGCGCCAGGGGCAGCAGCCCGACAGCGTCGGCGACCACGCGCAGGTCGGCACCGGCGCGCCCGTGCGCGGTGCGACGGGGTCGCCCGACGCCGAAGGCACGCAGCCGCCGCAGTCGTCCGAGGCCGAGAAGGGCGCCGAGACGGTCGGCGCGGCCAAGTAGAGAGGCGCGCGGGCACACAAGCTTTCAACTTTTCAAACGACGGCGAGCGCAGCCCTCCGGTGCGGATGAACCCGCCGGGCTGCGCTTTATTTTAGAAGTCAGGAGTCGGAAGTCGGGAGCCAGAATAAGAATTGCGGCTTATATTCTGACTACCGACTTCCGACCCCCGACTCGATAATCTTAATAATCACTCAGGAGACTTGAAGTCATGGCGGAAATCACAGGCGCGGCGGTCAAGGCGCTCAGGGAGAAGACGGGCGCGGGGATGATGGAGTGCAAGAAGGCGCTCACCGAGGCGGGCGGCAACGAGGAGCAGGCGGTCGAAATCCTGCGCAAGCGCGGCATGGCGACGGCCGGCAAGAAGTCGGGGCGCGTCGCGGCCGAGGGCGCGGTCGGCTCCTACATCCACATGGGCGGCAAGGTCGGCGTGCTCGTCGAGGTCAACTGCGAGACCGACTTCGTCGCGCGCACCGACGAGTTCCAGACGCTCGTCAAGGACATCGCGATGCACATCGCGGCGGCCGAGCCGCGCTACGTCACGCGCGAGGAGGTGCCCGCGGACCTCCTCGACAAGGAGCGCGAGATCACCCGCGCGCAGATCGCCAACGACCCGAAGAACGCGAACAAGCCCGAGCAGGTCGTCGAGAAGATCGTCGAGGGCCGTCTCAACAAGTTCTACGAGGAGGCGGTGCTCCTCGACCAGCCCTTCGTCAAGGACCCGGCCAAGACCATCAACGAGCTGCTGACCGAGCGCATCGCCAAGACGGGCGAGCGCATCACGGTGCGCCGCTTCTCGCGCTACAAGATGGGCGAGGGGCTCGCCAAGCGCGAGGACGACTTCGGCGGCGAGGTCGCCGCGCTCGCCGGCGGCAACCAATAGTCCGATGTCATCAGCTAACACACAGGCGGCGGGCGGGGCGGCCTACAAACGCATCCTGCTGAAGGCGTCGGGCGAGGCGCTGATGGGCGCGCAGAACTACGGCGTGGACGTGATGGTCGCGCGCGCCATCGCGGAAGAGATTCGGTCGGTGCGCGACCTCGGCGTCGAGGTGGCGGTCGTCGTCGGCGGCGGCAACATCTTCCGCGGCGTCTCGGAGAGCGCGGGCGACATGGACCGGTCGAGCGCCGACTACATCGGGATGCTCGCCACCGTGATGAACGCCGTCGTCCTCCAGGACGCGTTGGAGAAGGTCGGCGTCCACACCCGCGTGCTCTCGGCCATCAACATCCCGCAGGTCGCCGAGCCGTTCATCCGCCGCCGCGCCATCCGCCACCTGGAGAAGGGGCGCGTCGTCATCTTCGCCGCCGGGACGGGGAACCCGTATTTCACGACCGACTCGGCGGCGGCGCTGCGCGCGCTGGAGATCAGGGCCGACGTGATTCTCAAGGCGACGAAGGTCGAGGGCGTCTACACGGCCGACCCCGTCAAGGACCCGGCCGCGACGCGCTACGACTGCATCACCTACCAGGAGGTGCTCGAAAAGCAGCTCAAGGTGATGGACGCCTCCGCCATAAGCCTGTGCATGGACAACGACCTCCCCATCGTCGTCTTCAACATGCGCACCCCCGGCAACATCGTCCGCGTCGTCTCGGGCGAGGCCGTGGGCACGAGGGTCTGCAACGAAAAGCCGGAAAGGCCGTAAACCGTAAACCGTGACCAGAGGTAAAGCAGTTGTTACTTGTCACGGTTCACGGTTTACGGTTTACGCGAACGGAGTGAGCCAATGAGCGAAAAGGAAGTCATCAAGGAGACGCGCCCGCGGATGGAGGGGGCGGTCGAGGACTTGAGGAAGAAGCTGGCGACGATCCGGACGGGGCGCGCGGCCGTGAGCCTGCTCGACGGCGTGACGGTCGATTACTACGGGACGCCGACGCCGCTCAACCAGATGGCCTCGGTTCACGCGCCCGAGCCGAACATGCTGACGGTGCAGGCATGGGACCAGACCCAGCTCGGCGCCATCGAGAAGGCCATCCGCTCGGCCGACCTCGGGCTGAACCCCTCGAACGACGGCAAGCTCGTGCGCGTGCCCGTCCCGCCCCTGACCGAGGAGCGGCGCCGCCAGCTCGCCAAGCAGGTACACGAGGCGGCCGAGGAGCACCGCACGGCCATCCGCAACGTCCGCCGCGACTCGAACGACCGCCTCAAGCGGATGCTCAAGGAGAAGCAGATTTCCGAGGACGCCGAGCGCGACGCCCTCGCCGAAGTCCAGAAGCTCACCGACACCTACATCGGCAAGGTGGACGAGCTGGCCAAGTCCAAGGAGCAGGAACTGCTCACCGTTTAGGGGGGCCCGTAGGGCGAAAGTAAAGAGGGCGTGGGGACTCGTGCAGTCCCCACGCCCTCTTTACTTTCGCCCCGCCGAGTTCTTTAGAAGCTGAACCTGACGGACGCCTGGACGCGGCGGTTGCCCGCGGCCTGGTTGCCGCCGAAGCCGCCGAAGCCGCCGACCGAGAAGAGCGACTGCCCGAAGTCGGGCGAGCGGAGGTTGCCGACGGGCTGGCCGAAGTTGGTGCGGTTGAGCAGGTTGATGAAGTTGAGCGAGAAGTTCAGCGTGTAGCGCTTCCCTTCGCCCCCGCCGCCGGGCGCGCCCATCATGATCATCATGGGGCCGCCGGCCATGCCGCCCTGTATCGGGCCGCCGCCGCCCCCGCCGGGGCCGCGCTGCCCGCCCCCGCCGCCGGGGCCGCCCGTGCGGTTGCCGGCGCGGTCGCCGCCCTGCCGCTGCTGCTCGCGCTGCTGCTGCTGCCGCGCGGCGGCCGCCCTCGACGCCTCGGTGTCGCCGAAGGCGAACGAGCGCCCGATCCTCAGGTTGACCGAGAAGAAGCCGGGGCCCTCGCCGAAGTTGCGCGGGATGAAGGTCTGCCCGGGCTTGGGGCTGATGTCGAAGTTGCCCCAGGGCGTCTCGACGAGGTCGCAGGGGTCGAGGCCGTCGTCGGGGTCGTCGAACCCCGCGCGCTGGTCCGGCGCGCAGCGGACGGTCGCGGCGGTGGCGAAGGCCGGGCGGTCGTTGATGATGCCGTCGCGGTTGTTGTCGATGCCCGTGATGATGTTGAAGGGGCGCCCGGTGTTGGCGATGATCATCGGGTTGAGCGAGAGCTTCAGCTTGGGGATGCCCAGGCTCGCGAAGAGGATGAAGCGGTGGCGCGTGTCGAAGGACGTGCGCGAGTACTCGCCCGACAGGTCGTACTGGTTCATCGGGAAGCCGCCGAAGTCTGTGTCGGACTGCGCCTTGCCGATGGTGTAGTTGGCGGTGATCGAGACGCCGGGCATGAACTGCTTGCTCAGGGAGATGTTGAGCTGCTTCATGCTCTGCGTGCCCGAGGTCTCGAACTGGAAGACGTTGCCGAGGCCGGGCTGCGGGCGCACGCCGTTGAAGGGCGCGTTGATGTTGCGCTGGCGCAGGACGTGGCGCGTGTCGTAGGTCGAGAAGAAGAGGTTGAGCGTCGAGGTCTTCGTCAGCTGGCGCGTCACGATGAGCCCCGAGATGTAGGAGTAGGGCGCGGTCGCGTCCGGCGCCATCCGGCGCGTCGTTTGCGAGACGCCGAAGCCGCTCAGCTCCTCGGACGTGGGCACCGTGCCGTCGAACCGGGCGAGGATGGCGCGCGCCTGCTGGGCGCGAGCCCGCTCGGCCAGCCTCTGCTCGGCGCCGATGGGCAGCTTGTCTATCTCCTCGTCCGTCAGCGGCTCGGTGACGATGAACTGCTGCTGGTTGAGGCCGTTGAAGCGCAGCGACTGGAGCGCGAAGTTCTCGCCGATGCGGTCGTAGAAGAGGCCGAAGCCGAGCCGGATGACGGTCTTGGCCTGCCGCTGCGCGCCGCCGTCGGGCGACCAGGCGAGGTAGACGCGCGGGGCGAAGTTGAGGCTGCTCTTGATGTTCGTCTGCCGCTCGTAGCGCAGCCCGTAGCCGACCGTCAGGTTCGGCCGCAGCTTCCAGTCGTCCTGGAAGAAGCCGCCGAAGTCCACCTGGCTGATCTCGGCCAGCGGCTCGCCGCCCGAGATGGAGAACTGCGTCGCGGTGTCCTCGCCGGCGAGCGCGGCGCGGTACTCGGCGAGCGAGCTGAAGGTGAAAGTCCCGTTGAAGTTGTTCTCGGAGAAGTCCGAGAGGCGGACGCCGCGCAGGCGCGCGCCGAACTTGAGCGAGTGCGTGCCGCGCGCCTGCGTCGTCGTGTTCGTCACCTCCCAGCGCGTGCTCTCGTTGAACGAGTCGCCGACGGGCGCGCCGCCCGACGAGAAGGCGTCGAAGACGTTGATGGCGACGCCGTCGTTGAGCGAGTCCTGCTCGAAGCGGTTGCGGATGAACTGGAAGCGCGTCTCGTTGACCGTCGTCTTGTTGACGATGGCCGTCTCGGTCAGCTGGAGGTTATGCGCGCTGAAGCCGGAGTCGAAGGCTCGTTCGGGCAGCGAGTACTGCGAGACGCCCTGGTTCAGGTCGCGGCTGGTGTGGAAGTGGTAGCGCGCGACCAGCGTGTGGTTCGAGTTGATGGCGTAGTCGACGCGCGGGCTGATGTTCCAGTTGCGGCGGGGCGTGAGCACCGCCAGGTTGAAGGGGACTTCAGCGCCCAGCGGGTCGTTGAGGGGCGAGAGCACCCTGCCGTTGACGAGGTCGTTGTCGTCGGTCTCGCCGCGGTTGAAGTCGATGAAGAAGGAGGACTTCTTCGGGACGATGGTGCCCGAGAGGTTGCCGTTGAACTGGCGGAACTGGAAGGGCGGGCGCTTGGCCTGCTTGAGGAACGGGTTGCGCGAGTTCATGCTCTCGTCGTTGAAGGTCATGCCGAAGCTGCCGCGCAGCTTGTCGGTGCCGGGCTTGGTGAGGATCGAGATGCCGCCGAAGCCCGGGCGGTCGTTCTCGGCCGAGAGCGGGTTGTCGTTGATGCGCACCTCGCGGATGGAGTCGCGCGAGGGGATGCGCCCGCCCTCGAACCCGTCGATGGTGATCTGCCCGCCGTTGGGGCCGGCGGCCGGGCCCGCGAGCGCCGAGAGCGCGGCCGCCAGCTCGTCCGGGTCCTCGGGCAGCGATTCGAGGTCTTTGCCCTTGAGCACGATGGCGCCGGCGCTCGCGGTGTCAACGGAGAGCGGGCCCTCGGAGGCGACCGTCACCTCCTCCTTCTCGAGCGAGATGCCGAGCGTGATGGCGGGCAGCTCGTTGCGCCCGGACTTCACGTCGATGTCGGCGCCCTCGTAAGCGGCGAAGCCCGTGGCGAAGACGCGGATGGAGTAGCGCCCCGGCGTCAGGCCCGCGACGGTGAAGCCGCCGTCGCTGCCCGACACGGTGTTCTTCGACTTGCCGCCCGAGTCGGTGACGGTGACGGTCGCGCCGACGATGACGCCGCCGAACTCGTCGGGCCTTGAGAGATGCTTTCATGATCGATACCTTTAACGAGGGGTTTGGGGTCAACGAGGCTTGATTCACCGGCCCGCCGGTCCGGTTCAGAGACGAGCCGGCGAATCGAGCCTCCTATCTTTTACGGCTGGCCGATGCCGAAGCCGAAGTTCATGTTGCCCGCGCCCGGCATGCCGCCGCCCGCACCGCCCGGCGCGCCGCCCCCGCCGGGCCGGCGCGACATCATCGCGACGAGCGGCTCGACGTTCGAGACGAGCTGGATGGCGGTGACGCGGGTCGGGTCGGCGCCCACGGTGCTGGAGATGACGACCATCTGGCCGGGCTTCAGCTCGGCGAGCGTGACCGGGGGCAGGCGCTCTAACATCTGCTGCGGGTCCATCGGGCGGCGCACGGGGCCGCCCTGGCCGGGCGCGCCCTGCTGCGGCTGAGCGCCCGGGGCCGCGCCGCCCGGCGGCGGGCCCTGCACGACGACGCGCTGCGCTCCGCCCGGCGCGGGCGCGCCCGCGCCGCCGGGGCCGCCCGCGCCGCCGCCCATCATCATCATCCCCATCTCGGCCGGCACCTGCTTGAGCACTGAGTCGGGGCGGACGATGACCGTGAGCGGCTTCTTGTCCTGAGTCTCGATGGTGATCTCGTTCTTCGCGGCGTCCACGTGATCTCTTTGGTCTCGACGTTGACGGCCGAGACGGTGCCGACGACGCCGCGCGCCTGCCACTCGGCGCGCTCCTTCTCGTTCTTGGCCGCGATGTCGGCCTTGGTGTTGACGATGAGGATGCGCCCCGTCACGCTCTTGCGGTCTTCGGAGAGCGTGCCGCGCGCGAAGACGCGGTCGCCGGCCGCCATCTCGGCCAGCGTCATCGGCGTGGCCTTGTCCACGCGCTGCTCGCCCGGCGGGTTGCGCATGATCCGCGAGTTGTCGGCGACGGCGACGATGACGACCGAGCCGGCGTCGGTCTTGACGAAGAGCTGCTTGGCGTTCTGGTCGACGGCGACGACTTCGCCGATGACGCCGTTGGCGGTGATGCCGGGGTCGTTGGTCTGCGCGAGGGCGGGGGCCGAGAGCGCCAGCGCGAGCGTCAGAAGGGTCAGGAGTTTTCTCATCGGTTGGTTCCTCACGAGTTTTAATGACGCTCGACTCGCGGCGTGCGTTACAAAAAAGGCTTTCGGAGTTAACAAGGGGGCTTGGGAACCCGCCGTGGTGACAGTGCTTTTACGCAGCCGCCCCGCCGATAGTTCCCTAACTTCGGCCGAAAAAGCCCGCGACTTCGCGGGCTCAACCTCTCTATTCCCGGCGGGGGCGGTTAAAGTTCCAGGCTTTCGGCGGCTCGGTCGGTTGCGGGCGGGTGTTAGACGCGCGGGGTGTCAGGGCGGTTGGTCAAACGTTACGGAATAAGTCCATTTTCTCGGACGAGAGGCGGGTCGCGAAGGGAAAGAATTAACAGGGGTGGACAGGATGAACGGGATAAAGATTTTGATTTCTTATCCTGTCAATCCTGTTCACCCCTGTTATGTCACTCCTAGCGCGCCGGCTTGAGCGCGGCCTCGATGGCGGCCTTGAGCGACTCGTAGGTGCCGTCCTTGGCGCGCCGGCCGTTGACGAAGAAGGCCGGCGTCCCCGTGATGCCGAAGCGCTGCCCGTCGAGCAGGTCGCGCTCGACCTTGTCGGAGAACTTGCCCGTGTCGAGCGCCGCGTCGAACTTCGCGCGGTCGAGCCCGATGACCTGCGCGTACTGCTTGAGCTGCTCGGGCTTCAGGGCCGACTGGTTGCGGAAGAGGATGGCGGCGAAGTCCCAGTACTTGCCCTGCTCGCGCGCGGCCTCGGCCGCCTCGGCCGCCTTGCGCGCCTCGGGGTGCATCTGGAGCGGGAAGTCGCGCACGACGAGCCGGACGCGGTCGCCGTACTCGGTCATCAGGCGGTCGAGCACGGGCTGCGCGGCCGCGCAGGTCGGGCACTGGTAGTCGGTGAACTCGACGATGGTGACCGCCGCGCCGGGGTTCCCCTTCACGGGCTGGTCGTCGGTGGAGATGGCGAAGACGGGCGCGGGCGGCGGCGTGACGAAGGTCTGGACGCTCGCGCCGTTGCGCAGCCGCTCGACGAAGGCGCCTTCGAGCTTCTGCTGCTCCTGCCCCTGGAGGTACTCGATGATTTGGTACTTGACGGTCGCGAAGTCGCCGTTGATGCGCGCCTTGTTCTTGTTGAAGAAGTCGAGCGCCTGCGCCTCGGTGACGGCCGGCAGCTTGCCGGTGACCTCGGCGTCGAGCACGGCGCGCGCCGTCACGCCGCGCTTCTGCGCCTCGGCGTTGAGCAGGATGTCGTTGATCCGGGTGTCGATGTCGCCCTTGCGGAGGAAGTAGACCTGTTCCTGCACGGTGGCGACGAGCGGCATGATGCCGTCCTCGACGTCGCCCGAGGTGATGTTCTTGCCGTTGACGGTGGCGAGGACGCGCGCGCGGTCGGCGGGCGTGGCGGGCGGCGTCGCCGTCTCGGCCACCTTCCTGACCTGCCCGGCCGCGCGCAGCGTGTCCGCGAACTGCTTGGAGCGCTCCTGTATGCGCTGGTCGCGCAGGTACTCGACGAGGTCGCCCTTCAGCTCGGCGAAGCTGACGGCGCGGCCGGCCTGCGCCTCGATGCGCGCCTTGTTCTGGTCGAAGTAGGCCTGCGCCTCGGCGTCGGTCGGCGTCGCCACCTTCTTGATGATCTCGTCTTCGAGCAGCTTGTTCGGCGTCGTGTTGCGCTTCCGCGCCTCGGCGTCGACGAGGATGCTGTTGATCTGGCGTTCGAACTCGCCCCGGCGCGCATCGACGACCTGCTGCTGGAGCTGCGCCACGCGCTGCTGCGTCTGCGAGCCGAGGTCGGCGCGCGTGATCTTGATGCCGTTGACGGTGCCGAGCACCTCGGGCAGCGGGCCGGCCTCGCACCCGCAGGCGTTAAAGCCCGCGAGCAGCGGCGCGGCGGCCGCCGACGTGGGCTGCTGCGG
>JAIVJI010000101.1 GCA_020200135.1 Acidobacteriota bacterium | reverse complement strand
GAGTTCGCCCAACTCCGAGAGCAGGAGCCGCAGCGACCAGCCGTCGCAGACCAGGTGGTGGAGGCTCAGCAGCAGCAGGTGCCGCCGCCCGCTCACCCTCAATACCCGCACCCGCAGCAGCGGCACGCGTCCGAGGTCGAAGGGCCGCTCGCTCTCTTCCCTCATCAGCCTGCGCGCGGCCTCCGTCTGGTGCTCGGCTGTCAGCCCGCTCAGGTCAACCAGCCCGAGGCTGAACGGCTCCGCCGCGTGAACGACCTGCGCCGGCTCCGGCTCGTCGGTGAAGGCCGTGCGCAGCGCTTCGTGACGTTTGCACAGTTCGCCCACGCTCTCCTCAAGGGCGTGGAGGTTAACGTGGCCGCTCAGGCGCAGGGCCAGCGGGATGTTGTAGAGCGGTGTGCCCGTCTCCAACTGCTCCAGAAACAACAGCCGACGCTGCGCGAAGGAGAGCGGCGCGGGGCCTTCTCTCGGGACGCGCTCGACGGGCGGCAGCTTCGGGCTTGCACCCGTGCGGACGGCCGCCTCGATCTTCTCGGCCAGCCCCGCGACGTTCGGCGTCTCGAAGAAGTCCGGGAGCGGAATCTCGACCTCGATCGCCTGGCGGATGCGTGAGGTGAGTTGCGTCGCCAAAAGCGAGTGACCGCCGAGGTCGAAGAAATCGTCCTCGACGCCGACGCGCTCGACGCCCAGGACCTCCTGCCAGATGCCCGCCAGCAACTCCTCAACCGGCGTCCGCGGCGCGACGAAGCCGTCTGCCTGTCCGTAATCACGCTCGCGCGGCGCGGGCAGGGCGTTGCGGTCAATCTTGCCGTTGCGCGTCTGCGGGAGGCTTTCGAGCAGGACGAAGGCCGACGGCGTCATAAAGCCGGGCAGCTTCCCTTGCAGGTGGCGGCGCAGCTGCGAGGGCGTAACGGACTGTTCGGGCGAGGGCACGACGTAGGCCACCAGCCGCTTGTCGCCGCGCGCGTCGGGCCTGACCATGACGACGCTGTCGCGCACGGCCGACGACTGGTTTAGCACCGTCTCGATCTCGCCCGGCTCGATGCGCACGCCGTGCAACTTCAACTGCTCGTCCACGCGGCCGAGGAACTCGACGTTGCCGTCCGCGAGGTGGCGCGCGAGGTCGCCGGTTCGGTACATGCGCGCGCCGGCCCCTTCGGCGAAGGGGCACGGCACGAACCGCTCCGCGGTGAGTTCGGGCAGGCCGAGGTAGCCGCGTGCTAGCCCTTCGCCGGCGAGGTGAAGTTCGCCGGCCGTGCCGACCTGCACGGGGTTTCGGTCGCGGTCGAGGAGGTAGACTTGCGTGTTCCGCACGGGGCGGCCGATGGGCGTGTTGCCGACGCACCCCCCGGCGGCGTCCACGTCGTAGAGGGTGGCGCAGACGGTCGCCTCGGTCGGGCCGTAGCCGTTGATGATACTGAGACCGGGCAGGCGCGCGCCGATCTCAGCGAGCGTCTGTCCCGGGATGGGTTCGACGCCGACCAGGAGCCGCTTGAGGGCGAGGCGGGGCGCGACCGACGCCTTCAGCCTCTCCGCGAGTTCGGCCAGCATGAAGGGAGGCACGTAGGCGCTCTGGATGCGCTCGCCTTCCAGCCAGTCCAGGAAGTCGGTCGCCCGCGTGCGCAGGCGTTCGGGGACGAAGTGGAGCGTACCGCCGGCGGCGAGCGGGGAGAAGAGTTCGTAAACGGAAACGTCGAAGCCCGTGCTCGTCCACATGCTGCACGCTTCGCCCGCCGTGAGCGGTTGCCTGCGCTCGAAGTCAGTCAGGAGATTGACCACCGCGCGGTGCGACACCGCTACGCCCTTCGGCCGCCCGGTCGAGCCGGAGGTGTAGATGACGTAAGCTAGATTCTCACTCGTCACGCACGGCGCGAAAGGCTCCGCTGATTCTCGCGCGAGGCGCACGCCCTCCGCGTCCAAATCAACGACCGTCGCGCCGACTCCCTCTAACTTCTCCCGCCCGCCCGCCTCGGTCAGCACGAGGGGCGCGGCCGCGCCTTCGACCATCAGCCGCAGCCGCTCCGCAGGCGAGGTAGTGTCCAATGGCAGGTAGGCGCCGCCGGCCTTCAAGACCGCCAGCACGGCCTCGACGAGCCGCACGCCCCGCGGGAGGTAGAGGCCGACTACACTTTCCGGGCCGACGCCGAGGCGGCGCAGGCGGCGCGCGAGTTGATTGGAACGGCGGTCGAGTTCGGCGTAAGTGATTTGCCCCGCTTCGTCGCGAGCAGCGATGGCGTCGGCCGCGTCGGCCGCCCGGCGCGCGAACAACTCGTGGAGGCAAGTGTCTCGTTCGTAACCGGCCCGCGTCTGGTTCCAGCCGATGACGAGTTGTCGCTGCTCCTCTTCGCCGAGCAGCGACAGTTCCGAAAGCTTCCGCGCCGGGTCTTCGACGACGCCCGCAACGAGCGTGCGGAAGTGTCCCGCCATGCGCACGACACGCGCCTCGTCGAACAGTTCCGTCCGGTACTGCAAGGTGAGCCGGAGCGCGTCGCCTTCGTCCAGGGCGACGAGCATCAGGTCATAGGGCGCGCCTCCCTGCCGCCAGAGGAAGTCATGCAGCTCGGCCGCCTGACCGTCGGCGGCCCCGCGGTTCGCCGCCTGCCGCGCCTCGCCCTGTGCCCGAAGTAGTTGCGGCTTCTCCCAGGCGAAGGCGACTTGGAAGAGCGGCGAGAGGCTCGGGTCGCGCGTCGGCTGGAGCCGCTCGGCAAGGAGCGTGAAGGGGAAGTTCTGATGGGCCAGCGCGCCCGCGACAGTCGCACGCACCTCGCGCAGGAAAGACCTGAAGGTTGCCGCGCCTTCGGGGCGCGCACGCAGGACGACGGGGTTGACGAGGTGACCGACGATATCCTTGAACTCAGGCCGGCAGCGGCCCGAGGTGGGCGAGCCGACCAAAATGTCTTCCTGCCCGCCGTGGCGGTAGAGCAGGACGTAGAAGCAGGCCAAGAGCGTGGTGTATAGAGTCGCGCCCTCGCGCGCGGCGAATGCCGCCAGCTCCCGGCCGAGTTCCTCGCCCAGCTCGAAAGTGTACGCGGCGCCCTGATAGCACTGCGCGGGCGGGCGCGGGCGGTCGGTCGGCAGGTCTAGCACGGGCAGCTCGCCCGCGAGTTGTTCGCGCCAGTATGACCAGAGCCGCTCGCCCTCGGGCCCTGCAAGCATGTCGGCTTGCCAGTAGGTGAAGTCCGTGTAGTTCAGCTCGGGCGGGGCCGTGGCCGTCTTCGCCCCCTCGGCCTCGGCCTGTAAGAGAGCGCGAAGCTCCGAGGCGAGCAGATCGAGTGACCAGAAGTCGCAGGCGATATGGTGGACGGTGAGGAGTAGGACGTGCTCGCCGCCCGCGCGCTCGAAGAGACGGACGCGCAGCACGCCGCCGCCTTCAAGGTCGAAGGGCCGGTCGGCCGCCGCCGCCAACCTTCTACTCAACTCCTCGTCGCCTAACTCTGAAGCGTCCACCGTCTCGAAGTCGATGATCTGGTGCTCGCGGATCAACTGGACGGGCTGGCCGTCGCGCGCCGCGTAGGTCGTCCGCAAAGAGGCGTGGCGGTAGACGAGCGCCTGACAGACGCGTCGCAGCGCCGACGCATCCACCCCGGCGCCGACCCGCGCCGTGTAAGAGATGTTGTAGGCCGGGCCTTCGCGGTCGAGCAGGTGGACGAGCCAGAGGGCCTGCTGGTTGTAAGAGAGCGGGTGCTCGCCGATGGTGTGGCGCGGGAACTCGAAGGCCGCTGCCCGCACAGGCTCCGGCGAGTCGAGCTGATTGACCAACTCGTCCGTCAACTCTTCGAGGCCCGCTCCGGCGAGCAGGCTCGTCGTCTGAAGACTCAGGCCCATGCGCGTCTCGACCCAGTGGGCCATCTCCAGCGCCGCCAGCGAGTCGAGGCCATAGGTGTTCAAAGGCCGCCGGGACGAGAGGTGCGCGGGCGAGACCTTCAGGAGCCGCGCCGCCTTTTCGCGCAGGGCCGAGGCGAGCAGACGACGGCGCTCTTCGCCCTCTGCCGCGAGCAGGTCGGCGCGCGCGGGCGGCTCGCCGGCCGCCTGTGACTCGTCCGTCTCTTCGAGGACGCTCCGGCCGACGACGCTCAGGCGGCCGGCGAGGAAGCCGGCGCGGCACGCGTGGCGCTGAATCTTCCCGCTCGAAGTCTTGTGGATGCCGCCCGGCTTCACCAGCACGACGGCATAGACCTGTAGCTCGTGCGCCTCGGCCACGTCGCGGCGGATGGCCCCGACCACCTCCTCTAAGCGCTCGGCGCGGTACTGCCGCCTCACCTCCTGCACGATGACGAGCCGCTCCTCGCCCGCGACCTCGACGGAGAAGGCCGCGCCGCAGCCCGGCCGCAAGTCGGGGTGGCTCTGCTCGGCCGTCAGCTCCACATCCTGCGGGTAGTGGTTGCGCCCGCGGATGATGATGAGGTCTTTGAGCCGGCCCGTCAGGTAGAGTTCGCCCTCGACGACGAAGCCGAGGTCGCCCGTGCGCAGGTACGGGCCTTCCGCGCCGCCCCCCATGTAGGCGCCGAAGGTCTGCTCGGTCTCTTCCGGGCGGTTCCAGTAGCCGAGCGCGACGCTCGGGCCTGCGACCCAGATTTCGCCGACCTCGCCGGGCGCGCAAGGCCGCATCATCTCCGGGTCGACGACGGCGATCTTCAGCTCCGGCGCGAGCCGCCCGCAACCGACTAACGTCTGCGTCTGCGCTTCCCCGTCTTCGGCCGGGACGACGCGGTGCTGTTCGAGCGCCGCCGCCTGCGTCGTGCAGTAGACGGGCGCGTCGCCCTTGCGAGAGGCGGAGACTTTGAGCGTCGCCTCGGCCAGCCCGTAGCCGGGGCAGAAGGCTTCGGCGCGGAACCCGTAGGGCGCGAAGGTCTCCGTGAACTGTTCGAGCGTCGCGCGACGGATGGGCTCCGCCCCGTTGACGGCCACCTCCCAGCAGCTCAGGTCGAGCCCCTCGCACTCCGCCGCGTCGGCCTTGCGGACGCAGAGGTCGTAGGCGAAGTTGGGCGCGGTGCTGTGCGTGGCCCGGAAGCGGGAGACGGCCCGGAGCCAGAGCATCGGCCGCTGGAGGAAGGCCGCCGGCGGCATGAGGTAGGCCGGGAAGCCTTTGTAGAGCGGCTGCACGATGCCGTAGACGAGCCCCATGTCGTGGAAGTGCGGGAGCCAACTGACGACGCGGCTCTCGCCCGTGTGGCGCCAGCCCGCGTCGAGGTAGGCGGAGTTGTGCAGGAGGTTCCCGTGGCTGACCATGATGCCCTTCGGCGTGGCCGTCGAGCCGGAGGTGTATTGTAGGTAGGCGAGCGCGTCGGGGTCGGGCGCGGGCGTGAGCCGCTCGCCAACGGCTTCGCCGGCGGCGAGTTCGTCGGTCGTCAGCCAGCGCAGGGCGCGCAGACTCAAGCCCTGGCGGGTAGAGCAGGAGGACGCGCTCGCCCGCCGCGCCCAGCTCACGCAGGCGCACGGCCACGGCGTGCGCCTGCGCGTTGAGCTCGGCGTAGGTCAGGCTCGACTGCTCCGCCTCGCCGTCGGCGAGGAAGAAGTAGGCCGGCCGTTCGGGTTGGCGCCGCGCACGCTCGCCGAGCAGCGTCAGCACGTCGCGCACCTCGCTCGTCCCGAGGGAAGAGTTTGTCTCCTGGCCCGTGGTAATCAAAGACGCCTCACGACGAAAAGAGATGTGTGGCTGCGGGGTTAGTTGACGCTCTCCTCGTGCGCGGCGGCGAGCAGGTCGAGGTCGTCAGGCGGGTTGAAGTCCAACTCGTCGCGGCAGAACTTCTGCCACTCCGGCGTCACATTGTTGAAGATGACATTCTCGCCCGGCCACATCGAGCGCGTGACGGTGAAGTCCTGATGGAGGAAGACTACCTCGTCGTCGGCGAGCGCGTCCGGCCCGCCCTCGGGCCGCTCTTCGTCAGACGACTCTTTCCAGTTGATGCGGCCCTCGACCCAGCCCGAGAAGCGGCGGACCTCTTTCAAGACGACCGCCTTGCAGTAGGGCCGCTCCTGATCCGCGGACGACTTGGCCCCGGCGTCTCGGAGCAGCCGTGCCGCCTCGGCGTGGCCCGCCGCAAGCGCGATCATGTAAGGCGTGCGCTCGTCGCGGCCGACTCGGGAGAGGTCGGCCCCACGTTCGAGCAGCGACTTCAGGAGGGACGCGTCGCCCTTGCCGGCGGCCCAGTTCAACGGCGTCCAGCCGTGCTCGTCCTGCTGGTTGGGGTCGGCGCCCGCTTCGATCAACTCATTCACGGCCGGGAGGTCGCCCGCCTTCACGGCCTCTATCAGCTTCAGGTCGCTCATACTTCGGTCTCCTGTCCTGAGGGGTTTGCTTCTACGCCTTCTCCAAGCGGCCCTGGCCCGCGAGGGTGTTGAGGTCAAGGTCAGCGACGCAGCGCACCTTGACGTAGTTGAGCGTGAGCCCGCCGACAAGCCTGACCGAGCCGGCCCGGTCGTCGAAGGCGACCGCGTCGCTTTCGAGCCTCACGCCCAGCTCCGTGCCGCCGCGCGTGCCCGTGAATTTAAGGTGAACATAACCGCGCTCGATGCACTCTTTGAGCGCCTGCACACTCTTCTCCGGCCGAAGGCTCGCCTCGACCGGGTGCGTGCCCTGCGAGAGGCGCTCGACAAGGTCGTCGCCTTCCGGCGCGGCCTCGGCCGATGGCTCCGGGAGCGGAGGCGGGGGACTCTGAGCCAGCTCCTCCATCCTCTTGCGCAGGCTGAGCGGCCGCATGTCGGTCCAGACCTCCTTGATGTAGTCGAGGCACTCGGCCTTCGTCCCCGACTTGCCCGCGTCGTTCCAGCCGAGCGCGTTCTCGCGGTCGGCCGGCCATATCGAATACTGTTCCTCGTGGTTGACGACGACCTTGTAGATCGTCCTGTCCTCGCCGTCGTTGTCGCTCCAGCTCATCTTCGTCTCCTCACACGGCCGGCCGGGGCCGGCCCTTCTACTCGTAGAAAAGTTCCTTGTGCCCGTAGAGCCTTTCGGCCCCGAGCCCCCTGCCCGCGCACTCGGCGACGATCCGGTCGGAGGCGACGATTGGGTTCGACTCCGGGGTGTACCGCGTGCACATCACGTAATTGAGCCACGGCTCTTGGCCCATCGCGTAGACGTAGACCTCTTTGCAGTTGAAGCGGTCTACGAGCCCGATGCCCCGCTCGTAGTCCGAGCCCGAGAGCCGCCGCGACTGGTCCATCCGCCGGTCGAGCGGCTGCGTCATCAGAGGGCCGTAGACCCATGAGAGCGGTGCGCCGTCACACTCCATCCCGAGGAAGAGCACCTCGACCTCGCCGACCGCCTCGAAGACCCGGTCGTAGAGTTTCGGCTCGATGTTGTTCGAATCGGCGGCGAGCAGAAAGGTGTGGCCTTTGAGCCTGAGCAGGTGCGCGATCTTGCTCCCGACGTTCAAGTCGCCGTGCTCGCCGAGGAACGGCACGCCCGTGATCTCGCCGCCCGGCACCCCGACGGTTTCAAGCTCCGTTAGCTCCGTCACGTCGCCGAAGCCCACGTGCTTGAGAACGAGCTTGAGCGAGGGGTCTTCGAGGCAGCCGCCGCGGTTCCGGGGCACGATCACCCGGCGCGCCTTGTGGCGCAACTGCAAGAGCGATTCGAGCATGATGTGGTCGGTGTGGCCGTGCGTGATGAGCACGTAGTCAACCACCTCGGGTAGGTCGAGGTAGGTGTAGCGGCGGCTGCCGCCTGCGTAGGCGTAGCTGATAGCCGGGTCAACGAGAACGCTCACCTCTTTGGTCTCGACCAGAATGCAGGCGTGGCCGAAGTAGCGGACGCGGACGCCGGGGCCGTCGTAGCGCGGCGCGGCCGGCGGCGGCTCCGGCGTGAAGAAGGACGAGAACGCCTCGGCCTGCTGCGGCCCTACCCCGAGCCTCTCTTTCAACTCGCCGAGCGGCCGCGGCGTCTGCCTCGCCGAGAAGAGTTCGTCGAGCGCCTCACTAGCGAAGGGCACGTCGAGCTGCAAGACGCCCTCGCTCGGCAGGCGTGGCGTGCTCAGGGCAAAGGGGCGGTAATCCTTCGAGACGGCCGAGAGCGAGACGCTTTGCAGCGTGGGGTCGTAGTACCGGCTTTTGTAGAGCAGCCCCTCGATGAACCTGATGGCCGGCTGGTTGTTGAGGTCGTAGACCAGCTCGACGAGGCCGCGCAGGCTCTCCGGCGTCTTCAGGTAGAGGGGTTCGAGGCTGAACCCTTTGGCCTCACTCCGCAGCATGGCGTCGAGGCCGCGGACGGAGTCGGCGAAGGCGAGCATGTGCGACTGCTCGCGCTCGACCTTCGTAACCAATGACCTGATCTCTTCGACCCTCCCGCCCTCGTAGTCAATGAAGGGGCCGCCGAGCAGCTTCGGGTTCTTGACGGCGCTGGCGTGCATCTGCGGCGCCGCCACGTAAGACTTCATGATCTTGAGGTGAGAGTTGGCGACGTTCATCGCGGCCGTTGCCGGCGCGATAAGGTGAGTCCACGCGTACCACCGGCTGTAAAGCGGCTCGGCCTTAACGTCCTGCCGGAGGTAGACGTTCTGCTGCGACATGCGTAAGCCTCGGCGCCCCCGCGCCCGCGACTTTCGGGGAGCGACGACAGTCTTTGAGAAGTTCTGGGCGGAAGGAAGAAGAGAGTTCCTGAGCGGGCCTGAGTCGGCCTCGGAGACTTCGTTGACGGAACCGGCGGGCGCGTGTTTCTTTGAGGCCCGGTCGTGGCGCGGGCAGAGCTACCGCATATAGAGTGCCACTCTACAATTCGAATCGGATGAAATTCATGCGGCGGTGATGAGACCGCGGCGGCGCCGGGTTGGCGCGAGCCGTTCGATCACCGCCGACGGGCTCAGACACGCCGCCCGACCCGACGAAATCTGTCTTTTGCCGGTCAGGCTGAACGCGGCCTTCGCCGAGGAATATAGCTTGGTGCGCACCGCTTCAACAGCCGAACCGTTTGAGCGGAGAGGGCCGCTACCAGCTTCTCCCGAGGCTCCCCCGAGCAGTTCCACTGCGGCCTCGGCCCGGAGTTAAGACCCGTCACTAACGGGGAGACACTGAAAAAACTGTCTTGACTAAATTCTCATTCGACACCTTCCGGCGGTGCCGCCCACGCGCCTCGGCCGGCGTGGCGGTCTCAGACGACCAGCTTACTGACGGCCTCGCGCGGGATGATGATGTGTCCCTGAAATCCCATCGCCGAGAGCAGGATAGATACCCGGCCGGTCGGCTTAACCTTCCCTTCGAGGATGCCGTTGAAGCCCTTGAGCGGCCCCTCCTCGACCCTCACAGAGTCGCCGGGGTTGAGCGTCTCCACGTCCTTGAGCACTCCGTCCTCGCCGACGCGCGAGCGGATCAGTTCGATGATCTCGTCGGCGACCCGGGCTGGGTGGTTGTCGAAGCTGACGACGCTGTGCACGCCCCTTGTGAAGCGCACCTTGTGGAGCAGTTCGTCGCTGCGGAACTTGGCGAAGATGTAACGGCGGAAGAGCGGCTGGGTGACGTGGATGGCGCCCCCCGTGAAGGAGTTGAATCGACGCTCCCTTATCTTCGGATAGAAGGTTTCAACCCTCCAAGCCCTGAGGTTAAAGTCGGCCCGGCTTTCCTGCTTGGGTTGTGTGTGGACGGCATACCAACTCAATGTCTGACCGGCGTCTACCCTACCCATGATGAAACTCCAATCCCTGTGAGATGTGGTGAGAAATATGCGTGCTTAATGCGACAAATATTCCCTACGTTTGAGCAGACCTCTACAGATTTAAAATTGCGCGGGAGACGTTACGCGAGCTTCTTCGGAACACGTCTTAGGGACACGCGGCGCGGGGCGCCGGCGGCCGGTTGACGGTAAGCGTGGGGCTGTGCGCTACAGTATGAGAGTTTTTGAGAAGACACTATGGCAACCCCATGATAAAGCGGACGTAGACACTTGAACACGAGGCGCAGGATTAATCGTTGGGACAAGAAATCTGCATCCTCAAGTTAAACTCGACCACCCGACGCGCCGAACTGTGTCTGTGGATTTTACTGCTTGCCCGGAGCTGCGCCGACGTTTGAAGGGCTACGACGCATCAGTTGCAGACTAGCTTGACAACGCCCTGAAGGCCGGGCGCGCAGAGAGTCGAGTTTTTTGCCTACGACGCCGCGCCGTGGGATCAAACTACATGACCCCACGCCCCACCTCACTAAAGTGTCAGTTGAGCTGTCTGACGCCTATCTTCCGACCGGAGAATGACTTCCTAATTTTCACTGCCGGTTTTTCGGTAGTGGGGTCTAAGTTCAATCAGTCTGGAAAATAGGTCCGCGAATAGGTCCGCGGATTTTGTACGACGGCGAAGTGCTTATACTCCGTTTCCGACCCGAGTGTCAAATACAAAATGATGGAGTCTTTCACCTGTTGAACTTTTCGACCGGCATATCGCCGCAGCCGGAAATTTGATGACTCTAAGAGCGTTTTGGTCACCCCCGAAACCCGCCCTGCGGTCTGCCTTGTTCCGTGTTTTAAACGCCCGGCGGGTGGTCGCGATTCCTAAAGAAAAGGGCGCCTGCGGCCGCGTCGGGGGGCCGCGGAATTACTGTCTTGCAAAAAATTCGGTTTCAAGTACAATCCGCTCTCGTCAAGCTTCCCGGCGGGCAGAAAGGTCACAGCGCTGATCCTCACCCGTCCGGCGACCGTGGATGAAGACGGTCATTGACCTTGTCCTCCCTCAGTCAGGAATTGCGTCTTTAATCCGGCCGTCCCGGCTGTCGCGGGCGGGCGGAAACTCACGAACCTTTGCGGCTGCCGTCTCCCGTCGTGAGTTGCCTTTCAACCTGTAGATTGAGAACTGCGTCCGACCTCGGAGGGGTCGGGCTGCATCCTTTCTCCGGACGGGCGGGCGCATGGACGGCCGGCGGCAGCCGAAGCTACCGATGGGGGTTTTGCTGCGATGTGGAATTTGCTGCGGGATGTGCGCTACGGTTTGGCCATGATGTTGAAGAGGCCCGGCTTTACGCTGGTGACTCTGGCGACGCTTGTGCTCGGCATTGGGGCTAACACAGCCATCTTCTCGGTCGTCAACTCGTTACTCCTGCGCCCGCTGCCTTACGAGGGCGCGGAGCGTGTCGTGAGGCTCCACGACTCGAAGCCGCCGCAGTTCGAGCAGTTCCCCGTCTCGCCAGGCAACTTTATGGCGTGGCGCGAGCAGGCGGGCTCCTTCGAGCAGATCGCGGCCTACTTCACGGGGCCGCCCTTGGTGATGCACAGCGGCGAGCGCCCTGAGCAGCTCGACGGCGTGCGCGTCTCGGCGAGCCTCTTCCCGATGCTCAGGGTGAAGCCGGTGATCGGCCGCCCCTTCACGCCTGAGGAGGAGGAGTCCGGGCGCGATCAGGTCGTGCTCTTGAGCCACGGCCTGTGGCAGCGGCGCTTCGGCGGCGCCCCTTCCGTGATCGGCCAAGCGCTGACGCTCAGCGACAAGACCTACACCGTCGTCGGCGTCATGCCGCCCGACTTCAAGTTCCCGACCGACCGGACGGAAGCCTGGGTGCCGACCGGCTTCACCCAGAAGGACAGGACGCGCTACGGCTCGCACTACCTCTCGGTGCTCGCGCGCCTCAAGCCGGGCGCGCAACTGCCGCAGGCGCAGTCAGAGATGGACGCCATCGCCGGCCGGCTCGCCGAGCAGAACCCGCAGACCAACTCCGGCTGGGGCACGAAGGTCGTGGCATGGCAGGAGGACGTGGTCGGCTCGCTCCGCACGCCGCTCCTAATCCTCTCCGGCGCTGTTGTCTTCGTCCTGCTCATCGCGTGCGTGAACGTCACCAACCTGCTTTTGGCGCACGCTACGTCGCGCTCGCGCGAGGTGGCTATACGCATGGCGCTGGGCGCGAGCCGCGGCCGCATCGTGCGCCAGTTTTTGACGGAGAGCGTGCTCCTGTCGGTCGTTGGCGGGGCGCTCGGGCTGCTGCTGGCCGTGTGGGGCGTCGGGGCGCTGGCGTCTCTGGCGTCCGACACTCTGCCGGGCGCTAAGGACTTTTGGGTAGACGGGCGCGTGCTGGCGTTCACGGCCGCCGTCTCGCTCCTAACCGGCATCGTCTTCGGCCTCACGCCCGCGCTCCAGTTCTCTCGGCCGGATTTGAACGAGACGCTCAAGGAGGGCGGCCGCTCAGGCAGCGATGGCGGCTTCCGCAACCGCCCGCGCAGGCTGCTCGTCATCACCGAGGTGGTGATGGCGCTGGTGCTATTGGTCGGGGCCGGGCTGCTGATTAGGAGTTTCCAGAAGCTGCGCGACGTGAGTCCGGGCTTCGACACGCAGGACGTTCTGACGATGAACGTCGCGCTGCCGCGGACGCGCTACAAGGAGGAGGCGAAGCAGGCGGATTTCTTCGAGAAGGCGCTCAGGGAAGTCTCCACCCTGCCCGGCGTCAAGGCGGCCGCCGCCGTCTCGCCGCTCCCGTTCGGCAACGACATGAACTACGGCTTCTCAATCATTGGGCGGCCGGAGTTCGACCCCAACCAGTTGCCGACGGCTAACTACTACCTCATCAGCCCCGACTACTTCCGCGTGATGGGCGTCACGCTCCTGAAGGGCCGCGCCTTCACCGATAATGACCGGCAGAACGTCCCGCGCGTCGCCATCATCAACGAGACGATGGCACGCAAATACTTCCCGGACCAGGACCCGCTCGGCAAGCAGATCGAAGTCAGCAACGGCTCGGACGTGACGCGCGAGATCGTCGGCGTCGTCGGCGACGTTAAGCAGTACGGGCTCGACACGGAGGTCAAGCCGCAGATTTACGAGCCCTACCTCCAAGAGCCCTTCTTCGTCATGACGATCCTGGCGCGGACGGCCACCAACCCCGCCGGCATGGCCGAGTCCATCCATACGCGCATACTCGCCGTTGACAAGGACCAGCCGGTGACGAACGTCCGGACAATGGAATCAATCGTCTCAGACTCAATGACGAAGCGTCGCTTCTTGATGACGCTCTTGAGCATCTTCGCAGGCGTGGCGCTCGTCCTAGCAACGGTCGGCATCTACGGGGTGATGAGCTACATTGTGAGCCAGCGGACGCACGAGATCGGCATCCGCATAGCGTTGGGTGCGCGGGCGGCCGACATCGTGAAGCTGGTCGTCGGTCAGGCGGTGCTGCTCGTCGTCGTCGGCGTCGTCATCGGACTGGCCGCCTCCTTCGCCCTCACGCGCATCATGTCGAGCCTGCTCTTCGGCGTGACACCGACCGACCCGCCGACCTTCGCGGGCGTCTCGCTCATCCTAATCGCCGCGGCGCTCGTCGCCAGCTACATCCCGGCGCGGCGCGCGATGAAGGTTGACCCGATGGAGGCCCTGCGGCAGGACTAAATCTGCGCCGCCGCCGACCTCCTCCCCGGCCGGCGGCCGCCCACGTCATGCGGCAGCCAACCTCATGGGCGGCGGCCCCGCTCCGGCCCGCGCCGCCGGCCGCCGAAGTCCACGTTTGGCGGGCCCCGCTCGTGCAAGGGCCGGCGGCGCTCGGGGCGCTGGCAGAGACTCTGTCACCGGACGAGTGGCGGCGGGCCGAGCGCTTCCACTTCCGCCGCGACCGCGAGAGCTTCGTGGCGGCGCGCGGTGCGCTCCGCGACATCCTCGGCCGCTATCTGGGCGTGCGGCCCGAGCTGATTCGTTTCACGCAGAATGAGTTCGGCAAGCCGGCCCTCGGCGGCGCGGAGGCTGGCGGGCCGCTCCGCTTCAACCTCTCGCACGCGCACGAGACGGCACTCGTCGCCGTCGCCTGCGGGCGCGAGGTGGGCGTCGATGTCGAGTTCGTGCGTGAGGACTGCGCCGGCTTAGACATCGCCGAGAGGTTCTTCTCCGGGGGCGAGGTGGCGGCGCTGCGCGGGTTGCCTCCCGGCCAACGGACGCGCGCCTTCTTCGATTGCTGGACGCGCAAAGAGGCTTACATCAAGGCGCGTGGCGAGGGGCTGTCGATGCCCTTGAAGAAGTTCGCCGTCTCGCTCGCGCCGGGTGAGCCGGCCGCGCTCCTCTGGGCTGAAGACGACCCCTTGGAAGTTTCTCGCTGGTCGCTCGCGGAACTCGACCCCGGCCCCGGCTACGTGGGCGCGCTCGCCTCCGAGGGCGCGCAGGCCGGGCACCAGTGCTGGCAGTGGCAGGCCCGGCGGGGCTGACTTCCCTCTCCCCGCCGACCGCAAAAGTTGATTACCTCCCAAGAAAGCTGTTGACATGCAACTTCCCGATAGCAGTTACCCGCACGCCCTCACGGCCGTAGCCCCTTCTAACGGAGACGGCCACGCCGAAGCGCAAGGCCCGCACCTGATCGCACTACCCGGCGGCGAATGGAAGTTGTGGCGCTGGGCCGGGCTAAGGGGCGCGGGCTTCTCGGCCGCGCAGGTGCGGGCGCTCGCGGCGGAGCCTTCGGCCCGCGCGGCCGACGAACTGATTGAGGCCGAAGGCGAAGTCCACAGCCGGCGTGAGGCGGCTCTCGACGCGGTCAGAGGGGCGCTCGACGCCTTGCGGCGCGACGGACTCTGGGAGAACGAAGGCGAACGCGCGATTCTGGTCAAGGCGTTGCGCGCCTTGGCGAAAGGCAAGACTCCGGCGGTTGCGGGGCTGCCGGTCGAGGTCGCCGCGGCCGTCGAGGCTCTGGCCGAATCTTTGTCAGCGAGGGACGCGGCCCGTTCAGCCTTCCTCGGAAGGTTCGCCGAGGATGCGATCGTGGTCTCGCGCTCGCTGCAAGAGGTGGCGCGCTCGCCCCGCTTCCGAGAGGCCGTCGTCTGGCAGAACCGGCAGGCGTTTCACACGGCACTCCAACCCTTCCTCCGCCAAGAGCCGGGGGCGGGCGGCGCGGGCCGCAAAAAGCACAAAGAGTTGATCGCAAGCTACGTCCAGCGCTACTGCGTGAAGAACGACACCATCGGGTTCTTCGGCCCCGTGGGCTGGGCGCGGTTCGTAGACGAAGGTGCGGCGCTGGAGGCGCGGCCCGGCCCGGAACTCATCGCCGCCCGGCGCGTCTACTTCGAGTCATGGTGCATGGACGCGCTGGCCGAGAAGCTGAGCGCCGACCGGGCCATGCGCCCTTGGCTCACGCCCCGCCGCGTCCCCTACCTGCGTCTGCAAGGGACGACGCTCACGCTGCCGCGCTCGCGCCCCTTCACGGTGCCGCGCCCGCAGGCGGCCGCCGTCCAACTCTGCGACGGGGTGAAGACCGCCCGCCAGATCGCCCTCATCCTTAACCGCGCCTTCCCCTCGGAGGTGCCCGACGAGCAGGCCGGCTACGAGTTGCTCGAACAGTTGCGCGCACGCTGGCTCATCCAGTGGAATCTCGACATCGTGACCTGCCTCCACCCCGAACGCGACCTCCGACAGGCGCTCGCGCGCGTCGAGGACGAGGGGTTGCGCTCGGCGGCTCTGGCCGACCTCGAAGAGTTGGAGCGGGGGCGGGTGTCGGTCGCCGAGGCGGCCGGCGACGCCGAGCGGCTCGACCGCGCGATGGCGGAGTTGGACGAAACCTTCACGCGCATCTCCGGCCGGACTTCGACGCGCGCCGCCGGCGAGATGTACGCCGCGCGCACGCTCGTCTACGAGGACTGCCGCAGGGACGCCGAGGTCGAGTTGGGGCCAGAGTTCCTCGGCCGCCTTGGGCCGCCGCTCTCCATGCTCCTCGACGGCGCGCGCTGGTACACCTACCGCACGGCCCAGTTCTACCGCGAAGCCTTCACGCGCGTTTACCACGAGATGGCGCAGCAGTCCGGCTCGCCCGAGTTGGACTGCTCTGCCTTCTGGGCACGCGTCCAGCCGCTCGTGCTGCACGGCCATCAAAACGCCGCCAAGACGCTCCTGCCCGAGTTCCAACGGCACTGGGCGGAAATCCTCTCGCTCCCCGCGGGCGAGCGCTGCGTCCACTACACCGTCGAGCAGTTGCGCCCGCTCGTGCGCGAGCGCTTTGAAGTGCCGGGGGCGGGCTGGTCGAGCGCCTGCTACCACAGCCCCGACGTGATGATCGCCGCCGAGGACGCCGGGGCCGTCCGGCGCGGCGACTACCAGTTGATCCTCGGCGAGTTCCACATGGGCTCGAACACGCTGCGGGGCGCGCTCTTCGTCGCGCAGCACCCGCGCGAGGAAGAACTCTTCAGCGCCATCGAGTCTGACTTGCCGACCGACGGGCTGCGCATCGGCACGCCCAAGAACTGGCAAGGGATGACCTCGCGCACCAGCCCCTACCTCACGCCGCGCTCGCACACCTGCATGCTCGTCACGTACGACGCGCTCAACCCGCCGGAGATGAAGAAGGTCGTGGACATTAGCTCCTTCACGGTCGTCGAGGCGGGCGGCGGCCTGCGCGTGAGGTCGCGTGACGGGGCCTTGGACTACGACATCCTTGAGGCGTTCGCCGACGCCTTCCACATGCAGATGATTAACAAGTTCAAGCTGCTCGGCTCGGCCGGCCACACGCCGCGCATCACCATCGGCGACCTCATCGTCGCGCGCGAGTCGTGGCTCTACGCCCCCGAGGAGTTCTCCTTCGCCTACGCGAAAGACGACGCCGAGCGCTTCACCGGCGCGCGGCGCTGGGCGCGCGAGCGCGGCATCCCGCGCTACGTCTTCGCCAAGTCGCCCGTCGAGATCAAACCCATGTACGTTGATTTCGACAGCCCCATCTACGTAGACATCCTTGCGAAAGTCGTCCGCCGCACGGCAGAGTTCGACATCGACGAGAAGCTCATCGCCGTCTCAGAGATGCTGCCCGCGCACGGCGGGCTCTGGCTGGCCGACGCCGCGGGCGAGCAATACACGAGCGAGTTCCGGATCGTGGCCGTTCGCCGATAGGGGCGGCGAGCCGGGGAGGAGGTTTATTGTTATGACGAACCCTTTGCCGCCGAAGCCGGCCGCGGGCAGGTTCAAGTCCGCGCGCCCGAAGCCCATCGCCCTCTCGGCCGAGAGCCTCACGCGCAGCCGCGTCTGGGACGAGGCCGAGGGGCTACCGCTCGTCATAGAACCCGCCGGCGAGCCTCTGGAGCTGGTCGGCTGGGCGGCCGGGCGCCGCGAAGAGTTGCGGCAGCAACTGCTGCGCTACGGCGCTATTCTCTTCCGCGGCTTCCGCGTCGGCGAGGCCGAGTTCGAGCAGTTCGCGCGCACCATCTCGCCCGAGCTGCTCGACTACAAGGAGCGCGCGGCCCCGCGCCGAGAGGTCGGCAACCACGTCTACACCTCGACCGAGTACCCGGCCGGTCAGCGCATCCTACAGCACCACGAGATGTCCTACTCGCACAACTGGCCGACCAAGATTTGGTTCTACTGCGCGCAGGCGGCCCGGCAAGAAGGCGCCACCCCGGTCACCGACGAGCGCAAGGTCTTCGCCCGGCTGGACCCGAAGATCAAGGAAGTCTTCATGCGCAAGCGCGTGATGTACGTGCGCAACTACGGCGACGGCCTCGACCTTTCGTGGCAGGACGTGTTCCAGACCGATGACCGCGCGCAGGTCGAGGAATATTGCCGCCGCTCGTTCGCCGAGTTTGAGTGGAAGGGCGGCGGGCGTCTGCGGACGCGGCAGGTGCGGCAGGCCGTGGCGGCGCACCCCGAGACGGGCGACACCGTCTGGTTCAACCACGCGCACATGTTCCACCAGTGGAGGGCGACGTTATGATGCTCGACAACTTCCTCTCCTCCCACGGCCGCGAGCCCTTCGCCGGCCCCCGCCGCATCCTCGTGGCGATGGCCGAACTCTACACCAACCCTGAGCTACGCCATCCGGCTTGATACCGGGTAGATGGTTGCGCGGCAGTGTTGCGAGAAATATTGTGAGGTGAGAAAGGGTCGGTGACAGCCGTCATCATGCGGCAATCCCGAACAGGCTCTCGACGAACTTCGCCTGCCCTACCGCGTCCCTGCCGTCTAACCTTTTAACCTGCCCCTTCCTCATCATGTGCATCGCTTCTACACCTTCTACAGCGGCGTTCATCCGGATGCGACCTTGTAGCCGCAGTGTCTGAACCAGCCGCGGACGTCTGCCTTCGTGATGAGCGTGATGGCTCGCGCTAACGCCTTCTCCAACTCTGCGCGCGTGCGCGCCTCCGCCGCCCGCAAGCACGTCTTCATCTTTGACCAGCACTGCTCGATCGGGCTGAAGTCGGGCGAGTAGGGCGGCAGCCACAGCACCCGCGCGCCGCGTTCGGCGGCGACCTGCCCGACCCGGCTCGCCTTGTGAACATTCAGGTTGTCGAGCACCAGCACGTCGCCACGGCGCAGCCGCGGGCGGAGCGCCCGCTCCAGGTAGGCGTCGAAGGCCAGGGTGTCTACGGCCCCGGTGAGCGTCATCGTCGCCGGCACGCCCCGCCCGAAAGAGAGCGCCCTGACGACGGAGGTCTGCTCGCCGTAGTTGCGCGGCGCCGAGTCCACGACCCGCTCGCCCGCGGGCGCGCCCGTGCGTCGGAGTCATCGCGGTATTTACCGCCGACTCGTCGAGGAAGATGAAGCGGCGGTGGTCCATCCCGCGCACCCGGCGCCAACGCTGTGGTGACTAAGATCGCCAAAAACGGTGTCCAGGCGTGGAGGTGCTTCATGACGTGGAGAAAATCTTTTGTCACTTTGTTTCTATTCATACTTTGCGCTCCTGTCGGTTACGCGCAAACGCCGCCTTCGCCCCTCAGCGCGAGACCGTCTTCCTCAAGCGCAGCGTGACGCTCCGTTTAACCACCATTGATTTTCGTGTCTACATCCCGGCAGGTTACGACCCGGCAAAAAAATACCCGGTCATCCTTTATCTTCACGGGAGAGGGGCGAGGGGTAATGACAATGAGAAGCAGATCGGCGGAGCCCACCTGGGCAGCGTCATTCAGCTTTTCGATATGAAACACCCGGAGCGTTACCGTTCTTTCATCGCCGTCTTTCCGCAAACTCAAAGCAGTTGGTTCGGCGAGCCGGCCGAGCAAGCTATTAAAGCACTTGACCAGACCGTCGCGGAATTTAACGGCGACCCGCAAAGAATTTATCTGGCGGGATTGTCTTTAGGCGGTTACGGCAGTTGGTACCTGGCGGCGAAATACCCGAACAAGTTTGCGGCGGTAGTTCCAGTGAGCGGTGGCGTTGTTCCGCCGATCAATGTCCAGCGCATCCGGCCGCTTGCCGAACTGAAATTATTGATGCCCGCTGAGATGTTCGCGCTTTACTCGGCGCCAGACCCATACGCCGCCTTTGCCAAAGCAGTCGGCAAAACACCCGTCTGGATTTTCCACGGCGGGCAGGATGATACTGTTGATGTCAAAGAATCGCGCAAGATGGAGGAGGCGTTAAAAGCGGCGGGCGGCACGGTTAAATACACTGAATACCCCGAAGAAAAGCACTTCATAGCGGACAGAGTTTTTACTGGCGCGGAATTTTGGAAGTGGCTGATGGGGCAAAAGCTCGCCCGGTAAAGTCTGTTTATTTTGCTAAACCGCATCGCGAAGGAGGTCGTTCGTGATGGAGGCGGCACTAAAATATAAGCTCTCTCACACCATCGTGCGCGTCCTGGCGGCGGCTTGTCTGACTCATTTCCTCCTGGCCGGGTACTCCAAACATACTACTCGGCTACGAAGGCCACCGACCCGGACGTAAGCCTCATCCTGCTCACCCTGTTCGTGGCTTCCACTTTTATCCTCCCACTCTACGTTCTCTTTGAAGCGCTCTGGATGCGCGGCGAGTGGCACGGACGGCACAGACATTTGTTAATTGATGCCGCGTTCGCCGCCGTCTGGCTCTTAACCTTCTGGGGCTTATTGTTCTACACGGCCACGCACACGGTGTGTTTATGAATGGCCGCTCTACCTCAACCGGCGGCCCAACGCCCGGCATCACCCGCGCCCCTGCACGAGTTGCATGAGGGACTTCGTGCGGGGGCGTCGGGTGCATGCCGGGCGTTAGGCGCCCGCCGAGTCGGCCCCGTCAGAAATACAGCACCATCGTGCCCGCGCCCTCGGCGGCCGTGCCGTAGTCGACCGTGCCGTGGCCCACGGCCGTGCGGCTCTTATTCCCGCCCTCCCAGACGGTCAGGGCGCTTGAGACGACGCTGACGATCTCGGCCCGGCCGTCCGGCGTGAGGCGGTACGTGACGGCGCCGGAGTCAATCGTCCCGGAGGTCGTGACGCTCTTGCGCCCGGAGAGCGCCGACACCGAGAAACTGCTGGTCGGGGGGAGGACGACCCCGCCGTAGATGCCAGCGCACTGGTCTTACGGGCCGGGGTTCTGCCGGTAGCGGGAAGGCCGGGGTCTTCTTCTCTCAGAGGTCGAGAGAGCAGGCGCCGAGCGCCGGCAGAGGGAGCGGCAGGACGAAGAGGGCGGTCCCGGCCATGTCCGGGAGTGTGTTTACTTAGAACCTTCGAGAGATAACGATGCGACACCAGAACCAGCCGCACTCACTCGGTCCAGATTGTTTTACGCGGTCGCCATTATCTCCTCCGGGTGTTTTCGGGTGCCGGGTCGGCGTTCCGTAGCCTGCCAACTTCTTATGAGGTTTCGGTTTGAAACGTTTTGTCCCAAAGCATCCCGACCGATGCCGGAGGCATCTATGCTTATCTGCTTGAAAAGGCAGAGGATATGTCAACTTGTCCGGGCCGATGTCAGGGCGTACAATACGGCCGACACGTTCTTACACGGCGGCAGCGCGGGTTTTGATTCCCGTACGGGACGCCAGGTTCGGATGAATCCCGGCGGCTAAGCGCGGACGGTTTTTTTAGAGCACGCACCTTCGGGTGAGCAGCAACGAGGGGCCGCCGACGCCGTGGGTTTACCGGAGAGCGCCGACGGCCTCTTCGGCTTTTTTCGCAAAAGGTGACTCCGATGGTCAGACGCTTCGCCGCCGCGCTCTTCGCAATCCTCGCCGCGCTCACCGCGCTCGACCCCGCGCCCACGCAGGCGCAGGCCGTGAGCGACGTCGTACTCATCCTCCCCTTCGAGAACACCACGGGCAACCGCGAGGCCAACTGGGTCGGCGAGAGTTTCGCCGACCAGCTCTCCGAGCTGCTCGGGGCGCACGGCCTGCGCGTCGTCTCCTCGGACGCGCGCGAGCTGACCTACCAGCGCCTGCGCCTCCCGCTCACCGTCATCCCCTCGCGCGCCACCGCCATCAAGCTGGCGAAGGAGGCGGGCGCGACGATGGTCGTGCTCGGCAACTACGAGGTCACGCCGCGCGACGAGAAGACCATCGCCGAGGTGCGCGGCTCGGCGCGCGTCGTCCGCGTCAACGAGGGGCGCATCGCCGGCAAGCAGATGAACGACGGCCGCTGGGCCACGCACGAGTTCTTCTTCGGCGACGCGCTGACGAACCTCCAGACCGTCCAGGGCAAGCTCGCCTACCAGATTCTCTACGAGCAGGACGACAAGCTGCCCTTCTCGCAGAACCTCATCGTCGAGCAGGCGACGAAGGTGCCGCCCAAGTCCTTCGAGGCTTACGTCAAGGGGGCGATGCTGCCCCACGGCAACCCGGACAAGCCGGCCTACCTGCAGAACGCGATGCGCGAGTACGAGCGCGCCAACCCCGGCTCGGTCTACAAGCAGGCCGCCTTCGAGCTGGGGCAGCTCTTCTACTCGCAGGGCGACTACAAGAAGGCCGCTGAGAACTTCACCCTGCTCCAGCGGCGCGACGCGCACTACGCCGAGGCGGCCTTCTACGCCGCGCTCGCCTACTGGCGCGTCGGCGAGTTGCAGTCGGCCCTGGACACGCTGCTCCCGCTCACGACCGACGTGCCGCTCACCAGCATCTACAACAACGCCGGCGCCATCTCGACGCAGGCCGCGATCAAGGAGAAGAACCCCGCGAAGCGCGAGGCGCTGCTCAAGCAGGCGGCGAACTTCCTGGGCCGCGCCGTCGAGAGTGCACCCGAGGACTCGCCCGACGGCGCGATGGTGCGCTACAACTACGCCTACGCGCTCTCGCTCTCGGGCAAGGCGCAAGAGGCCGCCGAACAGCTCCGCGCGGTCGTCAAGGGGAACCCGCGCGACCCCGAGGCGCTCTTCCTCTTCGCCAAGATGCTTGAGAAGACCGGGCAGGCCGAGGCCGCCGCCGCCAACGACAACGAGGCGCGCAAGCTCTTCCCGGCCTACGGCAAGGCGCAGATCGAGTGGGAGCAGGCCAAGACCGTCTCGATGCTCCCCGTCCACCTGCGCGGCGACTTCAACCGCGCCGAGTTCGTCCGCGCCGTGCAGGTCGAGGACGACAAGGCGAACCGCCCCGCGCCGGGCACGAGCGCCGAGGACTTCCTCAACAAGGCGCGCGAGCTTTACACCGCGGGCCGCGACGACGAGGCGCTGATGGAGCTGCGCAACGTCGTCCGCGTCGAGCCGATGAACGCGGAGGCTTATCTCATCACGGGTCGCATCTACATGCGCCGCGGCGAGCTGGCCCCGGCCATCAGCCAGCTCAAGGCTTCCATCTTCTGGGACACCGAGCGCAAGTTCATCGACCCGCACATCCTGCTCGGCCGCATCTTCCTCGAACGCGGCGACCGCGCGCAGGCCAACGCCTACGCGCAGACCGCGATCCAGATCGACCCGAACAACCCGGAGGCCGTCGCCCTCCAGCGCGAGCTGCAGGCCGGCATCAAGTGAAGTTTCGATTTTAGATTTTTGATTTGCGGCTCGGGGGCGGCGGATGACGACGCGGCTGTCATCCGCCGCCCTTCGGCTCTGGCGGAAGCTCTTCCCGCCGGGACGGTTTGGCCATGTACACGCTCGCGCTCGCGCTGCTCATCTTCTCCGCTCCGGCCGTCGCCCTCGTCGCTTACGTCGTTCACGCGTCGAGACAACAGAAGTCTTCGCGCCTGCCCCTGAGACTCGTCGGCCGCGTCGGCTCGGTCGAGACGGCGCTCGACCCGGAGGGCTTCGTCCTCGTCAACGGCGAGTTGTGGCGCGCGCGGCTGCGCGGCGGAGGGCGCGCGGCGCGCGGCACATCTAACGTCCGCGTGGTCGGCGCGCGCGGCTGCGTCGTAGAGGTCGAGCCGGTCGGCTGAGACTCCACACACTGAAGCGAGATTTCACGCATCCCGCCGGCTGGAACGGCCCCGTCGTTCGCCGCCTTCCTGAAAAGTCAGCCCCGCTTTCCTGGAAACGTCCGGCCTGCGCTCCTCCAGTGGCACGCGAAGTGCCTTTATGAGAGTCGGCAAGCACGGAGGAAGTTAAACCGTGACCCCGCCGCCATCACTTCTCTGAGCGTGGCCTGCCGCTACGCCAGCCGCCCGCCGAGCGTCCCTACAAATCTCCTACCTATCAGGAACCTGGCTGCCAAGCCAGGTTCTCCTGCTTTTGGGGACATTTTTCTTTTTACGCCTTTTCCCGGCCTTTCCCGGCCTGCTCACGCTTTTCCGCCTGTAAACCGGAGGCGACATCTTTGACAACCCGACGCGCACGTCTTGTCAATCCACGGCCACAGGTACTCGCGCGGAAGTGTCACCTCGACAAATTTTGTCACCGGCGGGGTGACGTTTTCCGTCGTTTTGACTTCCGACGGCCGACGATTTGACGCGCCTCCCCCCCTCAATTCAGAAAATTTTCGCCCCCCTTTTCGCCGCGCCGCGCGTGCCCGCGTGCGGTGACGCCCCGGCGGCGGCTCTGCTAAACTTCGCGCGTGCGGGAGACTCTCTCAGCCGACGCGGGGGGCGGCGCGCGACGACGACTCGGGCTCACGCGAGCGCGCGCGCGCGCGGTGGTGCCGACTCTCGCCGAGGCGTTTTGCGCCGCCTCCTCGGCGCTCCTCCTACTATTCGCCTTCCCGGACTTCGACCTCTGGCCCCTCGCCTGGGTCGCGCTCGTCCCGCTGCTCCACCGCATCGCGCTGAAGCCACGCCCGGCCGCCTCGTTCGTCTCGGGCTGGCTCGCCGGGACGGTCTTCTTCTACGCCTCCTGCCACTGGCTGACCTACCCGATGATTCGCTACGCGGGCATCCCCGCGCCGCTGGCTTACGCGCTGCTGCTGCCGGCAGCGGCGGCGGGCGGCATCTTCATCGGCCTCTTCGCGCTCGGGCTGGCGCGCCTGTGCGGGCGGTTCGGCGCGGCCGCGCTCTTCCTCGCGCCGGCGCTGTGGGTCGCGTGCGAGTGGGCGAGGCTCGGCGTCATCGGCCAGCTGTGGAACGCGGTCGGCTACTCGCAGGCGTTCAGACCCGCGCTCATCCAGGTGGCGCGCTTCGGCGGCGTCTACGCGGTGAGCTTCCTCGTGCTGTCGGTCAACGTCGCCATCGTGTACGCGCTCGTGAAGCGTAACGCGCGCGGCGCGCTCGTCTCGCTCGCGGCGTTGGCGTTCGTCGCGCTCGCGCTCTTCGCCGCCGGTCAGAACATGGCCCCTCGCGACGGGCGCGCGGCCACGGCTTTCGTCGTCGCCGTCCAGCCTAACGTCATCCCTGACTTCAACAGGAGCGAGGCGGAGTATGACGTGCTGCGCCGACGCCACTTCGAGCTGACCGACGCGGCGCTCAAAGAGTTGGACGAGCGCGCGGCCCGCGAAAATGTCGGCGGTGTCGCGCTGCCGCGCGTCGTGGTATGGCCCGAGTCGCCGATGAACTTCTCGCTCGGACGCGACCGGCGGTTCCGCGAAGAGGTCGCGCGCTTCGTGGGCGAGAGGCGCGTGTCGCTGCTCTTCAACTCGC
Organism: Acidobacteriota bacterium; assembly: GCA_020200135.1. Lineage (GTDB taxonomy): Bacteria > Acidobacteriota > Blastocatellia > Pyrinomonadales > Pyrinomonadaceae > QHXN01. Next base: position 27,496 of record JAIVJI010000101.1, on the reverse strand, counting down.
TCGAGCCGGCGGCCGGGGGGGGCGGCTACAACGCCGCGGTGCTCGTGAACGAAAAAGGTTTGCTCGCGGCGCAGTATGATAAGATTCGCCTGATGCCGTTCGGCGAGTACGTGCCGCTGCCGCGCTGGGTGCCCGGCGCCGATTTGCTGGGCGGGGTCGTCGGCGACTTCACGCCGGGCGCGCGCTACACGCTGATACCGCTCGGGGGCGAGGGGGCGCCGCGCGCCGGCACCTTCATCTGCCTCGAGTCGGCGTACCCGTACATCACGCGCCGGCTCACGCAGGAGGGCGCGGACGTGCTCGTCGAGATGACGAACGACGCCTACCAGGGCGACACCTCGATCCTGAGGCAGCACCTCTCGAACGCGGTCTTCCGCGCCGTCGAGACCGGGCGCCCGCTCTTGCGCGTCACCAACACCGGCGTCAGCGCGCACATAGACGAGCGGGGGCGTCTCTCAGACGAGACCGGGCGCTTCGTCGAGGCGGTGCGCGCGTGGCGGGTCTCGCGCTCCTCGGGCGGAATGACTTTTTACGTGGAGTACGGCGACGCCTTCGCCGCCGCCTGCGCGCTCGTGAGTCTCGCGGCGCTGGCGGCGACGTGGGGAAGGAAGCAGAGATTTCAGTTTTAGACCGGACAGTCTTGGAGGTTGAATGTCGAGAGCTTTGCAGTTGAGTGACAGTGAAGACCGCGACCTGCGCCTGCGCGCCGACGACCTGCGCACGCGCGTCGAACATCTCGGGAGGTTTCTTTGATGTGGCGACCAAGCGCGAGGAGCTTTTAAGGCTCGAAGCGCAGGCGTCGGAGCCCGAGTTCTGGAACGACCAGGAAGAGGCGCAGAAGGTGCTCCAGCAGCGCAGCCGCGTGGAGCGCGTCGTCAAGCGGCAGGAGGGTTTCGAGTCGTCGGTCGCGGACGCCGAGGTGCTCTTTGAATTCGCGGCCGAGGACGAGTCGAGCGCGCGTGAGCTGCGCGAGCTGATAGCGCGGCTCGAAACCGAGGTCGCCGGGGCCGAGACCGAGATGCTGCTCTCGGGGACGCACGACGCGTCGAACGCCATCTGCACCGTCCAGTCGGGCGCGGGCGGCACCGACGCGCAGGATTGGGCCGAGATGCTGCTCAAGATGTATCTGAAGTGGGCCGAGCGGCGCGGCTTCAGGGCCGAAGTGCTCGACATACAGCCCGGCCAGGAGGCGGGCATCAAGGGCGCCACGCTCCGCGTCGAGGGCGAGTACGCCTACGGGCTGCTCTCGGCCGAGGCCGGAGTCCACCGCCTCGTGCGCATCTCGCCCTACGGCACGGGCACGCGCGAGACTTCCTTCGCCTCGCTCTTCGTCTCGCCCGAGATTGACGAGAACATCGAGGTCGAGGTCAACGAGAAGGACCTGCGCGTGGATACCTACCGCTCGACCGGCGCGGGCGGCCAGCACATCAACACGACCGACTCGGCCGTGCGCATCACCCACCTGCCCACGGGCATCGTCGTCGCGTGCCAGAACCAGCGCTCGCAGCACCAGAACCGCGCGGTGGCGATGCAGGTGCTGCGCTCGCGGCTCTACGAGCTCGAGCTTGAGAGGCGACGCGCCGAGACGGCCGCCATCGGGGGCGAGAAGGCCGACATCTCGTTCGGCTCGCAGATACGCAACTACGTGCTCGCGCCCTACCGCATGGTCAAGGACGCGCGCACCAAGGTCGAGCGCGGCGACGTCGACGCCGTGCTCGGCGGCGACATCGACGACTTCATCAAGGCTTACCTGCTCGCGCGCCGCGCGGGCTGAAGGCCGGCCGGTTCGACTTTCGGGGTGACGTATGAAAAGTCTTGCCTTACGTCTCGCGGTCGCGGTCGCGACTTTCGCCGTCGGCGTCTTCCTGACGCTGCTCGCGTTCGACCGCCCCGCGCACCGCGTCGTCGTCGTCACGCGGGCGGTCGACACGACGCCGAAGTTTGAAGTCGTCGGGGCCCCAGGGTGCGACCTTAGCCGAAGCTTTAACGGCGGGCGCGAGGAGACGCCTGAGGAGAAGCCCGTGCGGCTGGCCGAAGAATTCGTGGCCCGCAACGGCTACACGGACCTTCCGGCCGACAGGGAGAACCTCTCCTACGAGAGCATCGAGTGGGCGGGCGGCACCGACGAGATGCTTGAGTGGAGGCGCGACTCGCTCGAACGCAAAGCCTACGGGATATACTACAGCGGCAGGGGGCGCGAGAGGGGTTGGACGGTCCCTGCTGGGGAGGGTGCCGCCCAACTCCTGGTACGGCTGCCGGACGAGCAGGACGCTCTCCGACGAGCGCGTCTGGTACGCGGTCAACCGCGTGACGGGTCTGGACCTGATTCTGGCGGGCGCCTTCGTCGTCATCAGCTCGCTCGCGGTCTTCGCCTTCGGGCAAAGCCTCGGCCCGGACGCCGCGGCGGCCGTGATGGTCACGGTGATACTGCTCTCCGTGTTCGGGATGGCACTTCATAGTTCGAGAGTTTCGCGCCGGCTGTGAGCGCCGGGGCGTGGTTGGCGAAAGCACTTCGGAGCGACTATGGCAACTGCACAGATTGAAGCGCGTTTGAAGGCGGGCGGCGCGCAGCCGCGCAACACGCGGCGCAACGAGATCATCGCCATCGCGCTGTTCGCGCTGAGCGCACTCCTGACATTCTGCCTCGTCTCGTACAACCCGAACGACCCCTCCTGGGTCGCGGCCGGCTCCGCCGGGGCGCGCAACTGGACGGGTCGCGCCGGGGCCAACGTCGCCGCCGCGCTCTTCCAGACGTTCGGGCTGGCCGCCGCGCTCCTCCCCATGCTTTTAGTCGCCGCCGCGTGGCGGCGTTTTCGCACGCGGCGGATTCACGCGCCGCTCAGCCGCGTCATCGGGCTCACGGCGCTCACGCTCGCGGCCTCTTCGCTGCTCGCGCTCTACGTCGCCGAGCCCGTGTTCGACCGCAGCTTCAACGCGGGCGGCTTCGTCGGCGTGCTCGTCGCCGAGAGCCTGAAGGGCGTGCTCAACACCGTGGGCGCGACCGTGATGCTCGCGGCCGCCGCGGCGGTCGGTCTGCTGCTGGCCACCAACTTCTCCTTCGTCTCCGCCTACGAGCGCACGGCGGCCGCGCTCGCGAACCCCTCGGGCGCGTTCCGCAAGAACTTCGAGCGCTTCCAGGCATGGCGCGCGGCGCGCCGTGCCCAGGCGCTCGCACGCGCTGACGCGCGCAGAGAAGCCCGCGCCGCGCGCGAGGCCGAAGAGCAGGCCGCCGCCGCGCAGGCAGCCGCGGACGCGCTGGCCGACTCGGCCGCCGCCGCCGACTTGGGCGCGACGACCGGCAGCGCCGCCCGGCGCGGCGCGAAGTCCGAGACGGGTCCGGCCGCCGCCATCAAGCGCAACGCGACGGCCGCGCCCGCACAGGAGAAGCGCTCGCGCGAGGACGAGCTTCGCGCGCAGCTCGCGCAGGCCGAGGCCGACCTCGCCTCCATCATCATCCAGCCCGCCGACGCCGGGGCGCCGCCCGCCACCCCGACGCCCCGCGGGGCCGGGGGCGACGAGGCCAGCGCGCCCATCTCCCGCCGCGTCTCCGCCGCCGCCGAAGAGGCGGACGCGCCCGCCCCGCGCAGACCCGCGCGCAGCGTCGTGCCCGACGTCTCGGAGATGCTGTCCACGGCGGCGGTCGCCCGCACCGAGCCGAAGGAGGACGAAGACCTCCCCTTCGAGCGCAACACGCCGCCGACCGCCGACGTGGCGGAGCCGGCCGCCCCGCGCCGCACGAAGGCGGCCGCCGCGCCGCTGCTCGACTACGGCTTCCCCTCGATGGAGTACCTCAACCCTGCGCCGCCGCGCCGCGAGCAGGCCGACGACGAGCTTCTGGAGATAGCGAAGCGCGTCGCCGAGAAGTGCAAGGAGTTCAACGTGACGGGTCAGATCAAGCACATCTGCCCCGGCCCCGTCGTCACCACCTACGAGTTCAAGCCCGACCCCGGCGTCAAGTACTCGCGCGTCACGGGGCTCGTGGACGACCTCTGCATCGCGCTCGAAGCCGAGTCCATCCGCATCGACCGCCTGCCCGGCAAGCCGCACGTCGGCATCGAGGTGCCGAACCCCGAGCGCGAGACCATCTTCATGCGCGAGGTCCTCGAGTCGCGCCAGTTCCGCGAGTCCGAGTCGAAGCTCACGCTCGCGCTGGGCAAGACCATCGACGGCATCAACTACACGGCCGACCTCACGCGCATGCCGCACCTGCTCATCGCCGGCGCCACCGGCACGGGCAAGTCCGTCTGCCTGAACTCGCTCGTCGTCTCGATTCTTTACAAGGCGAGACCCGACGAGGTGAAGTTCATCATGATCGACCCCAAGCGCCTTGAGCTGGGGCTCTACGCGGACATCCCGCACCTCGCGACGCCCATCATCACCGAGCCGAAGAAGGCGGCGAACGCTTTGAAGTGGGCCGTCTCGCAGATGGAGCAGCGCTACAAGCAGCTCGCGCAGTGGGGCGTGCGCAACATCGACGGCTACAACGCCGAGGTCGACCGGCGCAACAACGTCCTCGACTTCGACGAGGAGGGGCAGCCCTGGAAGACGCTCCCCTACATCGTCATCATCATCGACGAGCTGGCCGACCTGATGATGACCTGCGGCTCGGACGTGGAAGAGGCCATCACGCGCCTCGCGCAGATGGCGCGCGCCGTCGGCATCCACCTCGTCCTCGCCACGCAGCGCCCGAGCGTGGACGTCATCACCGGGTTGATTAAGGCCAACTTCCCCTCGCGCATCGCCTTCCGCGTCTCGCAGAAGGTCGACTCGCGCACCATCATCGACGCCAACGGCGCCGAACAGCTCCTCGGCCGGGGCGACATGCTCTTCCTCCCGCCGGGCACCTCGCGCCTGCTGCGCGTCCACGGCGCGTACCTCGACGAGAACGAGGTCGCTCGTGTCGTCGCGCACATCAAAGCGCAGGGCGGCGCCCCCGTCTACGACGAGACCATCACGCAGTCCGAGGAGGAGTCCGGCGGCAGCGAGGGGGGCTCGGGCGAGCGCGACGAGCTGTTCGACCAGGCGCTGCGCATCTGCTGCGAGATGAAGCGCGCCTCGACCTCCGTGCTCCAGCGGCGCCTGCGCATCGGCTACGGACGCGCCGCGGCCATCCTCGACGGGATGGAGCGCGAGGGCTTTATCGGCCAGGCCGACGGCGCGCGGCCGCGGCCCGTCCTCTCGCGCGCTTTCGAGACGGTCAACCACTGGGACGACCTTCAGGATAACAGCGCGGAACCTGAAGACTTCTAAACCGGAGGGCCGGGCGGCTCCGCGAGTGGCGCCGCCCGGCCTGACTCGTCGGTTTTTGTTAACTTTTACTCCGACCTCGCCGGCTTACTTTTTAAGACAAGCTTTCGACAACTTTTCCACAGTTTCTGTGGAAAACCCTGTGAATAACCCGCATTTTTAAGTTACAAGTTCCTGAAAAATTTAGACTTCTAGCATTTTGCACAAAAAAGCGGCAGCCTTCACAAGGGCTTTGCAAAGTGTGGCTTTCACACATGACCCTAAGCCTCTACAAGAAGTCTTACCGGTGTATCATCCTGTGCTGCGTCGCGGCCGCCGGCGGCGTGGCCTGCGTCAAATTGCCCCGCCGCGCCGCCTCCCTCCACGTCCCCGCTCCACAGACGACACGCCCCGCCGAAACTTCGGCATCACCGATCAACATCAACAAAGCCACGCGCCAGGAGCTTGAGCGGCTGCCCGGCATCGGGCCGGCGCTCGCCGCGCGCATCGTCGAGCACCGCGAGCGCTACGGCAGCTTCCGCCGCGTGGAGCACCTCCTGCTGGTGCGCGGCATCAGCGAGCGACGCTTCCGGCAGCTCCGCCCGCACGTCACGCCGGAGTGAGAATCGCCGGGTCGAATCTGGTGAGACGTTTTGCCTGACCTTCAAGAGCTTCGGTGCGCGGCGCGCGAGGTCTTCGACGAAGTGCTCGGCGCGGCGGACGCGCGCCGAGCGGTGCTCGGCGCGGTCGAGTTCGGCGGCGGCGTCTTGCGCGTCGGCGGCGAGTGGTTCGGGTCGGACGGACGTGAGTTGAAGGTCTTCTCCGTGGCGCTGGGGAAGGCGGCGCCGGCGATGGCGTCGGCGCTCGACGAGCGGCTCGGCGAAGCACTCGCGGGCGGCGTGCTCTCCGCGCCGGCGACACGCCACGCGCTCCACGGCCGCTGGCGCGTCTTCGAGGGCGGGCACCCGCTGCCGAACGAGGCGAGCTTCGAGGCGGCGCGCGCCGCGTTCAGTTTGCTGGAGGCGGCGGACGATCCGGCGACGGTCGTCGTCTTCCTCGTCTCGGGCGGCGGCTCCGCCATGCTCGAACTCCCGCGCGACCCGCGCCTCACGCTCGAAGACCTGCGCGAGGCCAACCGCGTCCTCGTCACGTGCGGCGCGCCGATATCCGAGGTGAACGCCGTGCGGCGCGCTCTCTCGGCCGTGAAGGGCGGCGGGCTGGCCGCGCGGGCGCCGCGCGCGTCGCAGGCCACGCTTGTCGTCTCGGACGTTGAAGTCGGCCGCGCCTACGACGTCGCCTCCGGCCCGACGCTTGAGCCGCCGGAAGACTCCCCCTCCCTCAAAGAAATCGTCGGGCGTTACGACTTCGCCGCGAGCCTGCCCGCGTCGGTCTCGCGCGCGCTCGAAGAGTCCGGCGCGCGAACCGCGACCCGTGCCCCGAGCGGCGCGCGAAGGTCTTTCGAGGTTCTCCTCGACAACGAGCGCGCGTGCGAGGCCGCCGCCGAGGCGGCGCGGGCGCGCGGCTTCGCCGTCGAGTACGCGCGCGACCTCGTCGAGCAGAACGTCGGCGAAGGCGCGGCGGCGCTCGTCTCTCGTCTCTCGGCGCTGTACGCGCGTGAGCGCGCGGCGGGAGCGCGCGGGGTGTGCCTCGTCTCGGGCGGCGAGTTCTCGTGCCCCGTGCGCGGGGGCGGCGCGGGCGGGCGGAGCGCGGAGACGGCGCTGCGCGTCGCCTTCGAGTTCGGGAGGCTCGGGAACGGAATCAAGACCGCCGGAGGCGCGCGCGCGAACGCGGTCGCGCTGTGCGCAGGCACCGACGGCATCGACGGCAACAACCCCGCCGCCGGCGCGCTCGCCGACGCGACGACGCTCTCGCGCGCACGCGCGCTCGGCCTCGACGCCCGAGAGTTTCTTGACGAGAGCGACGCCTACACCTTCTTCTCCCGCCTCGGCGACGCCGTCGTCACGGGGCCGACGGGGACGAACGTCCGCGACGTGCGCATCCTCCTCGCCGGCTGAGCCGGAAGCTCCACCCACTAGGGCCTCACGAAGGTCTCCACGCGCAGGTCGTCGCCGTCTGTGCTGACGGTTATCATGCCGCGCTCGCCCGTCGTCAGGACTTGCGCGCCCGCGTCGCGCCAGCGCCGGAGGACTTCCGCGTGCGGGTGGCCGTAGGGCGAGTCGCGGCCGACCGAGATGACGGCGAGCGCGGGGCGCGCGGCGCCCACGAAGCCCTGGGTCGAGGAGGTGCGCGAGCCGTGGTGCGCGACCTTGAGCGCGTCGCAGGCGAGGGGGTCGCCCGCGGCGACGAGCGCGCGCTCGGCCCGCGCCTCCACGTCGCCGGTGAGCAGGAAGGCGCGCCGGCCGTAGCCGATGCGGAGCACGACGGAGTCGTCGTTGTTTGAAGTCGAGGCCGGCGCGGCGGCGCGCGGCGGCCAGAGGACTTCGATTGTGACCGCGCCGAAGCGGAGGCGGTCGCCGCGCCCGATGAGTCGCAGGGGCACTCCCGCGTCGCGCGCCGTCCGTGCGAAGCGCGCGAACTCCTCGTCGCCGGGGGGCGCGCGCCCGGCGAGCGCGGCCGCGACGCGAAAGTTTTTCAAGACGTCGCCGAGCCCGGCGACGTGGTCGGCGTCGGCGTGCGTCGCCAGCACGTAGTCGACGCGCGCGAGGCCGCGCCACCAGAGGTGCTCCGAGACCACACGGTCGCCGACGCCGCGCGTGTCCGGCTCGAACGACTCGGCTTCGTCTTCGGCGTCGCGCGGGGCGCGGAAGTCGGGGCGTCCGCCGCCGTCAACGAGCAGCGTCGAGCCGTCGGGCATCGTGACGAGGGCGGAGTCGCCCTGCCCCACGTCGCGCAGGAGCGCGGCCGCCAACACCGCGAGCGGCGCGTAGTGAAGGAAGTAGACGGATGACGCGGCGCCGGTGTATTCGGGAAGCCGGACGCTGGCGACTCCCGCTCGCGTGAAGGGGTCAACGCTGTGGACGAGGAGTGAAGTCGTCACTTCGGTCAGACCGACGAGCGGCGCGGCGAGTTGCTGACTCAACTGTGTGGCGGCGAGCGCGGCGAGCGCGGCGAAGGCGTGCAGGACCATGAGCGCGCCGACGAAGAGGTTGAGCGGCAGGGAGGCGGGCGTGAGCCTGTGGAAGTAGACGGCCAGCGGCGGCAGGAGCGCCAACTGCACGACCGCCGAGACCAGCGCCGCAGCGAGGGCGTAGCGGAGCGCCGCCTGCACGCGCCAGCGTTCGAGCCGCGCCGCCCACGGCGTTTTGAAGAGGCGGTAGCTGTGCGCGGCCCGCGACAACTCGGCGCGCCACACGCGCTCGCGCCAGTAGAGCGACTCCGCGAGCGCGCGGAACCAGGGGGGAGCGGCGGGCGGGTACGGCGTCGCGCGCGCCGGACGCCACTCGCCGACCGCCTTCAGGCTCGCGAGCAGCGGCACCGCGCCGGCGACGATGGCGAGCACCGAGAGGAACGTCAGTTGGAACGACGGGTCGAAGAGGCTCGCGGGTCGCCAGACGAGCAGCGCGAGCGCGGCGCCCCCCGTCGCGTTGAGCGGGGACGAGCGGCGTCCGAGCGCGGGCGCGAGCGCGGCCAGGCTAAAGGTCAGCGCCGCGCGCACGACCGACGCCTCCGCGCCGACTCCCAGAGAGTAGGCCCACACGAACGCCACCGACACGCCCCAGCGCAGGACGGGTTTGCGCGTGAAGCGACCCGCGACGGCCCACGCCAGCCCGCCGACGAAGGCGATGTGGAGTCCGCTGATGACGAGGACGTGGAAGGTGCCCGCCTCGCGGAAGCGCTCGGCCGCGCCGCGCGAGAGGCCGTGGCGGTTGCCGAGGACGGCGGCCTTGAAGACGCCGGAGGCGTCCGTCGAGAAGGTCGCGTCCGACAGGCGCACGAGCCGCGCGCGCCACGCGTCGAGCAGCGCGAGCGGGAGGAAGACCGGCTCGTCGTCCAGACGCTCGACGAGCAGCGCGCTCTTGAGCGCCCCGCTCGCGTCCGTCTCGCGCACCTCAAGAAAGTCGCCCAGCGTCTCGACGCCCGGGTTGCGGAAGCCCCGCTCGCGCGTGAGCGCCGCCGCCAGCCGGACGCGCGCGCCGCGCCTCAGCTCAAGCGACTCGTACGCCTCGGCCGCGCCCGCGTCACGCACGGGAGCGAACAGCTCGACGCGCCCCGCGCAAGGACTCTCGACCGACTTGTGCCGCACGGCCTCGACGCGCAGCGCGAGCAGCAGACCGCCGGGCGCTGACTCGGGCGCGCGCTCGATGACGCCGGTCAGCTCTACGGGGTCGCCCGGCGCGATACGGCCGCGCTCGTAGAAGCCGCGCAGACGCGTCTCCGCGCGCGCGGCACGCGCCTCAAGCGACGACAGCGCCGCCCCCGCGCAGACGAAGGACAGCAAGAGGAGGAGCGTGGCGGCGCCTTCCCTCCTCTTCCACGCGGCGAGGAGAGCCGCGAGCGTTGCGAGCGCGGCGACGGTGACGCACGGAGCCGGCGGCGCGCCGGCGACTCGCGCGAGCAGCACGCCCGAGGCGTAGGCGGCGGCGAGCGCCGCGAGCGGGTACGCGCTAAAGTCCGTGCGTCGAGAAGCCGAGTCCATCGTCAGAAGCGCCGCGAGGCGCGAACAGGGAGAGTCGCCCACCTCAAGGATGAGGGTGGCGGCCCTCTCGTTTCGCGCCTCGCGGCGCCACGGTCGGCGGGCCCTCGGCGCCCGCGCTCTTTTAAACTGCTCCGCTCACCTGCCGCCTTGCAGCAGCGCGGTCGCGCGGTCGATGTGCGCGGCGACCTGCTGGAGGGTCTGGGCGGCGAGCGCGGTCTGCTCGACGGCCTCCTTCCAGTTGTGCTGCTCGACGGCCTCGCGCACGCCGGGCAACGTCTTGACGCCGTAGCCGGTGTAGAAGCCCGGCGCGTAAATCTGGTGCTTGAACCACGGCCGGCGCGGCAGCCCCGCCTCGCGCGTCATCGAGCGCTCGGCGCTCATCAGCACCTCGTCGAGGCGCGCCTGCGTCTCGGCCGAGCGCAGACGCTCGCGCGCGCCCGGCGAGTCGAAGGCCGCCTGATAGTTCTTCGCGCTCTCCTGGAGTCGCGCGAGCGCCGACTGGAGCGGCGTGAGGTCGGGCGCGACGGGGAGCGCCTCCTCCCTCGGGATGACGAAAACCTGTGTCGGGTCGAAGACGGCCTGGTAAGTCCCTTCGGTGATGAGACGGTTCTTCTCCACAATCTCCTGGCGCGTGTCTTCGACGAGCTTCGCCACCTCTTTCACGTAGCGCGAGACGGTGTCGGCGAAATTGCCGAACGTGAAGGGCAGCGTGTCGGCGTTGGCGAAGCGGAGCGTGACGCGCCCCGCCACCTGCGCGAGCGCGACGCCGTAGTCGAAGCCGGGGTCGCCGAAGCGCGTGTAGTGGTCGAACGAATCGTAGATGGAGTGGTAGGAGCCGCCGCCGTCCTCGCCGCCGAAGCCGATGTTCAGGGAGGCGACGCCGAGGTGTTGGAGGAACGGCGTGTAGTCCGACCCCGACCCGAGCGCGGAGATGCGCAGGTCGGCCCTCTCGCGCGCCTCGCGCCGCTCGTCGGCGCCCCCTTCGAGAATCCTCTGCGCCCGCGCGCGCGCCCAGACGGAAATCTTCTTTTGCGGGTCGGTCACGTCGCGCGCCACCTCGCCGACGAACTTCTCAAGCGTGTGCGAGCCGCCGACGCCGAGGAAGCCGCGCCCGTTCGAGTCGGAGTTGAGGTAGAGGACGGCCTTGCGACGCAGCTCGTCGGCGTGCGTCTCGGCCCACTCGGTCGAGCCGATGAGCCCCGGCTCCTCCGCGTCCCACGCGCAGTAGACGATGGTGCGCTTCGGCCTCCACCCCGTCTTCGCCAGTTCGCCGACGGCGCGCGCCTCCTCCAGAAGCGCGACCATGCCGCTCACGGGGTCGTCGGCGCCGTTGACCCACGCGTCGTGGTGGTTGCCGCGCACGACCCACTGGTCGGGGCGCTCGCTCCCCTTGAGCCGCGCGATGACGTTGTGGGCGGGCCTTGTGTCCCAGTTGAATTCGAGCTTGAGGCGGACGGTCGCCGGCCCCGGCCCGAGGTGGTAGGTCAGGGGAAGCGCGCCGCGCCACGAGGCGGGCGCGACGGGGCCGCCGAGCGCGCGCAGCAGCGGCAGCGCGTCGCCGTAGGAGATGGGCATCACCGGAATTTTGGTGAGCGTCGGCGCGTCCTTGAGTTCGAGCCGCTTCGCGCCCCTGACCGAGCCGACGCCGGGCGTCAGCGGGTCGCCGGGGAAGACGGGCATGTCCGCGACCGAGCCGCGCTGCGCGCCCCACTCGTTGCGCCACGCGCCCTTCGGGTAGACGTCGCCCTGGAAGTATCCGTCGTCGCGCGGGTCGGAGTAGATGAGGCAGCCGACCGCGCCGCGCTCGGCCGCGACCTTCGGCTTGATGCCGCGCCACGAGCCGCCGTAGCGCGCCAGCACTATCTTCCCACGCACGTCGATGCCGCGCCGCTCGAGCTCCTCGTAGTCGCGCGGCACGCCGTAGTTGACGTAGACGAGCTGACCCGTCACGTCGCCGTCGACCGAGTAGGCGTTGTAGACGGGGAGCTGCTCGGACGCCTGCGCGGAGGTCGCGTCCTCCCTGAGCGCCGGCTCGCCGAGGCGCGCGGCGTGGCGCTCGGGGGCCGTCATCTCGAGCACGCGGACTTTCGGCGTGGGGAAGAGCACGTCGAACGTCTCTATCTGCGCGTCGTAGCCCCACGAGCGGAAGAGGCCGGCCATGAACTCCGCGTTGTCGCGCCCGTGCGGCGAGCCGACGTGGTGCGGCCGCGCGCTCATCCGCTTCATCCACACGCGCAGGTTCTCCCTCTTCAGCTGCGAGTCGAAACGCGCTTCGAGCGCGCGCTGCCGCGCCGCGCCCTCGGCGTTGAAGCCGGTCAGCGGCTTCTCCCCGGCGGGCGGCGCGGCCTGCGCCGTGACGAGCGCGCAGAGCAGGAGGAGTGCGGCGAGCGGGCGCGGGCGAAGAAGACGCATCGGGACCTCCGGCAAAAGTTTTGTCTGGGTTGATTGGCCTGCGGCGTGAGGACTTTAGTACAGAGCCGACGGCCGGGGCAAGAAGTAATTCCGGGCCGCTAAACACGTGGGCGCGGGGGCCCGGCTTTATGACAAAGGCCGGGCCCCCGCGCCCACGTGTTCAAAGCCTTCCGGCACGCGCCCGACCGGCGCGTGCCGCGGCTCACCTCTAACGGCCGCGCGGGACGCTCACCGTCACCTTGCGCGTGGCGGTGTTCCCCGCCGGGTCGGCGCAGGTGACGGTGATGGTGTAGACGCGCCCCATGCGCGCGCGCCCGAACTCGGCGCGCAGCTGGACGTGGTGGTCGTCGAGAACCAGCCAGTCGGGCGCGGTGTTGCCGTCGCCCAGGCCGTTGACGGCGTCGTTGCTCGCGACGCCGAGCGAGCAGGTCACGCCCCCCGAGTTGTCGGAGGCGGTGTAGCTGACCAGCACGTCGCGCATCGTGTGGTTCGGCGCGGTGAGCACGGAGGGGCTCGCCGACACGGCCGACAGGGTCGGGGCGGTGGTGTCGATTCTGACGACGAGGCTCGCCACCACGCTCGCGTTCCCCGCGTTGTCGATGGCGCGCAGGTGGACGGTGTGGACGCCCTGCTGGCCGAGCTGGAAGCTCGCGGCCGCGCCCGCGACGACGACCGGGCTGCCGCCGCCGACCCAGTAGCGCAACTCCTTCACGCCGCTGCCCGCGTCCGCCGCGCTCAGGTTGACCGTGACGGGCGCCGTCTTGTTCCAGCCGTTGGCGTTGGCCGCGGGGCTGGCCGAGACGTTCGCGGCGGGCGCGGTCGTGTCTACCTCCGCGGGCGCGGGCAGGAGTACGACGCCCGCGCGCGGCGCGAGCGTGACCGAGACGTGGCCGCCGGAGACGCTGTAGGGCTCGCCCGTCAGGACGTCGACGAGCGAGGTGCCGTCGGCGAAGTGCGCGGCGACGGGGACGGACGCCGTGTTGGGGCCGGCGCCGTTGTTGAGCGCCACGACCGCCCGGCTCGCGCCGCTCGCGCGCGCGAAGGCGTAGGTGTTGTCGTCGGACGCCGGGGGGGTCGCGTCGCCCGTGAGCAGCGTCTCGAAAGAGCCCTGGCCGTAGGTGTTCGCGTCACCCGCCTCGTCCTCCCAGGGGAAGGGGGCGCGGTTGTAAGGGTCGTCCTCGGGGCCGTTCGGGCCGCTGCCGAGCGAGGGCGAGTCGAGCGCGCCCTCGTCGCCGTAGTAGACCATCGGCGCGCCGGGGTAGGTGAACTGGAAGAGCGCCGAGAGCTTGAGACGCTGCTTCGCCTCGGTCGTCCCGTCGTCGCCGAGCACCGTCAGGACGTAGAGCGAGCGGTTGGTGTCGTGCGAGTCGAGCAGGTTGAGCATCGCCGCGGTGGCCTGCGCCGGGTAGTCCTCGCGCACCGAGCGGAGCGCGCGGTCGAACTGGCTGGGGGTGAGCCCGACGATGACGTTGCCGGCGTGGTTGTCGTTGTCGCTCCAGTCCGCGCCGCGCGCGAAGCCGAGGACGTTCTTGCGGAAGCGGTAGTTCATCACCGAGTCGAGCTGGTCGCCCGCGAGGTACTGGCTCGCGTCCTCCCAGATCTCGCCGACGAGCGGGCCGTCCGCCTTGTAGCCCTTGGCGTAGGGGCGGTACTCGTGCCACCAGGCGTGGCTGATCTCGTTGGCGACGTCGAAGCGCCAGCCCGCGGCGCCGCGGTCGTACCAGTGCTTCGTCACGTTGTCGGCCGCGGCGCGGAAGAAGAAGTCGCGCACGGGCGGGCTCTCGTTGAAGAGCGGCAGGGCGTCGAAGCCGAACCAGCTCGCATAATCCGTGTAGGTGCACGGGACGTTGCCGTTGAAGAACACGTACCAGCTGCGGTAGGGCGAGCCCAGCGACTCGCAGCCGCCGTCGGAGGCGTAGCGGTGGTAGCGGTCGAAGTAGAGGCTGTCGGAAGACGAGTGGTTGAAGACGCCGTCGAAGATGAGTCGCATGCCGCGGCGCTCGGCCTCGGCGGCGAGCGATGCCAGCGCGGCGTCGCCGCCGAGCGCCGGGTCGACTTCGAGGAAGTCGTCGGTGTCGTAGCGGTGGTTCGAGCGCGCCTTGAAGATGGGGTTGAGGTAGATGGCGTCGATGCCGAGTGACTGAAGGTAGTCGAGCTTCAGCTCGATGCCCTTGAGGTCGCCGCCATAAAACTGCGTGCCGTACTGCCCGTGGAAGGGGCCGTCCCGGCGCGGGTCGCCGATCTCGCTGTTCCAGGGCTCGCGCAGGAGCGGCGTCTGGTCGCCGTAGAAGGTGGGGCAGCCGGAGGTGCTGCCCGGCCGGCAGTAGTCGTTCGACGTGTCGCCGTTGCGGAAGCGGTCGGGGAAAATCTGGTAGACGTTGGCGTCGCGGAGCCAGGCCGGCGTCTGGAAGCCCGGCGCGTAGGCGGTGAGCTGGAAGGCCGGGAACGGCTCGGAGTCGGCGGGCGCGCCCTCCCCGCCCTGGTTCAGGTTGTCGTGGTCGTTCGCGTAAAAGTCGCTGTAGTAGTCCTCGTCGCCCTGGTCGGTGACGCGGAACTTGTAGTAGAGCACCGACGCGGTCGAAGGGGTCTGGAGCGCGAGCGTCCAGACGTCGTACTGCGGGTTCACGTCGGGGAGATTCTGGAAGAACGACATCGGGTGGTCTACGGGGCCGGTGGTCGTGCCGGTCGCGGCGTCGTAGGTGTAGACGCGGACGGACACGCCGTCCACGTCCATGTGCGCCGTGCGGAAGCGGAGCGTGACCTGCGAGCCGGCCTGGACGGCGCCGAACGGGCTGCGGTAGTAGGCGTCGAAGGTGTCGTGGCGCAGCCCGACCCAGCTGATGTCGCCGGCGGGCGTGGGGGTGGGGGTGGGGGCGGTCGTCGTGATGCTCAGGACGTGCGTGGAGGCGACGTAGCTGAAGGTCACCTTCTGGCCGGCGGCCGAGACGTTGAAAGGGATGTTCGAGCCGTTCTGCGCGCCGCCCTGCCCGTAGTTCTCGTCCCAGCTTTCGTTAATGGCGACCTTCGCCTCGTAGCTGCCGGGGGGGATGGAGGTCGTCTCGAAGGTGTAGGTGCCGTCCTCGTCCGGGTCCTGGAGCCAGGAGCGCAGGCAGCCCGGGTCCCAGTCGCCCCCGCAGCCGAGTTCCGACTGGAAGCTGCCCGGCACGACCGCGATGACGGAGTTCCGGTTGCTCGTCACCCAGTGCGTCTTGTGGTCGTAGTAGAACTTGACGCCCGCGGCCGCGCCGAGCGAGAGCGGGATGTTGGGGCCGTTCTGCTGCGCGTACCTGCCGTAGTTCTCGCCCCAGTTATCGTTCACGGGGGCCTTGTACTCCCAGGCGCCGGCCGGGACCGCGAAGGTGCCCTGCCACACGCCGTCGTTCGCGTTGTAGCCCAGGTGCGTGCTGCTGCACTCGGGCTGCCAGTCCCCGGTGCAGCCGAGTTCGCTCTGGAGGCTGCCGGCGATGGTGACGCTCGTAGGGTCAGGCGTGTGCGACGCCAGCGCCGTCGGGAGGTCGTATCGGAACAGAAGCGCGGCGGCGGCCAGCCCGAGCGCCGCGGCGCAGGCCGCGAGGCGGATGGGTTTGGGGAACGACATGACGGACTCCTTCAGGCCCACCCCGTTCGCACGCACGGCGGCGCCCGGGGTCATTGTTCTCTTTGAAGGTTACTTTTAAAAAGGCTGGGTGGGAGCATCGCGGGCGAACGCAAATTCTGTCAGCCAGCCCAACTTTATTTGGGACGGCAACATACGTTAACCGCGCCGGCGAGTCAAGCTGACAGACCGCGGAGGGGCGGCCGGGCGGCCGGGCCGGCGTTCTTCCCGGCGTTCTTCCCTCGCCCGGACTCGTGTACAATCCCACCGTACCGCCGCGCCGCGCGAGTAGTTTCCCCCGCCTCAAACTTCCGGGCAGGTTCGCACGAAGGAGTAAAGTCATGACGCTCCGAACGTCGCTCAGGTCGCTCACGCTCTCGCTGCTCTTAATCTCGAACAACGTCGCCGCGCAGCTCCCGCAGGCCACGAAGGAGTCCGACGAGGAGAAGGCGAAGGCGCGGAAGGAGCTTGAGCGCAAGGCGCTGGTGCTCCTCGAAGAGACGCTACAGGGCGTGCAGGCGCTCAAGCTCCCGGAGAACCGCGCCGCCATCCGCGTGCAGGCCGCGGACCTCCTCTGGGCGCGCGACGAGAAGCGCGCGCGCTCGCTCTTCCGCGACGCGGCGGCCGACGTCGCCACGGCGCGCGGCGCCGACAGCACGGGGCGCGACCACGCCGGGTGGATGCTGACGCAGCTTCGCGCGCAACTGCTCAACACGGCCGCCTCGCGCGACCCGCAACTCGCGCTCGAACTCCTGCGCGACTCGCGCCCGCAGGCGGAAGAGGGCGCGGCGCCGGCAACCGACGCGGACCCGGACACGGAGCTGAGGCTCGAACAGTCCATCGTGGCGCAGGCGGCCGCGTCCGACCCGAAGGCCCTGCTGCGCTTGGCCGAGGAGACCCTGGACAAGGGCGTCACCTTCGGCGTCCTCGGCGTCCTCGACAAGCTGCGGCGGAAGGACGCTGAGGCGGCGACGAAGCTGGCCGGCAAGATCGTCGGGAAGCTGCGCGGGCAGAGCCTCTCCGGCGGGCGCGAGGCGTTCTCGGTCGCCGTCTCGCTGCTCGGCCTCGTGCTGCTGCCGCAGACGGCGTCGCGTTCGCTGGGCGGCGCGCCGCCCCCGACGACGCGCCCGGCGGAGAAGCCGAAGCCGCTGGTGATGGAGGAGTCGGACGTGCGCGAGCTGGCCGACCTCGTGTCGGTGGCTGCGCTCAGGGACTCTTCGGCGATGGGCGCGTACGGGTTGATGTTTGCGCTGCGCCCGCTGCTCCCCGAGCTTGAGAAGCGCGTGCCGGCGCGCGCCGCGCAGGTGCGCGCGAAGCTGGCCGAGACGGACAAGGCGCTCGACCCGCGCGCGCGGGTCTGGATGCAGTTCGAGTCCGTCATGAACAAGCCGCCAGAAGCCATCCTCGAAGAGGCCGCGAAGGCCCCTGCCGAGATGCGCGGCGAGTTCTACAGCGCGGCGGCGCTGAAGTACATGAACGCCGGCGAGGTGGAGCGTGCGCGACAGGTCGCCGCCGAGCACCTGCGCGGCGAGCAGCGCGAGCAGGTGCTGGCATACGTCGAACGCGCAGAGGTCGCGCGCGCCGTCGAGAAGGGCAGCACCGACGAGGCGAAGGCGGTCGTCGCGCGCATCCAGTCGAAGGAGAGGCGGGCGGGCGCGATGGCGGAGGTGGCGGTGGCCCTCGCGCTGAAGGGCGACCGGAAGGCCGCGTCGCAGCTGCTGGAGGAGGCGCGCGGGCTCGTGGACCGTCAGCCGGACAACGAGCGCGAGACCGAGGCGCTGTTCGAGGTGGCGCGCGGCTACGCGCTGGTCGAGCCGGCCAGGACGTTCGAGATGATCGACCCGCTCATCGACCACGCGAACGACCTGCTCACGGCGGCGGCGCTGCTTGAGAAGTTCGGCCGGGGCGGCGGCATCTTCCGCAAGGGCGAGATGGTCATCTCGCTGGGACTGGGCGAGCTGGGCGGCGCTTACGCGCGCTACGTCAAGGCGCTCGCCGAGCTCGCCCGCGTCGACTTCGAGCGCACTAAGGCGACGGCCGACCGCTTCAACCGCGACGAGGCGCGCCTCATGGCGCGCCTCGTCATCGCCCTCAGCATCCTCTCAGACCGTCTCGGCGACACAGTCCCGCCCGCCCCCGGCTACGCCGTCGGGGGCGGCATCGTCATCCGGCACTGAGCCGCCCGCTAAGAAGCGCGCACGTCTCCCGAATCTCACAGACTTCTCTAGGGCGTCTCTTCTTCAAAAGAGTTGAAGAGGTGGGCGACCGTCTCGACGTGGTGCGTCTGGGGGAACATGTCGAAGCCGCGGAGGGAGTCGAGGCGGTAGCCGGCGTCGAGGAGCGCGCGGAGGTCGCGCGCGAGCGTGGCGGGGTCGCAGGAGACGTAGGAGATGTGGCGCGGCCGTAGTGCGATGATGCCGCGGACGGTGTCGGGCTCGGCCCCGGCGCGCGGCGGGTCGAGGAGGACGAAGTCGGCGCGGCCGAGTTCGTCCGAGTGGCGCGCGAGCCACTCGCCGACCGCCGAGGTCTCGACGCGCGCGTTCGTGAGCGAGGCGTCGGCGAGGTTGCGGCGCGCGTAGGCGGCGGCGGCCGGGTTGCCCTCGACGGCGACGACGTGCGGGAAGCGGCGCGCGAGCGGGAGCGTGAAGAGGCCCACGCCGCTGTAGAGGTCGAGCGCCGTCCCGCCCGCGTCCTCCGCCCTCGGCCCCGCGTCGCCTCCCGCCTCGCCCGCGGCGTTCCCACTCTCTCGCCCCGTGCCGCGCAAGCCCTCGGCGACGAGCGGTTCGAGCAGCGCGTGGTTGATCTGGAAGAAGCAGCCGGCGTCGAAGCGGTAGGTCTCGCCGCCGATGCGGCGCACCTGCTCGGCGTCGTCGCCGGTCTCGACCGCGGGTTCGAGTGCGACGCCCTCGTCGCCCGCGACCACCTCGAACTCCGACGCCTGCGGCAGAAGCCCCTCGGCCATGAGCGAGCGAAGGCGCAGCAGGCGCTCGCCCACGCGCGGCGCGGCGACGGGGCAGTCCGCCACGTCGCAGACGCGGTGCGAGCCGCGCTCGTAGTAGCCGAGGTGCCGCCGCACGGGGTCGTGCTGCCAGCGCGCGCGCGAGCGGTAGCGCCAGACCTCCGGCGACGGCTCGACGACTATCTCGCCGGGCGGTTCGGCGTGCGCCACGCGGCGCAGGCAGTCGCGTATGATCTCGGCCTTGGCTTCGAGCTGCGCCTCGTAGCCGAGCTGCTGGAAGTCGCAGCCGCCGCAGCGGCCGAAGTAGGGGCAGGGCGGCTCGACACGCACCGGCGAGGGTTCGAGCACCTCGGCGATGGAGGCGAAGGCCACGCGCCCCTTCACCGACTCGACGCGCACGCGCGCGAGGTCGCCCGGCGCGGCGAGGCTGACGAAGAGCGTCCGCCCCTCGGCGTGGGCGAGGCCGACGCCGCCCGGCAGGATGCGCTCGATTCTCACGTCGAGCAGCGCCCCCGCGCGCAGACCTCCGTCCGGCTCCCGCGCGGCGCGGCGCGGCGTGTGTCTCCGACTCTTCATTGGAAATCAGTAGACAGTAGTCAGTAGTCAGTAGCCCGTAGAAAGCACCCTCTGTCGAATCGTCTGGGTGTCAACGTCCACGACCGAGACGCGGAGCGCTACCGGCTACTGTCTACTGACTACTGTCTACTCCCTTCCTCAGTACGGGTACTGCTGCTGCTGGCCGGCCTGGTGGGGCGGCTGTTCGCCCCAGCCGGGCGCGGGCGGGGTGGAGTAGCCGCCGCCTTCCATGCTCTCCAGCTCAAGCTCGATGCCGCCGACAAACCCCGCGGCGATGTTGTAGACGACGCCGCCGATGGCGCCCGCGACGAAGCCGATGACGCCGTAGATGACGGGGATGGCGACCATCATGACGACGCCGATGACGAGGCTGCTCGCGCCCGCCGCGCCGGAGTCGCGCCCGCCGCCGGCCATCATCGCGCCGCCGACGACCATAAAGATCAGCCCGTAAATGACGCCGATGATGACGCCGAAGGCGGCCATGACGACCGCGTAAATTTTGGCGCAGGAGAAGACGCCCATGCGCCTGATCTGATATTTCGCCATCTGGAATGCTCCTTCACCCCTCGGGGGAGTTCGGTCTTAGAGGTAGAACAGACTGAGACGCGGGACGCCGGCCGCCTCGCGCAGTGACTTGGCCACAAGGTTGTCGAGCGTCTGCTCGTAGGTCGCGCGCTCCATGCGCGCGCGGTAAGGCTTCAACTGCCCGGCGGCCTCGGCGCGGGCCTCTTCGAGCGCGCCCCCGTCGAGCGAGGCGCGCAGCGCGCGGTCGATGAGACCTTCGAGGTCCGTGAGCGAGGCTTCGAGCAGCTCCGCGTCGGGGCGCGCCGCGCGGCCGAAGTCTGCGGCCAGCTCTTCGAGCCGCGCGCGCGCGCGCGCGAGCGCCTCGCACACGGCGTCGTCCACGCCGCGCGCCCTCCGCCTCTCCAGCGCGCGCTCCAGACCTTCGCGGCCGGCGGAGAGGTGCGCCGCGATGACCGCGCGCGGGAAAGGGAGGCCGCGCGCGTCGTCCGCCGCCGGGACGTCCTCCTTGTCAACGGGCGCGTCGCCTCCGCCGGCGGCCGACGCGGCCGCGTCGCGCCGCGCGCCGGTCTGCGATTCAACCCACTCGGCGAACTGCGCCTCGACCTCCTCCTGGCAGTAGAAGAGCGTCTTGACGCTGCGGTTGCGCGGGCGCGCCTCGTAGGAGTCGAAAGACTTCTCGATGCCGCGCAGCACGACGTGGAGCGGGATGCCCATCGCCTTCCAGCTCTCCATCAAAGACCAGTCGAGCGGGCTGACCAGAAGGTGCTTGCCGCGCCGGCGGATGAACGCCTCTTCGATCTCGGTGAAGTAGTTGAAATAGTTCAGGGGCGCGCGCCCCGCGTCTACGGCGGCGGCGCGCGCCGCCTCGGCTCTGTCCATCACTTGTCGGCGACCGGAAATTTCTTCAGAAGGATTCGGCCAGGTGAAAGCCCCTCGAACCTGCGCTGCAAGAATGAACAGCGCGCGGGGAATAGTCAAGAGCGAGCCAGGAGCCGGTAGAAAAGCCTTCGCAGTCGAATCCTCCGAACGTAAGCGTCAACGTTCGCCGTGCGGAGCCCACAGACATCTATCGTCTGCGGGGGCGCGGCTCAACCTTCCGGGACGCGGCCGCGGTTCATCTCGTAGACGAGCCGCAGGCCGTCGAGCGTGAGCGTCTCGTCCACCTCGTCGATGAACTCGGAGGCGGTGGCGATGAGCGGGGCGAGGCCGCCCGTGGCGACGACGCGCGGGCGCCGCCCCAGCTCCTCTATCATCCGCCGCAGGATGCCGTCCACCAGCCCCGCGTAGCCGTAGTAGAGACCGGACTGGATGGCGGCGGCGGTCGAGGTGCCGATGACCGTGTGCGGGCGCTCGATGCCGACGCGCGGCAGGCGCGCGGCGCGCGCGAACAGCGCGTCGGTCGAGATCGAGATGCCGGGCGTGATGACGCCGCCGAGGTAGCGCCCGCCTTCGTCTATCACCTCGAAGTTGGTCGCCGTGCCGAAGTCCACGACGATGCAGGGCGCGCCGTACTTGTGGACGGCGGCGACGGCGTCCACGATGCGGTCTGCGCCCACGTCCGAGGGCGGGTCGTAGAGAATCGTCAGCCCGGTCTCCGCCGCCTCGTCCACGAAGAGCGGCGTGCGTTGAAAGTAGACCTCCGCCAGACGCTTCAGGGTGTAGTCGAGCTGCGGCACGACCGAGGCGATGGCGACCGCCGTGATGGCCTTGAAGTCGAGCCCCGCGAACTCGAACAGGTTGCGCGCGTGGACGCCGTACTCGTCCACCGTCCGCGCGCGCTCGGTCGTCAGGCGCCAGTGCCACGCCAGCCGCTCGCCCTCGAACACTCCGAGCGAAGTGTTCGTGTTCCCCACGTCCATCACGAGTAACATTCCGCCCTCACCCTCTCAGCACTTCTTCGATCGCGTCGGCGGCGGCCGTCGCGCCGTCTTCCGAGCGCACCCGTCGGCCGACTTCCACCGCGCGCGTAGTGTAACTCTCATCCGCGAGCAGCGCGCGCAATTCTCCGGCGGCGCTCGCGGCGTTGTACTTTGAGCGCGGGAGCACGCGGCCGACGCCCGCGCGCTCGACCCGAGCCCCGTTGTCGAACTGGTCGTGGCTGAAGGGGACGACGATGGCGGGGATGCCGGCGCGCAGGCCCTGCGCGGTCGTGCCGATGCCGCCCTGGTGTACGACCGCGCGCGCGCGCGGCAGCAGCTCGCCGTAGGGCGCGTAGTCGAACGCGGCGGCGGACTCGGGCAGGTCGGGCGGGCGGTTGCTCTGTTCGCCGACGAGCAGCAGCGCGCGCACCCCCGCGGCGCGCGCCGCCTCGATAGACTCGCGGTAGAAGTCGCCGGCCACGTAGACGGCAGACGAGCCGAGCGTGAAGACGACCGGCGGCTCGCCCGCGTCGAGGAATTTCAGGAGCGCGGGGTCGAGCGCTTCCGCCGGGTCGCCCGCGCGGTCGCGCCGGTCGTAGAAGGGGAAGCCGGTGACGCGCGTCTGTGGCGGCCAGTCGGGCTGGCGCGGCGCGATGACCGACGAGAAGAGCGCGAGCACCAGGCGCGGCGAGTGCTGGCCTTCGAGCATCGGGTTGCCGCCGCGCTTGAGCCCAAGCTCCGCGCGCAGCCGGTAGAGCGGCGCGGCCAACTGGTCGAGCTTCCAGCGGCCGACGCGCATCGCCGCGCGCGACACCGACGGGTGAATCTTGAGCACGTGGTAGAGCCACGGCATCTGCGGGAAGACCGGCGGGTCGTAGTTGGAGAACATCGAGATGGGTGCGAGCACGGTCGAGACCCACTTGATTCCGGTCTTCTCGACCAGCGGCGGGCCGGCGAGCGACAGCACGTGCGTCACGAGCAGGTCGGCGTCGCGCGTGGCCTCGGCGAGCGCGTCGTACGTCCCGCGCAGGTGCGGGTTGATGAACCGCTCGAAGACGCGCTCCGGCCCCTTCTTGGTGTCCACCAGCTCCGCCACCATCCGCGCGACCTCCTCGGGCTGGTCGTAGCCCGGCATGTCGGGCGGGACGGCGTGCAGCTCAAGCCCGAGCGCGTCGGTCTTCTCGCGGTAAATCTCTGAGGTGGCGATGACGGGTCGGTGGCCGCGCCGCTTCAGCTCCAGCGCAATCGCCACGTACGGGTGCACGTCGCCGAAAGACCCGACTGTCGAGATGACGATCTTTTTCATAAGTATGAATTCACATGGATGGACAGGGTGAACAGGATGGGAAGTAAAGAATTCAACTGTGAGATTTGAAATCTTAATTCCTAAATCCTGTCAATCCTGTCCATCCATGTGAATGCCTCTCAACGCCGTCACGTCGCCGGCCGTGACGGCTCTGATGGTGCCGGCGTCGGTCTCGACGCGGAGCGCGCCGTCGGGGGCGAGGCCGCGCGTGGTGCCTTCAAAAGACTCGCCGGCGAGCCGGACGCTGACGCGGCGTTCGCGCGCGTAAGTAGAGTGCGCCTCCCAGTCGCGCAGGGTCGCGTCGCCGCCGCCGGGCGCGTGCAGCGCCTCGTAGCGCGTGGCGAGCGCGCGGAGCAGCGCGGCGAGCAGTTGTTCCGCGTCGGGCGCGCGGCCGGTCTCGCCTTCGACCGAGGTGGCGGTGCCGCGTATCTCTTCGGGGAAGGCGCGCTCGTTGAGGTTGACGCCGACGCCGAGGACGACGGCGCGGCCGCGCGCGCCCTCGGCCGTCTCGGCGAGGATGCCGCAGAGCTTACGCCCGCCGGCCAGGAGGTCGTTGGGCCACTTGATGTCGGCTTCGAGGCCGCAGACTTCGGAGAGCGCTTCGCGCGCGGCCAGCGCCGCCGCGAGCGTGATGAGCGGCCAGTCGCGCGGCTCGAATCGAGGGCGCAGCACGACGCTCAGGTAAAGCCCCGCGTCCTTCGGCGAGACCCACGAGCGCTCGCGGCGCCCGCGCCCGGCCGTCTGCTCGCGCGCCACGACGCACAAGCCCTCGTGCGCGCCGCGCGCGGCCTGCCGCGCCGCCTCGGTGTTGGTCGAAGGCAGCGACTCGAAACGCAGGATGGTCGGGGTCAATCGCTGAGTCATTTTGATGTCGGCGCGGAGAATTCTATAGCGCGTCGCGCCCGCACGCGAACAGTATCGCTGGCCACCGTTCGCGGTGCTGTTGATTTGGACTTTTCCACACCGATACGGCGCCGGAGGTAAAAAATATCTTATCTGAACGTGCCGATACGTGACCGTGACACGTTTTTGCGGACTTTTCCGCGCCGATATGGGGGCGGAGCACGCTGATACGGTGGCGTGACACGCTGATATGGTGTTTTCCACGCGGGCACGGTGTTTTCCGCGCCAACATATAAGCCTCGGCGGCGGATTTACAATCGAGTTTCAGACGGCTTCAACGTTCTCGGCGGGTTGTAGACCCAAGTTCGGCAGTGCGCGAACTATGTTAACGGTTTCGAGGCTGACGTTGACGACGCGCGCGACGAGGCAGAGGATGTATTGCGGGTCGTCGGCGCGGTTGGGGTCGTTGGTGATACCGCTGCGGCGGTCGGTCGTCAGTTGGTACTGGTCGATGACCCATTCGAGCGCGGAGCGGTTGCCGAGCCGGTACTCGAAGACTTCGGGCGGCACGCCCGAGAGCGTGAGGAAGTCGTTGTAGACAATTTGGCAACGGTCTTTGCTCAGCCGCATCCGCTCGACGCGCCAGTCGAGCGCGGCGCCGGGGTTCTCGATTCTTTCGAGCGGGTATTCCGCCTGCCGCTCGTAGTTGACGTGCAGTTCGGCGAGACGCGCGCCCGCTTCGGCGAACTGTCGGAAATCGGGCGCGAAGGGGACGCGCGGCAGTTCCCTTTTCAGGTTCGCGGCGTAGCGCTCGCGGTAGGCCGGATGATGGAGCACGGCGTAGACGTAGTGGAAGATGTCCCACTTGGAAATCTTCCTGTCGCCGTAACGCTCACGAAACTGCGCCAGCGCCCAATCCGTCACGTTCTCGCGCCTGTTCGTCCCGTCCTCGTCGTAAGTGTAGAAGGGAAATGTTTGGTGTGGGTCGCCATAAAGATTCAGATTCGGATTGAAATTTGTTGCTAACACTGAAAATGCTTTCCTGCCATACGTTCCAACACAAATCATTTGGTTCTCGGCTTCCGCTTCTATGTTAGGAACTATTTTGGGTAATAATGCGGGTTCCTTATTAAAGATTTTTCCTGAGTATAGGAACTGAGTCGTGAAGGGCCGATATAAAGCATGAATTACTTTGTCAGATGAAAATACAGCATACCGGCCTTGCCTTAAGTCTCTTTTAGCGTTGCGCGTCCACTTAATACGAGTTTCATCATTGACGACGAACTCATCAATGTTTTCAGGTCTACCGTTTCTGTGCCAACGATCAACCTCGGAATTGTATGTGTCAGCGAATACCTTTACGTTCTTTAGAAGATCATCAAGGTTAAAGTTATAAACCCAGTCATCCCGGCCAGAATCATTTCCGTTGGAAAACATTTTAAAGATGACATCTACAGTCTCATTTTTTGAAGCCTTTGCCTTTTTATTCCCGATAGAGATTAACTCTTCGTAGTCATCCTGCATTCCTTCAGTCAACCAGTTGTAATTCGCGTCAGGTTCAATTTCCTGCCATTCAATACCGCCAATGTGACGCGCCTCGTCAAGTAATTCATACTTCTGTCCCCTGCGCCAAAATTCGTCCGTGCGCGCGTAGAAGATTTTCGCCGCGCCCTTCTCCTCACGTCTCCGCGCCAAGATGCTAATGCTCACGCCAACCTGTATTCCGAAAACGTTGTGCGTCGTCCCTGAGAGCTTCGTGTTTTTGCGTACATTGCCTCCAAGATCGAGGATATATATCTCGTCAAAGTCTTGTTCTAGGTTCTTTCTAACGCCGTCGAACGCGGTGTCATCTATAAAACTGTTGTTCGTTATGAAAGCTACTATGCCTTCCTTGCCGATGCGGTCTGTCGCCCAACGTATCGCCTTCACGTAAGGGTCTGCCAGCGCGCTTGTGTTCGTTGCTCGTGAATCTCGGGCGTATGTCTCTGTCACGCGTCTATCTACATACTCGTACTTCCTGTTCTTGTTATTGTCGTTCTCATTCAATTGCTTGAGGTTGTATGGCGGGTTGCCAATGACGACGGTGATGGGGCTCCGCTTCTGCCGTTCGACGCGCTCGGTGTTCTCGGTCGAGAAGAAGGACATCTGCCTGTCCTCCGCCAGCTCGAACGTGTCCACCAGACAGATGCCGCCGAACGCTTCGTACTTCCCCATCAGCTCACTGTACGCGTGCTCGATGTTCATCGACGCGATGTAGTACGGCAGCAGCATCACCTCGTTGCAGTGCAGTTCCTCCGCGTACTTCTGCTCCAACTGCGTCCGCTTAATCTCCTGCATACAGTGGACGACGAAGTTGCCCGTCCCGACGAACGGGTCGAGGATGTGTACGCCCTTCGAGCCGAGCGACTTCCCGAAACGCTCGCGCAGTAAATGCTCGACGCTCCGCACCATGAACAAGACGATTGACGGCGGCGTGTAGACGATGCCGTGCGTGTCCGCCACCTGCACCGAGAAGCCCCGGAAGAATCGCTCGTAGACGGTGTTGAGAAACTCCTGCTTCTCCGAGAACTCCTTAATTGTCCGCGCCGTCTCTTCGATGGCGTGGTAGAAGTAGTCGAACCGGCGCAGGAACTCGTCGCGGCTGAACGACTGCGAGGTCAGCGCGTCTATCACGCGCTCTATCTCGCGCGCGATGACGTTGCGGCTGCGGAAGTCCGGGTTGTTAAAGACCGTGCGGAAGATGCGCTCGGTGAGGAGGTGCTGGATGAGCATCTCCTCGACCGCCTGCTCCGACAGGTTCGGGTTGACCGACTGGCGGCACAGCTCGTAGAAGCCGTCGAACGCCGCGCGGAACTGTTTATTCCCGCGCCGCTCCTTCTCTATCAATTCCGTCAGCGCGCGCCCGAACTCAGGTATCTTGGTCTGGAAGTCTTCGACCGCCTGCTCCCACTGCTCGTACGCGGGCGGCTGGTAGTCGAAGAACTGTTCAAGCGCGCGCGCCAGCCCCTCGGCCTCGCGGATGTCGGCGTCGAGGACTTCGCGGCCGTTCTGGTAGAGGATTGCGCGCTCGGGCGACTGGAAGAGGATGTTGTCGGAGGGGTAGCCCAGCTCCAGCTTCTTCTTCGCCTCGCGGCGCAGGTCGTCGGCGCTGTCTTTCGCCTCCCAGAGCCCGTGCCGCAGACGAAACTCGTCCACCAGCGCGCCGTCCGCGCGCAGCGGCATCCGGCCCGCGCGCTTGAGAGGCCACTCGGGCACGAGCGTCCACCCGAACTGCCGGCCGCACTCCTTGAGCAAGTCCTGAAACGCGTCGCGCACCGCCGTCTCGTGCGAAACGTCGAGCGACCTGAACTGCCCGAGCGCGCTGTAATAGGACTTGACGGTCTTAGGCTTGAGTTGAAGTCTCCGCACGAGAACTCTCCCGACGTGTAAGGTAAGGGGCGCGCCCGACGCCCCTCTATGTATTCGCGCGGATTGTAACAGACGCGGTCTTACTGAGGTTGCTCGCCGTCGAGCAGCTTGGTCGTGTTCTCGGTGACGCTTTGGGGGGCGGCCATGTCGGCGGTGTGGGCGGACGGCCTGGTGTAGAGCGCGGCGGGGA
>JAIVJI010000026.1:14454-59529 GCA_020200135.1 Acidobacteriota bacterium | reverse complement strand
GTGTAGAGGCAGCCCCTCGCGGTCGCCTCGCCGCGCCCCAGCGAGCCGCCGAGCGCGATGGGCTTGCCCGTGACGACGCCCAGCTCGGTGTGGCCGCGCACCATCGAGATGGTGTCCATGATCCAGGCCATCGTCTGCTCGTCGGTGTAGACGTCGGGGGCGGGGATGTCGCGGTCGGGGCCGATGATGGGCGCGATCTCGAAGGCGTAGCGGCGCGTCAGTCTCTCAAGCTCGCCGCACGACATCGACTTCGGGTCGCAGATGACTCCGCCCTTGCCGCCGCCGTACGGGATGTTGACGGTCGCGCACTTCCAGGTCATCCAGGAGGCGAGCGCCTTCACCTCGTCGAGCGTCACGTTGGGGTGGAAGCGGATGCCGCCCTTGGCGGGGCCGCGCGCGACGTTGTGCTGCACGCGGTACCCCTCGAAGACGAACACCTCGCCGCCGTCCATCTTGACGGGGATGGAGACGACGAGCTGCCGCTTGGCGTTCCTCAGCACGCGGCGCATCGAGAGTTCGAGTGAAAGGTAGTCGGCCGCCGCCTCGAACTGCGCCTGCGCGATCTTGAAGGGGTTCAGCTCCTCCGCCGCCGCCGTCAACGTCTGCTGGCTCATGGTCTCGTCCTCCCTGCCTCAGAGTCCCCCCCTGCCCGGCAACTTTCAACTCACTCTTCCGCCTTCTCTTCTATCTCCAGGATGTCCCCCTCCGTGAAGAGGTACGTGCGCATGTGCTTGTCGAAGACGGGGCTGGTGCGGCGCAGGTATTCGAGCGTCATCATGGCGTGCTCGACCTCCTCGTCGCGGTTATGCGCGAGGATGCGCCGCAGCTGGTCGTCCTTCGTCACCTCGACGCGCTGGTTGTACCAGTCAACGGCCTCCAACTCTTCCTGTAGAGACTTCAGGGCGCGCGAGAAGTTGAGCGTCTCTTCGCTCATCTTCTCGTAACCT
Source organism: Acidobacteriota bacterium (assembly GCA_020200135.1). Taxonomy (GTDB): domain Bacteria; phylum Acidobacteriota; class Blastocatellia; order Pyrinomonadales; family Pyrinomonadaceae; genus QHXN01. The sequence goes on along the minus strand of JAIVJI010000026.1, from coordinate 58,582 downwards.
TCGTGCCACTCGGAACTCGTCGCCACCGCGTTGGCCCCCTTCTCAGTCCTTCTTGAAGCGCGAACATCCTATGGGGTCGAAGTTAAAAGTTCAAGGACATTTTGGAACACCGTCGGCGCGGCGGGGTCTAAACGTGCGAGTCTCCCGCTCGACCCGCTGGCACCGGCGCGACGGAGGATACTGAAGATGTTCAGCAACCTGATCGAGTCGGGGTCGCACGCGGCCGACCTCAAGCGCAGGGGGAGATTTCTCCTCGGGACGACGCTCTTCTACGGCCTGCTTGTCGCCGCCACGGGCGTCGGCAGCATCTACGCCTACAACGTTCGCCTCGACTACGACCCGGACTACGAGCTGGTCGCGCTGATGCGCTTCCCGCCCGCGGTGGCGCGCAGCGAAGAGCCGCGCCGCGAACAGCCGCGCGCCGCGGCGGGCCCGAGCCGCGCCAACCAGATCGCGACGCGCACCGAGATTTCGGTGCAGACGCCCTACCACGGCGAGCACATCGCCAGCGCCAACACGCCCGAGATTAACCCCAGACAGGCGGTCATCATCTCGAACTTCAACAGCAGCCCGCCCGAGGCCAGCGGCGGCCCCGTCGGCCCGCACACAGACGGCCCACCATACGGCACGGGCACGGATGTCGGCCCCCGTGTGACGGAGACCGGCGTCGTCGAGGGGCCGCCGCCGATGCCGACGCCGACCCCGAGGCCGTCGCCGGCCCCGAGGCAGAACAGCGGGCCGTTGAACCTCTCGACCATCATCAGCAGCAAGGTCATCGACAAGCCCGCGCCGCCTTACCCGCCCGTCGCGAGGGCCGCGGGCATCTTCGGGCCGGTCGCCGTGCAGATACTCGTGGACGAACAGGGCCGCGTCATCTCGGCGAGAGCGACGAGCGGCAACCCGCTGCTCCAGGCCGCGGCCGTGCAGGCGGCTCACAAGGCGCGCTTCACTCCCACGCTGCTCGGTGGCCAGCCGGTCAAGGTCACCGGCAGCATCACCTACAACTTCGTCCTCCGCTGAATGAGACCGTTCGTGGCGTAGACGGGAAGGCGCGGCCGGCCGCTCCCGGCCGCGCCGCACGACCGCGCAGAGGGACATCGCCACAAAGCGGAACGCCGGACTTGAGGGCGCGGTCAACTCAATTCCGGCGTTCCGCTTTTTCCCCGCGCCCCGCTCATTGACATCTCGGACGGACGGGAATATCGTGCGACCGTTTTTATCCAGCAGGTCGCTCACCCAAGCCCGAAAGTTTCACCCGGCCTACACCCACTCGGGGGTCACGAGATGTCTACGAAGAATGCACACACCCTCGTCCCGCTTTTAATCTGCGTCTGCCTCTTGCAGGGCTGCTCGGCCCCGAGTCCGACCGAACTGCCGCTCGACGACACGGCGCAGGCGCTCGACGACGGGGCGCGCTCGCGCCTCCGCGCGGCGCAGGAGGAGTACCGGCAGAGATGCCAGGCCGCGCTCGCCTTCAAGTCGGTCGCGGCCATCGAGCGGCCCGAGCCCGGCGGGTTCGTTGACGAAGAGTTCAGGAACATGAAGTGGCCCGATTGGGTGGAGGACGAAACGCCGAAGGCGCTCATCTTCTACTCGCGCGCGCCGGAGTTGATACAGGTCAGGTTCAGCAACCGCTGGCTGCCGACCGAGGGCCAGACGGCGCTCCGCACCGCGCTCTCGGAGACGGGCAGGGGGCTCGCCGCCGCCCACAGGCCGGACGAGGCCGCACTCGCTTCGGCGCAGGCGCTCGCCGGCGGCTGCCCGCGCCCCGAGGCGCAGGGCTGGATTGCGCGGCAGTATTACGACGGGCTCGAGGAGGCGCGCGACACCATCAACGACTACTCGCTCCCCAGGCGCCACTGGTACACGGGCTGGTACTACACGGTGGCGTTCGACCCGCTGCTGAACGGCTTCCTGCTGCTGTCGAGCCTCCTCGGCTTCTCGTCCTCGATGCTGATCCTGTTCCCGCTCATCGTCGCCCTCTGCCTGGACAAGAAGGCGGTCGATCTCCTCGCCAAGCTCTGCCTGCTGCCGATCGTTCTGCTCATCAAGCTCGCCGTCAAGGTCAGGCCAGAGTGGGCCGGGGCGCGCGCCGTGAGCGCCTTCTCGATTTCGGCGGTCTCGCTCGCGCTGGCCTTCAAGGGCTTCCGCACGCTGCTCGGGCTGCCGACCTACGCCGTGCTCTGCATCGTGCTGTTGGGCCGCCCTGAAGACGTGCTGACCGCGCAGAACCACCTCTACTCGTGGATGCCCGTCTCGGCCCTCTCCAACATCCCTATGCAGGGCTCGATTCTCGGCCTCGCCTCCCCGCTCGCGCCGGCCGGGTGGCTGGCAGGGCTCGTCTACTTCGTCGCCTTCGGCATCAACCAGGCCGACGAGATTTACAAGACCGCCCAAGTCTACAACACCGACGACGAGGTGCTCGAAGAGCGGCTGGGCGTCCTCAGCGAGGTCGTGAAGGAGCAAAGAAATCAGGGCGACGAGGTGTTGATGAACTGGGGCAGGCAGTTCTGGCGTGCCGCCCTCTTCTCGCTCGCCATCGCTTGGGCGCCGCTGGCTCTGAGCCTCTACTTCGTCATCAAGGCCGTGGCGGACGCCGCGTGGGTCGTGGCCTCTTACCTCGGAGAGAAAATTCGCGTGGGCATCCCAGTCGTGCTGCGCGCGCTCCCGCACGCCGCACTTCTTTTCACCCTCGTCGCGGCCTACACCAGGCTCCCCGCCGGCTCGGCGGTCGCGGAGGTGCCGCGGCCCCCGGCCCCGCCCACGCAGACGGTCGGGGCGAGCGCGGTCGCGGTGCGCGAAAAGCCGAGCCGGAAGGGGCGCGTCGTCGGTCGGCTAAAGCGCGGCGATGAGGTGCAGGTCGTCGGCGACGCGGGCGCCGGCTGGTCGGAGGTGAAGCTCGCGGACGGCACGGCCGGCTACGTGCCCGGGAGCGCACTCTCGACGACCGCGCCCGCCAACGTCAACGCCGCCGCCGCGGGCCGGGCGGCGACGAAGCGCAGGCGGGGGCGTTAATCACTCGGCGCTCACGTAGCGGCGCGGCACGCGCGCGCTGACGCCGCAGGTGATTTCGTAGGAGAGCGTGCCGGCCGTCCGCGCGAGGTCTTCCGCCGGGAGTACGCGCCCCGAGTCCGCGCCGAGCAGCGTCACGCGGTCGCCGACCCGCACGCCCTCCACGTCCGTCACGTCCAGCAGAGTCAAATCCATCGAGACGCGCCCCACGACCGGCGCGAACTGCCCGCGCACGATGACGCGCCCACGGTTCGAGAGCGCGCGCACGTAGCCGTCGGCGTAACCGGCGGGCACCGTCGCCACCAGCATCTCGCGCGCCGCCTCGTACGTGCAGCCGTAGCCGAGCGTCTCGCCCGCGTGGACGGCCTTCAGCAGCGTGACGCGCGTCCGCAAGCTCATCACGGGGCGCAGGGCCGGCTCGCCGGCCTGCGGCGGGAGCACGTCGCGCCAGAGCCCGTAAAGGACGCCGCCCGGCCTGACCATGTTGCCCCACGCCTCGGGGTGCGCGAAGGTGGCGGCCGAGTTCGCCATGTGCTCGTACTCCGGCTGGTGGCCGCGCGCGCGGAAGGCCGCGACCGCGTCGCGGAAGCGCTTGAGCTGGTCGCCCGTGAAGCAGTCGCGCCCCGGCTCGTCGGCCGCCGCGAAGTGCGTCAGCAGCCCGGCGACCCGGACGTGACCGAACCCGCGCAGACGCCCGGCGAACTCGGCCGCGTAGTCGTGTCGCACGCCGAGCCGCCCCATCCCCGTATCGACCTTGACGTGTACGTCTGCGGTACGGCCGGCCGCGCGCGCCGCCGCGTCGAGCGCCGAGGCCATGTCAAGCCTGTAGACGACGGGCGTGACGCCGAGCGCGAGGCAGCCCTCGGCCTGCCCGTCCCAGAAGCCGCCGAAGCAGAGGACGGGCCGGCTGAGCCCCGCGCGCCGCAGCGCGAAGCCCTCCTCGGGCGTCGCCACGCCGAGCCAGTCGGCGCCCTCCGCTTCGAGCCTGCGCGCGCACTCCGCCGCACCGTGGCCGTAGGCGTCCGCCTTCACCACGCCCATCACCTTCACGCCCGCGCCGACGCGCGCGCGCACCTGCCGGAAGTTCGCGGCCAGCGCGTCCAGGTCTATCTCGGCCCACGTCGGGCGGCCGCCCGCCGCCAGCATCGCTTCGTTCATGAAAGCCCCGCCGCCGGAATTTGTTGTTGAGAAGAACGCTCCCCGGCAGTCTCGCACACAAAAGCGGCCGCCGGAAAGTCCCAGGGCCGCGCCACGACGCAACCGAGACGGCCGCGCATCAATCTCGTAACCTTATCGGCAACGTCTCCTGATAACCTCCGCCAAACTATTGTTTCGGACAGTACATAACGCGCGCGGCCGGGCCGCGGGGACAAATCTTCAAACAGGGGGACAGCCGATGGCGACGGGAACCAGGAGGCAGGAGCAGGAGCCCGAGCAGCGGGGCGCGGGGGGCGAGCAGTCTTCACAGTCGCCGCTCGAGAACGGGATCAAGGACGGACTGACGGGGCCGGAGGCTCCCGTTAACGGCCGCCAGTTGGGCGACGGGCGGCGGCAGGGCTATCTGAAGTACGTGGACGAGGAGCAGCTGGCGCGCGGGCTCGGCTGGTTCAGCATCGGGCTGGGGCTGGCGGAGCTGCTCGCGCCGCGAGGCGTCGCCAGGGTCGCGGGCCTGCGCGGCGGCACGGGGCTGATACGGCTGATGGGACTGCGCGAGATTGCGCACGGCCTCGCCATCTTCTCGCAGGGCAGGCGGCCGACCGAGGCCGTCTGGTCGAGAGTCGTGGGCGACGCGCTCGACCTCGCGTGTCTGGGCGCGGCCTTCGCCTCGCCCGACAACGACAAGGGGCGGCTCACCTTCGCGACCGCGAACGTGCTGGCGGTGTCGGCGCTCGACGTGCTCTGCGCGCGGCAGCTGAGCGCCGGCGACGGCACCGAGAGGGCGGAAAGGGGGAGCGTTCCCGTGAACAAGAGCATCATCATCAACGCCACGCCCGAGGAGGTCTACGCGTTCTGGCGCGAGCTGACGAACCTGCCGCGCTTCATGCGCCACCTAGAGTCGGTGACGTGGACGGGCGAGGGGCGCTCGCACTGGGTCGCGAAGGCGCCGGGCGGCTCGGTCGAGTGGGACGCCGAGATTACCGAAGACCGCCCGAACCAGCTCATCGCGTGGCGCTCGCTCGAAGGCTCGGAGGTGGACAACTCCGGCACGGTGCGGTTCGAGCAGGCGGCGGGCGGGCGCGGCACGGTCGTCCGCGTCGAGCTCGACTACAGCCCGCCGGGCGGCGCGGCCGGCGCGCTCGTCGCCAAGCTCGTCGGCGAAGACCCCGACGGGCAGATGCAGGTCGACCTGCGCCGCCTCAAGCAGGTCATTGAGCTCGGCGAGATAGTCGTCTCGGACGGCACGCTGCTCGGCGAGGGCTACTCCGAGCAGAGGCCCGCGCAGCCGTTGGGCGTCGGCGTCGGCGGGTAGATGGCGGCGGGTCGGACTTCTCTTGACGGTTGATTAAGGGGGACTCGATGAGAGCGAACTGTTGGTACGGCAAAAAGGACGTGCGGGTCGAGCAGGTGCCCGACCCGAAGATTATGAACCGCCGCGACGCCATCGTGAAGATAACTTCGACGGCCATCTGCGGCTCGGACCTACACCTCTACAACGGCTTCATGCCGACGATGCAGAAGGGTGACATCCTCGGCCACGAGTTCATGGGCGAGATCGTCGAGACCGGCCCCGACGTACACGACCGGAAGGTCGGCGACCGCGTCGTCGTCGCCTTCCCCATCTCCTGCGGCAAGTGCTTCTTCTGCGAGCAGGAGCTGTTCACGCTCTGCGAGAACTCGAACCCGAACGCCTGGATGGCCGAGAAGATGTTCGGCCACAGCCCCTGCGGCATCTTCGGCTACTCGCACCTGACGGGCGGCTTCGCCGGCGGCCAGGCCGAGTACGCGCGCGTGCCCTTCGCCGACGTGGGCACGCTCAAAGTCCCCGAGGGGCTTTCGGACGAGCAGGTCCTCTTCCTCTCGGACATCTTCCCGACCGGCTTCATGGGCGCGGAGATGTGCGACATCCAGCCCGGCGACACGGTCGCCGTCTGGGGCTGCGGCCCCGTCGGCCAGTTCGCGATGGCGAGCGCGTACCTGCTCGGCGCCGAGCGCGTCGTCGGCATCGACCGCTTCCCCGAGCGCCTCAGGATGGCGCGCGAGGGCGCGAAGGCCGACACCATCAACTACGAGGAGGCCAACGTCTACGAGACCCTGATGGAGATGACGGGCGGGCGCGGCCCCGACGCGTGCATCGACGCCGTGGGGCTGGAGGCGCACGGCGCGGGCGCGCACGGCTTCGAGTACGCCTACGACCGCGTCAAGCAGGCGCTCGGCGCCGAGACCGACCGCCCCATCGCGCTGCGCGAGTCCATCATGTGCTGCCGCAACGGCGGCACCGTCTCGGTCATCGGCGTCTACGGCGGCTTCATCGACAAGTTCCCGATGGGCTCGTTCATGAACCGCTCCCTGACGATGAAGACCGGGCAGTGCCACGTCCAGCGCTACTGGAAGCGTCTGCTCGAATACGTCCAGAAAGGCGAGATAGACCCGTCGTTCGTCATCACGCACCGGATGCGGCTCGACGACGCGCCCAACGGCTTCTCCACCTTCAACAACAAGGAGGACGACTGCATCAAAATCGTCCTCAAGCCCTGAGCTACCTTCAGCACGCTTGACCGCGAAGCGCCGTCACCCGTAGTCGGGTGACGGCGCTTCTTCTTGCTCGCGCACAGATTTCGGTTAACGCCTTCGGTTCCTGCTCCCCGTGTTACTCTGCGGCCGGAACGCCGAGTTAAAGTCGAGACTCGAAATGGAAGAGGGGCGGTGAGGCCCCGTGCAAATCGGCGTCGAGCGCGGCCGTCGGCGCCGGGTGCCGCGGCGTGTGTGACCCTGCGGCGCGCCTACTCGCGCCACATGTTCTCGAAGCGCGTGAATTCTTTAAGGAAGGCGAGGTTGACGGTGCCGGTCGGGCCGTTGCGCTGCTTGGCGATGATGAGCTCGGCCGTCCCCTGGTTCTCCTCAGTCCGGTTGTACTGCTCCTCGCGGTAGATGAAGGCGACGAGGTCTGCGTCCTGCTCGATGGAGCCCGACTCGCGGAGGTCCGAGAGCTGCGGGCGGTGGTCGCTTCTGGCCTCGGGCGCGCGCGAGAGCTGCGAGAGCGCGACGAGCGGGACGTTCAGCTCCTTCGCCAGACCTTTCAGCTCGCGCGAAATCTGCGACACCTCCTGCTGGCGCGACTCGGAACGGCGCGACGAGCCCGACATCAGTTGGAGGTAGTCAACCACGATGAGGTCGAGCCGCTTCTGCTCGGCGGCGAGGCGCCGCGCCTTCGCGCGCATCTCCAGCACAGAGATGCCCGGCGTGTCGTCGATAAAAATCTTCGCCTCCGCCAGCGTCCCCAGCGCGCCGGCGAGGCGCGCCCACTCGTCGCGCGACAGGTACCCGCTGCGGAAACGGTGCGCGTCCACGCGCCCCTCCGAGCAGAGCATGCGCATCACCAGAGACTCCTTCGACATCTCCAGCGAGAAGATGGCCACCACCGCCCCCGCCTGAATCGCCGCGTTCTGCGCGAGCGTCAGACACAAGCTGGTCTTTCCCATCGAGGGCCTGGCGGCGACGATGACGAGGTCGGAGGGCTGGAGGCCGGAGGTCATCGTGTCGAGCTCGGAGAAGCCGGTGGTCAGCCCCGTCAGCATCGCGGAGCGGCCGGCCATCTCCTGAACCTTTTCGAGGAGCAGGTCGGCGACCGGCTTGATGTGCGAGAAGCCCTGGCGCGTGCGCTCGTCGGCGAGCGCGAAGATCATCTGCTCGGCGTGGTCGAGGATGAGGCTGGCCTCGTCCTCGCCCTCCAGCGCCTCGCTCGTGATCTTGTTGGCGACGCGGACGAGCTGGCGCATCAGCGAGTGGTCCTTGACCACCTTGGCGTAGGCCGCGACGTTGGTGAAGTGCGGCAGCCCGTAGGTCAGCTCGGAGATGAAGGCGATGCCGCCCGTCTGCTCGAGCGCGCCCTCGCGCCGTAGTTCCTCGCCGATGAGGATGGGGTTGATCTCCGAGCCGCGCTCGGAGAGCCCCGTCATGGCGCGGAAGACGAACTGGTGCGCGCGGACGTAGAAGTCCTCGGGGCGCAGGAGCTCGATGGCCTGGTTGACGAGCGCGTTGTCTAAGACGACCGCGCCGAGGATGGCGCGCTCGGCCTCCGCGCTGTGCGGCAGCGGGCGCTCGAGCATCTGCTCGCGTGCGGGGTTGGCTATGAACTGTGCCATCGGGAGTCTGGCCTGTGGAAAACTAACGTGGTCTGGACAGGGAAACGGCGCGCCCCCTTCCGCCGCGCGGTCTCGCGCGGGAGCGCGGAGGGGTCGCGCCGCCGGTCTTTATACTACAAGCCGAGGGGCGCGACAACAATCATGTTGACGCGCCCCGGCCTCACAGTGAATTAAGAGTTAACATGGATGGACAGGATTGACAGGATAACAATAAAGAAATTGAAATTACTTAATCCTGACCACCCTGTCCATCCATGTTAATTGCCTTCAGTCGGCGTTAAGCCTGCGCGGTGTCGGCCGACTCTTCGCCCGCGCCGTCGCCGGGGGCGGGGGCGGCTTCGGCGATGTCGGACGCCGTGTTGGCCGCGCCGGCCGTCTGCGCGCCGCCCTCGCCCGAGACGGTGACGGGGATTTCGACGGTCACCTCGCGGTGGAGGCGGACGCTGACGGTGTACTCGCCCGTCTCCTTGATGGGCTCGGGCAGGGACACGCGGCGGCGGTCGATCTCGTAGCCCTGCTCCTTGATCGCGTCGGCGATGTGCATCGCCGTCACGGAGCCGTAGAGCAGGCCGTGCTCGCCGACCTTGCGCTCGAAGTTGAGCCGGAGGCCGCCCATCTGTGCGGACTGCGCCTCGGCGCCCGCGCGCTCCTTGGCCTCCTTCTTGAGGAGCGCCCCGCGCTCGGCCTCGATCTGCTTGACGTTGCCGGGCGTCGCCTCGACCGCGAGCTTGCGCGGCAGCAGATAGTTGCGGGCGTAGCCCGCCTTCACCTTGACGATCTCGCCGCGCGCGCCGAGGTGTTCCACGTCTTCACGCAAAAGTACGTTGGTCGTTGCCATGGTCGTGTGAACCTCCTTCTAGTCCGCGGTGTAAGGGAGCAGCGCGATGTTGCGCGCGCGCTTGATCGCCTCGGTCAGCATCCGCTGGTGCGCGGTGCAGACGCCCGAGATGCGGCGCGGCAGAATCTTGCCGCGCTCGGGGATGAAGTTCTGCAGGAGCTTCACGTCCTTGTAGTCGATGAGGTCGACCTTGTCGACGCAGAAGCGGCAGACCTTGCGGCGGCGCATCCGCCCGCGCCCGCCGCCCCGGCCGCTCTGCGGCCGTCGCTCCGGCGGCCCCCCGTCGTCGTCGTGGTCAAAGTCGCGCTCGCCTCTCTCCATGTTTCTTGACATATCTCTCGTCTCTCTCTCTTTCAACGCGGGGCCGCGCGCAGCTCAACTCTCCCGCAGGAGAGGGCGCGCCGCACGCCCGCCGGCCTCTTTCCGTAGGAGAACGCTCGCGCTCCCCTTACTCGTCGCCGCCGCCGCGCGTGGCCTGCCCGCCGCCGGACGCCGACGCGGACATCGGGCGCTTGGCGGCCTTGCGCGCGCGCCGCGCCCTGAGCTTCTCGGCGCGCTGCCGCTCTTCGTCCACGCGCACGGTCAGGTAGCGGATCACCTGGTCGCTGACGCGCATGCGGCGCTCAAGCTCCGCGATCTCGCGACCCGTCCCTTCGATCTCGAAGATGGCGTAGATGCCCTCGTTGCTGTGGCCGATGCGGTAGGCGAGCTGGCGGCGGCCCAAGACCTCGTTGCGGGTGACCTCGCCGCCCTGGTCGGTGATGATCGTGCGGAGGTTCTCCGCCAGGCGGGTGACCTCGTCTTCCTGCGTGCCGGGGTCGACGATGTAGACGACCTCGTAAACTCTCTTCTCTGCCAAAACCATCCTCCTTTTGGATGTCTAGCCTCAACCATAACGGTAGAAGCAAGAAGGAAATGAAGCCGTCGGCGCTCGGCCTCCGGCTAGTTGTACAGCGACATTGCCCTGTCAATGCCGTCGCGTATGACGGCGCGGAGCGCCTCGGCGCCCCGCTCCAGAATCCGTTCGACCTCTTCGCGCTGCCCCTTCGGGAAGCGCTCGAGCACGAAGCCGGCCGTGTCACCCACGGGGTGCTCGGGCTTGATGCCGACGCGCAGCCGCGGGAACTCGTCCGTGCCGAGCGCCGAGATGATGTTCTTCAACCCCTTCTGGCCGCCGCTCGAACCCGAGCGCCTCAGCCGGACCGAGCCGAAGGGGAGCGCGATGTCGTCGCTGACGACGACGAGACCGTCGGCCGGCTTCAGCCCCGCGCGCTTGCGCAGCAGGCACGCCACCGACTCGCCGCTCAGGTTCATGTAGGTCTGCGGCTTGACCAGCTCGACGACGCGCCCCTCAAGCTCCGCGCGCCCCACGAGCGCCCTGCACTCCGCGCGCTTGACCGGCGCGTTCGACTGCCGCGCCAGGAGGTCGACGAGCATGAAGCCCAGGTTGTGGCGCGTCCACTCGTACTGCTCGCCCGGATTGCCCAGACCGACAATGAGCATAAAGCAGTAGTCCGCCGGCTACTCCTCGTCTTCCTTCTTGCCCTTGCCGATGACCTCGGGCTCGACGGCCTCCTCAGCGGGCGCGACCTCCTCGACCGGCTCCTCGCGGACGACGGCGACGGTCGCGACGGCCGTCTCGGGGTCCGTCAAAATCGTGATGCCCTCGTCGACATGGACGTCGGAGACGTGCAGCACCTCGTGTGCGCCGAGGTTCGACACGTCGACGGTGATGAAATCGGGGATGATGCCCGGGCGGCAGCGAATCTCGACCTCGCGCAGCAGCTGTTCGAGGATGCCCTCGCCCTCCCGGACGCCCTCGGGCTCGCCTTCGAGTTCCAGCCGGACGGAGACCTCTATCTCCTGCCCGCGCACGAGGCGGCGCAGGTCCGCGTGGACGAGCCGGCTCCTGACCGGGTCGAGCTGCCGGTCGAGGAACATCACCTCGCTCGGGCCGACGCCGTCCACGTCGAGCGTGAAGATGGCGTTGTGCCCCGCCCCCGAGCGCAGGATGGCCGCCAGCTCGGCGAGCGGCGCGGCGGCCGCCACCGGCTCGCCCTCGCCGCCGTAGATCGTGAGCGGCACGAGGCCCCGCGCGCGAAGCCTGCGCGCGTCGTTCTTGCCGCGTCCAGCGCGCAGCTCAGCGCGCACCGTTATCTCTTGTCTCTCTGCCATGATTACTCCAGAACCTCTCAGCAATCGGCGGCCAACGCCCGGCCCCTGCCGAAGCAACAGCAACGCGCTCCCCCTAAATCAACCGCCCCGCGAGCGGGGTGAAAGCCGATTGCCGAAAGCCGACTGCTGACCGCCCGTTTAAGTTTTTGCCCTCCGCCTCACACGAAGAGCGAGGAGACGCTCGTCTCCTCGTGGATCGACTTAATCGCTTTCGCCAGAAGCGGCGCGATGCTCAAAACGTTAATCTTCTTCTCGCGGCACGCCGTGTCGCGCAGCGGGATCGTGTTCGTCGTCACGACGCGCTCTATCTCTGACTCGGCCAGCAGCTCGCACGCGCGCCCCGAGAGCACCGGGTGCGTAAAGCACGCGTGGACGCGCGCGGCGCCCGCGTCCCTGAGCGCGGCCGCGACCTTCGTCAGCGAGCCGCCCGTGTCGCACATGTCGTCCACGATGAGGCAGCTCCGCCCCTTCACGTCGCCGACGACGTTCATCACCTCGGCCACGTTCGCCTTCTCGCGCCGCTTGTCGCACAGCGCGAGCGTCGCCGGGCTCCCGTCCTCCGACGTCAATCGCTTGGCGTAGGCGCGCGCGCGCTCCGCGCCGCCCGTGTCGGGCGCGACCACCGTCAGGTCGGGGAGCTTGTGATCCTGATAGTGGCCGATGAAGGCCGGCGCGGCGAAGAGGTGGTCGACGGGGATGTCAAAGAAGCCCTGAATCTGCGCCGCGTGCAGGTCCATCGTCAGCACGCGGTCGGCGCCGGCGGTCGTGATCAGGTTCGCCACCAGCTTCGCCCCGATGGAGACGCGCGGCCGATCCTTCTTGTCCGAGCGCGCGTAGCCGAAGTACGGGATGACCGCCGTCACGCGCTCGGCCGAAGAGCGGCGGAAGGCGTCGAGCATGACGAGCAGCTCCATCAGGTGCGCGTCGGTCGGCGGGCACGTCGGCTGCACGATGAAGACGTCGGCGCCGCGCACGTTCTCGGTGATCTGGAAGTTGAACTCGCCGTCCGAGAACCTGTCGGTCGTCGCGCTGCCCGGGTCGCAGCTCAGGTCTTTGCAAATCTCCTGAGTCAGCGCCCGGTTCGCGTTTCCGGAGAAGACTTTGATGCCGCCCGTGGTGCTCATAAAGTCAGATGTCGGATGTCAGATGTCGGATGTCGGTCAGTGCGAGCACTGACATCTGACATCCAGCATCTGACATCCAGCGTTTGGCTGGGGAGGTAGGACTCGAACCTACGAATGCCGGTTCCAAAGACCGGTGCCTTACCACTTGGCGACTCCCCAATCCCGGTTTCAGGCCCCGCGGCCGGGTCGGAGAGACGCCGCGCCGCGCCCGAGCGCCGCGAGGTACTCGTCGCGCGCGAGCGTGGCGCACGCGAAGACCTTCCAGGCGCCCTCGAAGCCGCCCAGCGCGCCGCGAGCGCGCCCCGCTTCCGCCTCGCTTTCAAAAACTCCGAAGACGCTGGAGCCGCTGCCCGAAAGCATGACCCGGAGCGCGCCCGCCTCCTTCAGCGCCTCGCGCGCGCGGCCGACTTCGGGGTAGAGCCTCACCACGACGGCCTCGAAATCGTTCGACCACACATCACAGAGTGAATCGGAAAATTCGGCCTCCGCGCGCGAAACAGAAAGGTTAGCCGCCGTGTCTGCCTTTGTCAAGGGGTCTCGACGCCCCAGAGCGCGGCCAGCGCGGCCAGCGTGACCGCCGCGTCCGACGAGCCGCCGCCCAGGCCGCCCCCGGCGGGTATCACCTTCCCCAACCGGACGCGTGCGCCCGCCGCCACCCCGAAACGCTCGCGGAGCGCCGTCGCCGCGCGCAGCACGAGGTTGGTCTCGTCGGTCGGGATTGACGGGTCTGAGCAGACGAGTGCCAGGCGTCCGCCGGGCGCCGTCTCAAAAGTCAGAGTGTCGTGGAGTGTGACCGTCTGGAAGAGGGTTCTGATTTCGTGGTGGCCGTCGGGGCGGCGCCCCAGCACGCGCAGGCCGAGGTTGATCTTGGCGAAGGCAGGGAGCGTGAGTTTTTCTGCTAACACAGAGAGCGGCCGGCGCCTCCTGGAGAAAGCGCCAGCCGCCCGGTTTTCGCGGCGATTTGAGCCGCGGCGCTAACGCTTCATGAAAACCTGCGTGAAGTAGTACGTGCCGTCCGACGCGCGAGCGATGCCGACGGCCGCGTGCGTGTACTCGCCGTTCATCGCGTTCTCGCGGTGCTTGTGCGAGACCATCCAGCGCTCGACGGCGAAGGCGGTCGGGTCGTTGAAGCCCTGATTATACGCGATGTTCTCGCCGAGCGTACTCCAGCCGTGGAGCCCGAGCGCACGCGCGCGCGCCTTCAGGTCGAGCCCGTCGCGGTCCACGTGGTTGAGATAGCCGCCCCGCGCCATGTTCTGCGAGTGGTAGCGCGCCAGGCGCGTCAGACCGCCGTCCCAGGCGAGGGGGCGTACGCCCCTCCGCTGCCGCTCGGCGTTAATCAGGTCGAACGCGCGCCGCTCGTCGCCCGTGGCCGGGGACGCGGCCGGAGTGGCGTACGAGGGGGCCGCCGCCGCCGCAGGGGCCGAGGCCCGCGCGACCTGACGCTCCCTGACACGCTCCGGGCCTCCCGTGTAGACCGTACCGATGAGACGAGCCACGGGGCGCTCGCCCGTGCGCTCGCCGCTTCTGGGCGCGCCCTTGCCGCCGTTGGCGAGAGCCGGGGCGGCCGTTAAACTCAATAAAGACAGGAATATTAAAGCCTGCGACGCCCTTCCGAGAGGCACAGTGCGGGGGAACCGCCTTGCAACCATTAGGGGAACTCCTTGAAATTAAAACCCTTGAGCCAGAGGATGCCTACGCGTTGACCTGACTGGGCAAGTTGTCAACGTTGGCAATAGTAAAACACCGTTTGGCCGTAGTCAATCCTTAAAGTTTCGCGACAGAAATGACACACAGCGGACGGTCGTTAACCTGTAAAAGAATCAACACTTACCCGAATAAGACGGAATTTCGCGACTTAAAAGGAGAGAAACGACTTCGTCAGACGCAGGGAAGCGGCCGGTCGAAGGCGGGGACACTTTAGCCTTTACGGGCGAGACAATCAACCGTTCATTTAGTCTCGCCGTTTAACTTGGCTTTGATTCTGGCCGTGTCGGCGGCTTCCGCCGCCAGAGAGAGGGCTCTGCGCCAGGAGGCTTGCGCTTTTTCCTGCTGGCCGAGCTTTTTGAAAAGGTCGCCCAGGTGCTCTTGAATCGTAGCCGAGGTCGGGTTGCGGCGCGCCGCGTCACTTAGATAACGCTCGGCCTCCTTCAGTTTGCCGAGCTTGAAATAAACCCAGCCCAGACTATCAAGAAATGAAGGGTTCTGCGGCTCGGCGCGGACGGCGCGCTCGATCATCCCTAGCGCCTCCTGGAGCTTCTCGTTGTGCTCGGTGAGGAAGTAGCCCAGATTGTTGAGCGCCGTGGGGTTGTCGGCGTCCTTTGCGAGCACCTGGCGGAGCGTGGCCTCGGCGCCTTTGGTGTCGCCGGCTCGCTCCTGCGCCGACGAGAGCATGATGAGGGCGTTGGTGCCCTGCCCCGGTTCTTCGGCCGAGGCGAGCGCCAGCGCCTTGCGCGCGGCTTCGACCGCCTCAGCCCCCCGCCCGGCGCTGATGAACATGCTCGACATGAACAGGTACTCTTCGAAGTCGACCGCGGTGCCCTTCAGGCGCGGGCGGAGCAGCCCCAACGCCTCCTCCGTGTGTCCGGGAGCAGGGCGCGCATTCGGTCGAAGGCGGCCAGCGCCTCCCGCGTCTGCCCTGCCTGCTGGCGGAGCCCCGCGATCTCCAGAAGCACCGAGACGGCGAAGCGCCGGTCGCGGTCGTTGGCGAGCGGCGTGTCCTTGACGTTGCGCGACTTGAGGAGGTCTTCGTAGACCGCGACGGCGTCTCCGAAGCGCGACGCCTCCTGGTAAACGTTCGCGAGCTGGACGAGGAGTTGGAGCCGGTCGTTGTCGTTGCCGGGCTTGACGGCGGCGATTGAGCCGCGCAGCGTCTTGACGGCCTCGTCGACGGCGCCGGTGCGCGCCTGCGCGCGGGCGAGCGTCTGCGCGGCCCCGACGTTCGCGGGGTTCTGCGCGACGAGCCGCTTCAGCTCTTCGACGACGCCCTGGTCGGCCGAGCCCACCGCGTCCAGGGCCTCGCCGAGGAGCTGTATGTAACGCGGGTTGTTCGGCTCGATGGCGATGGCCTGGCGGATGGCGGCGACCGCCTCGGCCGTCTGCCCGGCGGCGAGGAGGACTTCGCCGAGCCGCGCGTTGGCCGAGTCGGGGCTCAGCTCGCGCCCCTGCGTGACGACCTGGTAGAAGCGCCCCTCCATCGAGGCGGGCAGCGTCGCCCATTTCCGCAGAGACTCGACGGCCTCCTTCTCGCGGTTCGTGACGACGTAGAACTCGGCGAGCAGCGCCAGAGCCTCCGCGTCGTTCGGGTGGACGCGGAGCACCTCTTTCAGCGAGGCGACGGCCTTGTCGGCCGCCGCGCGGTCGAGGCTGCGCTCGGCGAGCCGGCTCTGGAGCGTGTAGACGCGCGCGAGCGTGCGGTGCGCGCCGTAGCTGTCGGGGTTGGCGCGCACGGCCGCGAGCCCTTCGACTTCGGCCTGCTTGAGGTCGTTGAGAATCAGGTGAATTTCGGCGAGCGCGGCGCGCGCCTCGGAGAGCGTGGGCTCCAGCTCGGCCGCTTGCAGGAACGCGGCCTGCGCCTTCCGCAGCGAGTCGAGCGTGAGCGTGCCCGAGCGGATGCCCTCGAAGTAGCGCTGCCCTTCGAGCAGCTTCGCGTAAGCCTGCGCGCGACGCTCGCGCGTCGAAGGCTGCGCCGGGCCCTGCGCGCCGGCCGTCGGCGCGGCGGGGTTCGCCTGGGCGTCGCGCGCGGGCTGAGCCTCGGACGGCGCGGCGAGGGCGCAGAGCGCCGCCAGCGCGAGGGCCGGGAAGGGCGTGCGCGTCAGGGGCGCGGGACGGGAAGAAGGCTTCAAACCGTTGTTCCTTTCGCGGCGCGCACCGGGTCGGCGTCGCCCTGCGCCAGCGCGCGGACGACGGCGCTCCAGGCGGCGCGGCGCGGGTAACAGTAGAGCAGCACGGCGGCGGCGATGACGCCGGGGTAAAGCATGTTCTTCCCGTCCGCCGTGAGCAGCGCGAAGGCGAACCCGAGCAGCGCGATGAGCCCGCCGATGAGCGCGACGTAGACGGTCGTCCGCTGCAAGGTGTCGAGCAGCGCCCCGACGCCGCCGAGCGCGGCCACGTCCTGAAGACGCATGGCGGAAAATCTCGTGCGGCGGTAGGCGATTGACCCGAGGGCCAAAAAGAGGATGACGATGAGCAGCGTGGGCCCGGTGACCGGGTCGGCGGCCGGCTTCAGTCGCGGGGCGATGAAGAGGGCGAGCGCCGAGAGCGCCAGCGTGAGCATGAAGACGAGCGAGACGACGCGCGCGGCCGCCGAGTGCCTGCGCTCCAACTCTCCCTGCGGCGTGCCCTCGACGGTCTGTGCCAAGCCTGCTGCCTCCTCGCGCGCCCTTGCCGGGTGACGCGCCGCTCGAAAGTCTGGAACGTCTGTTTTATTGGGGGACGCCGAAAATTTTAGCACCCGCTCAACCGGCCGGGCAAACTACGGCCGACCGCGCGGAAGAGAAGAGCGCCCGGGGCTTACCTGAAAAGTCCCGGGCGCTCTCGGAGTCCATGTCGGGAAGCTCTTTACGGCTTCGCCCCGCTGCCGGGGGGCGGCGTGGCGGGGGTCGTCGGCTGCGTGGCGGCGGGGCGCGCCGGGTCGCTGCCCGAGGCGGGCGGGCCGGGGCGCGTCGGCTCGGCGGTCAGCTTCTTCTCGCCCTCTTTCGGCGCGGGCGCCGCCGTCGGCAGCGGCCTCACGTCGCGCGCGGGCGCGGTGCGGTTGACGGGCAGCGTGTTGTAATTGTCGGGGAGCTTGCCGCCGTTCTCCATCACGGCCTGGATGATGTCGTTGCCCTTCTTCGACTGGCTGATGATGACGCCGTCCTTGGTGACCGTCTTGTGGACGACGCCGCTGAACTCGCGCATGAGGCCGCCGATCATCCCGTCGCCCTTGGGCTCCTCGCGGTTGAGCGCGTCCTGGTCGGGCTCGGGGACCTGCGCGCCGATGGCGGCGAGCTTCTCCTTGGCCTTCTCGGCGTACTCGCTGTTCGGGTGACGGCGGACGAGCTGCTGGAAGTACTTGGTGGCCTCGTCGGGCTCCTCCTCCTCCATGTAGGTCGTGGCGTAGCGGAAGAGGACTTCGGCCATCCCCGTGTAGTTCTTGTACTTCTCGACGACCTCGCGGTAGCGCGACTGCGCGCCCTTCAGGTTGTTGGCGCGCCCCTGGTAGAAACGGTTGTAGTACTGGTCGCCGACGCCCTTGTCGTGGTCGGCGAGGTTCTCCTGCACCTCGGCGAGGCGCAGCTCGATGTCGGGCCGGAGCGCGGAGCGCGGGAACTGCTGGAGGCAGAACTTGAGCCGCTGCTCGGCCTTGCGCGCGGGCGAGATGTCGCGGTTGGCGAGCCCCATGCGGCGCATCTCGACCTCACCCATCTTGAGGCAGACGTCGTCGGAGAGCGCGTGCGTCGGGAAGAAGGTGACCCAGTCCTGGTAAGCCTGACCCGCCTGGATGAGCGCACTCGTCGTCCCTTCGAGGTAGAAGGTGTCGGCGATGGCGAGCTTGGCGAGCGGCAGGTAGACCGAGTCGGGGTAGGTGTTGATGATGACGCTGAAGAGCGCGCGCGAGGTCTCGTAGGCGTCGCCTCGCGCCTCCTTGGTCGCCTCGACGAACAGCTCGCGGTCGCGCCCCGGCGCGACGGTGCCGACCAGCTCGTCGTACTGCTCGTCGCCGCCGCGGCCGAGCAGGCGGCCGAAGAAGCTGCCCTTCTTCTTCTTCTTGTCGTCCTTCGAGTCGGCGGCCGACGCGGGGGCGACGCTGCGCTCGCGCATCGTGTCGCGCATCGAGGCCTGCGCCCGCGTGTCGAGCTCGGCGAGGGCGGCCTCGAGCTTGTCGATCTCGGTCGGGTCGTAGCGCTCGGCGCGCTCCTGCTTGCCGCGGAGGTCTGTGACCTCGCCGGCCAGCTTCGACGCCTCCTTCTCCAGCCCGCCCAGGCGCGTGCGCGGGTCGTCGGCCGAAGCCTCCGCCCCCTTGTCCTTCGCGTTCAGGCCCGCGATGGCGCTGTTGAGGGTGCGGCGCAGCGTGTCGAGCCGCGAGCGCATCACGTCGAGCCGCTGCATGGGGGAGAGCTGCGACTGCTGCGCCGCCGCGACCCGCACGACGGGCGCGGGCAGCGCGCCCAGCAGCAGCGCCGCCGACAGGACGGACAGAATCAGGTTGCGATAACGCATCAACAAAACCTCCAAAAAAAACGCGTGATGAGTGATGGGTGATGAGTGATAAGAAAGAAGAGAGGCTGGCCGCCTTCTCTCATCACTTACCCCTCGTCGCCTATCACTAAACTAACTGTGCCGCCGCGCTGAGCAGGCCGCGCACGGAGGCGGCGGGGTCGCCCTGGCCGAAGACGGCCGTCCCGGCGACAAAGATTTCGGCGCCGGCCGCGGCGACCGTCGCGATGTTCTCGCGCCCGATGCCGCCGTCGACTTCGATGCGGACGTCGAGCCCGCGCTCATCAATCATCCGGCGCAGCCGCCTGATCTTCTCCACCGAAGTCGGGATGAACTCCTGACCGCCGAAGCCCGGATTGACCGACATGACCAGCACGTAGTCCGCGAATTGCAGGACCTCGTCGAGCGCGCCGAGGCTCGTCCCCGGATTGATGACCACCCCGGCCTTCGCCCCTTGCTTGCGAATCGACGCCAGAGTCCGGTGTATGTGTGGATGACCCTCGACGTGCACGGAAACCATGCGCGCCCCCGCCTCCGCGAACTGCTCGGCGTAGAGCCCCGGGTCAGAAATCATTAGATGCGTGTCCAGTGGCAAACGGGTTGCGCGGGCCAGCGAACGAACTACGGGGAGCCCGACCGTGATGTTGGGCACGAAATGACCGTCCATCACGTCCACGTGGACGATGGTCGCGCCGCCGCGCTCGGCGGCCTCGATCTGCTCGCCGAGCCGCGTGAAATCGGCGGAAAGGATGGACGGCGCGATCTCGATCATGACCTTACAGGTGATTACGGTTTTAAGGATAAAAGATACTGCGCGCCCGCCCGGATCAGAGATTCGGCCGCCGGTTGGCGTTCGAGGCCGGCGGGCGGGCGGTGTTGGTCGTGCGCGGGCGCGTGTTTGTGTTCGCCGCGCCCTGGTTCGAGTTCCGCGGGCGAGCGGGGTTCGCGTTCTGGTTCTGGGGCCGCGCGGCGTTGGCGTTGCGGTTGCCCGAGTTGCCCTCGACGGCGTTCTGGTTGCGCCCGCCCGCGTTGGAGTTCGCGCCCGAGTTCGCGTTGGCCGAGGCGTTGGCGTTCTGGTTGCCGTTCGAGTTCCGGTTGGTGTTCCGGCGCCGGTTGGCGTTCTGGTTCTTGTTCTGGTCGAGCGCCTCCGTGCCGCGCTCCTCGCGCCTCTCCTCGATGACCTCTTCGTCGGGCGGCTTCTCGCCCTCCTTGGGCGCGCGGCTGACGACGACGGCGACGGTCTGCCCGGCCTTGACGACCTCGCCGGCGCGAGGCGACTGGTCGAGGATGTGGCCCGGCTCGACGCCCGGCTTGTAGCGCTTGGCGCGCTCGCGGATGTCGAGGCCGGCCTGCGAGAGCGTCTTCTCGCCGTCGACGTAGGACTGGTTGACGACCTCCGGGACGGAGATGTTGGGGCTGCGCAGCGAGAGGTAGATGGTCGTGAGCAGGCCGAAGGCGAAAGCGACGGCGATCAGCGCAACGACTCCGAGTTTACCGAACGCCGACAGGATGCTTCGCAAGGCCACTAACTTCCGACGCCTCTCTAGACCGGCCCGACGGGGAATTTGCCGCCAAAACGGCGGCCCGAACAGCCGGCGCAGTCTAACACCCGTTCCGCGCGGGTCGCAAGGCAGTAGGCAGTAGGCAGATAGCTGTAGGCAGTCGCCCCGCGTGACGGACGTTGAGAGGTTAATCCAACGTTCTCGACGGCAGGGCTTTCAACTGCCTACTGCCCGCTGCCTACTGCCTGCTGCTTTTCCAGCGCCGCGACGTAAAAGCCGTCCACGTCGTCCCTGTGCGGCCAGGTGCGTGCCGCTCCGTTCGGGAGGAGCAGCGCGGCCGGGGCCGGGGCGGCCTCGACCTGTTTGAAGTTCGGGTGGGAGTCGAGGAAGGCGGCGACGACTTCGTCATTCTCTTCCCTCTCGACCGAGCAGGTGGAGTAGACGAGCCTCCCGCCGCGACGCACGACGCGTGCGGCCTCCGCGAGTATCCGCGACTGCAGCGCCGCCAGCCCGCCGAAGCTCTCGCGCGAGAGTCGCCAGCGTATCTCGGGGTTGTGGCGCAGCGTCCCCGTCCCCGTGCAGGGCGCGTCCACGAGCACGCGCTCGAACGCCCCGTCCGCGAAGGGCAGCGCCGCTTCGGCATTCAGCGCGACGAGGCTCACGCCGCGCGCGCACAGACGTGCGCACGCCTCGCCGACGACGCGCAGGCGGTGGTCGTGGAGGTCGCCCGCGACGACGAGCGAGCCCCCGCCGGCGAGCGCGGCGACGTGCGTCGTCTTGCTCCCCGGCGCGGCGCACGCGTCGAGCACGCGCTCGCCCCCGCGCGCTCCGACGACGTGCGCGACCAGTTGCGAAGCCTCGTCCTGCATGTAGACGCGCCCCTCTGCGGCGAGCCGGCGCAGCAGGGCGGAGGCGTCCGCGCCGCCCTCCACACGCCAGCCGCCCGGCGCGACGCTCGAAGCGGAGACCGTGAGCCCGGCGGCGCGCAGCTCCTCGACGAGCGCTTCGGGGTCCGCCTTGAAGGTGTTGACGCGGAAGGAGGCGGGGGCGGAGTCGTTGTTCGCGCGCGCGAAGCTCGCGGCCTCCTCCGGGCCGAAGGCTTCGGCCCAGCGGCGTATGAGCCACGGCGGGTGCGAAGTCTCGACGGCGATTCTTTCGAGCGGGTCTTCTACGAGGGCGGCCGGGTCGTACTCCGGCTCGCGCGTGGCGCGGCGCAGGACGGCGTTGATGAAGGGCGCGGCGGAGCGGAAGCCCGAGGCGTGCGCGGCGTTGACCGACTCGTTGACGGCGGCGTGCGCCGGGACGCGCGCCAGGAAGCGCAACTGGAACAGCCCCAGACGCAGCGCGCGGCGGACGGGGCCCGGCTTTGCCCCACGCTTCACGATGCGCGCGCGCCCGGCCATCTTCTTTAACCGAGCCGCTCGCCCGGCCGCACGCGCGAGCCGTTGACGAAGTCGCGCGCGCGCAAGCGCTGCTTGCCCTCGGGCTGCAACTCAAGGACTCTCAGCGTCGTCCCCCCGCCGCTGGTGACGAGCAGCTCGTCGCCGCGCGCGACGATTACCGTCCCGTGCGCCTCGGCCGTCTCGCCGGGCGGCGCTTTGTCGCCCGGCCCCGCCTCGCGCGCGTGAGCGTCGGCGCGCCAGAGGATGAGGCGGCGACCCTGGTAGACGGTGTGCGCGTTCGGCCACGGCTGAAAGCCGCGCACGCGCGCTGCGATCTGGAAGGCGTCGAGCGACCAGTCGATAACGCCGTCCTCGCGCCGCAGGATGGGTGCGAGCGTCGCCCCCGCGTCGTTCTGCGCCCGCGGCTCTATCTCGTCAAAGCGCGCCAGCGTCTCGGCCAGAAGCTCCGCACCCTCGTGCGACAGGCGTTCCAACAGTTCCGGCGCGGTCTCGCCCTCTCCGACGGCGGTCTCGCGCTGTAGGAGGACGGGCCCCGTGTCGAGCCCTTCGTCCATCAGCATCGTCGTCACGCCCGTCTCGCGCTCGCCGCGCACGATGGCCCAGTTGACCGGCGCGGCGCCGCGATACTTAGGCAGTAGAGAGAAGTGGACGTTGACGCAGCCGTGTCGTGGCGCGCGCAGGAACGCGGGCGGGAGGATGCGGCCGTAGGCGACGACGACCGCCGCGTCGAAATCGCGGGCGGTGAAGTGGGCCAGCGCCTCCTCCGTCCGAACCTTCGCGGGCTGGTGGACTTCGAGCCCGACCGAGAGCGCGTACCCCTTCACCGGCGGCGCCTTCAACCTGTTGCCGCGCCCCGCCGGCCTGTCCGGCTGCGTCCACACGCCCAGGACCTCGTGCCCCTCCTCGACGCACTTTCTCAATGTCGGGACGGCCGACTCGGGCGTGCCCATGAAGATAAGTCTCATACTCAGTACGCGCAGCGGTAGCTGTAATTCTCGTACGCCGCGCGCCAGACGCCGCGCCGGCGGCGGTAGGCCCTGTAGGTCGTGCCCTCGAAGCTGCGCGAGAGGGTGAACACTTCGCCCACGCCGTCGCCGTCCGAATCCAATTGCTCGACGTAAAGCTCCGTCCCCAACCCGCCCTCGCCGAGGTTGTCGATCTGTGCGGGGTCCATCATCTCGCTCGCCCTGACGCGCGCATACTTCGTCAGCACAGGGCGGAAGCCGGGTCCCCGCGGCGCGGCGACGAGGAAGAGCGTGTCTCTCACTTTCAGCCCGACCTTGACCACGTAGCTGCCGACCAGCTCTTCGCGTCCGTCGCCGTCGAGGTCGGTCGCGGTGAGGTTCAGGGTCTTCGTGCCGCGTTCGACGGCGGAAGCGCTCACACGCTTCCCCGTGAGGAATCGCTTCGCCACGCCGAAGGCGGCCGAGCGCTCGGCGGCGGTCGGCGCGCGCCTCGACGCTTGCGCGCGCGGCGCGTGCGCGCCGTCGGTCGCCAGCGCCATGACGTTGCCGCCGAGCAGCGCCGACATCGTCGGGCCGATGTCGGCGCTCGCGGCGTTGGGCGCGCACTCGGCGGGCGTGGCCGCGCGTATCGTCAGGCTGCCGGCCTCCGCGCCGCCGAAGATGAGTTGGTACTTCGCGCCCGCGCGGTAGTGGCGCGCGAGGAAGGCTGAGGGAGCGCCGTCGTCCGCCGTGCCCGATTGAGGCTCTGCGAGCGCGCCGCGGCCGTCGATGACCGCGACCGGCTCGACCTGCGCGTCCTGCCCCGCGTCTTTAGTGACGAGGAAGATGACGGACTCCCGTCGCGTCGCCTCACGCGTTTGTTGCGCGGAAGCTGAGGCGCGCGGCGTCGGCTGCGCTAAGAGGAGCGACGCCGCGACGAGCGCGGCGGCAACGGCCGTCCGGGGGTTCATCAGATAACGTCCCTCTTCTCCGCCTTCGTCTGGCCGGGGCGGACTTTCTCGGAGACGACCTTGGCCTGCATGAAGAGGCCGAGGTAGTCGCGGCCGCCGGCCTTCGAGTCGGTGCCCGACATGTTGAAGCCGCCGAAGGGGTGGACGCCGACCAGCGCGCCCGTGCACTTGCGGTTGAGGTAGAGGTTGCCGACGTGGAACTCGCGCGCCGCACGCGAGAGCTTTTCGGGGTCGTTGGTGTAGACCGCGCCGGTCAGCCCGTACTCGGTGCCGTTGGCTATCTGTAAAGCCTCGTCGAAGTCCCTCGCCTTGATGCACGCGAGGACGGGGCCGAAAATCTCCTGCTGCTCGACGCGGTCGCCGGGCTTCACGTCGGCGATGACGGTCGGCTCGATGAAGAAGCCCTGCTCGCCGTCGCTGCCGCCGCCCGCGACGAGGCGTCCGCCATCCTCCTGCCCCCACTCGACGTACTTGTTGATGGTCTTGAAAGCCTTCTCGTTGATGACCGCGCTCATGCCCGTCGTCGGGTCTTCGGGGTCGCCGACCTTGAGCTTCGCGGTGCGCTCGATGATGCCCCGGAGCACGGGCTCGTAAGCCTCTCCGACGATGATGGCGCGCGAGCAGGCCGAGCACTTCTGCCCCTGGAAGCCGAAGGCCGAGGCGACGACGCCGGCGGCCGCCTCGTCGTAGTCGGTGTCGGAATCGACGACGATGGCGTCCTTGCCGCCCATCTCGGCCACGACGCGCTTGATCCAGATTTGTCCGTCGTGGACTTTGGCCGCGCGCTCGTTGATGCGCAGGCCGATCTCTTTCGACCCGGTGAAGGCGACGTAGCGCGTCAGCGGGTGGTCAACCACGACATCGCCGACCTCACCGCCCGCGCCCACCGTGAAGTTGACGACGCCCGGCGGCAGCCCCGCCTCTTCCAGCAGCTCGAAGAACTTGTAGGCGATGGCCGGCGCGTCGGACGAGGGCTTGAGGACGACCGTGTTGCCGGTGACGACCGAGGCGACGGTCATCCCGGCCATGATTGCGAGCGGGAAGTTCCACGGCGGGATGACGACGCCGACGCCGAGCGGGATGTAGGTGAGCCGGTTGTCTTCGCCCTCGACGCGCGTGAGCGGCTGCCCCTCGGCGTAGCGCAGCATCTCGCGC
Source organism: Acidobacteriota bacterium (assembly GCA_020200135.1). Classification (GTDB taxonomy): domain Bacteria; phylum Acidobacteriota; class Blastocatellia; order Pyrinomonadales; family Pyrinomonadaceae; genus QHXN01. The sequence continues at coordinate 33,957 of JAIVJI010000026.1, read as the reverse complement.
GCGTAGAACTCAAGGAAGTCGATGGCCTCGGCGGTGTCGCCGTCGGCCTCGGGCCAGGACTTGGCCACCTCGTGAATCATCCAGGCGGAGAAGTAGTGCTTGCGCTCGCGCAGGAGCGAGGCGACGCGGAAGAGCAGGTCGGCGCGCTGCTGCGGGAGAGTGTTGCGCCAGGTCTGGAAAGCCTCGTTCGCCTTCTCGACGGCCGACGACGCCAGCTCCTTCGTCGCCTTGTGGAAGCGGCCGACGACCTCGGTCTTCTTCGCCGGGTTACGGCTCTCAAGGATGTCGCCGGTCTCGACGCGCTCGCCGCCGATGACGAGCGGGTACTCGCGCCCCAGCTCGGACTGCACCCGCGCCAGCGCCTCGCGCATCGCGCGCGCGTTCTCCTCCTTCGAGAAGTCCGTGAACGGCTCGTTGCGGAACTCGTCGTGCTTCAACTGCTGCATAAACTTTCTCCTCGCTCCGAAGAAATGATTGCTGTTAGTTTGGTGGAAATTTCCTACATGCTATCACACACAAAAAAGCACCGCGAGCGCGTCCGAATGCGGAAAGCGGGTTGACGGGGGCAGGCCGCCCCCGTCAACCCGCTTTTCTACATCGTCGGCTAACTTAGACCCAGCGCCCCTGCTTCTGGAGGCGCTTTATCTTGCGCCTGACCAGCTCGCGCTTGAGCGGCGTGGTGCGGTCGATGAAGACGACGCCGTCGCAGTGGTCGGTCTCGTGGAGCATGCAGCGCGCCTCAAGCTCGAGGCCGTCGAACTCGAACTCCTCGCCGTTCAGGTCCTGCGCGCGGACGACCGCCCGCAAGGAACGCTTGACGGCGAAGAAGACGCCGGGGAACGAGAGGCAGCCCTCGTCGCCGGTCTGGTCGCCCTCGACTCTCAAGACGACGGGGTTGACGAGCGCGACGCGCGCCTCCGGGTCACCCCCGCCCGAGCAGTCCATCACGAACAGACGCTTCGAGACGCCGACCTGCGGCGCCGCCAGCCCCACGCCGCGCGCCGCGTACATCGTCTCGAACATGTCCGACACCAGCCGCTTGAGCTTCGCGTCGAACTCGGTCACCGGCTCGCCCGGCGTCTCCAACACCGGGTCGCCGTACTTAACAATGTCGAGTAGTGCCATCTTCAGAACCTGACCTGCCGAGTGCTACCGGAACCGGCGGCGGCGTGGCCGCCCGGCTCAGTTTACTACAAAGATTTTAAGCCGACGAACAGCCAGTTTAGAGGCGCCCGGCCGGCTTGCGGTTGTACCGCTCATTCGCTGGCGACGCCCCTCAGCCCCTCCCCCTCCCGAACCGCGGCGCGCGCTTCTGCATGAAGGCGGTGACGCCTTCGACGAAGTCTGCGGAGGCGAAGCACTCGGCCTGACCCCTAGCCTCGAAGTCGAGCGCGGCGTCGAGGCCGGCGCGCTCTGAGAGGTTGAGCGCGGCCTTGATGCGCGCGAGCGACGGCTGCGGCGCTGAGGCGAGCCGGGCGGCGACCTCTTCGACCGCGGCGTCCAGACCCTCGCGCGGCACGACGAGCCCCACGATACCGAGGCGCTGCGCGTCGCGCGCCGTAATCGCCTCGCCCGTCGCCATCAGCTCGAAGGCTTTAGCGCGGCCGACGCGGGCGGGCAGCAGGTGCGTCGCGCCGCCGTCCGGCATCAGCCCGACGCGGACGAAGCTCTGGCTGAAGGTCGCGTCGTCGGAGGCGACGACGAAGTCGGAGGCGAGCACGTAGCTGAAGCCGATGCCGACGGCCGGGCCCGCGACGCGCGCGACGAAGGGCTTCGGCGACTCGCGCATCATGCGGACCGGCGGGTTGATCAGCTCGCGCACGCTGGCCGCCACGTCCATGGCGGCCAGCTCGGACGGGCTGATGGAGCCGAGGTCGAGCCCGGAGCAGAACGCGTCGCCCGCGCCCGTGATGACGACGACGCGGCTCTCGTCCGTCGCCGACTCTTCGACGGCGCGCGCGAACGCCTCGAACATCCCGAAGTCGACGGCGTTGCGCCGCGCGGGGTTGTTGAAGGTGATGCGCTTGACGCCGCCTTCGAGCGTGACCTGGAGCTTCTCTTGTTGGTTCATGTCGGGTTCCCTCCCCCCTCACCCGCGCCGGAGTCTGGGCGCGGCAAAGGCCGCGTAGCGAATCGGCTCGTGCGGGCGGCGGCGCCACCAGAAGGCGACCGAGCGGCGGACGACCACCTCAAGCAACGCCTCCCTGTCCTTGCGCGCGACGCCGCGCACGAGGCGGCTGATGTCGTGGCGGAAGTAGGCGACGACGAGGCGGCGTCGCGGGTCGGCCGCCTTCACCCGCGCCTTCTCGAAGCGCAGCAGGTCGAGCGTCCAGCCCGACCCGAGGTAGTCTTCCTTCAGCTTCGCCTCAAGGTACTCGGCGAAGTGCAGCACGTCGCCGAACAGGTGCGCGAAGGCCGGCGCGCCGTGCTCGACGACGTAGCGGTCGAAGTAGCGCGTGAAGCGGTCGCGCAGCACGCGGTGCGTCAGCGGGAGCAGCTTGTTGACCTGCACGAAGCGGCGCTCGCGCGGCGTGGCGGCGAACGAGTCGAAGCGCGCGGCGGCCTCGCGCCTGAGCTGCCGCGCCCCCGTCGCCGACAGCCCCAGCTCGCGCGCGAGCGCGAAAGGGTTCTCGACGAACCGCGCCCGCAACGTCTCGTCCGCCGAGAGCCGCGTCAGAATCTGCTCGATGTCGGAGAGGCTCATGAATCAGTAGTCAGTAGTCAGTAGTCAGTAGAAAAACCCTCCGGCAGTCGCCCTTAGCGTTTTAGTGTCAGCGACCGCGGAGCGGAGCGCTACTGGCTACTGTCTACTGGCTACTTCAATACTCCCGCATCTGCCCGACGTACGCGTCGAAGTTGCGCCGCATCTCTTCGAGGTGGTCGCCGCCGAACTTCTCGCGCATCGCCTCGGCGAGCGTGAGCGCGACCATCGCCTCGCCGATGACGCCGGCCGCGGGCACCGCCGTCACGTCCGAGCGCTCGAAGGCCGCCGACTGCTCCTCCTTCGTCTCGATGTCAACCGAGCGGAGCGCCCGGCGGAGCGTCGAGATGGGTTTGAGGAAGCCGCGCACGCGCAGCTCCTCGCCGTTGGTGATGCCGCCTTCGAGTCCGCCGGCGCGGTTCGTCGGCCGCGTGAAGGCGCGCGCCGACGGGTCGTAGCCTATCTCGTCGTGGACCTGCGAGCCCGGCAAGGAGGCCGCCTCGACGCCCGCGCCGATAGAGACGGCCTTGACCGCCGGCACCGACATCAGAGCGCGCGCGAGCCGCCCGTCGAGCTTCGTCTCCCACGAAGTGTGCGAGCCGAGCCCCGCGACCAGCCCTCGCGCGACGACCTCGAAGACGCCGCCGAGCGTGTCGCCCTCGCGCCGCTTCTCGTCCACGAGCGCGACCATCCGGTCTTGCGCCGCCTCGTCCGCGCAGCGCAGCGGCGCGTCCTCGGGGATGGACACAATACTCTCCCACCCGACTTCGAGCGGGGCGGCGGGGACGCCGCCGAGCTGCACGACGTGGCTGCGAATCTCTATACGGAACTGCGAGAGCAGTTGGCGCGCGAGCGCGCCGCAGGCCACGCGCGCCGCCGTCTCGCGCGCCGAGGCGCGTTCGAGGATGTCGCGCATGTCGCGCGCGCCGTACTTGAGCCCGCCGGCCAAATCCGCGTGGCCGGGGCGGGGGCGGCGCACGCGCCGCATCTTCTCCTCGGGCACGTCCTCCGGGGACACGGGCTCGGCCGACATCACGCCCGTCCAGTTCTTCCAGTCCTTGTTCTCTATCTGCAGGGCGACGGGCGAGCCGAGCGTGCGGCCGTGGCGCACGCCGCTCAGAATCTCCGCGCGGTCGCGCTCAATCTTCATCCGCCCGCCGCGCCCGTAGCCCCACTGCCGCCGCTCGAGCTCGCGGTTGATGATTTCAGTATCGACGGGGAGCCCGGCGGGCAGACCCTCGACTATCGCGACCAGCGCGCGCCCGTGCGACTCCCCGGCTGTGTTGAAGCGAAACGTCATTGGCATTGATCAGTCCGGCGAACGGCTCACACGTCGAGAAAACGTGCCCTAACTTCGGGCGGCGGGAGCAGGCAGGTGTCGTACTTGCCGAAGAGCCTGTAACGGTTGCGCGCGAAGAGGTCGTAGAAGTAGTCGCGCAGGCCCCGCGGCAACACCTTCGCCGCCAGAAAGATTTTCCACGGGCCGCCGAGGTACGCCGCGACCTTCAGCGCGGCGTCCGAGCGGACGTAGACGCGCTCGCCTTCGTCGGCGCGCTCGACGTAGACGACCGAGTCCGTGCCGCGCAGCTCAGGGTGGCGCTCGGCCATCCGCTGGCCGTAGGCGCTCTGGAGAGCGGCGAAGCGCATCGCGCCGCGCCGGTCGTGGTCGATGACCACCTGCACGGACTTGTTGCAGAAGCCGCACACGCCGTCGTAGAGCAGGACGGGCGCGTCGCCCGAGTCCACCCACGGGGGCATGTCTTTGTCCGCGACGAGGGTCATACGCCCCGGCCTCCGCCCGGCGCGGGCAGGAACTCTTCCGGGAAGACGTTGCCGCGCCCGAGGACGCAGGCCGGGTCGAAGGCGCGCTTCAGCTCCGCCATCTCGCGCAAGGCCCGCTCGCCGTAGAGCGCGCGCAGGTACTCGCGCTTTATCTTCCCGACGCCGTGCTCGGCCGAAATGGTGCCGCCCAAAGAGACGGCGCGCTCGACGAAGCGGCCGTAGGTCTCGCGGGCGGCCGCCTGTTCGGCGTCGTCGCGCGGGAGGATGTTGACGTGGACGTGGTTGTCGCCGATGTGGCCGAAGATGACGTACTTGAGCCGCCCCGCGCGCAGCGTCTCCTTGTAGAAGCGGAGCATCTCGGGGAACGCCTCGTCGGGGACGGCCATGTCGGTCGAGACCTTGCGCTGCCCGCGCCGCGCCAGCCACTCGTTGACCATCACGGGCAGCGCGTGGCGGAAGGCGCGCATCTCGGCGCGGTCCGCCTCGTTGGTGCCGAACCACGACTCGTCGGCGAGCGCGTCGTGCCGCTCGCAGAGTTCCAGCCACGCGCCCATCAGCGCCTCTTCAGTCCCCGCGGTCGTCTCCTGCTCGAAGAAGACCGCGCCCGCCGCGCCGAGCGGCACCAGCGGGTAGCGCTCTCGCAGGAAGTTCAGAGCCTCCGCGTCGAAGTATTCGAGAGCGCGCGCGTCGAACACGGCTTCGGCCGGCGGCGGCGCGCCGCCGTTTGGAGAGGCGGCGCGTAACTTCAGAGAGCGCTCGCGCGCCTCGCGGACGAAGGCGAGAAGCTGTTCCTCCGCCCTGAAGAAGACGACGCCGGCGAGCACGCCTTCCGGCTGCGGCAGCAGCGTTAGCTCGACCTCTGTGACGACGCCGAGCGTGCCCTCGCTGCCGACGAAGAGGTCTATCAAGTCCATGCCCGGCCGCGTGAAGTAGCCGGCGGCGTGCTTGCGCGTCGCGGGCATCGTGTAGGTCGGCAGACGCGTCTCGATGCTCCGGCCGCCGGCTAACGGGAGACGTACTTTGCCGTCAGCGCCGGCGAACAGACGCCCGCGCCGCAGTTCGAGCAGGTCGCCCGTGGTGAGCGCGACCCTGAGCGCGCGGACGTAGTGCCGGGTCGGGCCGTACTTGAACGTGCGCGCGCCCGAGGCGTTGGTCGCCACCGTGCCGCCGAGGTAACAACTCCCCTCGGTCGGGTCGGGCGGGTAGAGCAGTCCGCGCGCGCGCGCCTCGCGCTGAAAGTCCGAGAGGACGACGCCCGCGCCGGCGGTCGCCCAACCGCCGGCCAAAGTCTCGCGGACGAACTCGCCCACGCGGTCGAGCCTCGCGGTCGAGAAGACGACGCCGCCGTTGGGCACGCGCCCGCCGACGATGCCTGTGCCCGCGCCCGCGACCGTGACCGGCGTGCCCGCGCCGGCGGCCTCGGCGAGGGCGCGGGCGACCTCCTCGGAATTTTCGGGGAAGTGTACGCGCTCGGCCCGCCCGCCCGCCGTGTTGCTCGCGTCGGCGAGGAAGGATTGAATCTCGTCCTGCTCGGATTTAATCAGCATCGTGTGAGCAACGTGTCTACTTCTCCGCCCCCGCGGATTGCGTCGCGGCGGCCGCCGGGTTGACCGCGACGTATATCTCCGACTCCTCCTCCTCGCCCTGCATGACCTCGTTGCCGCGGTAGACGAAGCCTATCTTCTCCAGCACGCGGCGCGAGGCCGCGTTCTCGGGCGCGATGCTGGCGACGACCTCCGCGAAGCCATAGCGCTCGAAGCCGTGGCGGAGCACCGCCGGCGTGATCTCGCTCGCGTAACCCCTGCCCCAGCGGTCGCGCCTGAACATGTAGCCGAAGTCTATCTCGCCCGACCACGGCAGCGGCACGAACCCGCAACTGCCGACCGCGAGCCCGCTCTCCTTCTCCACGACCGCCCAGCGGCTGAAGCCGCGCGTCCTGTAACTCACGTTCAGCTTTTCGGCCCACTCGCGCGCGCGCTCGACGCCCTCCCACGGCTTGCCGACATCCACGTACCGCATCACCTCCGCGTCGCCCAACATGACGAACAGGGCGTCGGCGTCCTCCGGCGTCCACTCGCGCAGCGCCAGCCTTTCGGTTTCGAGAATATGGGTCACGGCACTCTTCCCTGCTCAGGTCAGCGTCAGCTCGCGGTCGCGGAGGTACTTGATGCGGTCGCGGAGTTCGGCGGCGCGCTCGAATTCGAGATTCTTGGCGGCGGCGCGCATCTCGTGTTCGAGGCGCGAGATGGTGGCCTCGATGTTGGCGGCCGTGTAGTCGTCGATGGAGTCGAGTTCGAGCGGCACCTTGAAGTAGTCGGCCTCGTAGGCCGTGACGAGGGTTGACTCGATGGACTTGACGATGGTCTGCGGGGTGATGCCGTGCTCGCGGTTGTACTCCTCCTGGATGGTGCGGCGGCGCTCGGTCTCGCCGACGGCCCGCTTCATCGAGTCGGTCACCTTGTCGGCGTAGAGGATGGCCGTCCCGTTGGCGTTTCTGGCGGCGCGCCCCATCGTCTGGATGAGCGAGGACTCCGAGCGGAGGAAGCCCTCCTTGTCGGCGTCGAGGATGGCGACGAGCGAGACCTCCGGGAGGTCGAGCCCCTCGCGCAGGAGGTTGATGCCGACGAGCACGTCGAACTCGCCGCGCCGCAGGTCGCGAAGTATCCGTATGCGCTCCAGCGTCTCGATGTCCGAGTGCAGGTAGCGGACGCGCACCCCCACCTCGGCGAAGTACTCGGTCAGGTCTTCGGCCATCTTCTTCGTCAGCGTGGTGACGAGGACGCGCTCGCCCTGCTCGGCGCGCGTGCGGCACTCGCCGAGCAGGTCGTCGATCTGCCCCTTGACGGGGCGGATTTCCACGGGCGGGTCGGTGAGCCCCGTCGGCCGGATGATCTGCTCGACGACCTCGCCGCCCGTCCGCGTCAGCTCGTAGGGGCCGGGCGTCGCCGAGACGTAGATGGTCTGGCCGACGCGCGCCTCGAACTCCTCGAAATTCAGGGGCCGGTTGTCCATCGCCGAGGGCAGGCGGAAGCCGTACTCGACGAGCGTGCGCTTGCGCGACTGGTCGCCGTTGAACATGCCGCGAATCTGCGGGACGGTCTGGTGCGACTCGTCGATGACGACCATCGAGTTCTCGGGCAGGTAGTCGAGGAGCGTCGGCGGCGGCGAGCCCGGCGGCTTGGCCGTCAGGTGGCGCGAGTAGTTCTCGATGCCGCGGCAGAAGCCCATCTCCTTGATCATTTCGAGGTCGTACATCGTCCGCTGGTGCAGGCGCTGCGCCTCGACGAGCTTGCCCTCGCGGACGAGCTGCGGCTCCCACCACTCCAGCTCGTCGCGGATGGTCTTGATGGCGCGCTTGACCGTGGACTTCGGCATCACGTAGTGCGTCTTCGGGTAGATGGGCAGCCGCGACGTGTGCTTCTCAAGCACCTCGCCGAGCAGCGGGTCGATGGTCGAGACCGAGTCCACCTCGTCGCCCCACAGCTCGATGCGGTACGCCTGGTCCTGATACGAGGGGTAGACCTCGACCGTGTCGCCGCGCACCCGGAAGCTGCCGCGGTCGAACTCGACGTCGGAGCGCTCGTACTGCAACTCGACGAGGCGCTGGAGGAGCTGCTCGCGCGTCGTCTTCATCCCCGGCTCGACGAAGACGATCATGTTGTAGTAGGCGTCCGGGTCGCCGAGGCCGTAGATGCACGAGACCGAGGCGACGACGACCACGTCGCGCCGCTCGAAGAGCGCGCGGGTGGCCGAGAGCCGCAGGCGGTCTATCTCCTCGTTGATCGTCGCCTCCTTCTCGATGTACGTGTCGGAGGCCGGGACGTAAGCCTCGGGCTGGTAGTAGTCGTAGTAGGAGACGAAGTACTCGACCGAGTTCTCGGGGAAGAAGGACTTGAACTCCTGGTAGAGCTGCGCGGCGAGCGTCTTGTTGTGGGCGATGACGAGCGTCGTGCGCTGCGTGCGCTCGATGACCGAGGCGATGGAGAAGGTCTTGCCCGAGCCGGTGATGCCGAGCAGCACCTGGTCTTTGGCGCCCTCGTCCAGTCCCCGGACGAGGGCCTCGATGGCGGCGGGCTGGTCGCCCTGCGGCTGAAATTCGGAGCGGAGTTTGAAAGGCATTGCCCTTCAATAGTAAACCGTGAACCGTGAACCGTAAACCGTGACGAGAAGAAGAGGCTGTCTTCTTCTCGTCACGGTTTACGGTTCACGGTTCACGGCCGTTTATGCGTGCGTGGGCTGGCTGCTGCTGATCTGGTAGATGGCCTCCATCACGGCCGAGCGCACTTCGGTCGGGAGCGAGCCGCGCACCGCGAGGCGGCGGAAGGCCGGCAGAATCTCCTTCTGCCCCGAGAGCGCGAGCAGCTTGACGACGGCGAGCCGCACCTCGTTGTTCGGGTGCCCCTCGATGGCACGCACGAGCGGCTGCACCTCGCCGGCCTTCGCCATCAGGAAGAGCAGGGAGAAAGCCTCGTAGGTCTTCTCGCGGCTCTCGCCCGTGAGCTGCGAGATGGACTCGCCGGCGAGTCCCGACGAAGAGATGGCCGCGCCTATCTGGCGCCGGCGCTCGGGGTCCGCCTCGCGCAGCGCGCGCGTGAACGACTCGGCGCGGTCGGCGCGCAGGTCGTAGAGGGCGCGCGCGGCGGCCCCGCGCACCTCCTTCGAGCCGTCGTCGAAGCCCGCGCAGATCTGCTGGAAGGCTTCGTCAGTGTCCACCCGTGACAGCTCGATGATGGCTGCGGCGCGCTCGCCCGCGTCCTGGCTTGAGAGGCGCTGCTGGATCGAGGCCGGCACGGTCGAGTGCTCGTCGAAGGCCGCGAGCCCCTTCTCGGCCGGAGAGACCGGGGCGGCCGCTTCGCTGTCCGACGTGCGCGCTCCGTAGGCCTCCACGTCGCGCGTCAACCCGGCGCGCGCGTCGTCGAAGGAGGGCGGCGCGGGAGCGGCGCCACTGCCCGCGTCCGTCTCGGGTTGCTTCGTGAATATCTCGCCCGAGGAACGCTCGAAGCCGTGCTCATGCACTTGCGGGGCGGGCGCCGGCCCGATGGTCGCGGCGCGCGGCTCTTCGCTCAGTCCGCGCACGTCGAGGTCGAACCACTCGCCGGCGGCCGCTTCGGGGGCCGACGACTCGGGCGCGGCGGACGCGGCGGGACGGGACGGAGCGACCTCGCGCGTGGACTCTTCGGCCGCGCCTTCGTCGAAGAGCGTGGCCTGCGCGGACTGGGCGGCGGGCCGGGAAACTTCGACCGCGTATTCGTCCGTGTCAACGAAGGGTTCGAGGCCCGACTCGGAGACGGCCTCCGGCTCGGAGACGGCCGTCTCGAAGCTGTGAGTCTCGGCGGCGGCGTTCAACTCCTCGGTCAGGTCGGCGACGAAGGAGTCCATCGGCTCGTCGGGCGCGGGGGCTTCGGCGACGAGCGTCGCTTCGCCTTCGTCCGCGCGCGGTCTTCGAGCGCCGCGATGAGGTGCGGCGTGGCGGAGCGGGAGCCGAGGAGCGCGAGCGAGCGGGCGGCGGCTGCTCGCTCGGCCGGCGCGTCGGCCTCGCGCAGATCGCGCGCGGTCTCGTCGAAGTAACCCTGCTCGACGAAGGCCGCGCCGGCGCGCTCGCGCCTGGGCTGGTTCCGACCGGCGAGCGCCGAGAGAAGCTCGGCGGCGATCATCTGCCGCGAGAAGGAGTCGCGCGTGGCGATGATCGAGCGGTCGTAATAGGTGCCTTCGAGCAACGCGCGCGTCGCCGCCTGAACCCTCTCGGACTCGGGCGCGACGGCCGGCTCGAACTCTGCGGCCGGGGCCAGCGCCTTTGACTCGGCGGGCTCGGTGACTTCCGGCTCCACCGCTTCAGGCTCGGACGCCTCCGAAACGGCGGAGACTATCCCGGTCGGAGCCGGCGCGGGTTCGGTCTCGACGGTCGCCTCCTCGGCAATTTCGAGAGAGGTTTCGGCGGCGGCGACTCCGGGCTGCTCGAAGGCCTCGGCCCCGGGCGCGACGGAAACCTCCGCGACCTCTTCGACCGAAGACTCGACGAACGCGGGTGCCTCCACGGTCTGCTCGGACGGCGCGGGCTCCTCGGCCGGCACCGCCGGCGTGATTTCCTCAAACGCGGCGGCCGTCTCTGCGGCCGACGGCTCTTCAACCGCTGTCTCCTCAACCGACGACTCTTCGACGGCGGGAGTCTCGACTAATGTCTCTTCGACGACAAGCTCTTCTACCGCCGTCTCCTCGGCGACAGGCTCCCGAGCGGCGGGCGTGGCGGTCAGAGGCTCTTCGGCCGCGGCGGGGCTGTCGGCGCGCGCGCCCTTCTTCTTCCTCTTCCCCTCCTGCCGCGCCTCCTTGCGCGACAGCTTGCGTGGCTTCGACACGGCCGCGCCGCCGGCCAACGCCGTGGCCGCCGCGAGCGTTGTCGCGTCAACGTCCGCCACTTCGGCGGCGTCGTGCGTCGAAGTCTCCGCGGGGGCGGACGCCTCGGCGACGACGGAAGCCTCGGCCGTCGCGGCCTCAGCCGGGACGGGCGCTTCGGCCGGGACGGACGCCTTCGCGGGGACGGGTGTGGCGGCCGGGACGGACGCCTTCGCGGGGATGGAGGCTTCCGACGTGGCGGACGCCTGCTTGAGCGCGGCGGCGGCGGCCTCGCGTGCGCGTGTCGCGCTCGACTCGTCGGCGGCGACGACGCCTTCGGCGTCAGCGCCGCCGGCCGGCTCTTGCGTGGCGGTCGTTGTGCGGCGCGCGGCGACGACGAGCCCGAGGCCGACGACGACCAACGCGATGATGAGCGTCAAAGCCCAGTTGCGGAGCAGGAACGCGCCGAGAGACGCGCCGGTCGCGTCGGGCGCCGTCGCGGGCTTCGTGATAGAGACGGGCGCGGTTGACGCGGGCGGCTGCGCCTCAGCGACCTGCGGCTCGGCCGGGACGTTCGACGGACTGGCGCCCTCCTGCGGCAGAGCGGCCGAAGGCGTCGCGCCGGGCTGCGCGTTCGGGTCTGCGGAGGTCGCGGTCGGCTCGGCCGTCAGTGCCGGCGGGGTCGTCACGACCGGCGCGGCGTTGTTCGCGGCCTGCGCCCTCGCGGCTTCGGCGCCCCTCGCGGCTGCGGCGGCCCTTTCAGCGGCGGCCCTTTCGGCGGCGTTGTTGGGGTTCGTATTCGGGGGTGTGGCGGCCGTCTGATTCTGCTGCCTGGCGGGCGGCTGGTTCCGGGTCTCGGCCGGCGGCGGCTGGCTGCGGCCCGCCTCGCCCGTGGATGCCTGTTGCTGCTGTTGCTGCTGCCCGCCTTCGGGCACGTCGAAGACCACGTCGAGGCGGTTGAACTTCTGCTCGACGCGCGGCTTCGCGCCGGGCTGGACGCGGTAGCTGAGCACGACCGAGTCGCCGCGCTGCTGCACCTGCATGTCCGAGTAGCCGCGCCCCGAGCCCCCGCGCGCCGCCGCCCCGGCCGCCGACTTCGGCAACACCACGTAGAAGCGGTCGCCGCTGCGGTAGGCCGAGTAGTCCTTGAGCGTGTCGTCGGCCGTGATGGTCACGCGCGAGCCTTGCCGCGTGTCGCTGCCCCGGCCGACGAAGACGCGCTTCTTCTGGCCTCCGCCCGTGTTCTGGTTCTCCTGCCGTGTCGAGCCGCCGCGCTGCGCGCCGGCCCCGGCGGAGAAGACGAGGGCCGAGAGCGCCAGCGCCGCGACGAGCGCCGCGAGCAATGTGGTTCGGGTTGTTCTAAGCATTGGTGAGCAAGACTTCAGGGGCATCGCAGTGTCTCGGGAAACGTATCGCGGGCGGCGCCTTTGTGCAGCGGCGCCATTATGCAATAGCGCGTCCCGGTTGTCACCCAATCATTTGCCCCGCGCCGGCTCAAGCGACCTCGACCGGCACCGGCGCCGGGGCGCGCCCGACCGTCTCGAGAATCGAGTCGCGCACGCGCTCGGGCATGGCCCCGTCGGCCGACAGGCGCCTCAACTGCTCGCGGACTTCCTCGGCGCGCGAGTCGCTGAGGAGCTGGATGCAGGTCAGGCGCGTGTCTATGCTCTGGTGCGCCTCGACGGCTTCGACGAGCGGCTGCGTCTCGCCGCCGCTCACGCAGAGCGCGAGCAGCGAGAAAGCCTCGTAAGCCTGCCGCCGGTCTTCGCTCGTCAGGCGGCCGACGGCCTGCGCCGCCAGACCCGCCTTGACGCAGGCGCACGCCACGTCGCGCAGCGTGCGCGCGTCGGAGGTTTCGACGAGCCGGACGTAAGCGTCGGCGCGGTCGAAGCTCAGACGCGAGATGGCGCGCGCGGCCGCCGCGCGGACTTCGCGCGCCTCGTCGGCCAGGGCGACGATGACCTGGCCGAAGACCGACTCGTGGTTGATGAGCCCGAGGCTCGTGACCGCCGCCGAACGAACGGCCGGCTCATCGTCCTTCGCGGCCGAGGCCGCGAGCGCCCTGACGGCGAGACGCACCTGGAACTGCGCGAGCTGGCGCGCGGCGGTCGCGCGCGCCTCGGCGTCCGTGCTTTCGAGCCGGACGAGCGCGGCGCTCAGCGCCTCGTCTTCGGCCGACTCGGGAAGCTCCTCGTAGCCTTCGACGACGGGGACGATGGTGCGCACGTCCTCGGCGCGACCCTCCGGCTCCGACGCGTCGACGAAGGCGCGGCTGGCCGCGGGCGATTCCCAGTTCAGCGCGAGCGACTCGACCGAGCAGGCCGTGAGCGCCGGGCCGAGCACGGCGGCGGCCACGTCCTGGTGGCGGCGCGCGACGTCGAGCAGCGCGCCGATGGCCGACGGCAGACCCAACGCGCCCAGGCTCTGGACGCACTCGGTGCGGACGACCGGGTCGTGGTCGTAGAGCGCCTCGGTCAGGAACGGGAGCGCCTGCGCGCTCTTCATGTCGCCGAGGGCGCGCGCGGCGCTCACGCGCTCGAACGTCTCGGTGCCGAGCAGGAGCGACGCGCAGGAGCGCGCGACGAAGCCGTAGTCTTCGAGCGCGGTGCGCGCGCGGCGGCGGCCGTCCCCGTCGGTCTCGGGCGCGCGCAGCGCCTTGAGCAGAGAGGTCTCGACGGCACGCCGGTCGTCGGGCGCGCGCGAGCTGAGGACTTCGGTGCTGTGCGGGCCGCCCTGCACGAGGCTGGCGACCTCCTGGTCGATGCGGTACGAGCCGAACATGACCGCCGGCGCGGCCGTCTGCGACTTCGACTCGGACGTGCGCGCCGACTGTGCTTCGGGGCCGCCCCCCGCCGCCAGCTCGCGCGAGCGTCGCGTCGCCTCGTCCTCGGCCCCGCGGCCCGACTTGCGCCGGTCGAACGGGACGGCGATCTCGGACTGTCTGCGGTCGCCCTTGAACTGCTCGAAGGACTTGGCGGACTTCTCCTCTTTGCGCGCTTCGGAAGCGGCGGCGCGTTTGACGGCCGGCTCGGATGCGGCCTCGCCCGCGCCCTCGCGCCTGCGGCGGACGACCATCAGGGCCGCGCCCGCCAGCGCGACGACGACGAGCACGACGAGAGACGGCATCGACGTGACGAACGAGAGCAGGTCGAAGCCCTTCGCCTTATCAACTCTCGCGGCGGCGGGCTGCGCGACGATGGGACTGAGCGACTCCTGCGTCGGAGACTGTTCGGCGGGCGCGGGGCCCAAGGTAGTGACTTCCTGCGCCGGCGCGGGCCCGGCCTGCGGCGCGGGCGGCTCCGCCGACTGTTGCTGCTGCGCGGGCTGGGCGGCGGCGGGCTGGGCGGCGGCGGCCTGCGCCGCCTCCTGCGCCTCTGACTCGCGGCGCTTCGACCCGGCGCGCGGCTGCCCGACGCGTCCGAGCACAGCGTCGGCCGACGCCTCCTGAGACGCGGCCGACTCACCCGCCCGCGCGCGCTCACGGCGGCCCTGCCGCTGCTGTGGCTGCTCGACGGGGAAGTTCTCGACGGTGAGCGCGCCCGTGCCGCCCGTGATGACGAGGTCGAGGCTGTTGCCGCGCGGCTGCACCGTCACGCTCGCGCCGCGCCTGACGGGGACGACCAGCTCCACGGAGTTGCCGACGCGCCGCACCTTGGCGCCGCCGCCCGCGCCCGCCGGCGCCTCGCCGTTGACGAGCACGACGTGGAAGCCTTCGTCGTCCTGCCACGTCTGCGCGCGGCCCAGCGGGCCGTCGGCCGTGATGGAGACGGTGTTGCCCGAAGTGCTCACACCCGTCACCCTGACGGGCGGCTCCTTGAAGCGCTGCTGCGCGTGCGGGTCGTTTCGCAGGAAGGTGGCGAGCGACGCCCCGGCGGCGGCAATCAGGACGAGGCGCACGAAGAGCTTGGCGAGCCCGCGGCCGCCCGCGCGCTTGCGCGCGACAAAGTCGTGTCCGGTGGATTCCTTGTTCATGGTTGTCACTCTGGCGGGCGCGTGGATTGCGTCCGGCGGCGGGTGAGACGTAACGGAGTCTAACGGGTTCGAGGGTCGCGAGCGGGGCGTTCGCTCGTCGCCCATTTTGACGGAGGCTCTGGCGGCCCCCTTCGGGAGTGGTCCTTCAGCGCTGTTCGTCGCTGAACTTGTAACCGATGCCCCAGACGGTCAAAACCATCTGCGGGTTCTCGGGGTTGTCCTCGATCTTGGCTCGCAGGCGGTTGATGTGCGAGTCAATCGTGCGGTCGTAGCCCTCGTAGGAGTAGTCCCAAATCTTCTCCAGGAGGTACTTGCGCGGGAAGACGCGGCCGGGGTTGGAGGCGAAGAGCCGGAGCAGCTCGAACTCCTTGGGGGTGAGCTCGACCTGGCGGTCGCCGACGGTCACCTCGCGTTTGGCCGGGTCGATGCGGAGGCGGCCCCGGAGGATGGGGGCGTCTTCGCTCGTCTCGGCGCGGGAGGCCGCGCGGACGCGGCGCATCACGCTCTTGATGCGCGCCTCGAGCTCGCGCAGGGAGAAGGGCTTGGTGATGTAGTCGTCCGCGCCCATCTCCAGCCCGAGCACCTTGTCAACCACGTCGTCCTTGGCCGTCAGCATCAGGATGGGGATGTAGGGCGCCTTCTCCCGCAGCTCGCGGCAGACGGCCAGCCCGTCCATCTTGGGGAGCATGAGGTCAAGGACGATGGCGTCGGGGCGGTCGTTCAGAGCCGCCTGGACGCCCGAGAGTCCGTCCTCCGCCGTCTGCACCGTGTAGCCGGTGCGCGAAAAATACTCGGTGATGGCTTCGAGAATCTTCTCGTCGTCCTCGATGATGAGGAGGTTGAGCTTGCGCTCCCCGGCCTCGATCTTCTCTTCACCTGTATCCTTCACGTCGGGAATGGCGGCGGCAGATTTCGTGGTCATCGTGGAACGGTTAAGGTCAGACGGCGTGCAGTGCGGCGCGCCGCGCGGGGCCGCGCCTGAAGGCGTCGTCCCCGGGGACATTCAGAACTATAGCGAACCGGCCGACTAAACTCAAGCAGTAAATAATCTTCGGCCGCGCTGGGTCTGTCCGGCGCGAGACATTAGCCGGAGTTTCCCGCCCCGAAGCCGCGTCCTTTCAACACGGCCGCGCCTGTGATATTTACAACAACGCCGCCGCGGGCGGCACCATCCTGCCCGAACCCCGTCAAAGTAAGGAGTCGCATGACACACGAAGAACGCCAGGCGCTCATCGCGCAGTACCAGGCCGGTTACGAAGAGGTCGCGCGCAGCCTCGAAGGTTTCCCCGAGGCCGCGCTCTCGGAGCACCCGCTGCCCGGCAAGTGGAGCGCGCGCGAGATAGTCCAGCACCTCGCCGACAGCGAGATGAACAGCGCCATCCGACTGCGCAAGCTCTTGACCGAGGAGAACCCGCAGATTCAGGGCTACGACCAGGAGGACTACGCACGGCGCCTCGGCTACAACGAGCGCGACATCGCCCCCGCGCTCGACGCGCTGCGCGGCGCGCGCGCCACCTCCGCCCAGCTCCTCGAACGGATGACCGACGACGACTGGTCGCGCGCGGGCACGCACTCCGAGTCGGGCCGCTACACCGCCGAAGACTGGCTCCGAATCTACGCCGACCACGCGCACAACCACGCCGCGCAGATTCGACGCCTGCGCGAAACGCTTCAGCCTTGACAAAGCTCCGAGGGCGCGAGCACAATCCCGGCTCGCCACGGGTGCTCCTTCGTACACACAAACCTTCGCGGACATCATTTTGGACACCGACATGACCGGCACGCGAATAGTCGCCGAGACTTCCCTCCCCGGGCTCAGGCTCGCGCGGCGCGGCAAGGTGCGCGACGTCTACGAGGTTGACGAAGGCCACCTCCTCATCGTCGCCACCGACCGCATCTCCGCCTTCGACTGCGTCCTCCCGACCCAGATCGAGCGCAAGGGCGAGGTGCTCACCGCGCTCTCGCGCTTCTGGTTCGGCCGCCTCGCGCACATCGTCCCGAACCACCTCGGCACCACCGAAGTCGAGCGGATGCCCGAAGCGGTGCGCGCCTCCGCCGACATCCTGCGCGGGCGCTCGATGCTCGTGCGGCGGACGGAGGTCTTCCCCGTCGAGTGCGTCGTGCGCGGCTACCTGGCGGGGTCCGGTTGGAAGGACTATCTCGCCACGGGCGAGGTCTGCGGCCACCGCCTGCCCGAAGGTCTGCGCGAGTCGGCCAAACTCCCCGAGCCGATCTTCACGCCCGCGACCAAAGCCGAAGAGGGGCACGACGAGAACATCAGCGAGGCGCGCATGAGCGACATCCTCGGCGGGGAGACGACCGCGCGCCTGAGCCACATCTCGCTCGCGCTCTACCACGAGGCCGAAGCCTACGCGCGCGGCCGCGGCATCATCATCGCCGACACCAAGTTCGAGTTCGGGCTCGACCCCGAGGGCCAAATCCTGCTCATCGACGAGGCGCTGACGCCCGACTCGTCACGCTTCTGGCCGGCGGAGGCCTATGAGCCGGGGCACTCGCAGCCCTCCTTCGACAAGCAGTTCGTGCGCGACTACCTCGAAACGCTCGACTGGGACAAGCGGCCGCCCGCGCCGCCGCTCCCCCCGGAGGTCGCCGCCGCCACGACCGACCGCTACCTCGAAGCCTACCGGTTGCTCACCGGCAAGGAACTCTGACAGTAAGCCCGACCGCCGGAAGCCGCGGATGACTGTGTTCGACCTGTTCGTGCTCGCCATCGTCGGCGCGTCGGTGGCCGCCGGCGCGCTGCGCGGGTTCGTGCGCGCGCTCATCACCGGCCTGGGGCTCGCGGCCGGGTTCGTCGTGGCCACTTACACCTACCAGGCGGCTGGCGGCTTCCTGCGCGGCTTCGGCCTGGTCGAGTCACCCGAGGCGGCGCACGCCGCCGGCTTCCTCCTGATGGTGGGTGTCGCGCTGGCGGGCGGCTTCATCCTCGGCGAGTCGGCGCGCGCGGGCTTGAGACGCGCGAGGCTCGAGTGGTTCGACCGCGCGCTCGGCGCCGGCTTCGGCTTCCTGCGCGGCGCGGCCGTCTGCTCGGTCGTCTACCTGGCGCTGACGGCCTTCCCCGTCCGGCTCGAATCGGTCGAGCACGCGCGCACAGGCCCCGCGCTCGCAGAGGGGGCGCGGCTGCTCACGCTCTGTACCTCGGACGACGTGCGCGCGCGCTTCCTCGCGCGGTACCAGCACCTTTTCGCCCGGACGTTTAGCGCCCGTGAGGGAATTCACCCGCCATTGAAAGTTTATTAAGCAGACGGACGGAGCCACCCACATGCCCATGCGCGCCAGACTCGAAGCCCTGATTGACGAGATGCTCGACGGCCAGATCATGCTCGACGAGGCGCTCGAGGAGTTCGAGAAGCTCTACATCCAGAAGGCGCTCGCCCGGCACAAGGAACACCTCTCGCGCACGGCCGCCACGCTCGGCATCCACCGCAACACGCTCTCCAAGCGCGTCGCCGGCTACCGCACGCAGGAGCGCGCCGCCGCCGCCGACAACCACCGCCCGCGCAAATCCGCCGCCCGCGGCAGGCGATAACTCCGCACCGCCAATCCACTTCCCAAACGCCGCCCGAGCAGGCGGTTGACAAACTCTTCCCAAGTGCTATATTTTTAGCAGTCCCGTAAACGGAGTGCTAAACATTTGCGTTTTTCTTAGCAAAATCAGAGCCTTTTGTCGGCCAGACAGAACTGCCCCGCCGGGCTTTGACGACCGGACTCCGCCCGGGAAGCAATCTAACCAACACACTCATCCACAGCGAAAGGAGCGATATGGCTACTAACATCAAACCACTGCACGACAGAGTGATCGTCAAGCGCATCGAGGAGGGCGAACAGGTGCGCGGCGGCATCATCATCCCGGACACGGCGAAGGAGAAGCCGCAGGAGGGCGAGGTCATCGCCGTCGGCGAAGGCAAGCGCAAGGACGACGGCGACCGCATCCCGCTCGATGTCCGGGCCGGCGACCGCGTGCTCTTCGGCAAGTACTCGGGCTCCGAGATCAAGCTCGACGGCGAGGAGTATCTCATCATGCGCGAGGACGAAATTCTCGGCGTCATCGAGCGCGCCGGCGCCGCGAGCGGCGGGAGCAAGAAGGGCGGCAAGTAGTCTTCGAGACTCGGCCGCCTTTTCAACGTCTGAAGCATCTTTGAAGTCGTCATATCGAAGGAGAAGGAACGGTTATGGCAAAACAGGTAATTCACGGTGAGGAGTCGCGCGCGGCCATCCTGCGCGGCGTCAACCAGCTCGCCGACGCGGTTAAGATCACGCTCGGCCCCAAGGGTCGCAACGTCGTCCTCGACAAGAAGTTCGGCTCGCCGACCATCACGAAGGACGGCGTGACCGTGGCGAAGGAGATCGAGCTCAAGGACGGCCTTGAGAACATGGGCGCGCAGATGGTGCGCGAGGTCGCGTCGAAGACTTCGGACGTGGCGGGCGACGGCACGACGACCGCCACCGTGCTCGCACAGGCCATCTTCCGCGAGGGCGTCAAGACGGTCGCGGCCGGGGCGAACCCGATGGCACTGAAGCGCGGCATCGACAAGGCTGTGGAGCGCGCGACGGCCGAGATCAAGAAGATGGCCAAGCCGGTCAAGGGCGAGATGATCGCGCAGGTCGGCACCATCTCGGCCAACGGCGACGCGACCATCGGCGCGCTGATCGCCGAGGCGATGGACAAGGTCGGCAAGGACGGCGTCATCACGGTC
>JAIVJI010000026.1:0-14285 GCA_020200135.1 Acidobacteriota bacterium | reverse complement strand
CCGCCGCAAGGCGATGCTCGAAGACATCGCCATCCTGACGGGCGGCAAGGTCATCTCGGAAGACCTCGGCATCAAGCTCGAGAACGTCAAGCTCGAAGACCTCGGCCGCGCCAAGAAGATCACGGTGGACAAGGACAACACGACCATCGTCGAGGGAGCGGGCAAGGACGGCGACATCGCGGCGCGCGTCAAGACCATCAAGGCGCAGATCGAGGAGACCTCCTCGGACTACGACCGCGAGAAGCTGCAGGAGCGTCTGGCGAAGCTCGTCGGCGGCGTCGCGGTCATCCGCGTGGGCGCGGCGACCGAGACCGAGCTGAAGGAGAAGAAAGCGAGGGTCGAGGACGCGATGCACGCCACGCGCGCGGCCGTCGAGGAAGGGATCGTCCCCGGCGGCGGCGTCGCTTTGGTGCGAGCGGCGAAGGCGCTCGACAAGTTCCGCGCCAACGAGGAGGGCGAGGGCGACCCCGACGAGCAGATCGGCGTGACCATCGTCCGCCGCGCGCTCGAAGAGCCGCTCCGCCAGATCGTCCAGAACGCCGGCAAGGAGGGCGCGGTCATCGTCGAGAAGGTGCGCGAGTCCAAGAAGGAGTCTTACGGCTACAACGCGGCCACCGAGACGTTCGAGGACCTCGTCGAGGCGGGCGTCATCGACCCGGCCAAGGTGACGCGCTCGGCGCTCCAGAACGCCTCGTCCATCGCCGGCCTGATGCTGACGACCGAGGCGCTCATCTCGGAGCTGCCTGAGGACGACAAGGCGCCCGCGATGCCGGGCGGCATGGGCGGCGGCATGGGCATGTAAGCCCGAGGCCAACAGCCCGGACATAAAAAGCGGCCGCGCTCGTTGCTAAGCGCGGCCGCTTCTTTTCTATCGCCGTGCGTCCGACTTGAAAGGGCGTCGGGCGGCGTCTATACTCGCCGCTCGTTCGGCCAACACACGCGCGGCAGCCAGGCTCTCGATGACCCCCAACCAACTACAGAAGCCGACAGGTTCCGTGCCCGCCGTGTTCCGCTTCGGGTGCGGCATCCTCGGCATCGGGCTCGCCCTCTTCAGCCTCTTCTTCGTCGTCGCGGCCTTCTCCGACCTCGTCATCAACCGCGACCCCAAGGAAGTCGGCGTGCTGGTGGGGATGATCGTCCTCTTCGGGGGCCTGGCTGCGGCCGGCGTCTTCGCCGCGTGGAAATTCATGCGCGCCGCGCCGGCGCGGCCGAACGTCGATCTCGAAAACAGCATTCTCCAGCTCGCAGAGGCCAAGGGCTGTAAGCTGACCGTGGGGATGGTCGCGCTCCACTGCCGCCTCGGCGTCGAGGAGAGTCGGGCGGCGCTGGAGCGCATGGTGTTGCAGGGCGCGGCGACCCCTTTGGTCGAGGACGACGGCGGCATCATCTACGACTTCTCCGACCTGCTGCCGTCCGGCGGGAGCGCCCCGGAGGGCGGGCAGCGCCCCATCTCGCTCCCCTGAAGGCTCTCACACACGCCTTAGCTCAACGACCCTCTGACGCGTTCCGAAAGCGGGCCTCGACGACGCCGTCCTTCTCGACGCCGTGGCGGAGCGTGAGCGTGGGGTAGGGCTCCTGCACGCCCGCGTCGCCCGCGAGGCCGAGGAGCTTCTCGGCTTTGAGGATGTCGGCCTCCTCCCCTTCTATCTCGACGAAGAGGCCGAAGGGCAGCTCGTCGATGACGACCTCCGTGCCCGCGAGCCGCCAGGTCTCGCGGCGCTTCTCGTAGACGAGCGCGGGGCGGTAGCCGAGCGCTTCGAGTATCGCGGCGAGCGCGCCGGCGTCGGCCACCTCGGTCTCCTCCTCGCGCTGGCGCTTGACGGGCGAGCCCGACAGGTCGCGCTCCTTGAAGGTGAAGAGCGCCGGCCGGCCCCCGGGCTCGAAGCGCCGCAGCCGCAGCACCCTCCGCGCGGGGTCGAGCCCCGGCCCCGTGTAGATGACGTTCTCCTCGAACTCCGCCGCGCCCGAGCCCTCGCCGCCCGCCTCGGTCAGACGCCCGCGCAACGGCTCGACCTGCTCGGGCCGAAGTCGATACTTCTTTTCAATCTCGATTGCCATTCTGACTACCGTCTCCCCTCTTCTCACGGCTGG
The DNA here is from genome assembly GCA_020200135.1 of Acidobacteriota bacterium. GTDB lineage: Bacteria > Acidobacteriota > Blastocatellia > Pyrinomonadales > Pyrinomonadaceae > QHXN01. Next base: position 12,194 of record JAIVJI010000026.1, on the reverse strand, counting down.
CGCACCCACTTGAGGACTTCGGGGATGGTGGCGCGCTTGCCGTACATGAGCATCCCGACGCGGTAGACGCGCCCGGCGAGCCAGAGGAGGAGTGCGACCGTCGCGAAGCCTATCACGAGCGAGAGGGCTATCTGCCAGAGCGGCGGCGTCTGCGAGACGATGCGGATGAGCATCGTGATGGGCGCGAAGAACGGAACCATCGAGACCCAGACGGCGAACGGCGAGTTCGGGCTGCGGATGACGGGGAACGCCATGTAGAAGCCGACGACGAGCAGCATGATGATCGGTAGCGCCAGCTGCCCGCCCTCCTGCGCGGTCGTCACCACCGAGCCGACCAGCGCGTAGATGGTCGCGTAGATGAAGTAGCCGAGCAGAAAGAAGAGCACGAGGTAGAGGAAGATGCCCGGCGGGATGCGCGGGAACGAGACGGCCATCCCCTTCGCCGCGAAGTACGCGCCCAGCCCGACCAGCACCACGCCCCAGATGGCGAACTGCGTCAGCGCCACGAGCGAGACGCCGATGAGCTTGCCCGACATCAGCGCGAACGGCCGGATGGACGAGAAGAGGATCTCGGCGATGCGCGTCTCCTTCTCCTCGATGATGGCGCCGAGGACGACCTGGCCGTACATCAGGATGGACAGGTAGATGACGAAGCCCGCGCCGAAGACGAGGAAGAAGCCCTGCCCCCTGTCCTCCTCGCCGCCCGCGCCGCCGCCCGCCTTCGTCGCCTTGAGCCTCACCGGCTGGTTGACGGCGCGCATGACCTCCGGGGTGACGCCGCGCTCGTCGAGCCGCGCGTCGCGCACGGCGCGCACGACCGCGCCGCGCATCTGGCCGCGCGTGAACACGTCGCCGAGGTTGCGCGCGTGGTACTCGGCCTCGCCGCGCTCAAGCACGTCGCGCGGGAAGACGAGGTAGGCGTCCAGCTCGTCGCGCCTCACGCGCTCGTCGAGACGGGCGCGCACCTCCCCGGGCGGGGCGCCGGCCGTCTCGACCAGCTCGAACTCGTAGCTCTGCGCCGGAGCCTTCGCCGCCTGCTCGAGCCGCGCCTTCGTGTTCTGGTTCATCGCGCCGCCGGCGGCCGCGGCCTGCGCTTCCCCGCCCTCGTCGTCGTCGTCGTCGTCGCCGACGCGCCCCGTCGCGGCCGAGTCGCGCACGCGCTCGAAGAGCTTCCCCGTCTCGTCGAGGACGGCGACGCGCGTCGGGCCGCCCGCGCGGATGCCCGCGATGAGGATGGGGACGACCGTGAAGAGCGCGAACATGAGCGGGGCGCCGAGGGTGACGAGGACGAACATGCGGCTCCGCACGCGCTGGACGTACTCGCGCTTGACGACGGCCAGGAACTTACTCATTGTCTGCACCCCCGACCTTCTCGATGAAGATGTCGTTCAGCGAAGGCTCGACCAGCTCGAACCGCTCGACGCGCGCGCCAGAGGCGAGCAGGCGTCGCAAAAGCTCCTGCGGGTCGGCGCCCGGCGCGAGCAGCGCCTCAAGGTGGTCGCTGTGCCGCTCGATTGACGCGACCAGGAGCGGGTCTTCGAGCACGCCGTCGCCGCCCGCGTGGCGCAGCGCGACCGCGTTGCGGCCGAAGCCGCTCTTCACCTCGCGGATGCTCCCCGAAAGGATTTTGCGCGAGCGGTTGATGAGGCAGATGTCGTCGCAAATCCTCTCGGCGACCTCCATCTGGTGCGTCGAGAAGATGATGGTCTTCCCCGCCTCCTTCAGTTCGAGCACCAAGTCTTTCAGCAGCTCGACGTTGACGGGGTCGAGCCCGGAGAAGGGCTCGTCGAGGACGAGCAGGTCGGGGTCGTGCATGACGGCGACGATGAACTGTATCTTCTGCTGCATGCCCTTCGACAGCTCGCTCGCCTTCTTGCGCCGCCACTCCGAGAGCTTGACCTTCGCCAGCCAGCGTTCGAGCGCCTCTTCGGCGGGGCGCCCCGAGAACCCCTTCAGCTCGGAGAAGAATTTGAGCTGTTCGCCGACGCGCATCTTCTTGTAGAGGCCGCGCTCTTCGGGGAGGTAGCCGATGCGGTTCTGCAGCTCTGGCGTGACGCGGCGGCCGAACAGCTCGACGCTCCCCTCGTCGGGCGCGGTGATGCCGACGATCATGCGGATGGTCGTGGTCTTGCCCGCGCCGTTCGGCCCGAGCAGGCCGAAGATGCGGCCGGGGCTCACCTGAAGGCTCAGGCCGTCCACGGCCGTGAAGTCGCCGTAGCGCTTGGTGACCAGTTCGAGTTTGAGGGTGGGTTTCTGTAAGCTCAAGGTTTGTCTCGGCCGCGCGGGGCCCTGCGGTTATGTAAAGCGCGAACATATACGCCCCGGCGTGGCGAAAGTTTCGGCGCCCCTCCGTCCGGCCGCCGCCGCCGCGGGGCGCGGTTTGGCCTCCCGCGCGCGGCGCGCGGCGTGATAAGATTTCCGCCGCCGTCTCCCTAACGGTTCCGAACAGGGTTCTCCGCCATGCCATCCAGCAGGCTCTACCGCCAGCGCCTCGCCGCCGCGCTCCTCGCAGCACTCTGTCTGCCCGCGCGCGCGCAGGACGCGGCGCGCCCCCAGCCGAGCCCCGCCCCGCCCGCCCGACAGGTTCCGGCGCAGCCGCAGCCTTCGCCCGCGACCGACAAGGTCAAGGACGAGGAAGAGGTCGTCCGCATCAGCACCGAGCTGGTGCAGACCGACGTGATGGTCTTCGACAAGTCGGGCAAGTTCGTCGAGGGGCTCGGCCCCGAGCAGTTCGAGCTGAAGGTTGACGGCAAGCCCCAGCAGATAGCCTTCTTCGAGCGCGTGAGGGCCGGGACGGTGGACGAGGACGCGCAGATCGCGGCGGCGCGCGGCGGCTCGGTCATCTTCTTCGTGGACGACCTGCACCTCTCGGCCGGGAGCACCAGCCATATACGCAAGACGCTGCTCCGGTTCGTCGAGGACGAGATCGGGCAGAACGACGAGGCGGCCGTCGTCTCGGCGAGTGGGCAGGTCGGCTTCCTCCAACAGTTGACCGACAACAAGGCCGTGCTGCGCGCCGCCGCGGGGCGCGTCAACACGCGCCCCTACGCCGTGCGCGACGGGCAGTCGCCCCTGATGACCGAGGTGCACGCCGTCGCCATCGAGCGGGGCGACACGCAGGTGCTCGACTATTTCGTAGAGCAGACGATACGCGAGAACCCGATGCTGAGGCGCGAGATGGTCGAGTCGATGGTGCAGAACCGCGCGCGCGTCATCGTCCAGCAGGCGCGCGCCATCGCCCGCAACACGCTCGGCTCGCTCGAATCGGTCGTGCGCGGCTACGCACAGCTTCCCGGCCGCAAGATAGTCTTCTTCATCTCGGACGGCTTCATCGTCGACGACGGCGACACGACGCTGCGCGACCGCATGAGGATCATCTCCGACGCGGCGGCGCGCGCCGGCGTCGTCATCTACTCGCTCGACGCGATGGGACTGCGGACGGGCCAGGCCGACGCCTCGACCCGCGGCAACTTCGACCCGACGGGTCAGCTCTCGCGCATCGACATGAGCGAGGGGTCGGCGATGCAGGAGCCGCTCTTCCACCTCGCCGCCGAGACGGGCGGCCGCGCCCTCATCAACACCAACGCCCTGGGGCGCGTCGTCTCGGGCGCGCTCAAGGAGACCTCGGTCTACTACCTTTTTGCCTGGCGGCCCGACTTGACCTCGGGCGGGGGCGCCGCCGCGCCGAAGTACCGCCGCATCGAGGTGAGCGTCGCGGGGCGGCCCGACCTGCGCGTGATGGTGCGGCGCGGCTTCTACAGCGCCGAGCCCGTCGAGGAGGCTCCGCGCGCGGACAAGAAGAAGAGTTCTGACAATAAGACCGACGGTGACGCGCGGAAGGGCGGCGGGCAGCAGGCCAGCCCGGGCGAGCGCGACCTGCTGGAGGCGCTGCGCGCGCCGCTGCCGCGCGCGTCGCTCCCGACCTCGCTGGCGGTCGGCTACGTGCAGGGCGAGAAGGCCGTCAGCGTTCTGACCGTCTCGGTCGAGCTGGAGCGCGAGGCGCTCACCTTCGCGCAGGGCGAGAGGCCGCGCGCCGAGTTCGACGTGATAGGCGCGGTGCTGGACGACCGTGGCAAGAACGTGGCGCAGTTCGGCCAGAGGCTGAGCGTCACGGCCAACCCGTCGGTGCCGGCCTCGGAGCAGCACATCATCTACAGCTTCAGCCTCGCGCTCCAGCCCGGCCTCTATCAGGTGCGTGCGGCGACGCGCGACTCGGGGAGCGGCCGCACGGGGAGCGCGATGCAGTGGGTCGAAGTGCCCGAGCTGACGAAGCAGTTCTCGATGAGCAGCCTCTACATCGGCGAGCGCCCCGCCGGACAGTCGGCCGCCTCTTTGAAGCCGGAGGACATCCCGCGCTCGGTGCTGCTCAGCGTGGACCGGCGCTTCGCGCGCACCTCGTTCATCCGCTTCCTGACCTATGTCTACAACCCGGCCGCGGGAACCTCCTCGCCGCCGGACGTGGCGCTCCAGGTGCAAATCTTCCGCGACGACCAGCCGGTCTTCACCGCGCCCCTCATCAAGCTCAATCCGAGCGGCGACGCGGGACACTCGACGCTGCCCTACATGGCCGAGCTGAGCCTCAGCTCCTTCCCCCCCGGCCGCTACGTCTTCCAGGTCACCGCCATCGACCGCGCCGGCAAGACCAGCACCGCCCGCCGCGCCCGCTTCGTCATCGAATAAAGGCCGGGCTTCCGCCGCCAGTTTGTTTAATCTTCGAGACTGATTCGTCGGGCGGAGAGGACGGGGTCGAAGGCGCGTAGCTCTTCGAGCGTCGAATCGTCGGGCGGGGCGTCGGTCTCGATGACGGCCATCGCCTCGCCGCCCCGCTCGCGCCGGCCCAGATGGAAGCGGCTGATGTTGACGCCGTGGTCGCCGAGGATGGTGCCGACGCGGCCGATGACGCCGGGCACGTCGCTGCTCCGCGTCAGGAGCATGTTGCCCGCGGGCACGGCCTCGATGCGGAAGCCGTCTATCTCCGTCACGCGCCCGTCCCCCTGCCGGCCGAAGAGCGCGCCCGCCACCGTGTGCTCGCCCGAGGTCGTCGCGACGCGCGTCCGCAGAGGCTCGCGCGCCTCCGCCCCGGCGGCCGCGTGTTTGTGCGCGACCGTGACGCCGATGCCGCGCTCCTCCGCGATGAGCAGCGCGTTGACGACGTTCACCCGCGCGCTCATGTTGCGCAGCAGCCCCGCGAGGAAAGAGCGCGTGACCGGCGCCGAGTCGAACGCCGCCACCTCGCCCGCGTACTCCAGCTCGACCGAGCTGACCGGCTCGTCCAAAAGCTGCGCCTGGAAGCGCCCGAGCCGCTCGGCGAGGCCGAGGTAAGGCCCGAGCGCCTTCAGCTCCTGCGCGCCTACGGCCGGGACGTTGACCGCGCCGCGCACCGCGCCGGTCAGGAAGAAGTCGCGCATCTGCTCGGCGACGATGACGGCGACGCCCTCCTGCGCCTCCCTCGTCGAAGCGCCGAGGTGCGGCGTGACGACCACCTCCGACAGAGAGAGCAGGGGGTGGTCGGCCGGCGGCGGCTCCTCCTCGAAGACGTCGAGCGCCGCGCCCGCGACGCGCCCCTCCCTGATGGCGTCGTGGAGCGCGCGCTCGTCAATGAGGCCGCCGCGCGCGCAGTTGATGACGCGCACGCCCGACTTCATCCTTGATAACTCGCGCGCGCCGATGATGCCGCGCGTCTCGGGCGTCAGCGGCGCGTGGACGGTGACGAAGTCGGCGCGCGCACAGACTTCATCCAGCGTCGCCATCTCGATGCCTTCGTCGCGCAGGCGTTCCGGCGCGACGAACGGGTCGAAGGCCACGACCTTCATCTCGAAGCCGAGCGCGCGGCTGGCCACGACCCGGCCGATGCGCCCGAGCCCGACGATGCCGAGTGTCTTCCCGCGCAGCTCGACGCCGACGAACCTCTTGCGCTCCCAGCGCCCGGCCTTCAGGCTCGCCTGCCCCTCCGGGACGCGGCGCGCGAGCGCGAGCAGCAGCGCCAGCGTGTGCTCGGCCGTCGTCATCGTGTTGCCGTCGGGCGCGTTCATCACGACGACGCCGCGCTGCGTCGCCGCCGCCACGTCGATGTTGTCCACGCCGACGCCCGCGCGCCCGATGACGCGCAGCCGCGCGGCCGACTCCAACAGCTCGGCCGTCACGCGCGTCTCGCTGCGGACGACGAGCCCGTCGGCGCCGCGCAGGACTTCGGCCAGCTCCTCGCCCTTCAGCCCCGTCCGCTTCTCCAGGGCGAACCCGGCCTCGCGCAGAGGCCCCAGCCCGCTCTCGCTCACGTCGTCGGCGACGAAAATTTTGATGTCAGGCATTAAGGGAGTTCACATGGGGCCGCCGGTGTCGCTGCCGTCGGCGCGGCCGCCGCCGCCGCCCGAGTCGGGCTTGGGCGAGGAGCCTTCGAGCGAGCTGCTCTCGGAGCCGCCGGCCGAGCCGCCGCCGGTCACCTTCTCGCCCGCCTCGATGTCGCTCAGGGTTTCGCTGCTCGTCGCCTCGGCGTCGCGCTCCGGGGTGCCGCCGCTTTCGGTCGAAGCCCTCGGGTCTTTCGTCTCTTCCATCCTTCGCCCTCCGTCAGTAGACAAGTCGTAAAGTGACCAGCAGCGACATCGCGGCCGCCGCGTAAAAGCCGGCGAGCATGTCGTCGGCCATGATGCCGAGGCCCCCGCCCAAGCCTTCGAGCCGGCGGACGGGGTACGGCTTCCAGATGTCGAACACGCGGAAGGCGAGGAAGCCCGCGAAGATCGTCCAGGGCCCCGCCAGCCACGGCACGAACAGGAACGTGATCAACTGCCCGGCCACCTCGTCCACGACGACCGCGCCGGGGTCTTTCTTCCCGAGAAGCTTCTCCGCGCGTGTCGCCGCCCACGTCCCCACGAGCGAGACGACGAGGATGGTGAGGAGCAGCACCGTGTTGAGCACTACGGGGAAAGCCTGCGGCGAGAGGTCCAGCCCGCGCGCCACCACGTAGTCGAAGCCCTTCTCGGAGACGCGCACCAGCCCGAGGTAGACGCCGACGCCGACCGCCGAGCCCCAGGTGCCCGGCGCCAGCGGGATGAGCCCGACGCCGCACGTCGCCAGCGCCATCGCAAAGTAGTCGCCGGCCGTCCGCCTGCTCTCCGGCACCACGATGTGCGCCGGCTCGACTATCGGGTGTGTGAGCGAGTCGCTGGTCTCTTTCGGCTTAGTCATGGGGAGACTCTGGCTGACGGTTTTCAGACAATTCTTCCGACGAGGTCGTACTCCTGCGCCTCCGTGATCTCGACGTTGACGAAGCGGCCGGGCTCGGGCTCGAAGCCTTCGGGCGCGTCGTTGATGAGGACGCAGCCGTCGATCTCGGGCGCCTGCGCCCCCGTCCGCCCCTGCCAGAGCAGGTCGGTCTCTTCGGAGACGCCTTCAAACAGCACGCGCACGACTTCGCCGACGCGCGCGCGGTTGCGCTTGAGCGAGATGCGCGACTGCGCGCGCATCAGGCGGTCGCGGCGCTTGCGCGCGACCTTCGGGTCGACCTTGCCGGGCAGGTCGAAGGCCGGCGTGCCCTCCTCGTCCGAGTAGGTGAAGACGCCGACGCGGTCGAACTCGACCTCGCGGACGAAGGCGAGAAGCTCCTCGAAGTCACGTTCGGTCTCGCCGGGGAAGCCGGTGATGAAGGTCGTGCGGACGGCGATGCCGGGGACGCGCCCGCGCACGCGCGCGATGAGGCGCTCCAGGCTCTCGCGGTTGCCGCCGCGCTTCATGAGTTTGAGCACGTTCTGCGAGGCGTGCTGCAAGGGCATGTCGAGGTACTTGACCGCCTTCGGCTCCGCGGCCAGCACGTCGAGGAAGGCGTCGCTGATGTGCGTCGGGTAGGTGTACATCACGCGCACCCACTCGACGCCTTCGAGCCCGCACAGCTCGCGCATGAGGTGCGCGAGCGCGTCACGCTCGCCGAGGTCTTCGCCGTAGCGCGACGAGTCCTGCGCGACGAGGATGAGCTCCCTCACGCCCTGTTCGGCCAACCGCTTCGCCTCGGCCACGACCGAGCCGAAGCGCCGGCTGCGGAAGTGGCCCCGCATCTGCGGGATGAAACAGAAGGCGCACGGGCGGTCGCAGCCCTCGGCTATCTTGACGTAAGCGAAGTGGCCCGGCGTGGCGAGCACGCGCGGCGTGGACTCATCGTAGAGGTAGGTCGCCGTCTGGTTGCCGAGCGGGAGCACGGGGAGCTGGCGCGTGTTGACGCGCGAGTCGGCGACCGTCGTGATGTCGTTGATTTGACTCGTGCCGATGAAGGCGTCCACCTCTGGCATCTCGGCGCGCAGCTCGTCGCGGTAGCGCTCGACGAGGCAGCCGGCGACGACGAGGCGCTGGCACTTTCCTTCGGACTTCAGACGCGCGGCTTCGAGGATGGCGTCGACGGACTCCTTCTTGGCCGCGTCGATGAAGCCGCAAGTGTTGACGACGAGCGTGTCGGCCTCGGCCGCGTCGCTCGTTATCTCGTAGCCCTCCTGCTTCAGCCGCCCCATCATCACCTCGCTATCGACGAGGTTCTTCGGGCAGCCCAGACTGATAAACCCGACTTTCTTCATAAATGAGTTTCTACAATTCCTTACTCGTCTCGGATGAGCTGCTGTCGTTCGAGTGTCAAAAGCTGGCGCTCGACCTCTTCGGCCTCCGCGCCGGTCAGGTCGCGCGCGCCGAAGCGGACGCGGTTGTAAGCATTAGTGATGGACAGCACCTCGGGCGCGCCCACCGCCTCCGCGAATTCGAGCGGCGTCTGCTCGGGCCGGCGGCTCAGCCCCCTGGACGCGAGCGACGCGCTCATCCGCGCGTAGAACTCGACGACGGCCGCCGCCGCCGCTTCCCCGCCGCCCTTCGCGCCGCGCCCTACACGAGCGAGCCCCCTGCGGCGCAGCCACAACAGCCCGACGCCGGCGAGCAGGAGCGACGCGGGCACGAACACCGCCGGCGACGCGACCGCGCCCAACACGGACGCGAGCCCACGGCCCCGGCCACCCGTCCACGCGGCGAAGAGCGCACCGAGACCGTCGGCCGACTCAGACGCGGCCATGCGGTACGAGCTGATCTGGCTGGAGAGTGTGCGCGCAAGTGTGCGCTGGCCCTGCCTATCATAGGCGACGACGTGCTGAATCCAAAACAGCTCGAAAGCGTCGGCGTAGCGCCTGAGGCTGCCCGCGAGCCCCGTCCCGCTCGTGCCGGCCGGTCGGCCGTCGGCCGGCGTCGGGTCGAACGCGACCCACGCGTCCTCCTGCGCGAAGTAGACCTCGACCCACGAGTGCGCGTCGGCCTGACGGACGACGAAAGCGTCGGCCGCCGCGTTGTACTCTCCCGGCTGGAAGCCGTTGACGATGCGCGCCGGCACGCCCAGCGTCCGAAGCATCACGGCCATCGCGGTCGCGAAGTACTCGCAGTGGCCGGCGCGCACGTTTAAGAGAAAGTCCGAGAGCGGGTCCGCCCCGCCGGCGCGCATCTCCAGCGAGTAGCGGTAGTCGCCGCCGTACGCGTTCCGGTTCAGGTGCGCCTCGACGGCGCGCGCCGCGTCGTAGGCGTTGCGCGCGCCCGCGCGCTGCGCGACCAGCACGGCGAGACTCGCGACGCGCGTGTCCAGACTCGCCGGCAGTTGCAGGTAAGAGTCGAGGGGGCGGCGCAGGTTCGCCGTGGCGCCGGCGGGGCGCGCAGTCGATGCCGCGCGCAGCCGCTCGGGCGGCGGCTCGTGCGTGTCGGAGTGAACCGTGTAGGTGACACGCTCCAACGTGTGGGGGCGCGAGGCGAGGCCGTCGTCGCGGTCGCGCCTGACGTAGGGGAAAGCTCCCTGGAGCGCCAGCGCGCGCGGCGCGGCGAAGATGACGGGCGTGTCCACCGGCTCGACGAAGAAGGTCTGCGTCGTCAGGCGCGTGATGTCTTCGGTGGTGCCGAGCTTGAAGAGGTTGCCGTCGGAATCAGAGTAAACGGATGTCGTCTCGGACTGCGACCAGTTGCGACCGTCGAAGCGGTCGAGCGCGACGCCGCGCCAGCGCAAGGCGGCGCGCGACGAGCCCTCGACGCGGACGCGCATCACGAGCTGGTTGCTCTCGTTCAGCCGGCCGATGTCGCCGAGCGTGACGTGGTCGGAGACGCGCGCCGCCGCGCGCGCCCGCGCCCGAAGAAGCGCGGCTCGTTGGCGACGAGCAGACGGCTCTCGCTCTGCGGGACGGCGCGGCTCGACTTCCTCAGCTCGAAGCAGACGACGGCCAGGAGCGCCGCGAAGACGTAGAGCGCGAGCGAGAGGAGGAACGTCGGGCTCGCGCTCAAGCCCGCGGCCAGCAACACCTCGAAGAACGAGATGAGGTAGAGGAAGAGCCAGTCGCGGTCGGACTTGACCTGGAGGAGCTTGATCGAGGAGAGGAGCAGCGTGAAGTGTACGAGCGCGCTCACGCCGGCGAAGACCTGCCCGGCCGAATCCAGCGCGCCGGCGCGCTGGACGCTCCAGTCGAGGTAGAAGGCCGGGAGCGCGAGCAGGACGACGACCATCCCCGCGCGCTCGGAGAGCTGCCAGCGCGTCTCGCTGAGCCGCCAGGAGATGACGAGCACCCCCGCGAAGGCGAGCGCCAGCAGCGGCCCGACCCCGCCCGAGACGGCGAGCGACAGGACGCCGCACGCGATCATCGCGTAGGAGGACGCGCGGAAGTAGCTCTCGAAAGACATCGCCCTGCTTTGATGCCCCCGGGTCTATTTCTGCCTGAGCCTGACCTCGAAAACTTTCGGCCAGAGCTTCCCCGTCACGAAGAGCCGGTCGCCGCGCTCGTCGTACGCGATGCCGTTCAAGACGGCCTCGGGGTCGGAGGTCTCGCCCGGCTTGAGCAGACCCGTGAGGTCAACCCAGCCGACGACGCGGCCGCTCTTCGGGTCGATGCGCGCGACGCGGTTCAGGTGCCAGACGTTGGCGTAAATCTCGCCCTTCACGTACTCCAGCTCGTTCAACTGCCCGACGGCGCGGCCGCGGTCGTTGACGCTGATGACGCGCCTGACCTGGAAGGTGTTGGGGTCGATGAAGCGGAGCTGGTCGGAGCCGTCGCTGAGGATGAGCGACTCGCCGTCGTGCGTGAGCCCCCAGCCCTCGCCCTCGTAGGCGAACTCGCCGGTCTTCTCGAAGGTCTGCGGGTCATAGACGAAGCCGCGCTTGTTCTGCCACGTGAGCTGGTAGAGCTTCCCGTTCATGAGCGCCAGCCCCTCCGCGAAGAACTGCTCGCCGACCTCGACCCGCTCAAGCACCTTTCCGGTCTTCAGCTCGACCCGGCGCAGGGTGGACTCGCCGTACTGGCCCGTGCTCTCAAGCAGCGCGCCTCCGTGGAAGACGAGCCCCTGCGTGAAAGCCGCCGGGTCGTGCGGGAACGTGCCGACCACCTCGTAGCCGTAGACGGAGACTTGGGCGGCGGCGTTGGCGTTAGTCTTGGTCTGGGGGGCGTTGGCCGGGGCGCCGTTCGCGTTCGGCCCGTTCGAGGCGGCGCCCCCGCCGCAGGCGGGACTTCCCGGGGCGAGTGCGAGCAGAAGGAGGAATCCGGTCAGGGTTCGCATCGATGGTCTGTCAACCTCACGGTCTGCGGCGTTGGAGTTCTCCGAAGAGACATTGTCCGGGAGAACGCCAAAAAACAAAAGCCCGCTCGAGGTCTCGAAAGACCGAGCGGGCTTTTGTTTGAATTAATCCGGCGGCGACCTACTCTCCCACGCAGCTTCCCACGCAGTACCATCGGCTCTGAGAGGCTTAACTTCCGTGTTCGGGATGGGAACGGGTGTGACCCTCTCGACAAAACCACCGGAAAACTTAAAAGAGCTTGCAAGCCTTGGAGGGCTTTGAGAATCGAATAGTGAAGTTTAGGCCAACCGCGCAAGCACTTGTTGCTCGTCAGTAAATTTTACGGTCAAGCCTTGGGACTTATTAGTACTGGTCAGCTAAACGTGTTACCACGCTTTCACACCCAGCCTATCAACGTGGTGGTCTACCACGAGTCTCACTGGCAGGTCTCATCTTAGGTCTGGCTTCACGCTTAGATGCATTCAGCGTTTATCCATGCTCCACGTAGCTACCGAGCGCTACCCCTGGCGGGATAACTCGTACACTAGAGGTGGATCCATCCCGGTCCTCTCGTACTAAGGACAGATTCCCTCAAACCTGCTCCGCCCACACCAGATAGGGACCGAACTGTCTCGCGACGTTCTAAACCCAGCTC
>JAIVJI010000134.1 GCA_020200135.1 Acidobacteriota bacterium | reverse complement strand
GTGTTATACTTCGGCCGGCGCGCCTCTCCCGAGTCCCGCGCGCCTTTGAGAGACGCTTCCCGTCTGAGAGTCTTCAGAGAGTCGGACACTTCATAAATGGTTGAGAACCTCTTCGTCGAATCCAGCGACGCCGCGCACGAACCCGCCAAAGACAGAAAGACACCCGCCGACTTTGAACTCGGAATCGAGGGCTTCACCTACGGCGACCTCTACCGCCCCGCGCGCCTGCGCGCGCTGGCCGAGGCGTTCTACGCGGAGGTCGGGCGCGCGGACGCGGCGTTGCGCGCGTCGCTCGCCGAGTACGTCGGCTCGCGCGGCGAGAACCTGAAGGGGACGAGGGCGGAGTCGGAGCTTCTGATAGCGGCCGCGCCGCACCTCTCAAGGTTCGTCGCGCGCCTGTTTCGGATAGAGCCGGAGCGGGAGCGGCTGGCCGAGAGCATCAGGGCGCAGGACCCGGTCTTCCAGTTCAAGCAGTTCGTCCAGCGGCGCGCGACCAAGAACTTCCCCGCGGAGAAGGCGGCGGCCGTCGAGGTCGAGGCGGCGGACGCGGCGCTCGAACGCCTGCGTCACGCGGCGTTCGCCGAGACGCTCGGCGACGACCGCGAGCTGGGCGTGGCGCGGATGACCGTGCGGCTGCTCGAATGGGAGAAGAACTACCCGAAGGAGGGCGTGCGTCAGGAGGAGGCGTGGTCTGACGAGCGCGCGCGTGAGACTTCGGCTGCCGCGTCGAAGGTCGCGGGGACGCGCGCCGGCGAGGCGCTCGCGGCGTGGCGCGCGGCGGAGGACGAGGACGCAGCCGACGAGAATCGCGCCTTCGTGCGCGCGGCGCTGCGGCTCGTCGAAGCCTGGGCGGCGGCGCACGCGCTGAGGCCGGAGGCGAGGGAGCGCGTGCGCGGCTGGGTCAGTTTCCGCTTCCCGCACCCGCTCAACTACGAGCACCTCGTCCAGCTCGAACGACCCGAGGCCGACCTGCCCGAGCTGATGCGGGGCCTCGACAGGAACCTGCGCCGCCGCGACGGCTTCAAGCTCACCGACCCGCGCTACACGCCGCGCGAGGTCCTGGAAGAGGTTCACTACTGCCTCTACTGTCACGAGCGCGACAAGGACTCGTGCTCGAAGGGGCTGCGCGAGCGCGACGGCTCGTTCAAGAAGAACCCGCTCGGCATCACGCTACAGGGCTGCCCGCTCGACGAGAAGATTTCCGAGATGCACGTCCTCCAGCGCGACGGCGACCCCATCGGCGCGCTGGCCGTCGTCGTCATCGACAACCCGATGTGCCCGGGCACGGGGCACCGCATCTGTAACGACTGCATGAAGTCGTGCATCTTCCAGAAGCAGGAGCCGGTCAACATCCCGCAGGCCGAGACGGGCGTGCTGACGGACGTGCTCTCGCTCCCCTTCGGCGTCGAAATCTACGGCCTGCTCACGCGCTGGAACCCCCTGAACGCCAAGCGCCCTTACGCGCTCCCCTACAACGGCAAGAACGTTCTGGTCGTGGGTCTCGGCCCCGCCGGCTACACGCTCGCGCACTTCCTCCTGAACGAGGGCTTCGGCGTCGTCGGCATCGACGGGCTGAAGATAGAGCCGCTCGAAGATGACCTGACGGGGGACGGCGGCCGTGCCGTCCCGCGCGCGGTGCGCGACCTGGGCGAGATAGAGCAGGAGCTTGACGAGCGCGTGCTCGCGGGCTTCGGCGGCGTCTCCGAGTACGGCATCACGGTGCGCTGGGACAAGAACTTTCTGACGCTGATGCACCTCAGCCTGGCGCGCCGCGAACGCTTCCGCTTCTACGGCGGCGTGCGCTTCGGCGGGACGCTCGGGATAGAGGACGCGTGGGAGCTGGGCTTCGACCACGTCGCGGTGGCGACGGGCGCCGGCAAGCCCACGCTCGTCTCGATGAAGAACAACCTCATCCGGGGCATCCGCAAGGCGTCGGACTTTTTGATGGCGCTGCAACTGACGGGCGCGGCCAAGCCCGACTCGATGGCGAACCTGCAGGTGCGCCTGCCGGCGGTCGTCATCGGCGGCGGGCTGACCGCCATCGACACCGCGACCGAGCTGTTTGCCTACTACCCCGTGCAGGTCGAGAAGACGCTCGGGCGCTTTGAGACGCTCGCGGCCGAGTTCGGCGAGGAGGCGGTCTGGAAGCGCTTCGACGCCGAGGAGCGCTCGACGCTCGAAGAGTACGTCGCGCACGGCCGCGCGGTGCGCGCCGAGCGCGAGCGCGCGGCCGCCGCCGGCGAGGCGCCGGACTTCGTGCCGCTCGTGCGCGCGTGGGGCGGCGTCTCCATCGTCTACCGCAAGCGGCTCGTAGACTCGCCGGCCTACAGGCTCAACCACGAGGAGGTCGCCAAGGCTTTCGAGGAGGGCATCCACTTCATCGAGAACATGTCGCCGGCCGAGGCCGTGCCGGACGAGCACGGCGCCGTCTCGGCGCTCGTCTTCGAGCGCGTGACGCGCGACCCCGCGACGGGGAAGTGGAACGTCAACTGCGACGACCGGCTGCGCGTCCCCGCGCGCACGGTCTGCGTCGCCGCCGGGACGAGCCCGAACACCATCTACGAGCGCGAGCGCCCCGGCACCTTCGCGCTCGACGACTGGAAAGAGTTCTTCGCGCCGCACAGGGTCGAGAGGGGCGCCGGCGGGAATTTCCGTCTGGTCCCGGCGGCGAAGGGCGAGCCGGGCTTCTTCACCTCGTACGAGGGCGGCGGGCGTTTCGTCAGCTACTACGGTGACAACCACCCCGTCTACGCGGGCAACGTCGTCAAGGCGATGGCGTCGGCGAAGGACGGCTTCCCCGAGGTCGTCGCGCTCTTCGCCGAGGAGCTGGCGGCGCTGAAGGAGGAAGACCAGCCGGCGCGCGACGCGGCCTTCGAGCGGCTGGCGGCGACTCTTGATGAAAACCTCGTCGCGCGCGTGGAGCGCGTCGAGCGTCTGACCCCGACCATCGTCGAGGTCGTCGTGCGCGCGCCGATGCAGGCGCGCGAGTTCCACCCCGGCCAGTTCTACCGCTTGCAGAACTACGAGACGGACGCGCCGCTCGTCGAAGGCACGCGGCTGACGATGGAGGGGCTGGCGCTCACGGGCGCGTGGGTCGATAAGGAGGCGGGGCTCCTCAGCCTCATCGTGCTGGAGATGGGCGCGTCCTCTCGCCAGTGCGCGCTCTTGCGGCCGGGGCAGAAGGTCGTCGTGATGGGGCCGACGGGGACGCCCACCGAGATTCTCGAGGGCGAGACCGTGCTGCTCGCGGGCGGCGGTCTGGGCAACGCCGTCCTCTTCTCCATCGCGAAGGCTTTGAAGGCGGCGGACAACCGCGTCGTCTACTTCGCGGGCTACAAGGCGGGCGAAGACCTCTTCAAGCGCGAGGAGATAGAGGAGGCGACCGACCTCGTCATCTGGTCCACGGACACGGGCGCCGAGGTCGAGCCGCGCCGGCCGCAGGACAGGCACTTCCGCGGCAACATCGTGCAGGCGATGACCGCCTACGCCGAGGGCGCCTTCGGCCCGCCGCCCTTCAACTTGAGCGAGGTCGACCGCATCATCGCCATCGGCTCGGACCGCATGATGGCCGCCGTCAAGGCCGCGCGCCACGGCGTGCTCGCGCCGCACCTCAAGGCGGACCACGTC
>JAIVJI010000100.1 GCA_020200135.1 Acidobacteriota bacterium | reverse complement strand
CAGGAATTGATCGAGGAGGCGCGCAAGGCGGCGCGCGAGCTCGAACGCCTTTCGCGCGAGCGGCGCGACGCGCGGGTGCAGGAGCTGAGCCGGCAGCTCGACCGGGCGGCCGACGAGATGCAGCGCGCGCAGGCTTCCTCGGGGGGCAACCAGGGCGAGTCAATCGCGCAGGGCGAGCGCGCGCTCGAACGGCTGGAGCAGGCGCGCCGCCGTCTGCAACAGATGCGCGGGGGCGGCGGCGGGCGACAGGGGCAGAGTCAGGAGGTCGGCGAGCTGCGACGCCGCGCGGCCGAGGCCGCCGCGCGCCAGCGCGAAATCGCGCGCGACGTGGATGACCTCGCGCGCCGCGGCGGGCAGGGCCAGAGCGGCGACGCCGACTCGCGCGAGGCGGCCGAGCGTCTGGCCGAGCGTAAGGACGCGCTCGCCGACTCGGTCTCGAACCTTGAGAAGGACATCGAGCAGTCGGCGCGCTCGCTCGGCGGGGGGCGGCAGTCGGCGGCGCGGCGTTTGAACGAGGCCGCCGCGTCGCTCCGGCGCAACCGCGTGGCCGAGCGCATCCGCGAGGGCCGCCGCAACCTCGAAAGCGGTCAGGCGGGCGCGGCGCGTGAGGGTGAGCGGGCCGTCGGGCAGGGCCTCGAAGAGTTGTCTCAACGCCTGCAGGCCGCCGAGGCCGCCGCCGGCCGCCCCGACGGCTCGAACGCAGAGGGGGCGCTCGACCGCACGCGCCGCCTCGCAGACGACCTCGAATCACTGCGCCGCAGGCTCGAAGAGAGGGGCGGCCGGCGCGGGGAGCAGGGCGGCCAGTCGCAGCGTGGTCAGCAGGCAGGGCGTCAGGACGGAGGGCGGCAGCAGGGGGGCGAGCAGGCCGGCGAGCAGGCCGGCGGGCGCTCTCAGGGTGAGTCGGGGGCGGGCGAGGGCGGCGGCGACGCGCGGCAGCTCGCGTCGGAACTTCGCGAGCGGCTGCGCGACGCCGAAGGGTTGCGCCGCGGGTGGGGCGGGACCTCAGGGGGCAGAGAACTCGGCGGGGCCATCGAAGAGTTGCGGCGTCTCGCGGACGGAAGCATGCGTGGCGAGGCGGCGGCCGCCGCGGCGCTCAAGGCGCAGGTCATCGACCCCCTACGCCAGCTCGAACTGGAGCTGAGCCGCCGCCTGCGCGAGCAGGCCGGGCGCACCAACCTCCGCCTCGGCGACGAAGGGGCGGCCCCCGGACGCTACCGCAAATCGGTCGAAGAGTATTACAGGCGCCTCTCGCGGGGCGGCCGGAGGTGAGCAGGTATGGCGAGGCATACGGAGGATAAAAGGCGCGCGCCGCGCCGGCGGGCTACGAAGCTCCTGCTGCGTACGGTGCTCCCGCTGCTGCTCTTCGCGCTGGCGCTGACACCGGCCACGGGGCAGCGCCCCGAAAGGGAAGGGGGCGCAACGCCGTTCGGCGGCGGCTCACCCTTCGGGGGCGGCTCGCCGTTCGGCACGCGCCCGCCGCGGCGCTACGTGCCCGACGTGCCCGAAGCCGACGGCGCCGCGCGAACCGCGGGGGAGTTCACCTTCGCGCGCATGGTCTACCGCTCGCCGTACTCGTACGGCAGGCGCTGGGGCGGCGCGTGGGCCACCGACTACCCCGACGCGGACAACCACTTCATCACCGGCATACGCGAGTGGGCCGGCACCAACCTCAACGTCTCGGGCCGGCCCGAGCGCGTCGAGATCATGGACGAGCGGCTCTTCGATTACCCGTTCGTCTACTTCGTCGAGCCCGGCTACATGGAACTCTCCGACGAGGAGGCCGCGAGGCTGCGCGAGTACGCGGCGCGCGGCGGCTTCCTCTTCTTCGACGACTTCTGGGGCGAGGCCGAGTGGGAGAACGTGCGCGAGCAGATGAGGAAGGTCTTCCCCGAGTACGAGGTCAGGGAACTGCCCCTCACGCACCCGATCTTCCACTCCTACCTAGACATCGGGGAGGTCGTACAGGTGCCGAACATCTACAACGCGCAGCGCGGCGTCACGTCCGAGAAGGGCGGGGTCACGCCCTACTACATGGGCATCGAGGACAAGGGCGGCCGCCTCGTCGCCTTTTTCGCGCGCAACTCGGACCTGGGCGACGCCTGGGAGTGGATCAACGACTCCCGCTACCCCGTCAGGTATGGCCTGGCGGCCTACCGGATCGGCATTAACGTCGTCATCTATGCCATGAGCCACTAGGGAGATGCCGGGATGAGGGAGGTCATCATGAAGTTCAAGGCGCGAAGGTTAGTGAACGCGGTTCTGACCACGGCCCTCGCCGGACAGACCATGTTCGTTCAGGCCACAGCCCCGCGCACCACCGCGCGGCCGGCTCGGCCATCAGACGCCGAACGGCTCGCCCGATTGGAAACATCGCTGGAGAGCCTGAGGCAGGAGCTAAAGATACCGGCTTACTCCGCCGCCGTCGTGAAGGGTCAGAAGGTGCTTTGGGCGAAGGGGTTCGGCTACGCCGACGTGGAGAATAAGATACCGGCGACCGAACACACCCCGTACCACCTCGCTTCGCTGACCAAGACGTTCGCTTCCACGATCCTGATGCAGCTCGTCCAGGAGGGGAAGGTCAAGCTGGACGACCCCGTCTCAAAGTACGGCATTCTCCTGGAGAGCGACGGCGTCATCAGAGTGCGTCACCTGCTCTCCCACACGTCCGAGGGGAACCCCGGCGAGCAATACCGTTATAACGGCAACCGCTTCGCGGAACTGGATAAGGTGG
This sequence comes from Acidobacteriota bacterium, assembly GCA_020200135.1. Lineage (GTDB taxonomy): Bacteria > Acidobacteriota > Blastocatellia > Pyrinomonadales > Pyrinomonadaceae > QHXN01. The sequence goes on along the minus strand of JAIVJI010000100.1, from coordinate 16,244 downwards.
TGCAGAGGGCCGCCGGCAAGTCGTTCGGCGAGCTGTTAATAGCCAACATTCTCGACCCGCTCGGCATGAGCGGGTCGGCGCCGAACGTGCCGAGGATCGTCGGCACGAAGTCGCCGGACGCCGCGGGCGGGGCGGCGGAGGCCGAAGTGAAGGCCGCGGTGATGGACATCACGGCGGGCTTCAACTCCGGCAACGTCGAACAGATCGAGCGGCGTCTCGCGCCCCTGCATAACCGCTTTCAAGGCGAGGGGGGATTCCTGACCTCTTTCATCAACGCGGCGGAACTGCGGGGCGCGTTCCAGGCGGGGCTCAAGCTGAAGTTCGAGGTGCACGACCTTGAGGCGGCCGTCTACGGCGACACCGCCGTCGCAACCTTCTTCGTGAGCGGCACCGCCACGCCATCGGGCGGCGCGCCTCGCGCCGAAGGCCCCTGGAGGAGTTCATTCGTCTGGAACAAAAAGGACGGGGTCTGGAAACTTGTTCACTCCCACCAGTCGGCGGTGAACAGGGCGCCGATCACGGAAAAGCACCGGCAAAGGTTCGACGCGGTCGTGAAGACGCTGGCCCAGCCTTACGCGCTCGACCGCGAATTTAAAACCACGAAGATCAGCTACCCGCAAGGGTTCAGCACTTCGGCCGGGTTGATGTCCACAGTCCTCGACATGGCGAAGTACGACATCGCCATCGACCAGAATAAGTTTCTCACGAAGGAGACGCAGCGGCTCGCCTTCACGCCCGCCCGGTCGACCAAAGGCGGGGAGCTTCCCTACGGCCTCGGGTGGTTCACGCAGAACTACAAGGGCACGAGGCTGCTCTGGCATTACGGGTACTGGACCGGCAACTCGTCGTTCATCCTGAAGGTGCCCGAGCGAGACGTGACGTTCATCATCATGGCCAACTCGGACAACCTCAGCCGCCCGACGACCCTCGGCTCCGGCGACGCGCTCAGCTCACCCGTGGGCATGGCCTTCTTAAAGACGTTCGTCTTCCCCGAGAAGTTCGGCGAGCCCCTGCCCGAGGTCAGTTGGGACGCCCCGGACCCGGAGTTGAAGAATCAGCTCAAACTAATCGCGGGAAAACCCTACGCCGACCTCTACCTCCGGGAGATGGAGATAAAGTTCCGAACTCATCAGAGCGTGGGGCGCGCGACCGAAGCGGCGCGCCTGGTGAAAACGTATGCGGAACTCTACTCCAGGCCGATGCCCGAAGACCTTGCGAGGCTGCCGGTGATCGCGCAGATCGTCCAGGTGCCGGACAACGAAGATAAGAGCGTGGCGTTCAGCCTGACGGGCAGCCGGGAGGTGCGCATCTTCGCCATCGGCGAGGGCCTGGCCGGCGAGATGTATGACTACGGGTGGATCGAGGATGCCGACAAGGGGACTCCCGTGTGGAAGATGCAAGAGTCGCAGACCACATACGCGGGCGGCGCGGGTAAGAACCGGAAAGTGGATTTGGTGCTCACCCTGCCGGCGGGGAACTACAGGTTGCGTTACAAGACTGACGACTCCCACGCCTTCGGCCAGTGGAACAACCTGCCGCCGGATTTTAACTTTTGGGGAATCGCTGTCTATAAGAAATAGCGCGGCGGATATTTCTCCATGTCTGACAGCGTCGTGCTGATGTACAACGGCTACGTCGTCGCGGGGGGCGGCGTGCGCGGCGTGATCGAGGAGCACCCGATGCGGCCTGCTCATCTTCACCGCGCTGACACTCGCCCTCGCCGGCCTTCACGTCCGCCGACAAGAGATCAGCTACGCGGGTGAATAGGCGTGACTCTTTTGCCGCGCGCGACTTTGCTGCTGGCGGTCTTCTTTCGCGGCGCTTCGCTACCGGTAGGGCGGTCAGGACAGAACTCCCAGGGCGTGGGCAAGTCTGTAAGTCGCTACCAGCAGGTGAGCATCCTGTAGCAGGTCGGGGTGACGTGTCAGTTCGCTCAACAAGATAAATTGAAGCCCGGCGCCCGCGCATTTATCCGCGGTGACCTCGACGACGAATGGGTAAACCACTTCGGGCGTGACGCCCGAGGTCGGGAGATACGCCCCCCCCAATTCCCACACGCGGCAAGCATCGAGACCGAAATCCTCCCTCAACGCTCCCTCAAGAAAGTGTGGGGCCTCGGACAGGTGTGTGACCGATGTCGGCAGGCGCCATGCCGGGGCCGCCGTCATGGTCGAGCTGCCGCCGAAGGATTGGACGGCCGGCAGGTCGCGGTGCTCGACGCCGACGAACACGCCCTGCGCCGTTCTGAACGCGGGCAGGGCGACCAGCGTGTTGTTGCTCAGGCGGCCGGGGCGCACGTATTCGAACCGTGCCTCGGCCAGCGTCCCGCCCGCCCGATCCCGCTCCACGAAACTTCCCTCGCATAAAGATAAGAACTGCGGCCGGGGGAGCGGCGCCGGCCGGCCGAAAGCGGCGCGGGCCGGGGGGGCCAAGACCTGCGCCGGGTCTGGCGGGGCGAACGCGTGCGGCCGGACGGACAGAGCGATGGGAGCCCCTATCCAGGGGCCGCAGCCCCTGCCGAGTTGGCGAAGGAGGCGGTAGATATTTATCTCAAGCCGCGCGTCGAACATGCCGCCGACGTGGCACGCGCGCAGGACTTGGGCCGCGTCCAGCTCGCGCACCGTCCCGGCGTCTGTGAACGGGGTGTAGTTGGGGAATGGGAGATCGGTCTGGCGGGGACGGACCTCCACCAGCCGCGAGACGACGAGTTCATCCACCCCGCCGGGTGAAGTGAAATAAGAGAAACGGCCGCCGACGCGGACAATCTCTTCGGCGTTGAAGCCGGCCCTCTCTCGCAGGACGCGGCAGACTTCCCTCTCTTCGTCGCCACCAGCGTCAACGATGGCGCTGACGGGCTCGGTGACGTAGCCGGAGTGGTGCGCGGAGTCGAGGCGCGGCCGGTCGGGGGAGGCGTTGATGATGGGGCGCGGGAAGTCCTTCTTCGCGACCGCGAAGAGTTGTCCCGCGCTTTCGAACCAGGGGAGCACGTCGATGGTCTGGTGGGGCCGTTCGACGAGTTCCATGACCTGCCCCGACTCTTTGTGCCTGTACCCCTTGAGACTCAGGAACGTCGGCGCCGAGATGGCCCGGCTCTGCCGCTCGGAGAGCTCCACCCCGCTGCCGGCGCGCACCTTCTCGCCGACGATGAGGTAGTTCGTCGGCGGCGGCGGCAGCGGCACCCCGCTCGGGGCCGAGAGGTGAAATTTACCCTCGAAGCGGTTCTGGACGATCCAGGGGTTCCAGAGCGGGCGCGAGGTGACGACGCGCAGCCCGAGCGAGCGGAACGCCGCCTCGAACTGCGACTGGCTGAGGTAGGTGTACTCCTCGAGGACCTCGGTCGCCCAGTCGGCGCGGTAGTCCTTGCGCAGCACGAACTCCGCGGCCGCGCGCAAGGGCAGTTCGTAACGCACGAAGCCCGTGCGCGGCGATTTCATTCTGGTGAAAGGAACTGGATCGTCGCGGTTGACGCTGCTGCGCCACTCGCGCGCGAACAGCTCGAAGAGCGCCGCGGTGGACAGCCCGACGATGTCGCCCGCCTCGGAGCCGTCGGCCGCGGGCAGGTCGAGGTGGACGCGCTCCGGCCCGTCGGGGATGACGAAGTCCCTGACGATGATGACGCCGCCGGTCCTGAGCTGCGCCACCTGTCTGTCGAGCGTGAGGTGGACGCGGCCGACGTCGAAATCGTTGAAGCTCGTCACATGGTGGAGCACGGAGGAGTCGAGGACGCCGTCGAGCGACTCGGCGGGGAAGACCATCTCGGAGATGTCGCCCACGACGTAGGAGAGGTTCGGGCGCCGGAACTCGCGCGCGGCGCGCTCGACCGAGACGGGGTTGATGTCCACGCCGACCAGCTCCAGCCCGCCGTAGAGGCGCGCGAGGTCGTAGGTGCCGCGCCCGGAGCCCGAGCCCATGTCGGCGATGCGCCCGCGGACGGGGAAGTGCGCGGTGGTGAGCGCCACCTTCTGCCGCATCGAGGCGTCCATGCCGGCGAAGTACGCCTCGTAGGCCGCCCGCGTGCCGCGGTGCTGCTTCTCGTATCGTCCGTCCCGGTTGGTCGAAGTCATCCGCGGGCCGCCGTGCCTCCGTTCGTTGTCCGGGCGTCAGGGCCGACGCCGCATCGTGAACTTGTAGAGCTTCGGGCCGCGCGCGACGTACGCCTGCGAGCCCGTGTGGAAGAGTCTCCCGTCGGCGCCGACGGCCGGGTCCTGGAACGTCTTGACCTCGGGCGCGCCCTTGCGCCGCGAGAAGAGTTCGAGCGCGCCCTCGTCGGTGAGGTGCAGGACGACACCGCCGTCGAGCACGGTGAAGTTGATGTCGGTCGAGGAGACGTCCGGCACGACGCGCGAGTCGTAAGAGCCGAAGTCGTCCGCGAAGCGGAAGACGAGCCGGTCGTAACGCCCGCCCCGCGTCCCGACCGCCAGCAGCACGTTGCGGCAGAGCCGCGCGTCGAGGAGCTGATAACCGTCAAGCTCGGGCAGCCTCACCTGATGGCACACGCCGGGCGCTGGGAGGAGCGAGGCGTAGTGCGTCCCCAGCAGGTTCTGAATCGCCAGCCCCTCGAACAACCGCGTGGACTTCATCATAACATTGGCCGCGGTCCTCACGCCGGGCAAGATGTCGCCCCCGAGTTCGAGGAACTCGACCGCGAAGATGTTCACCCCCTGTTTGACGTAGAGGCCGCCGCCCGACGGCGCCATCCCCTCGCCCGCGATTGACAGCGGCAGGTCGCGGCCGGCGGTCAGGTCGCGCAGACGCGGGGCGCCGCCGTCCATGTGTGCGGCGACCAGGTGCCGCAGCCGCGGCGTCACCACGACGAGCGCGTCGGCGCGCGGCTTCTCGAACCTCTCGCCGCCGAAGTAGACGCTGGTTCGCGTGACGGTGACGAGCCCGTCGTGCCGAACTATCTCGTCGTCGAACTCACCCACCTCCGTGACCTCGAAGAGTGAGCCTCCGGCGTACCGCGAAGGCGCGGGCGCGGCGAGCGCGACGGCGGCGCGCGCGTCGTCGGGCGGGGGGAGACGCTGGCCCTCGTCGAAGACGGCCCTGTACCAGTCGAGGTAGGCGGGCGGGATGACGCTGAACGGGAGGCAGGACGCCGGGACTTTGACGCCGGGCCTGAGCACGGAGACGTTGGCGCGCATCCTCGCGTCGAGCATCTGCCCCTTGTCGGCCGGCCCCTGCATTGGCGGGTAGTTGCCCTTGTACGGGTGGACGCCGACGAAGGTCTGGAAGGAGACGACGGCGAAGGAGAACCAGTCGGAGCCGGCGTCGAAGCCGCGCGCGTGCCTGTCGCGCACGCTCTCCATCAGCGCCGACGCGGGGAACGAAGGCGTCTGGTAGCTGTCGACGTCTATGAAGTAGACCTCCGAGAAGTCCTCCGCGACGAGAAAGTTCATCTCGTTCAGGTCCACGACGAGGACGCCTTTGGAGTGGACGTGGCTCACGCCCTCCCGCATCCGTCGCACGAGGCGCAGGGCCGTCTCGGGCGTCAGGTTGTTCCGCTGGCGGAAGGCTCTGGGGAAGAGCTGGCAGAGCGCGTAAGACCGGCCGACCGCGCGCATCGAGTAGCCGGCGGCCCGGTTCCCCGCGTCGAGGAGAACTTCGAGCGGGCGGATGATGTTGGGTTGAGTCAGCGCCGACAGTTCCTGAATCTTCGCGGGCGGGATGGCGCGCCGCGGGTCTGTATAAATCTTGTAGGCGTGCGCGCCCTTGACGTAGATCGAGCCCTCGCCGCCCTGCGCCTTGAAGTCCGACTTGGCCAGACGGACCTCGCCCCCGCCCTGCACGAAATAGCGTGTCCCCGCGGCGTCGCCTTTGAAGAGATTGTTCAGACCGGGGAAGACGGCTTTCAGTGTCATCTTCAGCCTCCGAGGTGCAGCGCCGCCAGCGACAGGTCGTCGCCGTGCCGCCAGCCCTTCCGCCGACAGTCTTTGAGGAAGCCCTTCATGCGCCGCCCGGCGAAAGCGCCGCGCGTGTTTTTGAAGGAGACGAGTTCCGGCAGGACCGACTCCGGAGGAATCAGCCCCGCCCGCCCCGCATCGAGGAAGGATTGGACGCCGTCGGAGAGGAGCGCCGCGAACCGGTAGTCGGCGGCTTTGACGACGAACACTTCGGTCAATCCGCCGCCGTCCGACACTTGCGTAGACCGCAGGCGCTCTCCGGCCGAAGCAGCGCGCAGGCGTGTGACCTCTTTGCGCGCGCGCCCTGCGTCCGCTAGCGTTTGCATCCGCGCGGGCTGGTGCGCGTAAGCGGGGTAGGCGGGGTAGCCGTCGGGGTACGAGACCACGTAAGCGTCGAGCGCGCCGTCCGCGGTCTGGAGGCAGACGACGCCGTCGCCGGAGCAGCCGACGACCAGTTCCCCGCCGTCGAGGTGCGCGGTCATCAGGGTCGCGTCGACGGCCTGCGGCCTCAGGCCGAGCAGTCCGGCCCACGACAGCGCGAGGCGTGCGGCCTCGGCGTGCAGCCCGGCGAGGCCGTCCGCGTGCGGCCCGCCTGACTCGCGGAGCAGGCGCTCGGCGGCTTTGACCAGCAGCCGCGCACCCGTGTCCGTGTCGGGCGAGGACGAGCAGCCGTCGGACAGGATGACGTACGGGCGGCACGGCGCACCCACCCCGTCAGACTGCGCGGCCGCCGCGAACGCGCCGGCGACCGCGTAGTCCTGACAGACCGCGTGTGTCGAGCCCATCCGGAAGGCGCTGTCGGCGTTCATCCGCCCCCTTTCAGAAGACGAGCGGACGGGAAGCGCCGCCCGTGCCGAGCGCCTGCGACTGCGCGCTGACGCTGCGCGAGACGAACTCGGCGAGGCGCGCGAGCGTCTGAGCGTCGGCACGGTCGAGCTCGACGTACTGCGTGAAGCCCGCGTCCTGGTGGAACTGTCGCAGGAAGCGCGCCGCCTGCGGGTCCTGCACGTTGACCCCGATGAGTACGGAGACGACCGACTCCAGCGCCTCGCTCCTGACGGCCCGCGCGAGCGCCGCTTTGACCTCGCGCGCGGGGAGGCGCGAGGCGTTATCCATCCCGTCGGTGACGACGAAGAGGATGCCGTTGGCGGAGAAGTCCCCGGCGAGGAGCTGCCGGCCGTAGTCGGTGGTCGAGGAGACGGCGTTCTCGGCGGCGTCGTAGAGCGCGGTCGAGCCGCCCGCGCGCAGCACGCCGCCGTAGTCGGCGGGGTTGCAGTTCTCCAGGAGCTTGAAGCCGTGAAGCTCGGAGAGCGTGTCGTCGAAGGCGACGAGGCGCAGCAGGAGGTTGTCCGCGCGCGGGCTCGACTTGCAGGCCAGCACGACGCGCGTGATGGCCGCCTCCATGTCGAAGATGAAGTCGGCCGTACTCCCGCTCACGTCGCAGGCGACGGTGACGACCGTGTACTCGGTCGCGCCCAGCTCTTCGAGGCGCGTGGCCGAGTAGCCGTAGTGGCTGTTGGGGAGCGCGACCTGGTCAAGGCTCGCGTCGTTGAGTATCGGCATCTCTCAGTCTCCTTTCGTCAGGCCAGAAATTCGGTCGTGGTCGAGAGCTGCATCCCGCGCCCGGCCATCTCACTCATGAAGGCTTGCGCGTGCGGCTCGAAGCCGGGGATGTCGCTGGAGGCGTCGGTCAGGAGCACGAGCTTCGAGACGAACGAGTCGTCGCCGAAGGCGTTGGCGATGTCGCGCACGGTGTTGGCGAGGCAGTGCGTGCGCGCCTCGCCCGCGATGGCGACCGTATCGGCCTGCTCCAGAGTCTGGACGAGGCGCGTGTTGATCTGCGTCGAGACGTCCGAAGCGTCGGGCACGTCGGCCTGCACGGCCGAGTAGTGCTCGGTCAGGATGTTGCTGCCCTTGGTGACGTAGTCCACGAAGGCGAAGCGCGCCTCCCATTCGTTGAAGGCGGCGAAGAGAGGAGGGAAGACCGCGTGGCCGGGGCTGCCGATGAGGCAGTGCGGCGGCCAGACGGTCAGCTCGTAGCGCCCGTTCTGTTCGAGGCGGCGGACGTAGTCGAGCGCGCGCCGGTACATGCCGGGCACCGTGGGCGTCCAGACGCCCTGCTCGACGTCGGCGCGGCCGATGCGCGTGAAGACGGGCGGGTGCGCGCCGCGCGAGTCCTTCCAGAAGATGGGGTGCGCGATGTGTATGAAGTGGTGCGAGTCGAGCGTGACGTGTATGTCGTCGAGCTTGCCCTTCAGGCGGCGCACCATCGCGGCGAGGCGCGCCATGTCGTGCTCGGCGCCGGGCACGTAGAGCGCGCCGCGCGCGGGGTCGCAGAAGTCCACCTGCGGGTCGATGACGAGTAGTTCGATCCTCTTACTCATTGAATGACCTCCTTCGGGTCTGGTTAGCGTAAGTTCGACGCTAAGACTTGAGGGCAAAAAAAAGATTCAGCGCCGTGCTTCGTCGCCGAAAGTGAACTAGAGTCCGAAACTCAGGCCGCGCTTGACGAGCTGCCGGTACTTGCGCTCGTCGAACTTGTAGAGGCGCGCGGCGCGGTGCGGCACCCCCTTCTGCATCTCGTCCAGCTCTTGCAGCACGTCCAGGCCGAAAATCTTCTTCCTGAAGTTGCGGTTGTCCAGCGCCGTGCCGAGCACGATCTCGTACAATTTCTGCAACTGCTTGATCGTGAACTTGCGCGGCAGCAGCTCGAAGCCGATGGGCGCGTAGGTCAGCTTCCCGCGGACTCTTTCGAGCGCCGTCCCGAGTATCCCCGCGTGGTCGAAGGCGAGCCGGGGGAGCGAGTCGACGGGGAACCAGCGCGCCTGCCGCGCGTCCGTGGCGGCCCGGATCGAATGCTTTTCCGGGGAGACGAGGGCGTAGTAGGCCACGGAGACGACCCACCCGCGCGGGTCCCTCTTGGGGTCGCCGAACGTGTAGAGCTGTTCCAGAAAGACGTCCGCGATGCCGGTCTCCTCCCGCAGTTCGCGCGCGGCCGCCGCTTCGAGCGCCTCGCCGGGGCGGACGAAGCCGCCGGGGACGGCCCACATGCCCGCGAAGGGTTCCAGGTCTCTCTCGATGAGCATGACCTTCAACGTCTCCGCCTCAAGGTCAAGCCCGAAGATGACGCAGTCGACCGTCAGTCCCGGCCTCTCGTAGTCGTAGCTGAATTTACTCATCGTCCCCGTCTCTCACCCGCCGGCAAAAAACTCTTTACACGAGATAGCGTCCGTGCTACGCTTTCGTTAGCGTAGATGATACGCTAAGCTGAATCGTTGTCAAGAAGTATTTTTCGGGGGGCGAGGGCGTCGGTGAAAAACAGTCGCGTGTCGCGTGAGGAGAGGGTCGCGGGTTGCCTGTTCGGGCTCGCCTTCGGGGACGCCCTCGGCGCGCCGACGGAGTTTCTCACCGTGGCGGAGATCGTAAGTCGTTGGCCGCCCATCGGCCCCGGCGAGTTGGCGGGTCACCCCGCCCGGGTGACGGACGACACGCAGATGGCCCTCGCCTTGGGCGAGGCTCTGGCTGAAGCCGTCGTCAGGCGCGATCTGTCGCCCGGAACCGTGGAGTCGCTCATCCGCTCGGCGTTCGTCGGGTGGTTGAACTCACCCGACAACAACCGCGCCCCCGGCATGACCTGCCTCAGAGCCTGCGAGGCTCTGGAGACCGGCAAGCCCTGGCCCGAAGCGACGGTGAAGGGTTCGAAAGGCTGCGGGGCGAACATGCGAGTAGCCGCGGTCGGGTTGCTCGACACTAAAGCTCACGGCGTAAGTGAAGCGGAGCGGGCCGCGCTCGCGCAGTTCCAGGCGGCCCTTACTCACGGGCATCCGACGGCGCTGGCGGCTTCCGACCTGACCGCGTTCACCGTCGCCCGGTTAGCCGCCGGGGTGGAACCGCCCTCGTTGTTGAAGGTGGTCAGGGACTACGCGGTGTCGCAGAGGACGGTGTATCACGCGGACTGGCTGGGGGACTTGTGGCGGCGGCCGGGCGTCGAGTCGCCGGAAGAGTTCATCGCGCGCGGCTGGGAAGAGTGTTTGAAGGCCCTCGACCGGCTCGAAGCCGCGCTTTCGTCGCCGGACTACGACGCAGACCCGTGCCTCGCCACGGGTGCAGGGTGGGTGGCCGAAGAGGCGTTGGCCACGGGGCTCCTGTGCTTTCTGCACTACCCGGACGAGCCGTTGAACGCCCTCCGCAGGGCCGCGGTCACCTCGGGCGACTCCGACTCGATCGCGTGCCTGACCGGAGCCTTCGCCGGGGCTCATCTCGGCGCGGGTCGCTGGCCTCACGAGTGGGTGCGAAGGATTGAATACAGCGAACGGCTCGTCATGCTGGCGGGCGAGCTGTCGAAGGGGGCAACAGAGGCCGGGTCCGGGTAATCGTCAGGGGCGTTAGTCAAACGGAGAGTTAGCCGCGAAGGATACTGAGGGCAGGCGGTCCCCAGTTCGACAGAACATTCGTGGGGACTTCCGCCCCGGCCGCGCCGGGCGAGCGATTTACAAGATGCGGTTGGCGCGACGAGACTGTCGCGGCCCGCCCTTCGCGGGCCGCGAAGCTGGTTGCGGCGCGAGCTGTTTCAACTCTAACAGGTTCCCCTCCGGGTCGACGAAAATGGCCCAGTGCGTCCCGCCCTTCTCGCCGATTCCGCCGACGAATTGAACGCCCCGCGCCTTAAGCTCCGCGACCGTCTCGTCGAGGTTATCGACGTGGAATGAGACCTTGAGCGACTGCTGCGCGGGCGTCTTCGGCGTCGGGGAGGGGACGCCATTGGGCCACAACTCGAAGAGGTCGCCGTTCCCCGCGTCGAAGAAGGCGTACCCGTTCTCCTGACCTTGAAACGGAAGGCCGATGGCGTCCCGGTAGAAGGCGATCTCTTTTTCGAGGTCGTCCACGAACAGGCCGGCCCAAACGTATCCGTTATATTTCAGTTGCATGATTCCTCCGTCCGTCCGTCCTCGGGCCGTTCGCCCGCGTCATGCGTCCCACTCAAGGACGACTCCCATCGCCTCTTCGCGCCGCGAGGCGAGGAGTTCGTAAGCCTCGGGCGCGCGCCCGTGCGGGATGCGATGACTGATAAGCTCGCCCACCGTGAGCCTCCCCGCGGCGAGCAGGTCGAGAAAAAGTTCCCCGTGCCGTCGCCCCGTCCACGGGTTGTTGAACGACTCCGCGGGCGGGTGTGAGAAACCGTGCGCGCCGACGATGGTGAAACTCTGGCGGTTGCAGAGGTCGTGGAAGTCGAAGAGCGTGGCGCCGCGCGGGCTGCTCAGGATGACGAAGCGACCCTGCGGGCGCAGCAGCGTCAACTGGCCGGGAATCGCGTCGGGCGCGCTCGTCAGCTCAAAGACCACGTCGAGGAGGCGGCCCTTGTTGCGCTCCAGGATAGTGTCTTTAAACTCCCCGGCCGGTCCCGACAGCGCGCAGTAAGGCTCGCCCCCCGGCATCCAACCGAGCCTCCGCGGCGACAACTCGATGCCGTAGACCGTGCGCGCGCCGGCCAACGCGCACAGGCGCACGCACAGTTGGCCGAGCAGGCCGAGGCCGACCACCGCCACGCTCTCACCCCACGTCAACTGCCCGCGCCGCAGCCCGTTCATCACCACCTCGGACAACGTGCCGAAGGTCGCGTCCTCGTCCGGCACCTCGTCGGGAATCGGCCGCAATGCGTTGACGGCGCAGGTCACGAAAGCGGAGTGAGCGGTGTGCGTCCCGACCCGCCGGCCCACCCACGACGGCTCGACGTCCGCGCCGGTCTCGACGACCTCGCCGACGTGGCTGGCCCAGCAGCTCGGCGCGGCCGGCCTCGACGAATACGACGCTCGGGTTCTCCATCAGTCGGGTGTTTCCTTTACCCGCCGCGGGTGTTCGGCGCGCCCCGTCCGGCGCGGCCGTCATCGCCGGCGCTTTATCAGCTTGTGCAGCTCCTGCCTGTCGGGAACGGCGAACGTATAACCCCTGAAGCTAAATCCGCTCGCGCGTGATGCGCGCCCGGCGGGGTTATAGAACGTGACCTTCAGCTCGCCGGCCGCGTACGGCTCAGACTTGATTTCAACACACAGGACTGGCTCGCCCGGCTCGCTCAGGTCGAGGCGCGCGGCGGCCTCGCCACCGTGGTTCGACTCGCCCGTCGAATACCGGCAGCGGAATGCCCTGACCTGGCTGATGCGTAAGCCCGAGAGTCCGAAGAGGGGAACGTCATAGCGCCCCCCCTCAGACCTCACGGGCACGCACGCGCGCACAAGCCTTTTCTGTCGCCCGTCGTCCCAGGCCCTCACGGCATACCCAACGCCCGCGATGGTGCGCCGCTCAACCTCGTACACGCCCGCGCGCGTCCGCAGGGTCGCCCCCTGTGCGAGGAGCGAGTCGACGTTGCGGAGCGAGTCCGCGATCCTTCCGTCAACCGCCGCGCCGAAGACGCCGGCGTCGCGGGTCGCCGCGTATGCGCCCTCGGCCGCGCGGAACTCCCTGAAGAGTTTTGAGAAGTAAAGTTCCGTGAGCGGCCTGTTCTCGAAGGCCGCCCGCGCCGCGACGGACGCCCGCATGTTACGGCGGCCGCCGTAATACTCTTCGGCGAACGCCTCTGCGGCTCCGAGCAACTCGCGGTAGGCGCTCTCGAATTCACCGGCGAGCGCCCGCACGGCCGCGCGGTTTTTCGCGCGGCACCAACGGTTCCCTTTGAAGACGGGCTTCAGCGCGTCGCGTACGCTCCGCCCGTGCGCGCCTTCGGGGTCGGCGAAATATTTTGGCGGGAACACACGCAACAGGTTGAAGACGTCGAGCACGGAGGCGCCCGCGCCCAAAGGACGTGACCGCGAAGCTTTCATGCTGCCCGGATTTCTCAGGCGCGCCATCGCAGCTATCGTCGCCGTGAATCGGCGTGCGAGCGCCGGGGCCGTGGCGTTAACGCGCGCCGCCACCTCGCCCTTCAAACCGGCCGCGCGGAGCAGCACCGGCGGCAGGTGCTTTTCATACCTCCGGGCGGTCTCGCCGTGGATGTCGACGGGGACGGCGTTGAGCCGCCTCCGGCGCGGCGCCGGGATGCTCCTCAGGAGCGGGCGGTACATGGCCTCAAGCTGGTTGGCCCGCTCGACGTGCTCCAGCCCGTAGACGGATGTGTCCCAGGTCAGAATCCGGATGGGCGCCGTCCGCGGCTGACTCGTCTGCGTCGCCAGGTCGAGCATGGCCGCGCCCATCTCCATGTTCGACGAGCTGATGGCGCCGTGCAGCATCCGCCACCGGAACAACTCCGCCGCCGCCAGCGCGTGGTCGTCAACGACGCGCAGCATCGTCGCCTTCAGGTCGGGCGTCGTGCCCGCGCCGCGCCGCCTGACGAGCTGCCCGGTCTCGCGCGTGATGGCGACGAAGAGCCCGAGGCGGAAATTCTTACGCGGGACACGCGCGGCGAGCACGTGGCCGGGGCGCAGCTGCGTGCCCGCGCGCACGGCGACGGCGCAGAGCCTCTTTTTGCCGTCCGGGTAAACGAGGTGCCTGTCCTGGTCGATGAGCGCGAGGACGCGCGTCGTGCCGTGCGTGAACAGGTTGTCGTTAACTTCGCCGAAGACCGCCTCGAACTGCCCTTCGCCGAGAGGCATGAGTCCGGTGGAGTGCGCGAAGTCGTCCTCGTTATCGTGCTTGAAGAGCGGGGTGAAGCCGACGCCTTTGAGAAGGAGGTTGCCGTACTTCAGGAAGGCCGAGCGCGCGGAGCCGAGTGCGGGGGAGACGCCCGCCCCCCCGTACCTGTCGGCGTAGATGCGTATGACCTTGCCGCCGCCAGTCGTCTCTCCCGGCCCCACCGCCCGGTACGAGAGCGCGTCCACCAACCGGGCATGAAACTCCGGAGTCATCAGGTTTGACGGCGGGACATCGAAGCCCAACTCCCTCGCCAGCTCGAAATTGCACCAGACGATTCTGCCGGGGACCTGCTCGGCGGTGACCGGCGCGAACATCTCGGGGCCCAGGATGCGGAGAATTTTCGAGGCCCCGACGTTGCCGTAGAGCGGCCTGCGCCCGTCAACGCCGAGCCGACGGCCCGGACTGTCCGCCCCCGCCCCCCGGCTGCCACGACGCCCGGACTCGTTTAGGGTAAGGCCCTCTCTCTTCATGTCACGGCGGGCTGAGGGTTGACGACGACCTTGATGGCTCCCGACGCACGCTTGTCGGCCGCCACGGCGAAAGCCTCGGCCGTCTCTTCGAGTGTGAAACGGTGCGAGATGAGCGGCGACGCCCGGAGACGGCCGCCGGCGACAAGGTCGAGTGCCATCTGGTACTCGCGCCTTCCGCGCCACGAGGAGTAGCCGTTCGACCAGCGCAGCTCGACCTCTTTCGCGGCGGCTTCGTGGTAGGAGACCGTCACGTCGCGCGTGAAGCAGCCTATGACCACCACGCCGCCGCCGAAAGCGGCGGCGGCGACGGCCTGCGCCGCGGTGTCGCCTTCGCCCCCGACCGTCTCGAAGACCGCGTCCGCTCCCTCGCCGTCGGTCAACTCTCGGACGGCCTCTCCCGTGTCGCCCGCGCCGTTACAGTTCAACACCTCGTCGGCCGCGCCGACTTCGAGCGCCGCCCTGAGGGCCGCTTCGCGCCGCCCGACGACGATGACCTTGCGCGCGCCGGTCGCGCGCGCGACCTGCCCGAGCGTCAGCCCCACTGCGCCCGTCCCGATGACGACCACGGCGTTCACGTCCCGCGCCGGCAGGCGGTTCAGCGCATGAACCGCGCACGCGTACACGTCGACGATGGCGCCCACGTCGAGCGAGACGTCTTCGGGCAGGGGGAACAGGTTCGCGGCTGGGGCCACATCGAATTCGGAGAACCCCGCGCTCCGGCGGCGCTCCATGCCCCCCGTCTCGCGCGTCCGGCAGATGTTGTAAGCGCCGCGCCGGCACGGCCTGCAATGACCGCAGCCGAGCAGGTGTGTCGGCTCGACGCCCACGCGCTGGCCGGGGCGGACGCCCCTGACTTCCGCGCCCACTTCGACGACGACGCCCGCCAGTTCGTGCCCGCGCCGGTCAACGGTTCTGAGCGGCTGGCCCCACGGGTTGGCCCCCCGATAGTGGTGGAGGTCTGAGCCGCAGATGCCGGCCGCGCCGACGCGGACGAGCACCTCGTCGGGGGCGGGCGTCGGCGTGGGCACGTCCTCGACCCGAATCTCCCTTCCCTCGTAGAAGACCGCTGATCTCATCCCTTGAGAGCGCGCTCGACGCCGACACGTCCGGCCGAAGCGCCTGACACCTTTACGCCCTAGACTTCCGCGCGCGCTTCGCGCTTCCGCTCCTGCCCCGCTTCGCGCCCTTCTTCGCGGCCGTGCGAATCAGTTGCTTGATCTCGAAATAGTTGCCCTCCGGGTCGCGAAAGCTGCACCAGCGCCCGCCCGTCCGCGCGCCGCCTTCGATGTCGCCGATGGGTTTGGCCCCGCGCGAGACGAGTTCACGCCGCGCCGCCTCGATGTCACTGACCTGAAAGCCGGGGCGGTAGCCCTTCTTGTCTGCGGGCGGCTCGTCGGAGAGTTCGAGCAGTTCGAGGAGGTGTCCCGCGCCGAGGTCGAGGTGCGCCCACGAGTCCTCGGCCTGAATGACCTCCAGCCCGACCACGTCTCTATAAAAACGCAGTTGGGCTTCCATGTCCTTGACGACCACGCCGAGCCAGACCACCCGGCCGGCATTTTTCCTGGGCATATCTTTTTCGCTCCGCGCGGCCGACGGGGGCGCCGCCGACTTCCCGAACGGCTAAGATTCCGGGTCGCGCAGCTCGGCTTCCAACTCTGTGCCGCCGAGCGCCGCCTCAAGCTGCGCGTAGTTTGAGATCAGGTCACGCAGATCGCGTGGGTTCTGTTTCCTCGTCGCCGGGGTCAACGCGTGGGCGGTCACTGCCACGCCTAAAAATCGCAGAATGTTCCGCCACTCCGCCTCGCCCTTCAGGTTCTCGTATGTCACTTGCAGGTATTCCTGACCGGAAGGCCGCAAGGCGTCTCGGACGCGCGCGTAGTAATTCCGGTTGAGCGCGACGTGCCGCCGGAGGGCTTCAACGTCTACCTCAAGCCGGCCGGCCGGCCTGTCACCGTCGGCGCGGCCGTAGCTCTCCCACCGGCCGGTCTTCTCCGCGAGCATCTCCGAGACGAAAGTCTTGACGCGATTCCGGCGCGCCAGCACGAGCTTGGACACGCCCCGATCCGCGAGGACGTGACGGAAGGCCGCCTCGTTCTGCCCGCGATTGATCTTGAAGCCGACCAGCCGCTTGCCGAAATCCCGCCGCCACAGCCGCTCGATAAAGTCGAGCGGCGCGCCGTCTCGCTCCTCCGGCGTGCCGATGTCCATGTCGCCGGCCCGGTGGTCGAGCGCGTAATGGATCCCTTCGGGG
>JAIVJI010000099.1 GCA_020200135.1 Acidobacteriota bacterium | reverse complement strand
CGGGTTGTGCTTCGCCAAAACCTTCGTGATCGCCGCCGTCAAAGTCGTCTTCCCGTGGTCGACGTGCCCGATCGTCCCGATGTTCACGTGCGGCTTCGACCGGTCAAACTTCTCCTTCGCCATGTTTCTCTCTCGCTCCTAACGAATGTTTTTGTCTGTCTTTTCGTCTGGGTCGCCGCAGCCTTCAGCGAGAGAGGCGACCCGCCTTTTACTTCCCGGAACTACTTCGCCACGCCCTGCACCTTCGCGATGACCTCTTCGGCGATGTTCTTCGGGGCCGCGTCGTAGCGCTCGAAGTGCATCGTCGAGGTGGCGCGCCCCTGCGTCATCGAGCGCAGGTCGGTCGTGTAGCCGAACATCTCCGAGAGCGGGACGTAGGCCGTGATGACCTGCGCGCCGCCGGGCCTGGGCTCCATCTTCTCGATCTGCCCGCGGCGGCGGTTCAGGTCGCCGTTGACGCTGCCCATGTACTCCTCGGGCGTGACGACCTCGACGCGCATGATGGGTTCGAGCAGGACGGGCTTGGCCTTCTTCACCGCGTCCTGGAACGCGAGCGAGCCCGCGATGTGGAACGAGCGCTCGTCGGAATCCACCTCGTGGTACGAGCCGAAGACGAGGGCGACCTTGATGTCCACCAGCTCGTAGCCGGCGAGGAAGCCGCGCTCCAGAGCGTCTTTGACGCCCTCCTCGATGGGCTTGATGAACTCGCGCGGGATGGCGCCGCCCGTGATCTTGTTCTCGAAGACGAAGCCCTCGCCGGGCGCGGGCTCGATCTCCAGCTCGGCGTGGCCGTACTGGCCGCGGCCGCCGGTCTGGCGCTTGTAGCGCTCGACGCCCTTGGCCGGCACCGTGATCGTCTCGCGGTACGCGACCTGCGGCTTGCCGACGTTGGCCTCGACGCCGAACTCGCGCTTCATGCGGTCGACGATGATCTCGAGGTGCAGCTCGCCCATGCCGGCGATGATCGTCTGGCCGGTCTCGTGGTCGGTCGAGACGTTGAACGAGGGGTCTTCCTGTGCCAGACGAGACAGCGCCGTGCCGAGCTTGTCCTGGTCGGCGCGGGTCTTGGGCTCGACCGCGACGCGGATGACCGGCGCGGGGAACTCCATCGCCTCAAGGATGATGGGCTTGTTCTCGTCGCACACGGTGTCGCCCGTGGTGACCTGCTTCATGCCGCCGATGGCGATGATCTCGCCGGCCGACGCCTCGTCGATGTCCTCGCGCTTGTTGGCGTGCATCCGCAGCAGCCGGCCGACGCGCTCCTTCGTCCCCTTGACGGAGTTGTAGGCGTAGGAGCCGCCCTTGACCGTGCCCGAGTAGAGGCGCACGAACGAGAGCTGGCCGAGGTGCTTGTCGGCCATGATCTTGAAGACGAGGCCGGAGAACGGCGCGGACGCCTCGGGGGGCCTGGCTTCCGTCTCGCCCGTCCTCGGGTTCACACCCTCAATCGGCGGAATGTCGAGCGGCGAGGGCAGGAAGTCCACGACCGCGTCCAGGAGCGTCTGCACGCCCTTATTCTTGAAGGCGGAGCCGGTGACGACGGGGACGAGCTTGATGGCGAGGGTGCCCTTGCGCAGCGCGGCGCGGATCTGCGCCTCGGTGAAGCTGGCGCCCTCGTCTTCGAGGTACTGCTCCATCAGCTCCTCGTCGGCCTCGGCGGCCGCTTCGAGCAGCTTGTGGCGCATCTCCTGCGCGCGCCCCCTGAGGTCTTCGGGGATGTCGGTCGTCACGTACTCCGCGCCCTTCGACTCGTCGTTCCAGATGAGCGCCTTCATCGTGATGAGGTCGACGACGCCCTTGAACTGGTCTTCGAGGCCGATGGGAATCTGGAGGGCGACGGGGTTGGCGCCGAGGCGGTCGATGATCGACTGGAACGAGCGGTCGAAGCTGGCGCCGGCGCGGTCGAGCTTGTTGATGAAGCAGATTCTGGGCACGCCGTACTTGTCGGCCTGGCGCCAGACGGTCTCGGACTGCGGCTCGACGCCGGCGACGCCGTCGAACACCGCGACCGCGCCGTCGAGCACGCGCAAGGAACGCTCGACCTCCATCGTGAAGTCGACGTGGCCGGGCGTGTCGATGATGTTGATGCGGTACTCGGTGCCGGAACGCTTCCAGAAGCAGGTCGTCGCGGCGCTGGTGATCGTGATGCCGCGCTCCTGCTCCTGCTCCATCCAGTCCATCGTCGCGGTGCCCTCGTGGACCTCGCCGATCTTGTGCGAGACGCCCGTGTAGAAGAGCACGCGCTCGGTCGTGGTGGTCTTCCCGGCATCGATGTGCGCCATGATGCCGATGTTCCGGAACTTGTTCAGGTCCTGCTTAGCCATAACAACCCCGTGGATGGTGAATGGTAAATAGTAAATGGTTTTACCTATTCACCATTTACCATTCACTATTTACCAACTCTTACCACTTGTAGTGCGCGAAGGCCTTGTTGGCCTCGGCCATGCGGTGCGTGTCGTCCTTCTTCTTGACGGCGTTGCCGCGGTTGTTGGCGGCGTCGAGCATCTCGCCGGCGAGGCGGTCGATCATCGTCTTCTCGCCGCGCGCGCGCGAGGCGCCCACGATCCAGCGGATGGCGAGGCTCCCTCTGCGCTCCTGCGCGACCTCGATGGGCACCTGGTAGGTCGAGCCGCCGACGCGGCGCGACTTGACCTCGACGGTCGGGCGCACGTTCTCGATGGCGCGCTTGAACATCTTCAAAGGGTCTTCGCCGGTCTTGTCGCCGACCTGCTGTAGCGCCCTGTAGAAGATGCCCTCGGCCGTGGACTTCTTGCCGCCCCACATCAGGCCGTTGATGAACTTGGTCACCAGCGGGCTGTTGTAAACCGGGTCGGGCAGCACGTCGCGTCTGTCAACAACTCTTCTTCTCGGCATAGTCGTTTTTCGGTTCGGTCTTACTTCTTACCCTTGGCGCCGCCCTTGGCCGCGCCGGCCGCCGCGCCGCCCTTCGGGCGCTTGGCGCCGTACTTCGAGCGCCCCTGCTTGCGGTCGTTGACGCCGACCGAGTCGAGCGTGCCGCGGATGATGTGGTAGCGCACGCCCGGCAGGTCTTTGACGCGCCCGCCGCGGATGAGCACGATCGAGTGCTCCTGGAGGTTGTGGCCGACGCCGGGGATGTAGGTCGTCACCTCGATGCCGTTCGTGAGGCGCACGCGCGCGACCTTCCGCAGCGCCGAGTTCGGCTTCTTCGGGGTCTGCGTGTAGACGCGCGTGCAGACGCCGCGCTTCTGCGGCGACTGCTGCAAGGCCGGGCTCGCCGTCTTGTACTTCACCGCCTGGCGGCCCTTGCGTACGAGTTGGTTGATGGTCGGCACTGCTTCTCGATCCTTTTTAAAGGTTCTTGGTCTCTTAGCGGGCCCGCCCGCGCCCGTGTTCAAGGCGCAAGAGGCTGCCTTCCCTGCCTCTTACCGGAACCATTGTCCGGCAGTCAGCGCAAGAGCGGCACGCCCTTGATTGTCTATCTAATTACTCGGGGATGTTCTGACTTCCAGCGGGTGTGGATTATGGCCTCCCCTGTGGCCGAAACTTTTCTGTGGCGTCGCCTTTTGTAAAGGGCGCGCGGCCTCGGTCTTACTTTCGGCCGCGCTGTTTTCGCTCTCCGGAGCCCGGCCGCCCCTTGCGGGGGGTGGCCCGGAGTTTACGCCACAATATTTGTCAACGACCTGTGGCCCCTTCGAGCCGCAGACCGGGCGACGCCTCCACACCGGCAGAACCACTTCGAGCGCCGCACTGTTGGGAAAAGGACTGTCAGTCCAAACGTGAGACTATACGGACGCTTCCCCCGTCTGTCAAGCGCGGGCGCGGCGCGGCGGCGGCGCCTCAAAAAGGGTCGCGGGCGGGACTCAAAAACGTCCTTAAAAATCGTCCCCGGCCGCCCCGGTTTTCTGCTAAAGTCCGGGCACGGAACCACCTACCGAAAGGCGAAAATCTTTGATGCGCTTCAACCCGGACGAGTACATCACCGTCAGCGAAAGAATCGAGAAATTTTACGCCAAATTCCCGCAGGGGCGTATTCTGACCACCATCGTCGAGCACAGCGCCGAGACCGGCTTCATCCTCATCCGCGCCGAGGTCTACCGCGACCCCGAGGACGCGCTCCCGGCCGCGACGGGCCACGCCTACGAGTTGCGGAGCGCCGGCCACGTCCAGGCCGGCAGCTACGTCGAGGTCTGCGAAACGTCCAGCGTGGGGCGTGCGCTCGCGCTGCTCGGGTTCGAGGTGCGGCGGGGCGTGGCGAGCCGCGAGGAGGCCATCCGCGGGGCGAAGAAGCAGCAGGCCGCGGCCGCGCCGCCCGCACCCGCGCCGGCTCAGCCGGCGGCCGCGCGTCCCGAGCGGCCTTCCGCGCCGTCGCGGGGGACGGAAGCGGTCGCCCCCACGCCCTCGCCGACGCCGGCGGAGGCCGGGACTGACCTCGACTCACAGATCCTGCGCGCCGCCGAGGAGCTGGGCTACGACGCGGCGAAGGTGCGCAAGTGGGTCAACCAGAAGTTCGAGGTCACCGGCGGCCTCGGGAGCCTGACCCCGCACGACAAGCGCGAGGTGCTAAAAATCTTCACCGAGCAGGCTCGCTCCCCGCAGCCGCGCGCCGCACGCAAGTGAGCCGCCGCCAAACTCGGCAAGCCGGGGCGCCCCTCGCGCGCGCCCGGCGCGCACGCGCCGGAGCCTGACGGGTCTTTAGCGGGCTTGCTTGAAGACCTTGCCGTCCTTCATGACGAAGTTGACCTGTCTGAGCGCGCCCACGTCGGCGAGCGGGTCGGCGGGCGTGGCGATGATGTCGGCGGCGAGCCCCGGCGCGACGCGCCCGCGCTGCTTCTCGACGCCGACGAGGCGCGCCGCGTCGGTCGTCATCATGCGGAGGATTTCGGCCGGGCGCATCCCGACGCGGACGTAGTTTTCGAGGAAGTCGAGCGCGTAGGCGCCGCGCCCCTTCTCGCGCCGCGTGAGCAGCACGTCCGACCCGAAGGCCATCGGCGCGCCGACCTTGTAGGCGCGTTGCAGCCGCTCGTAGAAGCGCGGCGCGAGCGTCGGCCGGTAGCCCTGCTCCTTCGCCACGCCCTCGGGGAAGTCCGTCCCGACGAGCACGACGCCGGCCCGCTTCATCAGCAGCAGCGTCTCCTCGGTCATCCCCGGCCCGTGCTCGATGGAGGCGACGCCGCCCGCGATGGCGTTGCGCGCGTCGAGGTCCGAGTCGCAGTGCGCGGCCACGCGGGCGCCGGCGGCGGCCGCCTCCTCGACGATGAAGCGCACGTCGTCGGCCGTGTAGCGGTAGCCGCCGATGCCGCCGCCGACGATTTTGATGACGCGCGCGCCGTAGTGCAGGTTCTCGCGCACGGCCCTGCGCATCTCGTCGCGCGTGTCGGCGTAGATGTACTCCTCTCTGAAGAGGTCGGGGCGTCCGGGGCGGAGCCGGTTCTGCCCGCCGAAGGGCGTGATGATCTTGCCCGCGTTCACCATCGTCGGGCCCGGTATCCAGCCGGCGTTGATCGCGTCGCGCAGCGCGGTGTCGGTATACTCGGGGGCGTTGCCCACGTCGCGGATGGTCGTGAAGCCGGCTTCGAGCATCGTGCGCGCGTTCAAGACGCCCTGGATCATGTGGACGCCGAGCGGCTGCATCGCCTCCTGCGAAGGCGAGAGCCCGGCCGCAGGGTCCCACGTCGTCAGCATGTGCGTGTGACAGTCGAAGAGGCCGGGCAGGACGTAAGAGCCGGAGAGGTCGATGACGGCCGCGCCCGCCGGGACGGGCAGCCCCGCGCCGACGGCCTTGACCTTCCCCGCCTCGACGAGGATGAGCTGGTCGCGCGCGGCCGTCCCCGTCTCGGGGTCTACGAGCCGGCCGGCCCTGATGACCGTCACCTGCGCTCCGGCCTCCGAGGCCGCGAGGCAGAGCAGGAGGAGCGCGAAGCAGAGAAGTTTTTTCATGCGGTTTGAGCGGAATAAGTACCAGCGTCCGGGGCCGCCTGTCAACGCCGTGCTTTGTATGAGCACGTATAGTGTGCGGCGCGGGCGGGCTGTATATTCGGCGGCGCGGGTTTGTCAGCGCGGGCAGGTTCTAACACTCTTCGACACGGAGGGCGAATCGGATGCGACGTCTGCTGCGCGAGAACGGTCTCGCCATCGTTTGGCTCGGGCTCTTCTTCGTCACGCTCATCTTCGGCCAGAGCGCCGTCGGGCTCCGCGAGTACAACAGCGACCAGAAGGAGCACGGCCGGCCCGAGGTCACCTACGCCGAGTACGTCACCAGCTCGCACTTCCTCGAGGCGACGATGGAGAACTGGGAGTCCGAGTTCCTCCAGATGTTCATGTTCGTGGTGCTGACGGCCTTCCTCTACCAGAAGGGCTCGGCCGAGTCGAAGAAGCTGGACGAGGAGGAGGAGGTCGACCGCGACCCGCGCCGGTCGAAGAACAAACCGGACGCGCCCTGGCCCGTCCGCAAGGGCGGCTTCGTCCTCAATCTCTACGAGAACTCGCTGAGCCTCGCCTTCCTCCTGCTCTTCCTCGGCAGCCTCCTGCTCCACGCGGCGGGCGGCGCGGGCGAGTACAACCAGGGGCAGGCCGAGCACGGCTCCGCCGAGCGCGTCACCACGCTCGGCTACATGGCGACCTCGCGCTTCTGGTTCGAGTCGCTCCAGAACTGGCAGAGCGAGTTCCTCGCCGTCGGCCTGATGGTCGTCCTCTCCATCTGGCTCCGCCAGAAGGGCTCGCCCGAGTCCAAGCCCGTCGACGCCCCCCACAGCCAGACCGGTAAGGACTAAAAGAGCGGGGTGAGGAACAAAAAGACCGGCGCGGGCTTTGCGGGCCCGCGCCGGTCTTTTTGTTCGGGTCGGGGTCGGACGAGTTACTCGTCGTCGGCTGCGTCGGCGGCGTCGGAGTCGCCGTCGGCGGCGGCCGGGACGAGCTTCTCGCGGGCGGGGACGACCGCGGGCGGCTCGGCGCCGAGGAGGAGGTCGGAGAGGCTCTCCTGCTGCTCCTCGCGCTCGCGCTCGGCCGTCGTGTCGCGCTCGACCTTGACGTTGCGGTAGAAGTCCATGCCCGTCCCCGCCGGGATGAGCCGCCCCATGATGACGTTCTCCTTCAGCCCGCGCAGGTAATCGACGCGCCCGGAGATGGCCGCCTCGGTCAGAACCCTCGTCGTCTCCTGGAACGAGGCCGCCGAGATGAACGAGTCGGTCGAGAGCGACGCCTTCGTGATGCCGAGCAGCAGCGGCTCGGCCTTCGACGGCTCGCCCTCGGCGGTCGCGATGCGCTCGTTCTCGTCGGTGAAGCGGAAGCGGTCGACCTGCTCGTCGAGCAGGAAGTCCGTGTCGCCCACGTCCGAAATCCTCACCCACCGGAGCATCTGGCGGACGATGACCTCGATGTGCTTGTCGTTGATGTTGACGCCCTGGAGGCGGTAGACCTCCTGGATTTCGTTGACGAGGTACTCCTGCAAGCGGTTCATGCCGAGCACGCGCAGGATGTCGTGCGGGTTGAGCGGGCCGTCCATCAGCGCCTCGCCCGCACGGACGCGGTCGCCCTCCTGCACGTTGATGTGCGTGCCGCGCGGGATGTCGTACTCGCGCTCCTCGCCGTCGTCGCCGACGACGATGAGACGCCGCTTGCCCTTCGAGATGGCCCCGAGCTTGACCACGCCGTCGATCTCGCTCATGACCGCCGTCTCGCGGGGCTTGCGCGCCTCGAAGAGTTCGACGACGCGCGGCAGGCCGCCCGTGATGTCCTTCGTCTTGGTGGTCTCGCGCGGAATCTTGGCGATGACGTCGCCGGGCGCGACCTCGTCGCCGTCGTGCACCATCAGGTTGGCGCGCACGGGCATCTGGTAGGTCTTCAGGACCTTGTTGCCGTGGCGGATTTCGAGACGCGGCTGGCGCTTCTCGTCGGGC
Organism: Acidobacteriota bacterium; assembly: GCA_020200135.1. GTDB lineage: Bacteria > Acidobacteriota > Blastocatellia > Pyrinomonadales > Pyrinomonadaceae > QHXN01. The sequence continues at coordinate 11,897 of JAIVJI010000099.1, read as the reverse complement.
GAGTCCTTGACGACCACGCGCGACTGCCCCGTGACCTCGTCCACCTCCTCCTCGACCGTGACGCCTTCCTTCAGGTCCTGGTACTTCACCGTGCCGGCGACCTCGGTCAGGATGGCGAAGGTGAACGGGTCCCACGTCGCGAGCAGCTGGTCTTCGCTCACGCGCGCGCCGTTCTCGACGTGGATGTGCGCGCCGTAGACGATCTGGTGGCGCGCCACCTCGCGGCCGCGCTCGTCGATGATGATGAGCGCGCCGTTGCGGTTCATCGCCGTGATCTCGCCGCGGCGGTTCTTGACCACGTTGAGCTCGACGTACTTGATGGTGCCGTCCATGCGCGCCTCGTGCTTCGAGGACTCTTCGAGGCGCGCCGTGCCGCCGATGTGGAACGTGCGCATCGTGAGCTGCGTGCCGGGCTCGCCGATTGATTGGGCGGCGATGACGCCGACGGCCTCGCCGATGTCGACGGCCTTGCCCGTGGCGAGGTTGCGGCCGTAGCACTTGATGCAGACGCCGCGGCGCGACTCGCAGGTCAGCACCGAGCGGATGCGCACGCGCTGGACGCCCGAGCGCTGAATCTCCTGCGCGAGGTCCTCGTTGATCTCGTCGTTCGAGGCGACGATGACCGCGCCCTCTACGGGGTCGATCACGTCTTCGAGCGCGGTGCGGCCGACGATGCGGTCGCGCAACGACTCGATCTCCTCGCCGCCCTCGACGATGGCCGAGGCGCTGATGCCCTTCAGCGTCCCGCAGTCGGGCTCGGAGACGATGACGTCCTGCGCCACGTCGACCAGGCGGCGCGTGAGATACCCGGAGTCGGCCGTCTTCAGCGCCGTGTCGGCCAGTCCCTTGCGCGCGCCGTGGGTCGAGATGAAGTACTGCAACACGTTCAGGCCTTCGCGGAAGTTCGAACGGATCGGCGTTTCGATGATCTCGCCCGAGGGCTTGGCCATCAGGCCGCGCATGCCGGCGAGCTGGCGGATCTGCTGCGCGGTGCCGCGCGCGCCCGAGTCAGACATGATGAGAATCGGGTTCGACTCCTTGGCCGTTTTCTCCTTCTCGTCCATCGCCAGGAACATCTCCTTGGCGACCTTGTCGGTGACCTCCGACCAGATGGCGATGACCTTGTTGTAGCGCTCGCCGTTGGTGATGACGCCGTCCCGGTACTGCTTCTCGACCTCGATCACGTCCTTGTCGGCCTGACCCACCAGAGTCTTCTTCGCCTCGGGCGTGACGAGGTCGTCGATGCCGATGGAGATGCCGGCCTTGGTCGCGTAGAGGAAGCCGAGCGACTTCAGGTCGTCCAGCATCTTCACCGTCATCTCGTGGCCGAGCCGGAGGTGGCAGTAGTTGACGAGCGACTGGAGCCCCTTCTTCTTCAAGGTGCCGTTGATGTAGGACAGGCCTTTGGGAATCTGGTCGTTGAAGATGACGCGCCCCACGGTCGTGTTGATGACGCGGCGGACGTCCTCCTGCACGGCGGCGCGCATCACGTCCTGCGTGTCGTGCTCCTGCGTCAGGTCGATGAGGCTGCCGACGACGCGCAGCTTGATGGGCGTCTGCGTCGTGACCTCCTTGGCGTCGAGCGCGAGCAGCACCTCGTTGATGGAGGCGAAGACGCGCCCCTCGCCCTTCGCGCCCGGCTTGTCCTTCGTCAGGTAGTAGCACCCCAGGACGATGTCCTGCGAGGGCACGGCGATGGGCTGACCCGACGCCGGCGAGAGGATGTTGTTCGAGGCGAGCATCAGCACGGCCGCCTCGATCTGCGCCTCGGGGCTCAGGGGGATGTGGACGGCCATCTGGTCGCCGTCGAAGTCGGCGTTAAACGCCGTGCAGACGAGCGGGTGAATCTTGATGGCCTTGCCCTCGACCAGCACCGGCTCGAACGCCTGGATGCCGAGGCGGTGGAGCGTCGGGGCGCGGTTCAGCAGGACGGGGTGCTCGCGGATGACCTCTTCGAGGATGTCCCAGACCACCGGCTCCTGCCGGTCGACCATCTCGCGCGCCTGCTTGATGGTGGCGGCGTAGCCCTGCTTTTCGAGCTGGTTGTAGATGAACGGCTTGAACAGCTCCAAAGCCATCTTCTTCGGCAGGCCGCACTGGTGGAGCTTCAGCTCGGGGCCGACGACGATGACCGACCGCCCCGAGTAGTCGACGCGCTTGCCGAGCAGGTTCTGGCGGAAGCGCCCCTGCTTGCCCTTCAGGGTGTCGGAGAGCGACTTGAGCGGGCGGTTGTTGACGCCGCGCAGCACGCGGCCGCGCCGGCCGTTGTCGAAGAGCGCGTCGACCGCCTCCTGCAACATGCGCTTCTCGTTGCGCACGATGACCTCGGGCGCGCGCAGCTCCATCAGCTTCTTGAGGCGGTTGTTGCGGTTGATGACGCGCCGGTAGAGGTCGTTCAGGTCCGACGTGGCGAACCGGCCGCCGTCGAGCGGCACCAGCGGGCGCAGCTCGGGCGGGATGACCGGAATCACGTCGAGGATCATCCAGTCGGGGTGGTTGCCCGACTTGAGGAAGGAGGTCGTGACCTTGAGCCGCTTGGAGTACTTGAGCTTCTTCTGCTGCGAGTTCTCCTCCTTCATGCGCTGGCGCAGCTCGACCGACAGCTCCTCGATGTTGACGGCGGCGAGCAGCTCCTTGATGGCCTCGGCGCCCATGCGGGCGACGAACTGGCCGGGGAAGTCGCGCGTCAGCTCGCGGAAGCGCTCGTCGGTCAGGAGTTCGCGCTCCTTGACCGGCGCGTCGCCCGGGTCGATGACGATGTAGGACTCGAAGTACAAGACCTTCTCAAGCTCGCGCAGCGGGATGTCGAGCAGGTGGCCGATGCGCGAGGGCAGCCCCTTGAAGAACCAGACGTGCGAGCAGGGGCTCGCGAGCTCGATGTGGCCGAGCCGCTCGCGGCGCACCTTGGCCTGCGTGACCTCGACGCCGCACTTGTCGCAGATGACCCCGCGGTGCTTCATCCGCTTGTACTTGCCGCACAGGCACTCCCAGTCGGTGACGGGGCCGAAGATGCGCGCGCAGAACAGCCCGTCGCGCTCGGGCTTGAAGGTGCGGTAGTTGATCGTCTCCGGCTTCGTCACCTCGCCGTGCGACCACTGGCGAATCTTCTCCGGCGAGGCCAGGGAGATGCGAATCGCCTCGAAGTCGGGCGCGAGCTGCGTCTTCTCTTGCTGGAATCTGAACACCGTTTTTATCTCCGTAAGGAAAAAGCCGCTAACCGATAATTTTCAGAAAAATCAATTAACATGGATGGACAGGATTCACAGGATGAAGGATTTGAAATTCTTATCCTGTCTATCCTGTCCATCCATGTTAATTCAAACCTACTCCACGGGGCCGGCGGTCGGGACGACGGGGCGTCCGAGGCCGTCGCCGTCCGCCTCCTCGATGGCCGCGTTGCGGTCGATGAGCTCGACGTCGAGGCAGAGCGACTGCAGCTCGCGCACCAGCACGTTGAACGACTCGGGCACGCCGGGGTTGAAGTCGGCCTCGCCCTTGACGATGGCCTCGTAAATCTTCGAGCGCCCGGCCACGTCGTCCGACTTGGCGGTCAGAAGCTCCTGGAGGATGTGCGCCGCGCCGTAGGCTTCGAGCGCCCAGACCTCCATCTCGCCGAAACGCTGGCCGCCGAACTGCGCCTTGCCGCCCAGGGGCTGCTGCGTGATGAGCGAGTACGGCCCGATCGAGCGCGCGTGAATCTTGTCGTCCACGAGGTGCGAGAGCTTGAGCATGTAGATGTAGCCGATGGTCACCTTCTGCTCGAACGGCTCGCCGTTGAGGCCGTCGTAGAGGACGGTCTTGCCGGAGTCGGCCACGATCTCGGGCAGCCCCTGGTCGCGCAGGGTCTGGCTGGCCTTCTTGATCATGGCCTTGATCTCGGGCTCGGTCGCGCCGTCGAAGACCGGCGTGGCGAAGTGCACCCCGAGCACGCGTGCCGCCCAGCCGAGGTGCGTCTCCAGAATCTGCCCGACGTTCATGCGCGAGGGCACGCCGAGCGGGTTCAGGACGATGTCGACGGGCGTCCCGTCGGGCAGGTAGGGCATGTCCTCCTCGGGGAGGATGCGCGCGATGACGCCCTTGTTGCCGTGGCGGCCGGCCATCTTGTCGCCCACCGAGAGCTTGCGCTTCATCGCGATGAAGACCTTGACCATCTTGATGACGCCGGGGGCGAGCTCGTCGCCCTGGCGCAGCTTGGCGATCTTCTCCTCGTAGATGTCGGTCAGGATGTTTATCTGGCGCTTGGTGCGGTCCTCGAAGTCCTTCGACTCGGCGAGCACGTCGGCCGCGCGCGCGCCGGCGAGCTGCGCCTTGGCCAGCTGCTTGGGCTCGAGGCCGGCGAGCATCTCGCGCGTGATGGTCTCGCCCTTCGGGATGCGCACCTCGCGCTCGACCGTCAGGTCGGCGGAGAGCTTGCGCCCCTCGAAGAGCTCGAAGATGCGCGCGTCGCGCTGCTCGCGCAGGATGCGCGTCTCGTCCTCGAGGTCGCGGCGGAGGCGGTTCTCCTCCTCCTGCTCGATGTTGAGCGAGCGCTGGTCGCGCTCCTGACCCTTGCGCGTGAAGACCTGCACCTCGACGACCGTGCCGTCGATGCCCGGCGGGCAGACTAAAGACGCGTCCTTCACGTCGCCGGCCTTCTCGCCGAAGATGGCGCGCAACAGCTTCTCCTCCGCCGTCAGCTGCGTCTCGCCCTTCGGCGTGACCTTCCCGACGAGGATGGAGCCCGGCTTGACCTGCGCGCCGATGCGGATGATGCCCGAATCGTCGAGGTCGCGGAGCATGTTCTCGCCGACGTTCGGGATGTCGCGCGTGATCTCCTCGGGCCCGAGCTTGGTGTCGCGCGCCTCGATCTCAAGCTCCTCGATGTGGATCGACGTGTAGTAGTCGTCCTTCACCAGCCGCTCGGAGACGAGGATGGCGTCCTCGAAGTTGTAGCCGCGCCACGGCATGAAGGCCACGAGCACGTTGCGCCCCAGGGCCAGCTCGCCCCTGTCGGTGCAGGGGCCGTCGGCGATGACCTGCGCCTTCGAGACGCGCTCGCCGATCTGGACGATGGGCCTCTGGTTGATGCAGGTGTTCTGGTTCGAGCGCTTGAACTTCGTCAGCGTGTAGATGTCGGCCGTCACCTCGCGCGAGATGGTGCCGTCCACGTTGTGGTCGGCGCGCACGATGATGCGCTCCGAGTCGACGTAGTCCACGATGCCGTCGCGGCGCGCGGCGACGACCGCGCCCGAATCCCTCGCCGTCACCTGCTCCATCCCCGTCCCGATGTAGGGCGCCTCGGCGCGGAGCAGCGGCACCGACTGGCGCTGCATGTTCGAGCCCATCAGCGCGCGGTTCGCGTCGTCGTTCTCGAGGAACGGGATGAGCGAGGCCGCGACCGAGACGAGCTGCTTGGGGCTAACGTCGACGTACTCGATGTCGTCGCGGTGCGCGTTGATGAACTCGCCGGCCTTGCGCGAGGCGTTGCGCTCGTTGATGATGGAGCCGTCCTCGCCCAGCTCGATGTTGGCCTGGCCGATGACCCACTTGTCCTCCTCCCACGCGGTCAGGTAGAAGGGGTACGGCTCGTACTCGGCCTTGCGCCCGTCGGCGCCGACCTTGCGGTTGGCCTTGGCCAGCTCCTCCTCGGTGACGTGGTCGCCCGGCTTGAGCTTGGTGTCGCCGCCGTTGACGATGCGCACGTACTCGATGACGCGGCCGTCGACGACCTTGCGGTACGGCGACTCGATGAAGCCGAACTCGTTGATGCGCGCGAAGCACGAGAGCGAGGAGATGAGGCCGATGTTCGGCCCCTCGGGCGTCTCGATGGGGCAGATGCGCCCGTAGTGCGTCGGGTGCACGTCGCGCACCTCGAAGCCCGCGCGCTCGCGGGAGAGTCCGCCCGGCCCGAGCGCCGAGAGTCTCCGCTTGTGCGTGATCTCGGAGAGCGGGTTGGTCTGGTCCATGAACTGCGAGAGCTGAGAGGAGCCGAAGAACTCGCGCACCGCCGCCGTCACCGGCTTGGCGTTGATGAGGTCGCGCGGCATCGTCGTCTGCATCTCCTGCTGGATCGACATCTTCTCCTTGATGGCGCGCTCCATCCTCACCAGCCCGATGCGGAACTGGTTCTCGAGCAGCTCGCCCACGGCGCGCACGCGCCGGTTGCCGAGGTGGTCGATGTCGTCGGCCAGGTACTCGGCGGGGTTGCGCCGCATCTTCAGCAGGTACGAGATGACCTGCACGAAGTCGCTGGCCGAGAGCAGCGGGTCCTCGATGCGCTCGCGCTCGGGGCGCCCCATCTTGATGTTGAACTTCAGGCGGCCGACCCGCGAGAGGTCGAACTTGCGCTCGTCGAAGAACATCCCCTCGAACAGCCTGTAGGCCGTCTGCACCGTCGGCGGGTCGCCGGGGCGCATCTTGCGGTAGATTTCGAGGAGCGCGTCCACCGGCTTGGTGATGACGTCCTTCTTGAGCGTCTGCGAGAGCACCCCGCCGAGGTCGTCGCGCTCGGGGAAGAAGACCGTAAAGCCGGTGACGCCCGACTCGATGATCTCCTGGAGCTTGGCGGGCGTGATCTCGTTGTTGGCCTCGACGACGACCTCGCCGCTTGATGTCGTGCTCGGCCTTCATCCCGACGAGGTTGGTCGGCCCCTCGGGGCGCACCTGGACGTAGAACCGCCCGTCCGTCATGCGCACCTCGTCGCCGATGTAGAAGGAGCCCAGGATGTCCTCGTCGGCGAAGGCCGCGTTCTTGACGGCCTCTTCGAGCTGCGAGTCTCTGCCGACGTAGGACTTCGGGTCGAACTGCGGGTTGAGCCAGATGCCGAGGGCCCGCAGGAAGATCGAGGCCAGGAACTTGCGCTTGCGGTCGATGCGGACGTAGAGCAGGTTCTTCTGGTCGTACTCGAACTCGACCCACGAGCCGCGGTACGGGATGACCTTCGCCAGGTAGACCGGCGACTTCTCGAAGAAGACGCCGGGCGAGCGGTGGAGCTGCGAGACGATGACGCGCTCGGTGCCGTTGATGATGAAGGTGCCGTTGTCGGTCATCAGCGGTATCTCGCCGAAGAAGACCTCCTCCTCCTTGATGTCGCGGATGGACTTGGTCTCGGTCTCGGGGTCCTTGTCGAAGACCGTCAGGCGGATCTTGACCTTGAGCGGCACGCTGTACGTCATGCCGCGCTCCTGGCACTCCTGCTGGTCGTGCTTGTGCTTGAGGCCGACGGGCTCGCCGCAGTTGTCGCACAGCGTCGGGCGCACGGCGTTGAACGTGCCGCACGAGTGGCAGAGCGTCTCGCCGGGCGTGAGCGGGTCGACCTTGACGAGCGAGCCGCACGACTTGCAGTTGGCGCGCAGGTACCGCAGGCCTTCGAGCCGGCCGCACTTACACTGCCAGTTGCCGATGTGGTACTCGACGAAGTCGAGCTCGGCCGTCTGGCGGAAGTCCGAGATGGGGAAGACCGAGCGGAAGACGGCCTGGAGGCCGGCGGGCTCGCGCTCCTCCGGGAGCAGGTCCATCTGGAGGAAGCGGTTGTAGGAGTCGCGCTGAATCTCGATGAGGTTCGGGATGCGCACCGCCGTCTTGATCTTCGAGAAGTCGTGGCGCGTGGGCGGCTGGCTCACGCGGCGGCCCGAGCCGACCGCGCTCTTCTGGAGCGGGTTCTGAACCGGATTTGCAGACATCAGGAGTTCCTTAAACGGCCGGCAGCTATCAGCAGTCAGCTTCCGCCCGATGAGTATTAAAGAGGACTATTCAATGCCGCCCGGTCTATGGCCTGCTGACCGCCGTCTGCCGGGCGCTGAAAGCTTCTTTTAGAGACGCCAAAGCGCGGCCGGAGCGCACGAGTCTCCGGCCGCTTCTTTTTAGAAAAGCGGTACGCTTCGTCAATGTATTAGGGAGTATCGACAGCCCCTCACTACTCCCACACCTTAGCCGCGCGGACGGCCAATGTCAAGAACCGATAGATGAGGTCGCGAACCGTGGACCGCAGGCCGTGACGGGCGAGAACGATTCTCAACTCGTCAGGGTCCGGGGTTCACGGTTCGCGGTTCCTACTACTTCACTTCGACGGTCGCGCCGGCGGCGTCGAGCTTGGCCTTGATGCCGTCGGCCTCCTCCTTCGAGACGCCCTCCTTGACGGCCTTGGGGGCGGCCTCGACGAGGTCCTTGGCCTCCTTCAGGCCGAGCGCGGTGATCTCGCGGACGACCTTGATGACGTTGATCTTGTTGGCGCCGGCGGCCTGAAGGATCACGTCGAACTCGGTCTTCTCCTCGGCCGCGGGAGCGGCCTCCGCCGTCGCGCCGCCACCCGACGGGGCCGCCGCCACGGCGGCCGCGGCCGCCGAGACGCCGAAGGTCTCCTCGATCAGCTTGACCAGCTCGGCCGCCTCAAACAGGCTCTTCTCTTTCAGAGCGTCAACGATTTCCTGATTCGAAAGTGCCATGATAACTTCAACTCCTCCTCAAAGGGTTCTAGTGTTGCTGTCCGGTTGCTGTTCGCAGCAGGAGAACCCACGGGACGCGCTCGCCGGCCTGTTGCATCAAGGCCCCCGCGCGCGTCCGAGCCGTCAAAGGCGACCTGACAAATCGCCCCGCTCGTTTTCCGCGTCCGGCTGACTCCCAAGAGGCACCGAATTCGGAACCTCTAATTTCAAATTCTTAAGCGGACTCGCCGCCCTTCTGCTCGCCGGCCTGTTTGATGACGACGGCGAGGTTGCGCGGCACGGCCGAGATGACCGTCGCGAGCCGCTGCGCCTGCGCGTTGATGAGGAACATAATCTTCGAGATCATGACCTCCTTCGGCGGCAGCGTGGCGAGGGCCTCCACGTCGCGGAGCGCCACGACGCGCCCCTCGACGACGCCCGCCTTGAAGGTGAACACGTCCGGGTTGTCCTTGGCGAACTTCGAGATGGCCTTCGACAACTGGACGGGGTCGCCCTGGGACAAGGCGAGCGCGGTGACGCCCTTGAAGTGCTCGGCGGCGCCCGCGAAGGGCGTGCCCTCGGCGGCCTTGCGCGCCAGCGTGTTCTTGACGACGGTGTAGCACGCGCCGGCCTCGGCCAGCTGGCGGCGCAGCTCCTGGTCTTTCGACACCGTCAGCTTGTTGAAGCCGATGAGCATCCCGGCCGAGGCCGCCTGGAACTGCTCGGTGAGGGCTTCGAGGTCTTTCTGCTTCTGCTCTCTGGTCTTCATAACTCTTCTCCCGCCTCCCCTACCTTGCGTAGACCGTCTCGTCCAGCAGAACGCCCGGACTCATGGTCGAGGCGAGGTTCACCTTCTTGACGTACTTGCCCTTGGCGGTCGAGGGCTTGGCCTTCACCACCGCGTCGAGGAGCGTCTGCGCGTTCTCGCGCAGGCGGTCGGGCTCGAACGAGACCTTGCCGATGCCGACGTGGATGACGCCGGTCTTGTCGACGCGGTACTCGACCTTGCCCGCCTTCGTCTCGCGCACGGCGGTCGCCACGTCGAAGGTGACGGTGCCGGTCTTCGGGTTGGGCATCAGGCCGCGGGGGCCGAGCACCTTGCCGAGCTGTCCGACCAGGCGCATCATGTCGGGCGTCGCGATGACGGCGTCGAAGTCGAGCCAGCCGCCCTTGATGCGGGTGACCACGTCCTCGCCGCCGGTCATGTCGGCGCCGGCCTCCTCCGCTTCCTTGATCTTCTCGCCCTGCGCGATGACGAGCACGCGCACCGTCTTGCCGACGCCGTGCGGCAGCACCACGGTGCCGCGCACCAGCTGGTCGGCCTTGCGCGGGTCGACGCCCAGCCACATCGTCAGCTCGACCGTCTCGTCGAACTTGCGCGCCGTGACCGCCGAAATCTCCCTGACCTTCTCCAGCCCCTCGTCGAGGCTGTATTTGCGCCCCTCCTCGATCTTCTCGAGGGCGGCGCGGTACTTCTTGCCGTGCTTGGCCATCACGAAACCTCCGAGGTGCGAGCGAAGCCGCTAAGGCTTCTCCCTCTCATGCGGGCGCGGGCGCCGGTGGAGACCTGACGCCTGAAGCCCGAAAATCTATTCGATGTTCAGACCCATGTTACGCGCCGTGCCCTCGATGGTCTTGATGGCCGATTCGAGGTTGGTCGTGTTGAGGTCCTGGAGCTTGAGCTTGGCGATCTCCTCGATCTTGTCGCGGGAGATGGAGCCGACCTTCTCCTTGTTCGGCTTGCCCGAGCCCTTGGGGATGCCGGCGGCCTTCTTCAGGAGGTCGGCCGCGGGCGGCGTCTTCGTCTCGAAGGTGAACGAGCGGTCGGCGAAGACCGTGATGACGACCGGCACCTTGAGGTCGGGGTCCATCTGCGCGGTCTTCGCGTTGAAGGCCTTGCAGAACTCCATGATGTTGACGCCGTGCTGGCCGAGCGCCGGCCCGATGGGCGGCGCGGGGTTCGCCTTCCCCGCCGGAACTTGCAGCTTGATATAGCCCGTGATTTTCTTAGCCATGATTCTTAGGTTACAGCTCGCTTATTCGTCTTCGGTAAATGTGACCTTCTCGACATCCAGGAAGTTGAGTTCGACCGGCGTCGAGCGCCCGAAGATGGTGACGACCACCTTGAGCGTTGACTTGTCGGAGTTGACCTCCTCGACCTTGCCCGTGAACGAGGCGAAGGGCCCCGACTTGATTCTGACCGTCTCGCCCGACGCGTAGGTGAACTTCGGCTTCGGCTTCTCGGCCGCCTCGGTCACGTTGTGGACGATCTGGTTCACCTCGTCCGGGGTGAGCGGCGTCGGGTTCTGCCCGCCGACGAAGCCCGTCACCTTGGGCGTCGACTTGATGAGGTGGAAGACGTTGTCGGGGATGTGCCCCCGGTCGTCGCACTCGATCTGGACGAGCACGTAGCCGGGGTAGAACATCCGCGACGACTCGACGCGCTTGTTGCCGCGCATCTCGACCACGGTCTCGGTCGGGACGAGCACCTCGGTGATCTCGGCCTGGAGGTCGGTGTCGCGCACGCGCGCCTTCAGGCTGTCGCGCACCTTCTTCTCGTGCCCCGAGTACGTGTGTAGGATGAACCACTGCTGCATGACGTTAAGGCTTCCTCAGGCGGCCGCCCCGATGAGGCGCGCCAGCTGATCCAGCAAGAAGACGAACAGGCGGTCGACGGCGAAAAGGTACGCGGCGAAGAAGATGACGGCGATGATGGTGATGATGGTCGTGTTCCTGACCTGCGTGGCCGTGGGCCAGCTCGTGCGGCCCAGCTCGGCGCGCACGTCGCGCACGAAGTTGCCGGTGCGTTCAAAGAACCCTTCGCGCGGGTGCTCGTCTAGGCCGCGCTCGCGGCGCGCGGGGCGGCCCTCCGGCCCCTCGCCGAAACTCGCCATGCGCGGGGCGGCGCCCGACGGCGTCCCCGGCAGGTCGCCGGGCTCGTCATGGCTCGCAGTCATCTGTTCGTCCTCTTTCTCCGGCACCTGAGCTTCTACTTCCCTTCCGGCCTCCGCTTCGAGCGAACAGGGGTAACAGGATTCGAACCCGTACTTTCGGTTTTGGAGACCGACGTGCTAACCGTTGACACTATACCCCTACAGGAAGTGTTGAGTGACAAGTGATAAGTGATAAGAAAGAGCGTCCGCTTCTTCTCATCACTTAATCACTCATCACTTATCACTTACTTGGTCTCCTTGTGCGCCCTGTGCAGGCGGCAGCGGCGGCAGAACTTCCTGAACTCCAGGCGCTCGGGCGTCGTCTTCTTGTTCTTCGTCGTCACGTAGTTACGGCTCTTGCACTCGGTGCATTGCAACACAATGTTGTCGCGCGGCATAAGTTCACCTTCTATCTCTGACTAACTCTCGCTCTTCCCGCTGCTACTCGACGATGTCGGAGACGGTGCCCGCCCCGACGGTGCGGCCGCCCTCCCGGATGGCGAACCGCAGCCCCTTCTCCAGCGCGATCGGCGTGATCAGCTCGATCTCCATCGCCACGTT
>JAIVJI010000061.1 GCA_020200135.1 Acidobacteriota bacterium | reverse complement strand
GGGTTGAGACCAGCGCCGAGAACTCCGCGCTCTCCTGGAAGGCGTCGCAGACGTTCGAGCGGTTCGTCACGCTGCCGGCCGCCGCGGCCGTCCAGTTGTTGAGCCCCGGCGTGTCGGGGGCGCGGTGCAGGTACGCGTAGTAGAGGTCGGTGACGTACTGCGAGTCCGACCTGTAGGGCGAGGTCTCGTAGGCGGTCTGCGTGAAGAGCGAACGGGCGATCTCCTTCGCCTTCTGGAGTAGTTGCGACTTGCCCTGGTATCCGGCCGCAGCCAGCTCGTTGGTCCTGTCCTGAAGCTCCTGCGCGGTGGGGTCGCGTTGCAAAGCCCCGTAGTAGAGGTTCTGCACGAAGCGCTTGAGCCGCAGGTCGTCGCCCGAAGACATCGTCACCAGCAGCTCGCCTGAACGGTAGCCGTACTCCTTCGACGGCAGGTAAGAGGCCGCCCCGGCGCGGTACTCGGCCAGCAGCTCGCCGTCCATCCCGTAGACCTGCCACCATTCCTCGTTCGCTATCTTCCGCCTCACCCGCCGCCCGGCGGCGTCGTAGGCGTAGTAAGCCCGGTTGCCCTGCCCGTCGGTGGCCACCTCGGTCATCCGGTTCTCGGCGTCGTAGGTCCTCCCGCCCTCCCCCGTGTAGGAGTCGTGGACGAGGTTGCCGGCCTCGTCGTAGGTCATCTGCTTGGTCTGCCCCGCGGGCACGCCCAGCCTGTTCTTCTGTGTGTCGACGCCGAACTGCGGCTCGGGGATGGTGTAGCCCTGACTATCGCCGTAGACCTGCGTCTCGCCGGCGTTGATCGTACGGTTGCCCCAGCGGTCGTACTTGTACTCCTGCTTGAAACTCGGCGTGGTCTGCCCGCTCCAGTCGCTGTAGCGCGACTCGGCGACCCACCGGAGGCGGTTCAGTGCGTCGTAATCGTAGTCTTGGCGGAACGCCTGGAACGAGGAGTACTGCTCGTCGCCGGGGATGAAGGTCTCGGAGCGTAGCAGGTTGCCGTTGTTGTCGGGGCCGCTGCCCGTCGAGCCCGGCGCGCCCCCCCACGTGTAGGCGCCGTCGTAGTAACCGGTGATCGCCCCGCGGTTCCAGTCGAACTCGTTCGACGCCAGCGGGTGCGTGCTCAGCCGCACCGAGTAGCGCTGCCCCCGCACGTTGTAGTGCAGCTTGTGGTAGAGCGGGGTCTGCGTGCCGAAGCGCTCCTGGCGGAGGCCGCCGAACTCGGAGTAGGACAGGCCCGACGCGTAGGTGCGCGCGACGCCGTCGCCGAGGTTGCCGGCGAAAGCTAACTGAGGGCCGTTGTCTCCGAGCCTTCCCGCGGCGTCGTAGTTGTAGGCAACGGTGTGGCCGGAGGGGTAGGTCTGCGTCAGGACGTTGCCGGCCCTGTCGTAGGTGCGCGTGACGTCGAAGTACTGCCCCCAGGCGGCGCCGGCCCAGTAGACCTGGCGGTGGCGCGTGGGGCGGCCGACCGCGTCGTAGGTATTGAAGGCCGTGGAGGAGACCCCGACCGCCTCCGTCCAGTAGAGCCGCCCGAGCCCGTTCGCGCCGGCCGCCGGGTTGTCGTAATAGTGCCTGACCTGGGGCGTCGAAGTCCCCCCGCCCGCGTAGGAGGTGATGATGTTGCGGTTGAGGAGGTCGTAGGTGTAGGTCGCGGTGACGCCGCGCGCGTCCGTCTTCGTCTTGAGGTTGCCGTTCGCGTCATATGTGTAGCCGACCGTGCCGCTCTCCGGGTTGGAGGCGGAGGTCAGGCGCGAGAGCGAGTCGTAGACGAAGACCCGTGCAGGCTGCTCCCCCTGCGTCACCGTCCGCAGGTTCCCGAGCGCATCGTAGCCGTAATTGGTGACGTAGTTGAGGCCGCCCGGCGTCGGGTCCTCCGTGACCTGCGTCAGGCGCCCGAGCGCGTCGGACACACTACTCCTCTTCCTGCCCCTCTGATCCGTCACCGTCACCCGGTCGGCTGCGTAGGCGGTCGTCATCGCTGCCCCGTCTGGCGTCGTCACCTCCACCACCCGGCCTAGCGCGTCGAACCCAGTCGTCGTCCACCGCCCCGCAGGGTTAGCCTGCGCCGTGCAGCCCGCCGAGCGGTACGGGTTCGAGACCTTCGACACCCTGCCCACCAAGTCGTATCGCGTGTCGACCCTGAAGTACGGGTTGGCGGCGTCCTGGCCGTCCCACGACTCCGAGAGGTAAGGTCTGCCCAGCCCGTCGAAGAACTGCCACGAGGAGACCTCCCGCCCCGTCGCATCGAGCAGCGTGTGCGTCTCGACCAGCGGGCCACACGGGTGGGTGTCCGCGTAGACGTAAGTCGTCCGCCCGCCGTCGGGCAGGTCTACCCGCTTGAGCCTGTGGAGCGGGTCGGTGTAGTCATAATTTGTCGTCTTCCCGTTGGCGTCCGTTGTCGAGGTGATGCGACCCGTCTCATCGTCGTAGGCGATGTAGGCAGTGAACCCCGTCGTCGAGCCGAACGTACCGGGATCGAATGAGGCAGGGGCACCGGAGGGGTTGGGCACCCGGTCGGAGTTGGGGGCGGGGGTGGTGACGCTCGTCGGGTAGGCGTAGTCGTGGGCGGGCGAGTAAGCGGTCAGCGTCTCCCCGTCCAACGCGTCCACGCTCTTGACGGGGCTCCCGCACTGGTCGTACTGGGCGTGCGTGTCGACGCACACACCCGCCGGGCAGCTCTGGCCCATGGCGACCGAGGCGTTAACGTCGAGGTAGCGGCGGACGGTGGTCACGTTCGCGCGCAGTCCGGTCGGAGCCGCCCACCCCGTGACGGCGCCGTACGTGTTCCCGAGCTGGTAGTCCGGCTCGTCATAGCCCGTCGCCGTCTTCGAGACGACCGCGCCGCCCCCGTTCTTGACGGTGACGAGCGTCGGCAACCCGAGGACGTTCTGCAAGCGGTACGCGGGGTTGTCGTCGAGGTAGGCGGTCTCGGTCGTGCGCAGCGGCTGCGTGGCTCTCGGGATGGAGCCGATGCCGGCGGTCTGCGCGGTGCTTTGCTGGACGGGAACGTAGTCGTACTCCGCGACCGAGGTCTGGTTGGCCCCCGTCGTGAACTGGTTCGACAGGTCGTACCCGTACTCGGTCGTCTTCGCCAGCGCGTCGCCGGAGGTGTCGAGCAGGATCTCGACCTCCTTCTTCACGCGCGCGTTGCGGGTCGCGGCCTGTATGGACGGGTCGGCCGTGCCGGGGCCGGTCATCGACCACTCCGTCAGCTTCCGCCGCAACATACGCCGCACGCCGTTCTCGGGCGCCGAGTACAAATGCTCTTCATAACTCATCCCGGCGCGGGCGGTGTCGGGGCAGTACCCCCAGGTGCAGGCACCGGAGAACTCCCCGTGCATGTAGCGCTCCGTCAGCGTGTCGTCGGGGGCGGTGATGCTCACCTTCACGCCGGCGGTGGAATAGTGCCACGGGGCCTCGCCCGCCCCCGCGCCCGCGCTCACGAACCGGCGTCTCACCCCGCGGTTCGCCTGCGTGTAGGGCAGCTTCGTTATGCCGAGCGGCGTCGTCTGTGCGTGCTCGTAGCGTTCGTAGCCCCCCGCCGGGAGCTCGACCCTGTCGATCTCGCCGTACTCGTTGTAGGTGAAGGTGTAGGAGCGCCCCGTCGGGAGCTGAATCTGGTAGAGCACCACGGGGTTGAAGACCGTGGCGGCGTTGGTGATACAGGTCTGGCTCGAGACGTCGGACTGGAAAAGCCACGGGCTGTATGAGCCGTTGCCCATCGGGCAGCCGCTATCGGCCGTATACTTCAACGACTGCGGCGTAGTCAGCACGCCGGTGTCGCCGAGGCGCTTCCAGACGAAGACGTAGGGGCTGCTCATCCCTGGCAGCGTGTAGTTGTAGACGCCCGGCTCGCCGCCCACCGTGGGGGGCAAAGGGGGGCGCTGATGGTCCGCCCGAGGGTGTCCGTCCACCCGTTGCCGCTGCGGGTCAGCGTGTTACCGTTGCTGTCGACGTACTGGTTACTGCCTAAGAGGTAGCGTGACCCGTCCGGCATGAAGAGCGTCTGACCGGGACGGTTGTAGCGCATCCTCGACCCGTCCACCGCGTAGAGGTCGGCCGCCTCGGTGTGATTGACGGGGTCGAAGGGCTGGTCGGACGAGCGCAGCTCATGCGTGGAGCCGCCGGGCATCCGGACGAGGATCCTGTCGACTTTGTAGCAGAGGGCAGCCGTGTTGGTGGGGTCGGTAGAGCCGACGCAGCCCCCCGTACTCTTGGGGTTGCCGGACCCGTCGTAATACTCGCTCAGGAGCGTCGTGTCGAGGACGGGGAAGCCGACGCTGCTCGTCCAGCCCGCCGACGAGTGCTCGGCGTAGTGGGCAACGACCCTCGTGTACCCGCCGCTGATGGGCACGCCGCCGGAGGAGGGTGTGCCCGGCTGGTAGGAGACGTACTCGACCCGCCAGGCCTTCGAGGAGTAGGAGAGGGTGACGGGCACGTCCAGCCCCGCGCGCCCGGGGTAACTTCCCAGCGGAATCTCGAGCTCGAGCGCCAGCGTGGAAGGGTTGATCCGCAGACGGCCGCGGTCACCGATGTCAACGTTCTTCTTGTTGAATAAGATGTTAGGCGGGGCGTTTTGCCCGGACACGAAGTTAGTGCCGCCGGCGGCGAGGACGAGGAGCGCGAGCAGTAAGGATCGGGTGAAGTATGCCCGAACGGAGAGGGAGAAAAGCTGATGGCTCGAAGTACGGGATAGGCTCACGCGTGGCATGGCGACTCCTCAGGGGTGTGTCGAGGCTCAAAGGCTTGGCGCTGAGGCCCGGGACGGCGGGAACCGGTTCTCAGCGGTAACTCGGCCGTGGCGCCTCGTCGTGAGAGGCGCGGTTTGGTGCCGGCGAGGGGGGGAGACCTTTATTCGGCTGGCAGTGGTAAGACGGAGTGACCGGGGAGCATCATTATGTAAACGTTGTCTGTTCGCGTGAGACTAGCGACGGGGAAGACTTAATCGGTAGCTCGCGTGAGTTGAGGGACGTCCTAGGAGCGCGCCGGAATCTATACCAGAAGTTCTGGCCTGTCAACAAAATTTGCTGCGTAGAGTTCGACCGGCTGTGTTGGAAATAAAGGGACTAACAGGTGATGCCGCAAATGCGGCGCTTTCGGCGCGCCTTCTGACCGCCTCGGCCGGGCCGGTGATTCATGCCTGACGGGGTCGGACTTTGGCAGGTCGGTGGAGGGGCGGGACTGGGGGATGCCACAGCAAGCCTCCCGGGCGGGACGGGCGGCGCGACGTAATGACCATTATCTGGCGCTCACTATGGATTAAGTATTATTGGACTCCGTAAAGGTAGGGGATTCTCTTAAGGATGCTATCGTGTTTGTGCCACGGGTTTACGTTAAGGCCGCTGACGTCTGACATTACTTCACGGTCATGTTGGTACTGACCCGCGCTGTCCAGAGCTGATAGATGCCGTTACGGCTGTCGGCCCAGAGAACGTGGAAGGCGCCGTCGGGGGAGGCGGTCAACCCGCTGTAGTCGCCGCCGGCGGCCCACCGCTTCGCGCTCCCGCCGTTGCGCGGAGTATCCGGGCACGAGGGTGCCGTCGAGACGCGCGCGGCCGGGAGGAAACTTTTCCCGCCGTCGAGCGAAGCAGTGAAGTAGACGTGCTGGCACTCACCGTCCTTCTCCTTGCGCCGCTCGTACCAGGTCACGCCGACCACCCCGTCCTTGTTAACGGCTATCGAGGGTGTTCTGCGGAACACCACATCGCCGCCGGAACTGGCTGCGCGGACGGGTGCGGACCACGTCTCGCCTCGGTCCGCTGAGTGGTGGACAAGGACGGCGTCGCGGTCACGGTTCGTGCAGACGAGGTACAGGCGGTCGCGCGTCGACCGGGTAGAGGCGTCGGCCGCGAGTGAGGCGAATCCGCCGCCGCTGCCGCACGCCTCCGAGACAAACATCGGGTGCGAAAAAGTCTGCCCCCCGTCGGAAGAGATGAGGGCCCAGACGCGCCTCCTCTCTAACATCCCGGCCCCGCCGTGGTCGCCGGGGTGGCTCTGGTAGTCTATGAATGGTACGACTAACGCCCCGTCGGCAAGGACAGCCGGCGCGAGGGCGTTATTGCTCAGGCTGCTCGCGACAATGTCCGCGGGCGGGGCGAAGGTCTTACCGCTGTCTCGCGATCGCGCGACGAAGACGGAGGCCAGGCCGCGGCCCGCCTTGTTGCGCTGCACCCTCCCCGACACGACATAGAAGCTGCCCGCGCGCGGGCCGCCCGTCGCGTCAAGTATCACCGTCTCGTGGTCATGGCCCCGGCCTAGATCGACCGGCACCGGCGCCCAGGTGCGCCCGCCGTCCGTCGAGCGCGAGAGCCGGATCTCGCCCCGCGGGCCGAGCCCAGTGAAGAGCGCCGTCCCATCCTCGCGCAGGGCGACCCATGGGTCGCCGCAATTCTCCAGCCTGAAGTCGTGCCGCGACCACGTCCGACCTCCGTCGAAGGAGGCGAAGGCCGCGCAGTCGGCCTGCGGCGAATGGGGCGGCTCGGAGCTGACGATGGCGACGCCCAGCAGGTGATTCGGGTCCTTCGGGTTCGCCACGAGTTGCGGCTCGACCAGAGGCCGCCCTGCGCTCGCGCCACTTACGAGGACGTTGTCGCCCACGACAAATACTTCTTTGGGGTTCCCTTGAGCGAACGCGCCCTCTGACAGAGAGGTTGCCAACACCGCCGCGGCGAAGAGCCCTAGAATCCACCTCAACAGCATCTCTTTCATCCTCTGGAAGATTAGCGCCTAGTCGGCGCCTTTTTTTCGCTCGCCGAGAGTCTATGTGGACTGGCCGATAGCGTCTTCTGCGGTCTGTAAAGAGATGTCTCTTCTCTTCGCAGTTTCGTAAAAAGTTATTTGTCGTGGGAGTGTGACGACGAACCAGTCGGTAGCGAGGCCGACGCGTGGCGGTGACAACTTTTTACAACTGCGTCGTAGCAGGCGACATCTCCCTGGGGGAACTCTCGGCTATACTCGCGGGCGATGATCTCGCGGAGCAAAACGGGGCTGCCGCGCGGGTGGCGGCTGCCCGCGCTGGCGGCGGTGGCGGTCGTGCTGCCGGCGCTCCTCCTCTCCGTCATGCAGTACCGCTCGCTGGCCGAGCTGCGGGAGAAGACGCGCTACGCCGCGCAGGAGGGCCTGCGTCAGAGTCTCCAGCGCGTCAGGCGCGGCGTCGAGGAGAGCCTGGCTCGGGCTGCCGACGACGCCCTAGCCCCCCTCAACCCGGAAATACTCACGCCTGAGGGCGACCGCGAGCTGGAGGCTCACTTCGCGGAAGTCAGGCGGCGGCACCCTGCGGTCGAAAAGGTCTTCCTGGTGTCCCACTGCTCATACCACGCGGGAGATTTCGCGCTCATCTCCTCGCCCGAGGGCGTGCGACGTATCGCCGGGAGGGGGCTGGAAGAACGCCACGAGGTGCGCCACGTCCGCACCGCCTACAATATGGCGCGCCTCGCGCCAGCGGCTCAGGAGGCCACGCGCGGCTACGTCTTCTGGCAGGAGGGTTGCAGTGGTGGCTGTACGAACGGAACCGCGTCAAGCCTCGTCTATGTTTTTAGATCCCTGCCCGGCGGGGGCCAGCAGTCTCCCTCGGGCTTCGCGGGGCTGGCACTCAACGCCGATTACGTCAGGGAGAATTTCTTCATGGAGTTCGCGGGCCCGGCGGCGGGGGGCGGAGCGGAGCGGGGCGCTGGGGACGGGACTGACTTGTCGGTCGGCGTCTTCGACGAGGCTGGGCGCGAGCTGGCGGCGAGCGCCGGCGGCGGGGGCTACGAAGTGCGCGCGCCGCTCTCCCCCGCCCTCCCGAAGTGGACGGCGGCCGCCGGGCACAGGGGCCGGACGGTCGAGTCGCTGGCGGCCGACAACTTCAGAGAGAGCATCGCGCTGCTGGCGCTCGTCCTGTGCTGCCTCGCGCTCGGCCTCACGCTCATCCTCCGCTCTGCAGCGCGTGAGGAGCGGTTGTCGCACGCCAAGTCGGCCTTCGTCTCTAACGTCTCGCACGAGCTGAAGACGCCGCTCGCGCTCATCCGCCTCTTCGCCGAGACACTGGAACTCGGCCGCGTCAAAGACCCGGAGAAGGCGCGCGAGTACTACCGCATCATCAACCACGAGAGCGGCCGGCTCACTCAGCTCATCAACCACATCCTCGACTTTTCGAAGATCGAGGCGGGCGCCAAAGACTACGCCTTCGCACGCGGCGACCTCGGGGCCGTGATCCGCCAGGTCGTCACGACCTACGAGTTCCAGCTTGAGCGCGCCGGTTTCGAGCTACGGGTCGAGGTGGGGCGAGACCTGCCGGAGGCCGTGTTCGACCGCGACGCGTTCTCGCAGGCGCTGCTCAACCTCATAGACAACGCCGTCAAGTACTCCCCCGAGCGGAAGAGCATCACGGTGCGCGCCTACCCGTCACACTCCAACGGCGAGGTCGTCATCGAGGTGGCGGATGAAGGGATCGGCATCCCGCGCCCCGAACAGGAGAAAATCTTCGAGAAATTCTACCGCGTCGCCGCGGGCGCGGTGCACGACACCCGCGGGAGCGGCCTCGGCCTGGCCATCGTCCGCCACATCGCCGAGGCGCACCGCGGGCGCGTCTCGGTCGAGAGCGCGCCTGGCAATGGCAGCCGATTCCGCATCCACATCCCGGCGCGAGCGCCCGCGGCTACCGACCCGGAGCGCGGCCGGGCGAAAGGGTATGAAGTTGCCTAGAATCCTTATCGTCGAGGACGAGCCGGACATGGCCCTCGGCCTGAGGGACAACTGCGAGTACGAGGGCTACGAGGTCTCAGTCGCCCGCGACGGCGAGGAGGGCGTCTGCCGCGCGCTCGCCGACCGGCCCGACCTTATCCTGCTGGACGTGATGCTGCCCAAGCTGAGCGGCCTCGACGTATGCCGCCGGCTGAGGGACGGCGGCTGCGTGGCGCCCGTCATCATGCTGACGGCGCGCGGCCAAGAGATCGACAAAGTCCTCGGGCTTGAGCTGGGCGCCGACGACTATGTGACGAAGCCGTTCGGCGTCAACGAACTGCTGGCGAGAATCCGCGCGCACCTGCGCCGCGCCGCGCGCCCCGCCCCCGGGGTCGAGGGCTATACGTTCGGCGACGTGGCGCTGAACTTCCGCGCCCACGAGGCGACGAAGGCGGGGCGCGCCCTCGAACTCTCCGCGCGCGAGTTCGAGATACTGAAGTATTTCGTCAGGCGCCGCGGCGAGCCGGTGACGCGCGACCAACTGCTCGACGAGGTCTGGGGTAGCCGCTACCCATTCAGCCGCACGGTAGACAACCACATCGCCAAACTGCGTCAGAAGATCGAGACCGACCCTTCCGACCCACGATTCATCGTCACGCTCCACCGCGTCGGCTACAAGTTCCTCGGGTGATCCGTGACCACGAGTCCAATCACGCTGCGAATAAATGAGTTGCTCAAATAGCCCGCCTCACTTCTCTCAGCTCCGGCTACAGACGTACTTTCCTTTCGCCCGAATAAGCGGCTCCTTGTCCCCTTCGGCGACACTTCCCGCCCCTGCTAAGGTGCCTCCCATACCTTCAGGAGGGGCACCATGACAGCTACCACCAGGCACTTCTCTCCGCGCGCGTCCCTGGCCGCCCTCGGGCTCCGTCTCCGCCGATTACAGTTTCTTGAGGCCATCGCCGCGCACGTCCACGTCCGGAAGAGTCCAAGCGTAAAAGCGTGAACAGTAATTCTTTTATCCTGCGATATCTGTCACACTCAGGCTGGCAGAATTTGACTTACGCAGAGTTGATAATTGCCTGCTTAGGAATGCCTCCAACTAATTCTGATTCACATTCCTTTCTTAATTTATCTTAATCATGGCGCCGCTGACAGTGCCGTTAGTTTCAAAGAAGGAGGTGTCTACTTGAAGCGGGTAAACAGGCGCGACAGTGCTGGTATAGATTAGAGTCCCATTCTTGTAATACTTGACCACGCCCGCTTCGACGGCCACGCGGAGCACGTCACCCACGGCGTAGGTTGCGCCGAGGGGGCGGTACGTGCCGTTCTCCTGCACGTCGAGGTCGCCGCTCGCGCCCCACAGCCTGAAGGCGAAATCAATCTCCTGCCAACCCGTCCCGCCGTTGCCGTTGCTCAAGCCCGCGAACCGCTGCCCCACTAAGGAAGAGACCGTGAACTCGAAGTAGCCGTCGCCGGAAGTGATGGCCTGCTGCGAGGTGGCACCAGCGTCCGCGCATCCGTCGCACCCGGAAGTCTTCTGTAAGTTGTTGCCGGTGGCGGTGGTGTTGACAAGATTTATCCACACCACGTTCTGAGGAGAACCGCCTTGGCCCATCGCTGCCTGTACGCAGCCGGAAAGTATGTAAAGGAGAATAACTATGAGGGAATGTATTTTGGTTCGCATGGCGCGCGCTCCTGTTTCTCTGAGCGTCTGGCAGTAGAGTCCGGCATGGGTGGGAGCTCTACAGAGCCAAACATGAGTGAAGGCGAGAGGACTTTACTCAACGAAAACACGAGAGTCAACAAAAACTGTGCGTTGACGATACAGTATCCCAATGTCGCTACTGGCGGTAGTAATGGAGTTTAATTATAGAGACATGGATGAGATACTCCATCGCGAGGTATGAGGGACTAGCTCTGAAGCGATTAGACGGAAAAGTTGAGTCGTCCGATTAACGCCGCTCTCTGGTTTATGACACATAAACACTTCCTTATGTGTCATAAAACTGCGGAGCTTCATACACGTAGGGGGCGCGATTTTTGACCGCGCCCCCTACGTGATTATCCTACTCTTCATGCTCATGCGGGAAGTCTACAGGTGTTACGCAGCAGAGCCCCCGCAGTCATTTCTACGACGTTCGCTTCGCGCCCACCGTTCGCGGGTTGCCGTTGAAGTCGGTGAGGTGGAAGCCTGCGAAGTCCTCGTTGTAGGTGAAGCCGTAGTCCTCAAGCAACTGGATCGCGACCTTCTCGCCGAGGAAGACCGACTCGGTGTAGTCCGAGCGCCAGTGGACGCCCGCGATGTTGCGCCCGATGGAGATGTTCGAGGCCAGCTTGTTCAGCTCGCCGCCGACCGTGATCTGGCCGATGTTCGTATCGGCGCAGTCGAGCGAGTGCACGCCCAGGCCGTCGGGGTCGGGTTCCAACACCTTGCCCAGCTCGCAGAACGGCTGCGACTCGTCGAACCAAGCCTTGAGGATGGTCACGCAGGCGCCGGCCAGCGTGGCGTGCCCGGCCCCGTAGGACGGGTGGACGGGTGAGCCCTCGGGGTACGCCTGCGGCAGGAAGAACGTGCCGAAGGCGCTTTGGGTCTTGAACGGCGCGTCCGACTCCCTGATGACGGGGTCGATGGGGTAGTCCCTCTGCCCCAACAGCTCGAAGTGGACGCGAGCGCCGAACTCCTCGGGCCTCAGCCGCCGGTGCACCTGCCACTTCTGATACCAGACGGCCTTGTGCGCGCGCACCGACACCTCGCCGATGAGCGTGAGCAGTTGCGACGGGCCGAACTCGACGAAGTTGGCCTGCTTGCAGTAGCGCAGGTATGGGTTGTTCGAGTCGAGGCGCGCGCCGAGCCCGCCCATCTTCTGCGGCAGCATGAGCAGCAGCGCGGCGTTGAGGTACGCCTGGTAGATCGGGTCGTTGCGCACGTACTCGGCCAGGTCGCGCCCGCTGCGGATGAAGCGCCGCTGCGGGTCGAAGGCCGTCTCGCGCGACGGCGTGCACCCGTTCTGGACGTTGAGCCACTCGGAGAACATTGTCATGAAGTCGTTCCTGATGGTGGAGCTAGGGTTGCTGGGCAGAGGCACGCGGACGCGCGCCGGGATGGTCTGCACGCCGTAAGGGATGTCCCGCAGCAGGAACTGCGAGAGGTAGGGGCCTGCGAGGTCGCCGGGCAGGACGCCGCGGCTGTAGACGGCGGGCGTGACGTTGCCCGTGGGATCGAGCGGCCCGTGGTAGTACCGCTTGATCTGCGGCTTGTTGAGGTCGTCGGCGACCGACTGGATGAACGGGTCGGAGTTGTAGTTGGCGAAGGGCACGTCGCGCGTCAGCGCCTGCCAGTAGTTCTCGATGATCTCGACGGCCTCGTCGGGGCTGGCGAAGGTGTAGGCCGACGGGAAGGCGACGGGGACGGGACCGAGTTGGTTGTCGCGGTTGATGAGCTGGTAGTAGTCCTTGCCTTCGAGGTCGAAGTTGTAGCCGGCCTGCGGGTTTTCCAGACGGCGCTGGCGCGGGCGCGCCGGGTCGGGCGGCGCGAGGCGCGACTCGGGGTCGCTGTCGTTGTCGGGCGCGCCGGGCGGCGGCGGCAGGATGCAGATGGGGTTACAGCCGAGCGGGACGGCCTCGAAGTCGTTGGGCAGCCCCGAAGCGAGCGCGCGCAGCAGCGCGCAGTAGGCCGCCGAATCGACCTCGCCGAACGTGGCGTCGTGCGGCAGCGCCTTCGTGAAGCTGCCGATAAAGTGCCGCCCCGCGTACAACTGCTCGTCGCCGTTGCAGGGGTGAAGCGGGATGGGCATGTTCCGCTCGTAGTCGGCGGCGGAGACGCGGCGCTTGCGCGCCGTGTCGGCCCGGTTGGCGCCCATCAGCGGCCCCAGTTCGCAGTTGGCGGGGCAGTCTGTGGCTTGGACTGCTGCCTCCCCTCTCAACTCTGACAACGATGGCACGCCGATGATAGCAGCCGCGGCAGTCACGGCGGCTGCTTGGCCAATAAACTTGCGCCTGCTCGGCGAGACAGGGGCTTCGCGCCCGTCGCCCGGGTCCCGACTTTGTTGCCCGTCGTGTATTGACCCGTGAGCCGTATGCCCGCGGGATGGTGACCTCTTGCTCATGGTGAAACTCCTTTCCTTGTGAGCAGTTGGACGGGCGGCGAGGCTTACGCCGGGCCAACTGCGTAGCGCGAGCTGACATTAGGGCTTTATAGCAGGGGGCACATTTTAAGTGAGAGAGGGCAAGCTATAGAAATGTTGATTGGAGGAACGGCTGGAAACTTCTATTGGAAGTTCGCTTCAGGCGCCGAGGTCGTGGCTCTATAAAGGTTCAACTGTTGCGGGGGATCATTACCGGGAGGGGCGTAAGCTAATCCTTCCGCCGCGGCGAGTCAACTGAAGAAAGCGTGTCGCCATTATGGCGAAAATGTCGCAGGCGTGGAGCCCGACCGGAGTAAGGTGCCAGCAGCCTGGCAAATAGTATCGTCGAGCTGCTGGCAGTACAGTTGCCGGGAAATTTTACGGTGTCAGTGATGGAAGGGCTAGCAGAGCAAATGGTTAGTGACACATAAACACTTCCTTATGTGGGCAGTGTTCTATGAAAGGGGCATTCTGTGAAGCAGCCGCCCCAAGTCAAGCCTCCCTTACTCCATGTGCTTACTCTGGCTGTACCCGGATCACTTCAGCGAGCGAGGTCCTCTCAGCATTCTGTTCGCGCTCTACTATGGACAGCTCTGAGCCGCCGGCGCATGGTGGATTGCGATTGATGGATGGCGCCACATGTCAACCGGCTCTCGTCGTGCGGCCAGCCCCTTTCACGCGCTCATCCGTCTTCGCATGGTGAACCTGCTCGCTCCCCACGCCACCGATCAGGCGGCGTCAGGTCAGGCGGCTTGCGGCTGACCGGCTATCTTGCCAGTGCCCGTCACCGCCTCCGGGTCGAACCGAGTCCCGTCCCGCCACAGCGCGTAGAGGATGCCGCCGAGCCGCCGCGCCAAGGCCACCGCGGCGATGCGTTTCCCGCGCCGTTGCGCGATGCCCAGCGACCACCTCCGTAACGCTTCGGTCTCCGGCTTCTTCGTCCGCAGCAGCACCCACGCCGCCTCGACCAGCACCCACCGCGCACGGCTGTTGCCCGCCTTGGTGATCTTCCCGCGGTGACACCTCTCCCCGGAACTGTCCTCCTTCGGCACCAGTCCCAGGTAGGCGCGGACTTGTTTGGCGTCGCCGAACCGGCTCACCTCATCCACAGTCGCCACATAAGTCACCGCCGTGACGGGGCCGACCCCGGGCACGCTGCACAGCCGGTTGACGACCGCGTCTTCTTTCACGATTCGTGCCAGCTCCTGGTCCGCCGCTTTAATCTGCTCGTTCAGAGCCTTCATTACCGCCAGCAGCGGCATGACCTCAAGCACCAGCGACTCGGGCAACTCCAGCTTCTCGACGCGCGTGACGAAGCCCTCGGGGTATCCGGTCGGGATGCGACAGCCCTCCCGCCGCGCCAGCGCCCCGATGAGTGACATGTACTTGGCGCGCGTCCGCACGAGCGCGTCGCGCACGGCCAGTCGGGCGCGGATGCGCCGCTGCCTGTCCGACGTGCGATGCGCCGGGTGGTAGGCGCCGAGCCGACAGGCTTCGCAGAGGGTGCGGGCGTCGCGTTTGTCCGTTTTCACCTTCTTGCTCCGCGTCGCGTACATCGGGGCGAAGTTCGGATCGGCGACGATGACCTCATGACCCAGTCCTTCTAAGCAGCGCGCTACCCACTCGCTCTCAGTTGAAGCCTCGATGAGGATCCGTGCTGCCGGGCGCCCGGCGAACATCTTCTCCAGGCTTACGCGGTCGGTCTTGATCCGCCGCTCCAGGAGTTCACCGCCAGCGGTGAGGATGCAGACCTGACTGCTGAGCTTGTGCACGTCGATACCGATGTAGTCCAGACTCATGGCTCACCTCCACTGATATGCAGCACTTACGTGCGTAATATGTTGTGGGGCATTATCTCACCGCGAGAGTGGGTGATGAGCTGCTTCATTCCATTTGTCAAGGGAAAACTTCTCCGACGCCGGCCGGCTGAAGCTTCCCTTCGGCCGCCAGCCCCGACTCGCTCGAAGCACACCAACTGACCTCCGCTACCTGCCGGCTCCGACCACTTCGCGCCCGCGATCCGTTCACACTCAAGCGTGCGGTCGCTCTCTGCGTGAGATGTCGACCAGTGTTCTATCTGAGACTCCGGCGGCGTGCGCCGGGCCTAACGCTTTGTCTGGTCATCCGAGGCGGCATAGCGTTGCAGCAGGGACTCGCCGGGCGCTGTGCCACCGGCGGCCCACACAACCCGAAGATACTCAGCCTCGAACCTGGCATGAACGTAGTGCCGCTCGTGGCCGCCCGGCGCGCGACTCATGCCGCGCCGCTGCTCAGCCTGCCGGCGTCGAAGGGCGCACCCGCCTTCCACACGGCGGGCGTGACCGCCGCGATCTTCCGCGCCACCGTCACGCGCGCCGGCTCCGGCCGCAGCCCCCGCGCCAGCAACTCGCCGTACCAGGCCTTGAGCGGTCCGCACCGCGGAGCCGTCAGCGCCGCGCTCTTGAAGACGTATTTCAGCGTGCGGTTGTGGCTCGCCGTCAGCCCGCGCGTGGCCGGGGCCTTCCTCCGGCGGCGCAGCCCCGCGCCGCCCGGCTCGTGGTCGGCGCTCGACCGGGTGACGACCGCCAGCCCGCAGTAGGACCAGAACTGGCGCTTCGTGCGGAAGCGGTGCGGGGTCACGACGGCCGCGATCAACTGCGCGACGCGCACCACCCCGAGCGTCGGCACGGCCAACAGTACCTTCGCAGCGGGGTGGCGGCGGCATTCGGTGACCAGCATTCGGCGCGCCTCACGCCGCAGCCCAGTCAGGTGGTCCAGTTCCGAGTAGAGTCGCTCGGCGCGTGCCCGCGCCCCGGCTCCCTGGAGCTTCGCGAGCCAAGCGTCACGCTGCTGCGGCTTGTAAACATCTGTGCCGGCGCACGCGATGGCGCGGCCGCGGTAGAGCGCCTTGAGGCGGTTCATCACCCGCGTCGAGTCCTCGACCAGGTACTCGTAGCTGCGGGCCAGCTCCTTGAGGTCGCGCGTGCCGCGCTCGCCGTGGTAGACGGGCGAGAGCAGCCCGGCCCGCAAGAGCTGCGCCAGCTTGCGGGCGACCACCCGGTCCGACTTGTTGCCGTCTTGCAGCAGGCGGTTCTTACGCGGGTCGCAGACGATGACACCCGCCTTCGTCTTGTGCAGCACGTCGTAGAGCCAGGCGGCGTGCGTGCCCTCCTCGAAGGTGACCTCGACCCGGCCGCGCAATCCCTTGAGGGAGTCGAGCACAGTCGCCGCGCTCGTCTCGACGACCGACTCCATGACTAACTTGCCCGCGGCGTTGAGGACGGCGATGCAGATGCTTGCCTGATGCACGTCGAGTCCCACATAGTAGCTGCTCATAAGGGTTCTCCTTTCGGCGGTGATCTTCCAGGCTTCGGCAACCCGGAAGCTACCACCCAAGGGGCACCCTTTCATAATGCGTTGCAAAAAATATTTTGGCTACAATTAGTTGTACCGCAGAGTTTATGTCTGCCTCAATATATTGGGTAGTCAGAAATTTTTTGCAACACTACCGGTATCGACGCGGCAGAAGTCGACCTTGCCCATGCGCCCGTTGTACTGACGCGAGACTCCGGCGCTCTCGTCGCCGGCCTTCTCATCCGCGCTCTCGTCGAGGATGAGCGTGCCGCCCTCGCGCAAGGCGGGCGTCAAGACGATCTCGTGGCGGATCTGCTCGAAGACGGCCGCCCCCGACCAGGGCGAGGAGGACATGAAGTGCTGGAGGCGCTGCCCGTCGCCGTCGTGCAGCCGCCGTTCGATGTTGGTAAAGTTGCGCGCGCGCTCCATCGTCAGTTGCGCGCGTAAGTAGTCGTATGCGAGCAGGCCGGAGTCGCGTGTGCGGGTCGTAAAGCAGTGGTGGAAGCGCTGCCAGAAGCGGTGAAGGCGCGCGCCGAGGTCGGCGACGAGCGAGTCGGGCAAGCCCCACCGGATGGGGCAGTGGAGGTGCTTCTCAACCGGGAGGGCCTGCATGACTCGGGATGATAGCTGCGGGCGTTGCTGACGGTCGTGCCACGCCGGAAGCTATCGTGAGCCGGAAATCTGAATCTTTCTTTGAATGTGACATTGTCGAGCTGTTCAGCAGGTCGACTAAACTGCGGAAAAAAGCGACTTCCGTGACACCCTCAAGCCACTTCCGTCGACTATAAGCCGTCTCCTCTCGCGATGGCACCTCAGGGGGTTGTGTTGCAGGAATTACTTTGGGTAAGGAGAGGCTCTGCTGAGCCCTTCGTTAGACGGCGACACCGAAGAGGCCTTCGACGAACCTCGCCTGACCTACTGCGTCCCTCCCGTCCA
This sequence comes from Acidobacteriota bacterium, assembly GCA_020200135.1. Taxonomy (GTDB): domain Bacteria; phylum Acidobacteriota; class Blastocatellia; order Pyrinomonadales; family Pyrinomonadaceae; genus QHXN01. Next base: position 33,696 of record JAIVJI010000061.1, on the reverse strand, counting down.
GCCTTTTAACTTGTCCCTTCCTCATCACGTGCAGTGATTCGACACCCTCTAACGTCCGCTCGGCCGTGTGGAAGGAGCGGAAGCACTGCATCGCCCGCCACCTCCTCCGGATCGCACGGTGGTCCTGCTCGATGATGTTGTTGAGGTACTTGACGCGCCTCAGCTTACAATCCTGTGGTAGGACTTTCTCCCTTACCGAGGCGGCGAACGCTTCGGGGTAAGAGGCGTGCTTGTCAGTGCCGATCGTGAACGGCAGCCTCCGTTGTTCCGCCCTCATTAGCTTCTTAAAGAAGCGTTTCGCCGCGGAAACGTCGAGTCTGGCGCTGAGCATAAACTCGATCGTTTGGCCGGCCGAGTCGACTGCGCGGTATAAGTATTTCCACTCGGTCCCGACCTTCACATACGTCTCGTCGAGGCGGTAAGAGGTGCCGCTCATCTTCAGGTGCGGGCGCATCCGCTTGTTGATCTCCGGCGCATAGCGCTGGACCCATCTCCACACGGTAGTATGATCGACCGATAGTCCCCGCTCTCTCATCATCTCCTCAAGGTCGCGGTAGGAGAGCGAGTACCGGCAGTACCAGCGCACGCACAAAAGGATGATGGTGGGCTCGAAATGACGCCACTTGAACGGGGACTTGTTCCGCTTCATGAGTATGATTCCCGAAGGGTGATGGATGAACTGAAGGAGGGATTATAGCTAGAGAAGCAATTCCTGCAACACAGCCGAATCAAGAGGGCTTGGGTAATGCCCTGCATCCTAAGGGTGAGATGTCATATTAAATGAAGAGTGCGCGTAATTCTAAGTCGCTTTTTCTCAACAATTTCGCCGTTTTGCTAGTTCAGCGTGAGACCGCGACTTGGAAATTTTGACAAGGGCTGCGAAACGTCCCGAAAACAGGCGGTTCTCGCATTCTGAATTACGCGCACTCTTCATTTTATCTTAAATCGTTCGGCGAATCTATGACTTTGAAAAAGAATTCCGGACTGGGGATGTCGCTCATAACAGGTCTTGAAATTCTATGAAGCCGCGAGCTCCCAAGCGGTTGATCAGCGCTGCGGCAGACTGCTGTGCGGTGGCATCGTCACTCTGTCGGGCGGCGGCAAGGATGTTCCGCACCAGAATGCCCCAGTAGCGAATGCGCCAGCCCTCCTTATCGCCGTCGACCATCATGCCGAGACACTCGACGGTGGTTATTGGGTGCGCCGGCGCGAGGGCGGCAAGACGCTGGACGACCTCGCGGTCTGGATCAGCCTCGCCGGAGACCTCTAGCGCGCTCCTGAGTTGTGTCAGGGCCCAAGCGTCATCAAACTTTAATGAGGCGAAGAGCCATCCGACGGCTTTCATTTCCACCTTGTAGTCACCGGGCGAGCCGGAACTCCGCGCGGCCTCGATGCGGTGCTCGCAGAGATGTCGGGAGCGTTCCAAGACTTCGGGCGGCACTGAATCCACTTGCTGAAGGCCACGGCCCATCACCCACAGGGCCTGGGCGCGGAGTCTATCAGGGGCGTGCCGGTAGAATTTCGCGAGCAGCCCTTCCGGATCGTCCAACTCCAATTTACCGCGCCCGTAGAACACCGTCAGATGATGGACCAGCCGTTCTCCCATGCTCTGCGGGCGTCTAGCGCCGTCCGCTGGCTCCTCGCAGATGTGCTCAACGGCGCGGGTGTACTCATCACGCAGCAGCTCGAGAATAGTGTCGTATGGCTTGACGGAACGGATGTAGGCATCCCACGCCGCGTTCCAAAGAGCAGTCTGCGCCTCATTCGCCGGGTAGATTCTCTCTTTGTTCTGTGAAGCCCATCGATGATCAATAGAGTCGAGCCAGGGCAGCCATTGGCCGTAGACCGCGCGGATGGCTAAGGACGGGTCAAGCTCCGGGTCGAGATGCGAGTCAAGGACTTCGCGTACTTCAGGCATCTCATCGAAACCGCGGCCCGCCCGTTCCGCGCCGCTAGCCGCCGCCTCGACGTGTCGATCAACCCACCGCGCGTATTCCACGACGGCATGTAAGGCTTTGCCCCGAACGGTGTTAAGAGAGAGCGTGAACGGATCCATATTCGAGCCGCCGTAGCGCTCCTCATACTCCGGCGTAGGTTCCGGGTCGTCGGCGAGTGGTCTCAGCACGACCCAAGCCTCGTTGCGAAGATCGAAAGGAACCTCGGCGGTGCCGGACTGAAATCCGGCGGATAGTAACTCTGCGATAACTCCCCGCGACCAACCCCAATCTTTATCACGATCAAGGTTATCCGGTTGATTCTCCCGCCCCGGGATTTCACGGGGTTGCTCTACCACCCAGTGGCAGAGGGCAAGAACCGGTGACCAGGACAAAGGACTTGGATGTTTTACGGCGTCGCGCAGTCCCGAAAGAAGTGCGCGCACGTAGGTCGGGTCAAGACCGCAAAATTTTTCTGCTTCGGAGGCGAAGCGAGCTGGTTCCGACGTGACCAGCGGCGTCAGTTGCTGCCCCAAGCCCTCCGCCGCGGGACCCATAGGACTCTCAGACGGCTGCCACGCCCTGAGCAGAGCAACGATCTCCTCGACGCTCATCGGGCGCAGGTCTTCAGTGCTCTGAGGACTTTCCAAACCCCACCGCACCTCAATCGGGGGCGTAACGTATTCCGCGTGCTCCGGTTCTTCCGTCTCCCGCACCCACTCGTCGTACTGCTCTCTCCAGGGAGGCGGCAGGACGTCGCGGAGCGGTTTCAAGCGGCGGAGCTTGCGGCGCTTTATATTCTGTACCGCCTGCTCGTCGGTCAGCCGCGTGCCGTCTAAACTTTCGCGCCCCTCCTTGACCTCTTCGACGCTCGGGCCTTCATCTATCCAGCCGAGAATCAACTCTCGCTGTTGCTCGGGGAGATTGTTGAAGTGATCGCGCGCTAAAAGGATGTACTCATGCCACAGCCCCGTGTTCTCGTAGTTGGCACGGTTAGTAAGCCTCTCGGCGATGAGGTCGCCTGCGGCGGCTGGCGAGAAACGGAGCAGGTGGAGCGCCAAGCGATTGAACACCGCCCATCCGTAGCCCTCCAGAGTGTTGACGAGACCCGGGACACGGCCGGCGTCCTGTGAGGCGAGCTGCTCCGACGCCTTGCGCACGGCTTGGACCAACAGGTCTTTGACCTCACGATCCTGGTTGTCATCGAGGTCGGGACTCCAGATGTAAGAAAAATCTTCCCCCTTCTCCTCCTCACCGTGCCCGCGGGAAAGGCTGATCGCCGTTTGGAGTAGGTCACAGAGGAGCGTCAGTGCGCGCTCACCTGCCACCGCGACGAGCACTGGGACGTCTTTGTCGAGAATCTGTTCGTAGTCCCAAGCCTCTACGCGGGCGACCGGGTCAGGAGTAAGTGCCCAAGGGTTATCTTCGTCTCTCTCGGCACCCCGCGGGCTCGACAGTATCGCGAGGACGCACCGGGCGAAATCGAGCGCGGCGTCCACCTGTCCCCCAAGCGCCAAGTGAGAGATAGCGGCTCCCAGCTTTTCCGGGAGTAGTGCGAAGATATGCCTCTGCCGCTCGACCCACACCGCCTCTTTTCTGACCAACTCGACCGCCATCTCCGCAGGCACGGCGAGCGCCACGGCCATGAGGTCTTCATGGATGCTGACGTTCTCTGTCTCTATCTGAAGCGCTATCTCCACCGCCTTCCGCTGCACGTCAGGCTGGCTGGCGGCGGCCATCCTCGCGAGGTAGTGGGACTGCGGCCAAGAGGGAAAGCCGATGGTTCCCTTCTCCGTATCTACCTCCGGCTCTGACGGATGACGAAACAGTCCCTCATCCCACAGAGGCCCCAGCCAAGCCGGGTTATTCAGCCTACGGAAGAAGTAGCCGAAGGCAACAAGGTTATTAGGGACATTAAGCCGCAGCCGCTGGGCGTCGGCTCTCGTGGGGTTAGTGACGGCCAGCAGTGCGTCCAGAGTCCGGTGCGACTCCAAATAGCGCGATTCGAACTTTTCCAGCACCGTGTCGAGGATGGCTTCCATCTCACCCCAGAACTGCCGATACTCCTGATTTACGGGACGCGGCCTGGCAAGGTCGTCGCGGTGTGCACGGGCGTGCAGGCCGTATCCACTCCTACCTGGGAGGCGTAGCCATGCCTCGGCTGTCGCATCCGTCTCCGGAATCTCCAGCCCCTTCAGAATGGCTCTAATCTCATCCTCATGAGTCGGCTTGGCGGGCTTCCCCTTCTTGTCGAGCCGCTCCGAGCGGTCCATGAATGACTCCAGCACGTCGCGCAGCGCGCTCTCCGTTTCCCGAAGGAGATGAGCGACGAGGTGCGTGGTGGCTTCGAAAGGCGGCTCGATGGCCATGAGCCGGCAGGCGTCGAGGAAAAAGGACGCGGCACCGGGACCCACGAGGAGCAGGCGGCGGTGGATACGGCTCTGTCGTGGATTGCTGAACCGAAAGGGTTGAGGAGGGTTGTTTTCAGGGTGCACGAAGTTCACCGATTCCGGGGCAGCGACTGCTGGGAGGCGTCTTCTTTTACCGTCACGGCCACGGAGGCGATCCGGGGGTTGACCTCACCGTGCTCGATCAAGTACCCGCGGTGGACATGTCCCGTATTATACACCCGTCAAAGGGCGTGTTCAGTAACGAGAGAGGTCCCGGGTCGGCGGCAATCGCGGCGGCGGCCAAAACTCGCCGCCCGGTCACGCAAGCTCTGGTGTCCATGACGCAAACCTTCATCGACACCATCATCGTCTGCTCGGTCACAGGTTTCGCCATCAACGCTACCGGCGCGTGGAAGACCGGGGCGACCGGGGCGGCGCTCACGACGAGCGCATTCAGCACCGGACAGCCCGGGACGCGGGGCGGTATTATCGTTTCGGCGGGGCTGGCGCTGTTCGCCTATTCGACACTGCTCGGCTGGAATTACTACGGTGAGAAATCGCTCGAATACTTGTTCGGCAACACCAGATTCGAGCCGTATTACCGCATCGCCTGGGTGATTTTAACTTTTGTGGGGGCGCACCTGACGCTGAACACCGTGTGGGCTTTCGCCGACGTGATGAACGGGGCGATGGCGATCCCCAACCTCATCGGGCTGCTTGGACTAAGTGGGGTGATAGTCAGCGAGACGCGAAGCTACTTCAGGCAGCACGGCGGCCAGGCCGACCCGGATGCAGCTAAACTGATGCGGAGCGTAAGCGAGTCGAAGTAGCCACCAAGACTTTCGGCCGGCGAATACTGTCGCCGGCCGAAAGCCCTGACAGCGCTCCGCTCCTACGGCCCCGTCGTAAAACTCGACTGGAAGAAGTTAACGTCCTGACCCGTCAGGTCCGTGACGCCGAAGACCTGCACGATGTAGGTGGTGGAAGCCGCGAGGCCGCCGCTGGGCGTGAAGCTTGCGTTGAGCCCGTCGGCCGACACCGTTATGACCCCGGCCACGGAGACGCCCGTGTTCGCCAGCAGCACGCGGAACGTGGACGGGCCGACCGTGAGCGGGTTGACGCGCTCGCTGAACTGAACGGTCACGACGGAGTTGACGCCCACGTTCGTCGCCCCGTGCTGCGGGCTCACGCTGGTGACGGAGGGGCGCAGGAGGTCTGCGCCGCTGCCGGTCGTGAAGTTGGACGTGACGGGCGAGGCCAGAACGTTTCCGGCCAGGTCGCGCACGCCGGCGATGTTGACGGCGTGTGCCGTCTGCGCCGCGAGCGGGGACTTCGGCCGCAGCTTCAGCACGCGGTTGCCGTCCGAGAAGGTGCGTGTCACCGCGACGGCCGAGCCCCCGGCGCTGAGCGTCACCTGATCGGCGCTGCTCGTCTGCACGGGCTCGCTGAACTGTACGACCACCTCGGCGTTGATCGGCACGCCCGTCAGGCTGTTCGGCGGGCTTACGCCCGTCACCTGCGGCGGCGCCGCATCGGCCGCGTTGGAGGTGTTGAAGGAGAAGTCGCTCCCCGCCAGGAAGTTCCCCACATAGTCCTGCATTCCGCGGAACGAGAAGAAGACCGAGTGGCTGCGCCCGGCGGCGAACGGTTGGTCGGGCACGAAGCTAATCGTCCGCCCGTCCATACTGATGGAGCGGGTGCCCGGCACGGCTTGGAACGTGGTGTTGTCGCGCACCTCAAAGGTCTGTGCGTTGACGGTCAGCGGGTCGATGGCTTCGTCAACTTCGAGCGTGACGACCGTGTTGACCGGAACGTCCGTAGCGCTGACGAACGGGTTCGTCCGGACGACGCTCGGGCGGTTCACGTCAGGGCTTGAGGCGGTCGTGAACTGTGTCGTCTGCGCGGTGACCTGGTTGCCGGCGAGGTCTTCGACGCCCTCGACCTTGACGCTGACCTGCATGGCCTCGGGCAGCGGCGCGTGCGGGACGACCAGGAGTTCGCGGTTGTTGTCGGAGAAGCTGACGGACGAGGGCATAACGCTTCCGCCGCCCGCCATAATCATCACGGTCTGGTCGGTGATTGAGAGCGGGTTGACGGGCTCGCTGAAGCGGACGTGCACCTGCGCGTTGACGCCCGCGCCCATCGCGCCGTCGGGCGGGCTCACGCCCGCGACCTGCGGCGCGACGGTGTCGGTGGCCGTGCCCGTCACGAAGAAGAAGGTCGAGTCGGAGTTCGGCGACGTGCCGTCAAGGTCTTTGACGCCCGAAGTCACGCGGTAGAAGTAGCCGGTGCTGGCCGCGAGCGGCGCGCTCGGCACGATGCGCACGACGCGCCCGCCGCGCACGAGGCTGATTGTGCTCGCCACCACGGTCTGCGCGCCGTCGTTGAGACGTAGGCTGACCGTGGACGCTCCGACCGTGGATGGGTCTAAGGGCTCATTGTACTCGACCTCCAGCACGGCGTTGCGCAGCACGTTCGAGTTGTTCGACTGGCTCAATCGTACGACCTGCGGCGCGGTCGTCGCCGTCCCCCCGGCCACGCGGAAGGAGCCCTGATAGTTGTTCAAGGGGTTGCCCGCCAAGTCCTGCGCCGAGGTGTCGAGGAAGACTTGCACGAGCGCGTTGTCCTCGAAGGGCGAGTTAAGCGTGAACTCGATCACCTGCCCGCCGCCCGTGACCTGTACCGTCCCCGCCACCACCTCGCCGTCGGCCGAGACCTGCAAGGCCCCTTCGACCGTGGAGGCGTCGAGCGGCTCGTTGACGTAAAGCACGACGCTCTTGTCGGCGGGGACGCCGCTCGCGCCGTTGCCGGGCCGCTGCACGACGACCGACGGGCGGTTCGTGTCTTGGCTCGCGGTGGTGAACTGGCTGCTAAAGTCGGGCAGCGGATTGCCTGCGAGGTCGAGCACGTCGCGCGTCGCGACGACCGTGATGAGGCTCGACGCCGGGAGTGTCGTGCTCATCGTGACGGTCTGGTTGTCGGCCGAGCGGTTGACGCCGACATTGATGCGCTCACCGCCGGCGAAAAGCGCGAAGGTGTTCGAGTTGATCGTGTTCGGGTTGAGCGGCTCGGAGAACGTCAGCACGACCGACGTGTTGAGCCCGACGTTCGTCGCCCCGCCCGTCGGCGTGACCATCGTTACCTGCGGCGGCGTGGTGTCGGCCACGCCGCCCGTGTCGAAGGTGCTGAAGAAGAAGTTGTTGGTGTTGCCCGCGAGGTCTGCGACCCCGGAGACGGCGACCTGTATGCGCGTGTTGGCCGGCAGCGACGACGACGGCATGAAGGTCATGCTCGTGCCGCTGACGGCGTACGCGCCCGGAATCCTGATCCCCGAAGACTGCACCGTCACCGACATCGTGTTGGCGTTGACGGTCGTCGGGTCAACCGGCTCGTTGAAGTTCACGACCACGGCGGCGTTGACCGGGACGCCCGTGGCGGAGTTGCCGGGGTTGACCGAGGTGACTGACGGCCGCGTGGTGTCGGCCGCGTTCGAGGCCGACGTGTTGAAGGTGGTCGTGAGCGGCGTCGAGACGTTGCCCGCGAGGTCGGCGAGCCCGGCGACCTCTATGGTGTAGGCCGAGCTGACCGCGAGCGGGTTCGCGGGCGTGAACGTCAGCGTGTCGCGTTCGTTACTCAGGCTGGTCGTGCCCGCGACGCGGGTCGCGCCCAGCTTCAAGATGAGCGCGTCGTCGCCGAGGCTGACGGCGCTCACCGGCTCGCTCAGCCGGACGATGACGCGCGCGTTGACGGGGACGCCCGTGCTGCCGTCGGGCGGGCTGAGGGCCGAGACGGCCGGGGCGGTCGTGTCGGCGCCCGCGCCGGTCGTGAAGCTGCCGGGCTGGGTGAACGAAACGTCCTGGCCCGTCAGGTCGGTGACGCCGAACACCTGGTAGTGGTAAGAGGTCGAGGCCGTGAGCGGGGCGGCGGGCGTGAAGCTGGCCGTGCGGCCGTCGGCCGAGATGCTGTAAGCCCCGGTCACTTGCACGCCGGTGTTGTTGGTGATGAGTCGGAACGTGGACGCGCCGACCGTGAGCGGGTTGACGCGCTCGCTGAAGCGGAGCCTGACGACGACGTTGACGGGGACGCCGTTCGCGCCGCTCGCAGGGTCAAACGAGGCCACGAACGGACGCGAGAGGTCGGCCCCCGCGCCGGTCATGAAGCTCAGCGAGGTGGGCGACGCCAGCGCGTTACCCGCAAGGTCTTTGACCCCGGCGACGTTCACGTCGTACTGCGTCAGCGGGTTGAGCAGCGCCCGCGGCTTGAGCGTCAGCCGGCGGTTGCTGTCCGAGAAGACGCGGTCGGCGGCGACGGCCGAACCCGCGGCGCTGAGCGCCTGCACGGGCTCGCTGAACTGCACGACCACCTCGGCGTTAATGGGCACGCCTGTCAGCCCCGCAGGCGGGCTCACGCCCGTCACCTGCGGCGGCGTCGCGTCGGAGGCGAACGAGGTGTTGAAGGAGAAGTTCGGGCCCGTCAGGAAGTTCCCCGCGTAGTCCTGCATCCCTTGGTTCGCGAAGAAGACCGAGTGGCTGCGGCCGACCGCGAGCGGCTGGTTCGGTAAGAAGGTGATGACGCGCCCGTCCATGCTGACGGAGAAGGAGCCGGCCACACTCTGGAAGGTGACGTTGTCGCGCACGTTGAAGCTGTTCGCGTTGACGGTGAGCGGGTCAATTGGCTCGTCCACTTCGAGCGTGACGGTGGTGTTGACGGGCACGTCCGCCGCGCCGCTGAACGGGTTCGTCCGGACGACATGCGGGGTCGTCAAATCCACCGCGCCGCCCGTCGTGAATTGGGTCGTCTGGGCGACGACCTGGTTGCCGGCGAGGTCTTCGACGCCTTCGACCTTCACCGTGATTGCCGTCGAGGCGGGCAGCGGCGAGTGCGGGACGAAGAGGACTTCGCGGTTGTTGTCGGAGAAGCTGACGGCGGAGGCGACCGCGACCGCACCGCCCGCCGGCTGCACGAGGACGGTCTGGGCGGTGACTGAGAGCGGGTTGACCGGCTCGCTGAAGCGTACGCGCACCTGCGCGTTGAGTCCCGCGCCCGTCACGCCGTCGGGCGGCGAGACGGAAGACACCTGCGGCGCGGCCGTGTCGGCGGCCGTGCCCGTCGTGAAGAAGAAGGTCGAGTCGGAGTTGGGCGAACTGCCGTCGAGGTCTTTAATGTTCCTCGTCACGCGGTAGAAGTAGGGCGTGTTGAGGGCGAGCGGGGCGCTGGGCACGATGCGCACGACGCGCCCGCCGCGCACGAGGCTGATCGTGCTCGCCACAGGCGTCTGCGCCCCGTCGTTGCGGCGCAGGCTGACCGTGGCGGAGCTGACGGTCGAAGGGTCGAGCGGCTCGTTGTACTCGATCTCGACGACGGCGTTGAGCAGCACGCCGGAGTTGTTCGGCTGGCTCACGCGCACGACCTGCGGCGCAGACGTGGCCGTGCCCGGCGCGACGCGGAACGAGCCCTGGTAGTTGTTCAGGGCGTTGCCCGCGGGGTCTTGCGCCGACGCGTCGAGGAAGACCTGCACGAGCGCGTTATTCTGGAAGGGCGCGGCCGGCGTGAACTGTATGACCTGACCGGCGCTGCGCACGTTCAGCGTCCCGCTCACTACCACGCCGTTCTGCGAGATGTGGAGCGCGCCCGGCACGGTCGAGACGTTGAGCGGCATGTTGACGTAGAGCACCACGTCGCTCGTGGGCGAGACGCCGCTGGCGCCGTTGGCGGGGCGCTGGCCGACGACCGACGGCCGGTCGGTGTCGAAGCTCGGCGCGGTGGTGAACTGGCTGCGGAAGTCGGGCAGCGGGTTGCCCGAGAGGTCACGCACATCGCGCGTCGCGATGACGGTCATGAGCGTCGCGGGCGGCAGCGTCATCGAGAGCGTGACGGTGCGGTTGTCGGAGCTGCGGCTGACGTTCGCGTTCTGCCGCGTGCTCCCGGCGAAGAGCGCGAAGTTGTTCTGATTGACCGTATTTGGGTCGAGCGACTCGGAGAACGTCAGCACCACCTGCGCGTTCTGCCCGACGCCGGTCGCGCCATCGCCCGGCGTGACCATCGTCACCTGCGGCGTCGTCGAGTCGGCTGTCACGTCAGTGTCGAAATTGCTTGAGAAGAAGTTGTTGGTGTTACCCGCGAGGTCTTCGACGCCAGAGATGACCACGCTCATACGGGTGCTCGGCGGGAGCGGCCCGGCGGGCGTAAACGTCACGGTCGCGCCGGAGACGTTGAAGGAGCCCGCCACCTTCGCGCCGGTCTGCGTGACGGTGACGTGAATCGAGTCGGCGTGGGCGGTCGTCGGATTCACCGCCTCGCTGAAGGTGACGACGATGGTCGTGTTGACCGGCACGAAGGCCGCGTCGTTGCCCGGCGTGATCGAGTTGACCGAGGGGCGCGTCGTGTCCGGCGTGGCCGAAGCCGCCGTGTTGAAGGACGAGGCGAACGCCGCCACCTGGTTGCCCGCCTGATCCCTGAAGCCCGCGGCGTTGACCGTGTAAGCGGTCGAGGCCGCGAGCGGATTCGTCGGCGTGAAGGTCAGGGTTGTGCGGTCGCTGCTCAAAGCGACGGAGCCGGCGACGGTCGTCCCGCCTTGGGAGACGATGACGGAGTTGCCGCTCACGCTCAGTGGGTTGACGGGCTCGCTCACGCGCAGCTCGACGCGCGCGTTGACGGGCACGCCAGTCGTTCCGTTGGGCGGGCTCACGGCCACGACGGTCGGCGGCGTCGTGTCGGCGGCGAGCGCCGTCGTGAAGCTCGACTGGAAGAAGTTGATGTCCTGACCCGTCAGGTCGGTGATGCCGAAGACCTGCACGATGTAGGTGGTCGAGAGCGCGAGCGGCGCGGCCAGGGTGAAGGTCGCGCTGCGCCCGTCGGGCGCGACGGCGACGGCACCCTGAGCGGGCACGCCCGTGCTCTGCGGGTGGATGATGAAGTTCGAGCTGTTGACGCTGAGGGCATCGACGCGCTCGGAGAAGCTGACGATGACCGTCGCGTTCGTGCCCACACCCGTTGCGCCGTTGGCCGGGTTGACGCCCGTGACGGTCGGCCTGATCAGGTCGGCGCCCGTGCCGGTCGTGAATGTGGACGAGAAGGGCGAAGCGAGCGCATTGCCCGCGAGGTCTTTCACGCCCGCGGCGTTCAGCGTGTAGAGGGTCTGCGGCGACAGCAGCGTGTCGGGCCGCAGCGAGAGCAGGCGGTTGCCCGCCGACAGCGTGCGCGTGACGGGGACGGCCGCGCCGCCCGCGCTGAGCACGACCTGCGAGACGCTGCGCGAGTCGAGCGGCTCGCTGAACTGCACGACCACCTCGGCGTTGACGGGCACGCCCGTCAGCCCCGCGGGCGGGCTCACGCCCGTCACCTGCGGCGGCGTCGTGTCGGGCTCGAACGAGGTCGTGAAGGAGTAATTAGTCCCCGTCACGAAGTTGCCCGCGTAGTCCAGCATTCCTTGGCGGTTGAAGAAGACGCTGTGGCTGCGCCCGACGGCGAGTGGCTGGTCGGGCACGTAGCTGATGGTGCGTCCGTCGGGGCTGACGGAGAACGTGCCCGGCACGGTGTCGAAGGTGATGTTGTCGCGCACGTTGAAGCTGTTGCGGTCAACGGTCAGCGGGTCTACGGGCTCGTCCGTTTCGAGCGTGATGACGGTGTTGACCGGCACGTCCGTCGCGCCGTTGAAGGGAGTCGCGCGCATGACGTGCGGTCCTTCGATGTCGGCGTCCGTGCCCGTGGTGAACTGAATCGTCTTGACCACGACGGGGTTGCCGGCGAGGTCTTCGACGCCCTCGATCTTGACGCTGACCTGCGTCGCCTCGGGCAGCGGCGCGTGCGGGACGAGGAAGACATCGCGGTCGCCGATGCTGAAGCTGATGGTGGCGGGGACGGCCGCGCCGCCGGCCGTCAAAAGGGCCGTCTGGTTGGTGACCGACAGCGGGTTGATAGGCTCGCTGAAGCGGAAGTGTACCTGCGCGTTGACGCCCGCGCCCGCGGCGCCGTCGGGCGGCGAGATGAGCGAGACCTGCGGCGCGGTCGTGTCGGCGGCCGTGCCCGTCGTGAAGAAGAAGGTCGAGTCGAAGCTCGGCGAAGCGCCGTCGAGGTCTTTGACGGCGCGCGCGACGCGGAAGAAGTAGGAGGCGCTGGGCGCGAGCTGCGCGCCGGGGACAAAGCGGACGACGCGCCCGCCGCGCACGAGGGTGACGGTGCCGGGTACGAGCGTCTGCGTGCCGTCGTTGCGGCGCAGCGTGACGCTAGTCGCGTTGACCGTGGTCGGGTCGAGCGGCTCGTTGTACTCGACTTCGAGCACGGGGTTGAGCACGACGTTGGAGCTATTGCCGATGCTCGTGCGGACGACCTGCGGCGCGGTCGCGGCCGTGGAGGCGAGCGTCGTGAAGCTGCCCTGATAGTTGTTCAGGGCGTTGCCCGCTGTGTCCTTCGCCGACGTGTCGAGGAAGACCTGCACGAGCGCGCCCGTCTGGAAGGGCGCGGCCGGCGTGAAGCGGACGACCTTGCCTCCGCCTGACACGCTCGCCGTGCCCGCGACCAGCGCGCCGTTCTGCGAGACGTGGAGCGCGCCGGGGATGGTCGCCGGGTCGAGCGGCATGTTGATGTAGAGCACGACGCCGGTGTCGAGGGGGACGCCGGTGGCGCCGTTGGCGGGGCGCTGGCTAATGACGGACGGGCGGTCGGTGTCGAAGCTCGGCGCGGTGGTGAACTGGCTGCGGAAATCTGACAGGTGGTTACCGGAGATGTCGCGCACGTCGGAGGTGACGACAACCGTGATGAGGCTCGCGGGCGGGAGCTGCGCGCCGAGGCTCACGGTGCGGTTGTCGGAGGCGCGGCTCACGTTGGCGCTCAGCCGCGTGCCGCCCGCGAAGAGCGCGAAGTTGTTCGCGCTGATGGTCGCGGGGTCGATGGGCTCGGAGAAGGTGAGCACGACCTGCGCGTTCGGCCCGACGGCGGCCGTGCCGTCGGGCGGCGTCACGCCGATGACCTGCGGCCTGACGTTGTCAGCCATCGCGGCCGTGTCGAAGAAGGACTGGAAGAAGTTGCTGGTGTTGCCCGCGAGGTCTTCGACGCCCGAGACCTGCACGACCATGCGCGTGCTCGCCGGCAGCGGCGCCGAGGGGGTGAAGGTGAGGGTCGCGCCCGAGGTGACGTACGCGCCCGGGATGTCGATGCCGTTCGACTGCGTGAAGACGCGCACGGTGTTCGGGCCGACGCTCGTCGGGTTCAGCGCCTCGCTGAAGGTGAGCGAGACGGTGGTGTTGACCGGGACGAGCGAGGCTCCGTCGAACGGCGTGACGGAGTTGACCGAGGGGCGCGTCGTGTCGGCTGCGTTCGATGCCCCGGTCGTGAAGGTGCTGTTGAAGGCGGCGACCGGGTTGCCGGCCTGGTCGGTGAAGCCCGCGACGCCTACCGCGTAGGCGGTCGAGACCGCAAGCGCATTTTGCGGCGTGAAGGTGAGAGTCGTGCGGTCGCTACTCAGCGCGACCGTGCCTGCGACGGCCGCGCCGCCCTGCGTGAGCGTCAGCGCGTTCGCGCCGAGGCTGACGGGGCTCACGGGCTCGCTCAGGCGCACGATGACGCGCGCGTTGACGGGGACGCCCGTCGCGCCGTTGGGTGGGTTGACGGCCGTGACGGTCGGGGCCGTCGTGTCGGGGCCGAGCGCAGTCGTGAAGCTCGACTGGAAGAAGTTCAGTTCCTGCCCCGCGAGGTCGGCGATGCCGAACGCCTGCACGAAGTAGGTCGTGCCGAGCGCGAGCGGGGAGGCGGGCGTGAGCGTGGCACCGCGCCTGTCGGCCGCGGGTGTCACGGCGGCCGGGACGGCGACACCCGTGCTAGCCGGGAAGATGATGAAGGTCGAGCTGTTGATCGTCGCCGGATTGAGGCGCTCGTCGAAGCGTATCTGTACGGTGGCGTTTGCGCCGACGCCTGTCGCGCCGTTCACGGGGTTGGACGCCGTCACCACGGGGCGCGTGTTGTCGGGTGCGTTGCCCGTCGTGAAGCTGAACGCGCCGGGGTTGGCGAGCGTGTTACCCGCGAGGTCTGTGATCTGCGCGGTGGTGGTGACGGTGAAGGTCGTGTTCTGTTCGTAAGCCTGCGCGGGCGTGAAGAGGAGGCGCTTGTTGCCGTCGGCGAGCGCGACCGAGCCCGGGATGGGCAGCCCGCCCGCCGTGACAGCGACGCCGCGCGCGGCGTTAATGACGTTGACCGGCTCGCTGAATTGGAGCGCGACGGCCGCGTTCGTAGGCACGGCCGCGTCGCCATCGGCCGGGCTGTTGGAGACAAGCAGGGGCCGGTCGTTGTCGGGAGCGAAGGCGGTCGTGAAGCTGAAGCTGCGGCCGCCGAGGCGGTTGCCCGCCGCGTCCTTGATTTCGGAGCCGAGCGAGACGAAGAAGCCCCTGCCGACGGCGAAAGGCCGGGCGGGCACGAACGAGACGACGCGCCCGCTGGCGTCGGCTTGAATGACGCCCGCGACGTTCTGGAAGGTCGTGTTGTCGCGCACGGTGAAGTTGGCCGCCGTCAGCGTGCCCAAGTCCATGCGCTCGTTGAACTCGACAGTGAACGGCGTGTTGACGGGAACGTCGGTCGCGCCGCTCTGCGGGTTGGTGCGCACCACGGTCGGCGGCGTCGTGTCCACGAAGACGCCCGTGGTGAAGGTGCTGGTGAAGGGTGCGGCCATCGGGTTGCCCGCGGCGTCCCTGACGCCCTGCACGCGGACGGCGTGCGCCGTCTGCGGGTTCAGCTCAAGCGTCGGCGTGAAGGTGACGGAGAGCCTGTCGCCGGACAACGTGACCGTGCCCGCGAGTCCCGTCGTCCCACGCGACAGGCTCACCGTCCCCGCCACCACCGACTCGGGCAGCAGCGGCTCGCTGAAGCGAGCGGCGATGACGCCGTTGATCGGATGATTCGTCGCGCCGTCGCCCGGGAAGACCTGCGTCACGGCTGGCGCGACGCGGTCGGCGTTCCGCGGGTCCGTGCCCGCGCGGAACTCTTCCAGGTTGGTCAGCCCGTCGCCGTCGGCGTCCGCCCCCGCGTCGCTCGCGTCCAGAGGCTTCAGGCCATGCCGAACCTCGAACCCGTCCGACATCCTGTCGCCGTCCGTGTCCGGGTTCAGCGGGTCTGTCCCGGCCGACACCTCCGCGCTGTTCACCAGCCCGTCCGCGTCGTTGTCCATGGTGGGGTTGAGGACGGTCAGACTGTTTGCAGCCGAGGGGAACGCGTCGGAACTCCCGGCCGCGTTTGTGGCGACGAGGGCGAACGTCCCGACGGCGTTCGCGTTCACCTGCACGTTCAGCGTCACCGCCGTCCCACTCTGGTTGACCGACGCCGAGTTGACCGACAGCCCAGGCGGCACGAGCGCGGGCAGGAAAGCGAAACTCGAACCCGTGAGGTTATTCCCCGTAACCTGAACCGCGGAGAGCGTCGCGTTGGAGAGCGTAAACCGGGGTGAGATTGATGTCAGTCCGGGCGTCCCGACGACCGTGAAGGGCGAACCCGACTCTGCCGTCACCCCCCCCACCTTCACGGAGATAAAGCCGGTGGTCGCGCCGGCCGGCACCGTCACGGCGAGCGTGCCGCCGGCCACAGAAGTGACCGTGGCGGGGACGCCGTTAAAACGCACCTCGTTGCCGGAAGGGGTCTGGCCGAAGCCCTGCCCCTGTATCGTCACGCTCGCGCCGACGCCGCCCCTCTGCGGGCTGAAACTCAGGATGGCGAGCGCCCCCGGCGTGCTCAGGCGGGAACGCTTGACCTCGACGATGTTGCCGGCGGCGTCGTACACGTACTCGACGACGTTGCCTGCCGAGTCAATCACCTTGATGAGTTGGCCCGTGTCGTCATAAAAATTCTGAAAGGTGGTCTGAGCCTGAGCAAAGGTGCCATGCGCGGCCGCCAGCAAAACCAGCGCCGCGATGAGGAGGCGAGTTAGTTGAATGTGAAGACGGTTATTCACTGTGGCTCCTCTGAGAGAAACTGCCCTCTGCCCCGGGGTTCTACCCCTCTCACTTGCGGAGACGCGCCCGCCGCGAAATCTCCTACTGCCCTCCGAATTCCGCGTACCTGTGATGGACGCCGAGCAGGAACTCCCGCAGCCTGGGGGGCCAGTCTTTCTGCCCCGCGAAATCCATAAACTTTCCCCGCGCCTCCGCGACGCTCGCGCCGACCGCTTCGGCGACGAACCTTTCGGGGCCGGCGACGACGAAGTATTCTTCCGAGGTGCAGAGCACGGCCGCGTCACGGGTCTTCGTGACGAGGGCGTAGTTGAATTGGCCGCACTTGCGGCTGAAGGAGAGCAGCCCCTCCCTGGTGGTCGGCACCACGTAGCACGGGGGCTCGGCCGCCAACTCCTCGGTCGCGACGGCGAAGCATTCCAAGTGGCCCTGCCCGCGGAACGCGCTCGCTAGTTGCGCGGCGTCGGCCCCGTCGAAGTGGTACGCGCTCTCGACGGGGACGGCGCTCGCGCCACGCGCCCGCAGCCATTCCGGATTCAGGTGGTAAGGTCTCTCGACCACACCCTCGATCAGCTTCATGGTCATCTCCACCTCCGACGGGTCTCGAATCGGCGTCAGCATCATGCCGTCACTAATAGCGTATCTTGATCGGCTTACCCGACGGCGGGTTGATCTGAATGGTCGGCTGGCCGCCGCTGCTGGACGGCCTGACGGAAATCGTCGAGCCGTCAGGCATCTTGGCAGACCTGATTCCCCCTCCCTGGTTCTTCACAGGGTTCTTCCCGACGAATTGGTCGAACGCCTTGTTCGCACGCTTGACCCCGCCGTTCTGGAGGTACTTGAGCGTCTTGTCGGTCGCCTTCCCCTGCTGCGCCGCGCCTTTGAGCAACTTGTTGACGTTGCCCACGCGCCGCGCGGCGAGCCCCAGCTTCGCGAGGCCACCGAGGCCCCCGAGCGCGCCGCCGATGCCGCCAGAGATGGCGACCTCCCCCCAGTTCACGCACTCCAGCTTGCCGCCGTTGGTGAGGAGCTGGACCGCGAGGTCTAAGCCGGCGCCGATGAGAATCCCGCCGATGATGACCGGGATGATTCGCCCCTCGGGGTCGGTGAGATCGCCGGGCTGGTTGAAGACGTAGCGATACAGGTTGTCGTCGCCCGCGCCGAAGCCCTCGGGGTCTTCGCTGATGAACCGTCCCGCCCGCGGGTCGTAGAAGCGCGCGCGATAGTAGTAGACGCCCGTCTGCACCTGTTGCCGGCCGGTGAACCCGAATGGGAATGAGACTCCCGTCGAGGTCGTCTGGCCGAACGGCTCGTAGAAAGACCTACCCACGACGGCGCCCTCGGAGTCGCTGACGGCGGCGGTGCTGTTGATGGCGTCCGTCAGCCTGAACCTGGCCGACCCGCCCGCGGGCGCCGCTGCAATGTGCTCGTCAATCTCCCGGCCGGTGAGTAACGCCAACTGCTCGCCGTTGCCGCTGGTCTGATGGACGACGTTGGTGAGGTCGTCGAGCAGATAGGTCTCGGTCGTCTCGGCCCCGCCGTTCGCCACCTTCTGCTGGATGACGTTCTCGGAGAAGTCGTAGAGGAAGGAGACCGCGCCGCCGGACGGGGTTGTGATTTTGCGGAGCCGGTTGCGCGAGTCCCACTCGTAGGCCGTGACGCCGTCGGGCCCGGTTTCGGTGAGCCGGTTGCCGTTCTCGTCGTTGGTGAAGGCGCGGTCGCCGAAGCGCGTCAGGCGGTTGGCGGCGTCATACTGCCCCGCGGCGGCCGGCGTGATGAGCGACTGCGCGTTGCTGGTGGCGTGCGAGATGCGGCGCCCCGTGCTGTCGTAGGAGTAGGTGTGCGTCTTGAGCACGGCCTGCCCCAGCGTGTCGGTGAGCGTCAGCAGCCGGCCCAGCGCGTCGTAGCCGAACGTGCTCTTGACGCCGTTCGAGCGCGTGACCGTCTGCGGGAGCCCGCGCACGTCGTAGGTCATGTCGGCCGCGGCACCCGGCATGGTGGCCCGCGTCAGGTTGCCGGCCGCGTCGTACGTGTAGTCCACGCGCGGCTGCCCGACCACCTGCCTCGACGCGACCCGCCCGGCGCGGTCGCGCGTGTACTGGACGACGCCGAACGGGCCCTCCTCCTTAACGAGCTGGCCCGCGGCGTCGTAGTCGTAACTGAAGACGCCCCCCTGCGAGTCTTCGACGCGGATTAACTGATCGAAGGAGTCGTAGAAACGCGAGACCGTCCCGCCGTCGGCATAGGTCTCCGTCAGCAGGCGGTTGAGCGCGTCGCGCGTGAACCGGCTGATTTGCCCCCGCCTGTCCTTGAACTCGACGAGGTTCCCGGCCGCGTCGTACCCGTACGTCTCGACCTTACCGAGCTGGTCGGTGCGCGTCAGCAGGCGACCCGCCGCGTCGTAGGTGAAGGAGACGCGGTTGTTGCGCGCGTCGGTCAGCGAGAGCAGGTTCCCGACGGCGTCGTAGGCGAGCCGGGTGGTCTGCCCCTTCTCGTCCGTGGCCGTGACGACCTGGTCGAGATTGTCATAGGTCAGCGAGCCCTTCTTGCCCTGCGCGTCCGCCGCCTCGACGACGCGTGAGACGCCGTCGTAGCGCATCGACGTGACGCCGCCCGCCGCGTCGCGCACTGAGACGAGGTTGCCCACGCTGTCATAGCCGTAGGTCGTCTTGTTGCCCGCCTCGTCCGCGGCCTCCGTCATCTGGCCGAACGAGTTGTAGGTGAAAGTCTTCTTATTGCCCCTCGTGTCGGTAATGGAGACGAGGTTGCCGCGTTCGTCGTAGGCGTACGTGGTCTTCTGCCCGAGCGCGTTGCCGACGGAACTAACCTTGTCGGTGACGGGGTCGTAAGTGTAGGTGGTGGCGTCGCCGAGCGCGTCGGTGACGGCGGTGCGGTTGCCGACCGCGTCGTAGGTAAATTTCAGGTCGCCCGCCCCCGAGTACCCGCAGACGTTACAACTGCCCGCCCCGCGGATCGCGAGCACGAGGTTCGTGCCGGGCTCCCGCTCCATCACCCTTGTCTGCCCCAGGGCGTCGGTGACGCTGACGAGGAAGCCCTGCGGGTTGAACCTGTAGACCGTCCGGTTGTCCAGCGCGTCGATGACGGTCGTCTCGCGCACCGGGCTGGTCGGCTCCAGCGGGTTGAGGAGCACGTATTCAAACTTCAGCCGCCCTCTCTCGGCGCTCGTCTGTTCGATCACACGGCCGTTGGCGTCGTAGACGTTCTGCGCCTCCGTCGCGCCCAGCGGGTCAACCACCCGGGTCAGCCTGTTCTGCGCGTTGTAGGTGTAGCGCGTCACGCCGCCGCCCTGGTCGGTGACGGAGTCGAGCGTCCCCTGGCCGTTGTAGACGTAGACCACCCTGCGACCTATCGGGTCGGTGATGGAGACGACGCGGTCGGCCGCGTCATAGCTCAGCGTGAGCTTGCGCCCGGCCGGGTCGCTGATCTCCGTAATGCGCGCCGGCCGCGAAGGGTCTCTGGTCAGCGTGATGGTGTTGCCGTTCGGGTCGGTTATCGACTGGAGGACGGAGCCGAGGAGGAAGTTGCCGGGCTCAAAGCGCATGACGACCCCGTCCTTCCAGCGCAGCGTCGCCGTCCCGTCGGGCTCCGTGCGGATGACCGCACCCCGCAGCGAGGGGATGGTCGTGTTCACCATCGAGCCGTTGGCGAGCCTCGTGAACGGGTACTGGTTGCCGTCCGGCATGATCAGGTTCAGGACGGCGCTGCCCTGGGGCACGTTGGTGTTGAGGCGGTAGCCGTAGTTGTGGCTCGTACCGAGGCCGAACGGGCCCACGTCGGCCGTGAAGGTTCGGTATGTGCGTTCGATGCCGATGGTGCCGCGGCTGCCGGTGATGGTCACGTCCGTCGTCGTCAGGACCTCGATGCCGGAGGAGAGGTCGACCGGCTTCCCTTCCTGCGGGCCGCAGGGGCCTTCCGGGTTGGGGTTCGCGGGGTTGGGCGGGGGCATCTGGCCGTGCCAGTCGAAGTGGACGAGGCCGTAGCGCTTGCCGGGGTGGGCGGGGTCGAAGTCGGGGATGACCTGCGAGCCGTCGTTGGCGACGGTGCCCGTGCCGTAGACGACCATCTGGCCGCGCGTCGGGTCGAGCGTCATCAGCACCATGTTGGTGCCGGGGCGCGTGTTGATGGAGTTCGGGTAGTAGATGGCGACGGGCTTGCTCGCCTCGGTGTTGGCCGGCTGGAAGGCGACGATGAAGACGTTGACCATGCCGGGCGCGGGCGGCTTCGCGTCGGGCAGGCGGTCTACGGGCACCTCGACGGCCGTGAAGGGGAACGGGTCGGGCCTCGTGCCGTCGGGCAGCGTGAAGGTCGTGCCCGCGTAGACGGTCGCCGTCAGCCCCGGAATCGACTCGAAGACGAAGGTCTGATCCTGCGCGGCGTTCTGCTTGACCATCACCGTCTCGGCGTTGTCGATACGCGGGAGGTGAACGAGCGTCTGCGAGACCGTCACCTGGTTGGCGACGATGTTGTAGACGAGGTCAACGCCGGCGTAACGACCCGGCGGCGCCGTCGCCGTCAGGCCGTCGTAGCGAACGAGTTGGTTGCCGGTGCATGCGGCCGGGAGGTCTGTGAAGATGAAGTTCCCCGCCTGGTCGGAGACGGTCTGCCCCGTGCAGCCCGTCGTGCGGCCGTCGCCGTCGCGCCCGAGCATCCTGACGGTGACGCCCGCGAGCGGCGTCTCCAGCGGGTCGTCAACGACCGTGCGCCCGCGGAACGAGGTCGTCACCGGGCGCACGTTCATCGTGAGCGCGGCCGACTTGTC
Organism: Acidobacteriota bacterium; assembly: GCA_020200135.1. Lineage (GTDB taxonomy): Bacteria > Acidobacteriota > Blastocatellia > Pyrinomonadales > Pyrinomonadaceae > QHXN01. The sequence continues at coordinate 12,662 of JAIVJI010000061.1, read as the reverse complement.
GAGCGGGATGCCGTCCACGGTCGCGGCCGCGGTGACGTTGAGGTTGACGGCGCCGACCGCCAGCCCCGCGGGCGTCGTGACGTCGAGGATCGAGGTCTGCCCGGCGGTGATCTGCTGCGGCTTGAAGGTCGCGGTCGCGCCCGCGGGCAGACCCGTGACGCCGAGCGTGGCGAGCTGCGTGAACCCGCTCGTGCTGTCGAGCGAGACCGTGTAGCTCACGGACTGCCCGCGGATCACGTCGGCCGTAGAGGGCAACGTGACGAGGTTGAAGTTTGAAGAAGCGACGATGTCGAGCTGCGACGCGGAGGTCGCCGTCTGCCCGTTCGGCGCAGTCACGCGCAGCGGCCCCGGTGCCGCGCCCGTCGGGATGACGAAGGTGAGCGAGTCGGCCGCGAAGCCGCTTAAAGGCGCGGCGATGGTGCCGCCGCCCTTCTTGTTGAGCGAGACTTGCGGGCCGAGTCCGCCCGACGCGAAGTTCTGGCCCGTCACGCTAACGAGCGTGCCGGCGGCGGCGGACTTCGGGGTGAAGTCGTTGATCTGAGGCGGCAGGGACGTCTGGATCGTGAAGCCGCCCGCGAGCGCGACCTGCTCCGTCCCCGTGCGCAGCGTCACCGTGCGCGCGCCCGCCGAGGCGGCCACGTTGACCTTCACCTGCGCCGTCGCGGCCGTCGGGCTCGTGACGTTGACCGGCCCGAAATCGCCTTCGGTGCCGCCGCCCACGGAGACGCCCGCCCCGAAGCTCGCCTGCGTCGTGCCCTGCGCGAAGTTTGTGAACTGGCCCGTGATGGCCACGGAGAGCGTCTGGCCCTGCTGCGCCACGTTCGGCTGTAAGAGCGTGAGGAGGGGCAGCGAGGCTTCGACCGCGAAGCCGTCAACCGACCTCACCTCCTCCGCCCCGGTCGTGATCGTGACGGTGCGCGGCCCCGGCACGGCGCCCGCCGCGATGTCGAGTTGCGCTGTCAGGGAGGTCGGGCCGCCGACAGTCAACTGCCCGACGGTGATGCCCGCGCCGAAGCTCGCCTGCGTCGTGCCCTGCGCGAAGCTCGTGTTCTGCCCCGTCACCGTCACCTGAACGCTCTGCCCCTGCTTCCCAGACCCCGGCTGAATCGAGGTGATGGCCTTGACGTTCGACTCGACCGTGAAGCCGTTGTCGAGCGACACGCGCTCAGGCCCGGTCGCCACCGTGACCGTGCGCGCGCCCGCCATGGCCGCCGACGAGACGGACACCTGCGCCGTCGCCGTCGTCCTGCTCTTGACCGTCACAGACCCGAAGCCGCCCTCGGGGCCGCCGCCAACGGAGATGCCTTCGCCGAAACTCGCCCGCGTCGTGCCCTGGATGAAGCTCGTGAACTGGCCCGTGATCTCGACGGCCACCTGCTCGCCCGCCTTCGCCTTGTTTGGGAGGATGGCGAAAGTCTGCGGGCCGAAGCGCGCGAGGTACTCCAGCGAGGAGATGAACGCCTTGACCATCTCGGCCTCGATGAAGTTGCCTTTGAACTGGTCGAGCTTCGAGAGCCAGAAGTTGTAGCCCGAGAAGTCGGAGTCGGGCGCGGCATTCGGGTCGCGGCGCAGATAGCCGAAGTACTGCATCAGCACGAAGGCGCGGTTGAACTCTGCGCGTTGCAGGTCGGCGTCCTCGGCGATGGCGCGGAGCACCTGCGCGCGTGTCTGCGCCCCGGTGGTCAGCGCGGAGACGAGCGCGCCCCGCTCCTCTTCCGAGAGCACGCCGCCCGCGTTCGCGTTCAGCGCGTTCACGAAGTCGGCCGGCGCCATGGCCGCCGGGTAGGCGGCACCGAAGCGCGGGAGCGTAACGAAGGTGTTGAAGTAGTTCTGCTTGTTAGCTTCGAGCAACTGCTCCCAGCCCGGCGAGTTGACGACGACGCCCTGCCCGATGGACTGCGTGTCGGGCAGGAACTCCGAGAGCGTGATCGGCACGGGGCGGCCGGGCAGCGAGCCGTAGGCGGCCTTGTAAGCCCGGTAGACGAGGTAGCCGGTGTTCTGGAACTCGATGGAGAGGAAGAAGGCCGCGCTGACGTTGATGCGCTTGACCTCGCGGCACTGCGCGTCCGCCCCGCACTTCTCGACCTCGTTCGTCCAGAAAGCGAGACCCGCAGCGTCCGGCTCGCGGTTGAGAAAATCTAAATAATGCTGGCGGACGAAGAAGGGCGTCTCGTCGATGGGGTTCGTCGCCTGCCCCCCTTCGGCCGCCGCGGCGGCCCTCTGTTCGTCGTCGGCGATGGAGAGCGTGGCGGTGCTAGGCGCGCCCAGGCGCGCGCCTTCGCCTGGGGACCTCAGTTCGACCGTGGCCGTCTCAGTCCCCTCCCTGCGCACGTCGCGGATAACGTGAATGTCGAAAGATTTCTCCGTCTCGCCCGGCGCGAAATAGAGTCGGCCGGCGGCGCGCGTGAAGTCGGACACGTCGGAGGCGGTTCCCTTCCCCGTCGTGTAATTGACGGCGTCCGACCCGGAGGCGTCGCCGCTTCGCGTGACGGTCACCTTCACCGAGCCGGCCTTCTCCGTGACGCCGTAGACCTGAGAGCCGAACTGGAAGCTGCGCTTCGTTTCCCGCCCGGCCTGCGTGGGCGAGGCCGCGGCGTTCGCGCGGAGGGGAGCCGAGCAGAGTAGTATGATTGCGCTAAGAGAAAGGCTGATAAAACGATTCCTCTTTAGACTTGTGTGCATGTGCGCCCTCTCGTGCGATGTGACTCGGGTCGTGAAGCTAAGGCGATGCCGATTGCCCGTGGGAACGCCGCGGCGTCTCCGCAGTTAGAGGGCGGAGAAGGTACGGCTCTCTGTGATAGTTATCACGCCTACCTGAACGAGCTGAGTGTCGGCGGTGACGTGAGCGTTAACGAAGCGTCGAGGGTAGAGAGTGTCGTGTGAGCGCCCCCGAAGGGTTGTCGGTGAGCGTTCGCCTTCCCCGGGAAGCACGGCGGAGGCTTACCCGGACCGCTGGATATGTGAGTACGGTAGATAGAACGAAGGCGATGTTGAGAGTGAGCGAGTCTTGAAAGACTCGGCCGCTGACAGGAAGCAGCGCCTTCAAGAACGAACACCTGAAAACGGGCGGGACTCTATTCCTCTTGTTGGGACGCTGTCAATAGTTTTTTTGGACAGGGGCGGGAAACATTTTTTATCATGCGTGGCCGAGAGCGCTTATAACGTTTCGTTGATTAACGTTAGCACGAGCGGCGTCCACAAAAGCAAGTCGCCCGGGACTAGAGCCGCGCGCATCTTTCCCCACCATGCCAGCAGGGAAAGTTCTTGACACGGGGTGCGTTTGGGACTAAAGTCCCGCCCGTTCTCACGGTTACACACCCGGAGGAGTCCAATCTCGCCGGTGCTCTCAAACTTTCGTCCCGCTGAATTCGATTGCTCTCGCTCTACAGCAATGAACTTCACGGCCTAACAATTCTGATGACCCTCAACTGAGCCTTATCGGCGGACATTCTCGGCTGCCCATCAGCCCTTAGTTCCCGATCCCTTCAGCTAACTGTGTCGGCCACAAGGCCAACACGACAGTTGATCCTCAGACGGTCGCGTGAGTGTGCCAAGCTCGTAAGCCACTGACGACACCCCGCTATCGGTTGTTCAAAACTGCACACGCGTGGCTTCAAGAAAGAAAGGAATAACCCCCATGAGCAAGAGGAGCAACAACATTCACACTGATAGGCGTAACTTCCTGGGCCAGGCCGGTGCGGCGGCGGCGCTCGCCGCGGGCGCCATCGGGCTGGAGCCTTTGTTCGGTTCGGCCGCATCGGAGGTGCGCGCGGCGGCCGTTGGCACGGCGATGAACACGCGCCGCAACCGCGCCTACACCAAGCGGCACCAGGCGGCCACCGACAACATGGCGGCGATGCCCGTCACGCTCAAGCACCCGACCAACACCGACGACGACGCCTACGCCGACAAGCGCGGCAGCTACACGAAGGGGCTGCCGCACAACGCGGACGGGACGGTCGTCCTGAGCGCCTACCAGTCGCTCGTCGGCGCGCTCACGAACGGCGAGGGCAAACCGGCGCTCTTCGACCAGGTACAGATCGGGCTGGGGCGGAAGCTGACGAACCCGCAGGCGGGCTTCTGCTACGAGATAGAGGGCGGCGACGCGCACTCGTTCGTGCAGCCACCCGCGCCGGCCTTCGCGAGCAAGGAGGAGTGCGCCGAGATAGCCGAGAACTACTGGATGGCGCTGCTGCGCGACGTACCCTTCTCGGACTATGCGTCGCACCCCGTCGCGGCGGCGGCCGCCGCCGACCTGACCAACTTCGGCGCGGACTTCAAGGGCGCGAAGAATAACTCTGGCGTCGTCACACCGAGGCTCCTCTTCCGCGGCGTGACGCCGGGCGACAAGGTCGGCCCGTACCTCTCGCAGTACTTCTACCTTCCGTGCAACTTCGGCGCGAACCAGGTCAGCCAGCGCATACAGACCTTCGCCCCCGTCTCAACGGTCGGCAACAACGGCTCGGGCGGCGGACAGGACTACATGACGAAGTACGCCGACTGGCTCGCCATACAGCGCGGTGGCCCGTCCTCCGCCGACATACTCGACGGCACGCGGCGCTACATGCGCATGGGACGCGACATCGCGCGGTGGGTGCAAGTGGACGTGCTCTTCCAGGGCTACTTCCAGGCGTTCCTCGTCCTCGCGGGACTCGGCGCGCCGGTGGACGAGAGCAACCCTTACAACGCGAGCCCGACGCAGATAGGTTTCGGCACCTTCGGCGGGCCGCACATCGCGACGCTGCTGTGCGAGGTCTCGACGCGCGCCCTGCACGCTGTCTGGTACCAGAAGTGGATGGTGCATCGTCGGCTCCGCCCGGAGGCTTTCGCCGGGCGCATCGAGCGCAACCGCACGCACCCGGGACGCTTCGATGTACACAACTCCATCAACTCCTCCACCGTGCTCAACGCCGTCAAGCAGCACAACGAGCAGTTCAATGGGGTCGGCCAGGGCACCTATCTTCTGCCAATGGCCTTCCCCGAGGGAAGCCCGACGCACCCGTCATACGGCGCGGGCCACGCCACGGTCGCGGGCGCGTGCACGACGATCCTCAAGGCTTGGTTCAAGGAGGACACGCCTATCGCGAGCCTCACGCAGCCGTTGCAGCCGACGCCTGACGGCCTCGCGCTCATCCCTTACACCGAGAGCGACGCCGGGCAGGTGACGGTCGGCGGCGAGCTAAATAAGATCGCCTACAACGTTGCCAACGGGCGCAACATCTCGGGTGTCCACTGGCGCTCCGACAGCCGCGAGTCCATCGCGCTCGGCGAGGCCATCGCCATCCAAATCCTCAAGGAGCACCGCGCGCGTCTAAACGCGGTGCCGCATGCTTGGACAGCAGGGGCGTTGGTGACGATAGTCGTCACCAACGCCCTCTGCGCCGGTATCAAACGCTTCTTTAGGAAGGTAATGAGGGCCGACCATCGGAGGCTGCCGTTTACCATCGGCATGGACAAGTCAACCGTATGAAATTGGTAACAGGTAACGCAGGGTTAAGCTCGCGTCGTATGATCACGCAGCCAAGCCTCTACATCTTCGACCCGCCACTGATTACCCTCCACGGCGTGCACCAGTTCGAGCAGTTCGTCCAGGTCCGCGTCAATCCGGTGCCCGTTCCTTCGCAAGAAGATTTGTGTTAGGGCAGTGGCCGTGCGCTTGTTCCCGCCGACCCACGGGTGGTTCTTAATGAAACCGTAAAGGAGTGAGGCCGCCTGGGCGTGCATGTCGGCACGTCCGTACGCGGCCGATTGTCTGGGGCGCGCTAGCGCGGACTCGACGAGGGACCGGTCGAAGACGCCGTAGCGTTTCTCCCCCAGACTCCTCATGAGGAGGATATGGATGAGCACCGCCTCCTGGTAGGTGAGGTAGGCAACCTCTTCAGTCGCCACGCCGCTTCATCTCCGCGAAAGCCCCGCCGAACTCGGCTACCACCTGAGCGACTTCTTCTTCCAGCCCTTCGCCCGGTGGAGGCAGAATCTCGGCCGTCACGTCACCATCCTTGAAGGACAGGACGACGAGTGAGCCCTCGGCGACGTTCGCCGCGCGTGCCATCTCCGGCGTCATGTCGATGACCCAGCTCTTCCCTTCCGGTTTAATGTGAGTGACCATGCTTCTAGTCCGCCCCTAATATTCGATTCACGCTACAGGATTTTATCACCACCCTCACCCCGCCCGTGCACACCATCGCCGAGACACTGGCACGCCACGACCCGATCACTATTTGAGTTTGAGATGGTGACATTTAGCCACGCCCTTATCGAAGCCGTCCGGGTACCACATCCCAACCCCTCTACAATCCGGGCAGTTCGAGTAATCTTTCCTTTGGTGCGAAGCGCCCCCCTTTTTAGCATTTTCTTTTAATGCTTTTATTTTATTGGGTTCGGGGGATAGACTGCCGGGAGTCGGACTGTCGGGAGCCGGACTGCCAGGTGCCGACACCCAGTATTCACTTCCCTGCTCTTTGCGTCCCCCGATGGCGGTGCTCACCCTCACTATTAAACCTTTCTTTACCAACCGCTCGACCGTTTGAATGACCGCAGTCCGGCCCATCCCAGACCGGACTGCGAGCTGCGGATAACCTATTTTACAAGTTGATTTTCCATAGCCGTGCGAGAGCCTATAGAGCTGCTCGTAGACAGATCGCTCCTGTAAATCCAGGAGTTGATAAAGGTGATCGATGATTATATTCGGCAGCCTTAAATGCCCTTCGACTTTGGGCAAAGATGACCACAGATTTACTGCTGGACTGTCGGGGGCCGGACTGCCAGATTCCGGACTATCGGGAGCCGACCGCCGTTCGGGGTGTACGCCGTCCACCGCCCGCGGACGGCCGTAATGTGGCAGTCCGTCTGCCGGACTGTCGGGAGCCGGACTGGACTGCTCGGCGATTTGTGCTTCAGACGCTTGAGAAGAGGGAACTTCCGTTACAGATTGAGATTCGACGTTTGGGCTGTCGGGAACCGGACTGCCGGAAAGCGAGCTGCTGGAAGATGTCTCTGGCGCTTTTTCCGGGCTTCTTTCGGCCCCAATCTTATCGCGCCCGAAGAAGCTGACCTTACGGACAACGCTGCTGCTGCCCATTACCGAGCTGTTAGGCACGTATTTCTCTTCAGGCATTCAGCACCGCCTCCGAGAGCGCCGGCTCGACCCACTCGACTGGTATCTGAGGTTGCTGCGCCCTTTGCGCCGTCACCCAGAGAATTTGAGCCATCTTCAGCACGTCACGCGGGACTCCTGAAGTCTGGTTGTAGATGGCGTCTACAGTGTCATGCGTAAACGGGTTCGGCACCTCGAATTTATCGCACCGGAACTGAATCATCTCACGGCATTCGTCGGGCGAAAGGGGAGAGAGGTTCGACGGCGCGAAGACGCGGCTCCTGAGTGCCTTTTTGGACTCATCAAGGAGCTTGTATTTAAGTTCTAGCTGGCCCGCCAAGACGATCTGGACGAGTTTGTGGGTTTCGCGCTCGAAATTAAGAAGGACGCGGATCAGTTCGAGCTGCTTGCCCGGCAGCTTTTGGGCCTCGTCGATCAGGAGGACGGCGGTCCGCCCGTCGTTATCCAGACCTACTAAAAATTCTCTTAAAGCCGACTCCTGCGCCTGCATTGAGCGCTTCGGCGGAATGCCGAACTCGCCGCAAACTGCCTTCAAAAACGCGAAATCCGACGTGAAATTCGGCGTGATGACCGCGCCGATGCGGACCTCCGGGTTATCGTTCAGCTCCCTCCAAATGTAGCGCAGGATGGTAGATTTCCCGTGGCCCACGTCGCCGACAATGGTCGTCAGCCCCTGCCTGTAATCGACGAGGTGTCGAACTTTGTCGAGGGTAGCTTCGATGGAAGGGGTGACGTAAAGCAGCTCCGGATCGGGGCTTATCGAGAAAGGAGACACTTTCATGGGTATTCCTTATAACTTTCTTCATTATCGCTGTCAATCTAATTTTCATACCCCCCTCTCGGAATTAGAAAGTTAGAGACTGTGCTATATTCACGCCGTGTCCCACATTTTCCTTTGGTTGATAGGGTCACTGATTTGTCTCTTCGGGGTGTTAGTGATAGTGCGCTTACTCGGCCGCAGGCGCCGCCGACATTACACCTCTGATCGTCGCGAATGGTGGGCCGGCTAAATTACTAACTTTTTGGCCTGCTCCCGCTCTTTTCTCCTCGCAATTTTCTGCAAAGTCAACGTAATTTGATCGACGGCGGGCATGATCTCGGCGAGGTCCTCGTCCGTCACCTCCCCGGGGCCGATCTCCCTGAGCGCCCTTGAGATCATCCGCAACTCCTCGAAGAAGAGGTGACTCGCGTCGAGTGGGTCGGCCTCCAGCAGCCCGTCAGCCTTACCTACCGCCAAGACCTCCGTCTCGGTCGGGTCCGGCTCACGCAGTTCGCCCAACGCCTCCTTGACTCGTTGGCGCAGCAACGTCCCCGACCCCTGCGCCAGCAGGTGCGCTTCGAGCAGCTTCTTCCTGAGCGACCGTGCCTTGCCGTCCGTCCCACCAAGCTTTCTGGCAGTAAGCCGGGCGAGCTGGTGAGCCTCGAAGAGGTTCACATCCCCGCGCTCCAACACCTCCCGCACGTCAAGCGGGAAGTCCAAAATGGGCAGATATTGGCCGACGAAGCTCCGCACCGAGATTGACGTTTCACGCCCGAGCAGGTCGCGGAGGGTCGAATCGACTCTCAAAAGCTGTTCTCGGGGGTAGCGCGCGGGCCTGCCACGTTTCGTCTCCGCCGGCTGACGCATGTAGAGGCCGCGCACGGAGTTGAGTAGCGACGATAAGTTTTTGTGAGAGCGCGGGATGATCTCGGGCAGGGAAGAGCGCAACCGCTCAAGCACTGCCTCGACAGCGTGGGCCGAGGCGAGCGGGTCTGCTCGCCTGGTGCGACGTTTTGTTGCTTTCAACGTGGTGAACTCCTCAGAGTGACGGTGGCCAAATCAGCTCCCGTCCGTGAAACATTAGATTAAAAATTTCTATACCATAGAATGGAAATAAAGAGAACGGAATTGAAGATAAGGTTACACGAATATCCAATTTCTGTAACCTAAAAGGGAAGGCATTTGAGATGCTATAATCGCCCCGAAAGGAGCAGCAGAAGCATGACCCTGACCATTGACCTACCCCCGGCGCTCGAGGAGAAGCTCAGGTCGGAGTCCGCCCGGGAAGGCGTGGCGGCCGAGGAGTTCGCCCTGAAGGTTCTCGAAGAGCGGCTCTCCCATGGCGAGGAAGGGGCTTCGACCCCCACCGGGGACGCCGAAGCCAGGCTCAGGGCCTTTGACGAATGGCTCGGAGGCCATGCCGGGCGCTCGGCGCCCCAGCTCACCGACGAGGCCGTCGGGAGGGATTCCATCTACCGCGGCCGCGAAGACCGCCAGTTGTGACCTACCTCGTCGACACCAACGTCCTCCTGCGGGCGGCGCAACCTTCCCACCCAGCACACGCCGCGGCGACGGGTGCGGTGCGCTCCCTCTTGACGCGCGGCGAGCGTCTTTGTGTGCTCCCGCAAAACCTGATCGAGTTCTGGGCGGTGGCGACCCGGCCCGCCGAGTCCAACGGTCTCGGGCTGGAGGTCGACGAGGCCGCCGCCGAGCTGAACGGGTTGAAAACTATCTTCGAGCTGCTGCCGGACACCCCCGCCATATACCCGGAGTGGGAGACACTCGTCCGCGCCCACCAGGTCAGGGGTAAAGAGGCGCACGACGCGCGGATCGCCGCCGCCATGCTAGCTCACGGCGTAACCCACATCCTGACTTTCAACGGCGGCGACTTCAAGCGCTTCGCGGGCGTGAAGACGGTCGACCCGGCCGACGTATGATTGAGACCGCGCTACAGCTTAACCCGACGGAGGGGGCGCAGGAGGTGGCGCTCCGCCACGCCCTGCGCCTGTGGGCCGACGCCTCGACCGCCCCTTCGACCGAGCGGCGGGAGGAATTGCAGGGCTACAAGCAGCGGGTCGTTGCGTCCTTCTTCTCGTTCGCCGGCAAGTCGCCTAGGGAGGTCTCCGCTCTCGACGTCGAGGCGTGGCGTGATCGGCTCTCCCGTCCGAAGCCGGATGGGCTGGGGCTGAGGGCCAACACGGTCTATGCCCGGGTCTGCTTCCTCTCCTCCTTCTTCGAGTGGGCGATGCGGGAGCCGGCGCTGCGGGGGCAGATCGGGAGCAACCCGGCGCGGCTGGCGTTGCCGAAAGCGCCTAAGGCTTACCAGACCGAGAGCGTCAGGGCGTGGACGGACGAGCAGCTACAGGCCATCGTCGAGGCGGTGCGCGCGAAGGCAGCGGCCGGCGAGATCGTCGGCAAACGAGATTACGCGCTCCTGCTCTTCTACCTGGTGACTGGCATGCGCCGGCAGGAGGTTATCAGCCTCCGGGGCGGCGATATCAAGATCGACGAGCACATCTCGCTCACGGGCAAGGTTAAAGGCGGAGACTACGTCGGCAGGGAGGTGCGCGACCCGCTGCTGCGGGAGGCGATCCTCGACTACCTCTACTCGTGCGGTAGGGAGGGAGTGCTGAAGACCGGAGGCCCCCTCTGGACGCGCCACGACCGTGCAGGCAAACCAGGGGCGGCGCTCACCTCGCACGCCTTCGTCAAGAACCTGAAGCGGTACGGGCGCGAGGCCGGCGTCGGAGACGTGCATCTGCACCAGACACGCCACAGCTTCGCCCGCATCGTGGCCGAGGAGACAGGTTCACTGATAGACACGCAGGACGCGTTGGGTCACCGCAACGCCGCCACCACCCGCGTCTACGTGCAGCGGATATCCGTCAAGCGTGACAAGCACAGCGGCAGGGTCACCAACCGGCTGAGAAGGCACTAGGGGGAGGTTAAGGGTTGGACGCCTTCGGCATGGTGCCCGCCACGACCTAGATTGACGACTCGCGGATGGACGTCGTCGTGAGGATACACGAGGATTCGAATTTTTCAACCCCACTACAGAAGCATGCTGACCATTCTCACGATCAACGAACCGCTTACAGCGAGTAATTCGTACGACGAGGAATCACTGTTGGAAGAACTCGACCCTAAGGAATTTACCGTGGTTCGCCGCAGATGGTCCGGCCGGCGGTAACATACGACCGGGGGTTCTTCTTCGAGCGGCGAGTAAGTACTTTGGTGCAACGCTTTCTTTGCATGAGACTTAAACCTTTCGGAGATGACTGCCGCGGCATATGTTTTAGCTGAACCTTTTTAGAGTTAATGGGGAAGTAGGTTATGAATGTAACGGAATTTGCTTTCCATCATAGATGGGGGGCACTGCCTACGACCGGTACAATCCTCGCGGCGAGCGGGTGGTGACTGGATTGGTATTCAGTAAAAGTTATTACCATTAACTATGAGCAATACAATATATGTCACCGACAAGTTGTTATATTGGATTGGCATTCACCTGTAGACATAAGCATTAACTATAGGCAATGCAACACTCGGTCGCAGCAGGGTGTACGCAAATTCATCAGGAGTATTTAAAATCAGCGGCGTCAGGAATTCTAATGGTAAGAAGGGAACTTGATGTCTTACTAACACAAAACTCTAATGTTGAGTGTGTACAAATCTTTTAACAATCTTCATGACGATCTCCTTTGTGAAAGAGCCTCCCCGTTTGTTGCTGTAACCAGCTTGATTGAGCCGCTCAGCTATCTGCCTGTGAGTATGGTTGCCTCGCAGAGAACGCACCATCTCGAGTATTTGGGAATCCTTCTCATCGGCTTCAGGCGAGAACTTTGTTCCCGGTAGAAACACTTCAAACTTATGAGATGTGCCAGTCAGCCACCGTAACTCAACATGCAACACCGACCCGGCCCTTTGAAGAGCTATCTCTTGAATCGCGAAACGCAATAATTCTTTACGCTCGACCACAGTGGTTGTCGGCGAATGCCAGATGGCCGGCAGATCGTGGGCTAGTGCTAGTATGGCCTTTCTTGTCTCTTCGTCGATAACGCGCGGCATAATCGCCAGTTCATCATCGCGCTCCCGCTCCAACCGCCCGACCGCGAGTTTCTTCGCCTCCCACTCTTCCGCGAGCTGTGCGGCCACGAGCACGTTACCTTTGTTATCAGCTGCGACCTTGTAGCGCCTTTCGGCCTTGGCGGCCACGGCCTTAGCCCGCTTTATACGTTTGGCCCATATATCTTCATGTTGGCCAACCTGCACTTCCTGCTCCTTTAGAGTCTGAAGGGCTACCGCTAGGTGTGACCTGCTGAAAGCCCGGAGGAATAGTTCCGTTACTGCCAAATCAAGTTCGACACCGCAAAATCCCTGGCACTGCTTCCCACCGTATTTGTTTCGCTCGTATCGGCAAGTGTAGAACGGATCCCTACCTGCGTACGGGTAAATAGGGTGCATCTTCCGGTTACATTTTTTGCATTTGATCAACCCGGAGAGCAGGGCCGAGCCTGGGCGGGGAGCCCCGGGACAATCTTCTTTGGCAAGGCAGCGGTTCCGTTCGAGTCGCTTCTCGTTTTTCAAAGTAAGCCGGGTGGTGGTCACGTATGAGGACCATCCATTCCTCACGGGGAAGATTTACGTGCCTACCTATGAAGTCTAGTAGTTCATCACGATGAACGCGATGGATAAAGTCGCTTCAGTTTTTCACGGGCTTCCGTGACCGAAAAGCGCCAGTCAATGGTCGCCTGCTCTTTGTTACGTCGCGTCTCCCACACGGCG